>JAIUNK010000032.1 GCA_020161845.1 Actinomycetota bacterium
CGCCGGAGCCGACAACATCGCCGCCGCCACCCGCGCCATCTTCCGCGACCCGCACCGCTTCCTCGAACTGATCGCATAACGCCCAGGTCACAACCATCACAACCGAATCAAGAACGGCATGGCCCTGCCGGCGATGGGGTGCGCCCGAGGGTGGGCGGCGTCGACCCCGTTTGGCGCATGGCGCCCGTTCAGCCCGCCTTGTGTCGACGATCGAAGGGCGTTCACGTGGCGTAGGTATTCGGTCTAGTGCTTATCGGGGCGGAGGTTTGGGATCCCGTGCAGCGGGAGCGTTCGCCGGCAGTCGATCGTTCCCGAACGTCGTGGAGGGTTCCGGGGAGTGCGAGGCAGATGGTCACCGTGTCCTCGCAACGATCAAATGGATCGAAGTCTGTGGCGTCATGGGTCAAGACCCAGGTGTCGATCCGGATGAGAACCATGGGTCCGAAGCGGTGCGGCCGGCTGACCCTCGTGCCGGGCAGGGCGAATCCCTCGTTAACTGCGGCGAAAGGCGCTGCGGGCACCGCCTTTCGCCGCAGTTAATCCTCGGCAGAGCCAGCCCGCCGCTGCGTTGCCCGCCGGTGATGCTGTCGCCCGGCGTTAGCCGACGACCGCCGTACGGCAAGACCCGTTGCCGCACGCGCTGATGGCATCGCATCATGGCCTGGCCGGGCGCCACCGCCCGGCTCCGCCAGAGCAAAGGAGAGGTGACATGACGCAACCCGTTGTCGGCCTGCCCATGGCCGTTCCCGATCCTTCTCTGTCCCTGGAGTTCTCGTGCCTTCAGCAGCTCAGCGGCCCCGGTGCAGATCGACGGCACCGAACTGATGATGGAGTGGATCAGCCATGACGGGCAGACCGCCCCGCGGCTGGCCCAGACTCGGCCGGACGAGGCCCTGCTGGCCGACTACTTCGAGCAGTTGCGCGAGGCCATGGCGATCCTCACCCAGGACGGCTGGGTGCACGGGGACCTGTCGCCGTACAACATCCTTGCTGCCGGTCCCCGGTTGGTCATCATCGACCTGCCGCAGATCCTCAGCCTGACCGGGCATGATCGCGGCTTCGAGTACCTGCGGCGCGATTGCACCAATGTGTGCCGCTGGTTCACCGCTCGTGGGCTCGCGGCCGATCCGGACGAGCTGTACGACGACCTGCTGCGGCACGCGTTCTGAGCCGCGGCTCACAGCGGGGCGGGTGAGCGGTTCAAGAGGCCGCCTCGTCTATGGCTCGCCCATCCATCAACCCCCATGCGGTGGATCCGGTCTCAGGACTGGTCGGCACAGGGCGATGGGGAGCAGGACAGCAATGGCGGGTGAGGAGCACCATGGGCATTCCTGCAGTGAGCGGCGACGACGCCATTCGGGCCATCGTGACGCGCAACAATCGCGCGGCGACCGCCGAGCATCGCCCGCCGTTGCAGCGTCCGTTCGGCAATGTCGACGCCCTGTCCGAGAGCGATATCCGCGCCGTCGAGGGCGCGTACGGGTACGAGCTGGCACGGCCGCCCAGCGCTGGTCTCATGCCCATGGCGGCGGTCTTCCTCGCTCAGGCCCGGGAAGCGGAGTCCCGGGGCGGCGGCGACATCATGACGGTCCTGCGGGGGTTCCAACGCGACGGAGCGCCGATCAACGACGCACTGCTCGCCGCGGTCGCCGACCGCGCGGCCCGGCAGAGCGAACAGGCGCGGGACTACCTGCGCAGCCACCCGACGCGCAGCTATTACGCCTGAGCCCCACCCCCGACTGCGCGGCTCACTCGCCGACCGGCCAATGCCTCGCGCGGACCGCGGACGATCTTCTCGACGGTGAGAGCCCACACTCTCGCCAGAACCGTTATGCGGGCATTGCTCCGTGAGGCACGGAGCGCGTTTCGCAGGGGCCTCGTGAGTCACGTCGATGTCTTGCCCGCAGAGGCCAACTGCGTTCGCATGGTCGCGAAGCGGGGTGTGCGCCCCCGGTGCCGAGATGAAGGAGCGCATGCACTTCTGCATGTTAAAGTGCGAACATGCCGAAGACGATTCAGATACGTGACGTCGACGACGACGTGTATGAGGCGCTGGCGCGTCGTGCCGCCGAGGCCGGCCTGTCCGTCCCCGAGTATCTGCGCAAAGAGGCGGAGCGGCTGGCGGCCCGGCCCACGGTCGCGGAGTGGCTGGACCGTACCCGCCGTAGATCAGGTGCCCGTTCGCCGCGCGACACACTCGAGGCGTTGGACGAGTTGCGCGGGAACTGGCCCGCGTGATCGTCGTCGACGCGTCCTGTCTCTACGAGGTGATCATCGACACGCCTCGGGCCGAAATCATCCGTGATCGACTGGTGGCCGAGCCCGGTCAGGCGGCACCCCACATCGTCGATGTCGAGGTGTTCGGGCTGATCCGCCGCGACTACCTGGCGGGCAGCATCGACGAGACGCTGGCCGCGCTCGCCGTGGACGACTTGCGCACCTGGCCCGGGGAGCGGTTCGGGCATCGAGCGCTGCTCGCTCGTGCCTGGGAGCTGCGCCATGGGGTGCGGGGGTGGGATGCCACGTACGTCGCGTTGGCCGAGATCCTGGACGCCACCCTGCTGACGCTCGATCGGCGACTGGCAACCGCCGCCGGCCCGCGCTGTGCCATCGAGGTGCCCGCCTGAGCATCAGAAGTGGGTCACGCCTTTGGTAGCGCGTTTGTCCAATTCTTCGCGGATCGCGTTCAGGACGAGTTCCGGTGTCGTTGGGTGCTGGCATCCGCTGTCGGCGCGCGGTCGGCTTGGGGATTCGCCAAGAGCCAGGCGATCGGGCAGACCTGAGACGATGAAGACCCGCGCTCACAGCCACTCTCGGTAGGTTCTTGTGTCTCACTGGGCTGTTCGGCTCCTCACGCTGCTCGCACTGGCGCTCGGGCTGTCCATGGCCATCTTGTCCACCTACGCGGGATGGACGCCGGCCTACGCCCACTCGCAGCTCATGTCCTCCACTCCCGCTGACGGCGCCCAACTCGCCACGATGCCGGCCGCTGCCGAGTTCACCTTCAGCGAGGACATCATGGACCAGTTCAGTCAAGCGGTCGTCGTCGGGGCCGACGGAGAACTGCGTACGGTCACGCCGACGACCCAGGGGCCACGGGTCACCGTCCCACTCAGCGACGACCTCGGAACCGGAAAGATCACCGTCCGCTACAAGGTGACCAGCAAGGACGCCCACCCCATCGCGGGCGAGATCTGCTTCACCGTTGGTAACACGAGCACATCAGATGCACCCACGTCGACCGGTGCCACCATGAAGTGCAACGAGCCCGACTCGGAACTGGCAGCGCCGAGGACCGACGAGCCCCAGACGAACGATCACAACATCCTGTACGTCCTCGCCGGGGTAGGTGCAGCCGTGCTCATCGGTGGGGGCGCCTTCCTTCTGCGCGGCCAGAACCAGCGCAAGCTCCCCTAATGGACACCCAGAACGGCAAGGGGTCGTACGTCCGACCCCTCGCAGGTCGAGTAGTTAAGGCGCAGAGCGGCCGGTCGGCTCTACGGCCCGGCGTCCCCAGTGTCGCTCACGATCGGCGACTGGCAACCGCCGCCGGCCCGCGCTGTGCCATCGAGGTGCCCGCCTGAGCATCAGCAGTGAGTCACACCTTGGGTAGCGCGATCGGCTTCGTCGACCAGTACGGCCGGCGCGGCACCGCGGCTCGTCAGGCAAACGCGGCCGGCTTGACCCCGACCATTGTGGCGTAGGTCACATGTTGCTGGGAACAACTTCCCCCTGGTGCAGGTTGAGTCTGATGAACTCAACTTCGGTGAGTCCGGGTTTGACAAGGGCCCGGGGCGCCCCGGAGATTGAGTCTCGACCTCGCGTTCGGCGCTGCCGGGCGTGATGCCTCTCGTTCGGGTCCCGAGAGCCCCGAGCGAGTGGCGTCCCGCCCGCAGGGCCCGACCACCGACCACAGCCTGTGAGGAGCAGCATTCATGGCCCGTGCAGTAGGCATCGACCTCGGCACCACCAACTCGGCCGTTTCCGTCCTGGAGGGCAACGAGCCGACCATCATCGCGAACGCGGAGGGCGGCCGGACCACGCCGTCCGTCGTCGCGTTCAGCAAGAACGGCGAGGTGCTCGTCGGCGAGATCGCCAAGCGCCAGGCCGTCACCAACGTCGACCGCACCATCCGCTCCGTCAAGCGGCACATGGGCACCGGCTGGGGCAGCCCGGACATCGACGGCAAGAAGTACACGGCGCAGGAGATCAGCGCCCGCGTCCTGCAGAAGCTCAAGCGCGACGCGGAGTCCTATCTCGGCGAGCCCGTCACGGACGCCGTCATCACCGTTCCGGCGTACTTCGACGACGCCGAGCGCCAGGCCACCAAGGAGGCCGGCGAGATCGCGGGCCTCAACGTGCTGCGCATCGTCAACGAGCCGACCGCGGCCGCGCTGGCCTACGGCCTGGACAAGGGCAAGGAGGACGAGCTCATCCTGGTCTTCGACCTCGGTGGCGGCACCTTCGACGTGTCCCTCCTGGAGGTCGGCAAGGACCCCGAGGACGGCTTCTCCACGATCCAGGTCCGCGCGACCCACGGCGACAACCGGCTCGGCGGCGACGACTGGGACGACCGCATCGTCAAGCACCTGCTGACCACGGTGAAGAACCAGACCGGCGTCGACCTGGCGAACGACAAGATCGCCATGCAGCGCCTGCGGGACGCGGCGGAGCAGGCCAAGAAGGAGCTCTCCTCCTCGACCAGCACGAACATCTCGCTGCAATACCTGTCCATGTCCGAGAACGGCCCCATCCACCTCGATGAGACGCTCACCCGGGTGCAGTTCGAGCAGATGACCCAGGATCTCCTGGACCGCTGCAAGGCCCCGTTCGAGCAGGTCATCAAGGACGCCGGGATCTCGCTGTCGAACATTGACCACGTCGTGCTCGTCGGCGGCTCGACCCGCATGCCGGCCGTGACCGAGCTGGTCAAGAAGCTCACCGGCGGCAAGGAGCCCAACAAGGGCGTCAACCCGGACGAGGTCGTCGCGATCGGCGCCTCGCTGCAGGCCGGCGTCCTCAAGGGCGAGCGCAAGGACGTCCTGCTCATCGACGTCACGCCGCTGTCCCTGGGCATCGAGACCAAGGGCGGCCTGATGACCAAGCTCATCGAGCGCAACACGGCCATCCCGACCAAGCGGTCCGAGGTGTTCACCACGGCCGAGGACAACCAGCCGTCGGTGCTCATCCAGGTCTTCCAGGGCGAGCGCGAGCTGGCCGCGGCCAACAAGCCGCTGGGCACCTTCGAGCTGACCGGCATCGCGCCGGCCCCGCGCGGGATCCCGCAGATCGAGGTCACCTTCGACATCGACGCCAACGGCATCGTGCACGTCTCCGCCAAGGACCGCGGCACGGGCAAGGAGCAGTCGATGACGATCTCCGGCGGCAGCGCGCTGCCCAAGGAGGAGATCGACCGGATGGTCCGCGAGGCCGAGCAGCACGCCGAGGAGGACAAGAAGCGCCGCGAGGAGGCCGAGGCTCGCAACACCGCCGAGCAGCTCGCCTACTCCACGGAGAAGTTCCTGGCCGACTCCGGTGACAAGGTTCCCGCCGAGACCCGCAAGCCGGTCGACGACGCCCTGGCCGACCTCAAGGCGGCCCTGGCCAAGACCGGTGACGACGCCCCGAGCGTCGAGGAGCTCAACGCCAAGGTGACCACGCTCAACGAGGAATCCCAGAAGATGGGCTCGGCGATCTACGCGGCCGCTCAGGCCGAGCAGGCCGCCGGTGCGCCCGGCGCCGACGGCGCTGGCTTCCCCGGTGGAGCCGCGGGCGCCGGTGCCGCTGGTGCCGCCGCTGGTGCCGCGGCCGGTGCCGCATCGGCCGGCGACGACGACGTCGTGGACGCCGAGGTCGTCGACGACGACGAGCCCAAGAAGTGACCTCGCCCAGCGCGAGGTGACCTGATCCGGGATCGTGGATCCCGAGCCGGCGGGGCCGTCCCCACGAGGACGGCCCCGCCGGGCCACATGGACAACAGCCGCGATCCGGCAAGGAGAGAAGGCGATGAGCGAGAACCCCACCCCGGCCCAGCAGGCGGCCGGCCGTGGCGCGTACGAAGACGTCCAGGCCAGCACAGGCGGTGAGTCCAAGGCCACCGCGCCGCAGAGCGCGGACGCCGGGCCGGGCCTCGACCCGGAGGCGAACACCGAGGCGACCCCGCCGGCGGGCGATGACAGCGCCGCCACAGCCGCCTCGACCGAGCAAGCTCCCGAGTTCATCGAGTCCAGCGCCGACACGGCCCCGCCCGGCTCCGCCGACCCGCACGGATCCGCCGACCCCTACGGCTCCGGCGAACCGGGCGGCGACGCCCAGTTGGCGGCCGAACGGCTCGCGGACCTGCAGCGTCTGCAGGCCGAATATGTCAACTACAAGCGCCGCGTCGACCGGGACCGCGCGCTGGAGTCCGAGCGGGCCATCGCGGGCGTCATCGAGGCGCTGCTGCCGGTCCTGGACGAGATCCACCTGGCTCGCCAGCACGGCGAGCTGGAGGCCGGCCCGTTCGCCAAGATCGCGGAGAAGCTCGAGGTCATCCTCGGCCGGTACGGCGTGGAGCGGTACGGCGAGCCCGGGCAGACCTTCGACCCCACCGTGCACGAGGCCGTCATGCACGTGCAGGCCGAACTCGCGCCCGGCACCACCGAGCTGACCGTCGTGCAGATCATGCAGCCCGGTTATCGCCTCGGCGAGCGGATCGTCCGCCCCGCCATGGTCTCGGTGGCCGACCCCGCGTGAGGTGGCGGCCCCCCGACCCCGGCCGGCGCCGACCCGGCCCCCGACGTACGGAACAATTCTCCCGCCACGTCGGTTCCACCAGCGGTGATGCGCCGGCGGCCGGCGCGTCAGCAACGATCATCCGATAGGCAGCGAAGGAGGCGAGATGGCCAGTCAGGACTGGTTCGAGAAGGATTTTTACTCCATTCTCGGCGTACCCTCCGACGCCGACCCCAAGGAGATCAAGAAGCGCTACCGCAAGCTCGCCCGTGACTTGCACCCCGACGCCAACCCCGGGGACACCGGCGCCGAGCAGCGCTTCAAGGAGATCGGCGAGGCCTACGCGGTCCTGTCGGATGTGGAGCAGCGCAAGCAGTACGACGCGGTGCGCGCGATGTCTCGGGGCGGCGCACGGTTCACCGCGGGGGCCGGCGGTGCCGGCGGCGGTGCCGGCTTCGAGGACGTGTTCAGCCAGTTCTTCGGCGGAGCCGGCGCCCAGGGCAACCCGCGCTACTCCAGGGGCCGCGGCGGCTTCGGCGGCACCACCTCCCAGGAGGCTCCCGACCTCGACGACCTGCTCGGCATGTTCGGCGCGGCCGGCGGGTTCGGCGGCGCCCCGGGCGGCTCGGGTCCCGGCGGCGGCTTCTATCCGGGGGCGGGGGGTACGACGCAGACCGGTCCGCGCCGCGGGCCGCGCAAGAGCCGCGACCTGCACGCCACCGCGACCCTGTCGTTCACGCAGGCCGTCGCGGGCGACACCGTGACGATCAGCGGGGTCGGCGGCAAGACGATCACCGCCCGGATCCCCGCCGGCGTCAAGGACGGCGCGACCATCCGGCTGCGCGGCAAGGGCGAGCCGCCCACCGGCATCTCCAGCGAACCGGGCGACCTGCTCCTCAAGATCACCGTGCGGCCGCACGCCGTGTTCACCCGCGAGGGTGACAACCTGCTGCTCGACCTGCCCGTGACGTTCGCCGAGGCGGCGCTCGGCGCGGCCGTGCCGGTGCCGACGCTCGACGGCGGATCGGTCAAGGTCCGGATCGCGCCGGGCACCCCCTCCGGGCGCGTGCTGCGCGTCAAGGAGCGCGGGGTGCACCGCAAGGACGGTACGTCGGGTGACCTGCTCGCCAAGGTCCAGGTCGTCGTCCCGCAACGGCTTTCCGACGAGGCTCGCGACGCGGTGGAAACGCTGCAGCGGCTGGACGCCGGGTACGACCCCCGCGAGGAGTTGACCCGCAAGGCGAGGACGGACTGACATGGCGGCCGACCAGGGTGGGTTCGCGGGGGACGTGACGTACGTCCACGACGAGCACGCCCCCGTGTTCGTGATCTCGGTCGCCGCGCAGCTGGCCGGGATGCACGCCCAGACCCTGCGGCAATACGACCGGCTGGGCATCGTCACCCCGCATCGCACCCGTGGCGGCGGGCGCCGCTACAGCAGTTATGACGTCACCAAGCTGCGGGAGGTGCAGCGGCTCTCCCAGGACGAGGGGGTCAGCCTCGCCGGCATTTCGCGCATCATGGCGCTGACCGATGAGATCGAGCGCCTGCGGCACCGGGTCGCGGATCTCGAATCGCAGCTCGCCCGTGCGGCCGGGCTGCTCGGCGCCGGGCAGCGGGTGTTCGCCGCGGGCCGACACGGCGACGTCGTCGCGGTGCGTCCGGGGCAGCGGCCCCGGCGGGCCGGCGACTCTCAGGCACTCATGCTCTGGCGGCCGTCCCGCTGACGCGTCGGCCCGACTGCCGCCGAGGGCCGTCCGCTGAGCGGTCGGCCCGCTGAGCGGTCGGCCCGGCATTCCGCCGAGGCCGACCCGCCCAGCTCACGGTTGGCTCACACCTGCGCCTTCTGCGTCACCGGGGTGAGCGCCGGCCGTCCACCGAGCACCGCCAGGACGTTCTCGGCCGCGAGTTCGGCCATCGCCGTGCGCGTCTCGACCGTGGCCGAGCCGATGTGCGGCAGCAGCACGGCCCGGTCGGTCTTGAGGAGCTCGGCGTTGACCTGCGGTTCGTTCTCGAACACGTCCAGCGCAGCACCCGCGATCTGCCCGGTCGCCAAGGCCTTGGCCAACGCCGCCTCGTCGACGACCGGACCCCGAGAGGTGTTGATCAGGTAGGCCGACGACTTCATCATCGCCAGCGCCTTGTCGTCGATCAGGTGCTGGGTCGCCGGCGTCAGCGGGGCGTGCAGCGTGATCACGTCGGCGGTGCGGAGCAGCTCGTCCTGGTCCACGCGACGCGCGCCGAGCTCCGCCGCGACGGCGGGGTCCAGCTCGCGCTCGTCCGAGTACTCGATGACCATGCCGAATGCCTTAGCCCGGCGCGCCACGGCCTGGCCGATCGCGCCCATGCCCAGCACTCCCAGGGTCTTGCCCTGCAGACCCGTACCGAGCATGAAGAACATGCCCCACTGCCAGGTCTGTCCGGTCCGGATGACCCGCTCGGCCTCGGAGAGCCGCCGGGTAACCATCAGGATCGAGCCGAACGCCAGGTCTGCCGTCGCCTCGGTGAGCACCCGGGGCGTGTTGGTCGCCACCACACCGGCGCCGTCGCAGGCCGCGACGTCGATGTTGTTGAAGCCGACCGCCACATTGGCCACGATCTTGAGCTGCGGCCCCGCGGCAGCGAGCAGCTCGGCGTCCACCTTCTCGGTGAGCAGGCAGACCATCGCATCCTTGCCCGCGACCCGCTGCAGCAGCTCCTTGCGTGGGATCGGGCCGTCGGTCTCGCGGTAGTCGATCTCATGCGCCTTGCTCAGCGCGTCGATCGCCGGGTGCGGCAACCGGCCGGTCACCAGAATGGTGCTCATCGCGACTCGACCCAGTCCTTGAGCTTGCCCAGGCCCTCGGCGATGCGCTCGGCCGAGATGCCCGAGTAGGCGATCCGGATGAACTTGCGGTCCTCACCGGGCAGCGGGCGGCCGAAGTGGTTGCGGGTGCAGAACGAGCACCCGGTGTTGTGCAGGGCGCCCTCGGCGAACGCGGCCAGGTCGTCGATGCCGATGCGCTGCATCGTCTCGGTGACGTCCGGGAACAGGTAGAACGTCGACTCGGGCCGGGCCAGCTTGACGCCGGGGATCGCCACCAGCGCGTCGTACGCGGCGTCCCGGCGACCCTTGAGCACGTCCAGAATGCGGTGCACCTCGCCCTGGTCCTCGGTCAGCCCGGCGACCCCGCCGTACTGCACGAAGTGCGTCGTGCACGACTCGTTGTTGGTGTTCATCGTCGAGATGTATTTCGCGACCTGCGCGGGCGCGATGGCGGCGCCGAGCCGCCAGCCCGTCATGGCGAACTTCTTGGAGAAGGTGTACAGGATGACGGTGCGGTCCTTCATCCCGTCGATGCTGGTGATGGACTTGCTCTGGCCCGAGTAGCGGGTCTCGAAGTAGGCCTCGTCGGAGAGCACCCACAGGTCGTTCTCGAGGGCGAAGCGTGCGACCTCTTCGCGCTCGGCGTCGGTGGACTCGGCGCTGATCGGGTTCTGCAGGTCGTTGTAGATGATCGCCTTGGTCTTCGGCGTCACCAGCGAGCGGATCCGGTCGAAGTCCAGGGCGAACCCGGTCTCGGTGGGCACATAGCCGTAGGGCAGGCCGACCCCGCCGAGGTATTCGATCTGGCTCTCGTAGATCGGGAAGCCGGGGTTGGGGAACAGCACCTCGTCGCCCGGATCCATCACGGCCTGCAGGAACTTGGTGATGACCGGCTTGCCGCCGGGCTGCACGATGACGTTCTCCGCGGTGTAGTCGGTGCCGCGCAGACCGTTGATGTCCGCGGCCAGCGCCTCGCGCAGCGCCGGGATGCCCGGGCCGGGGCAGTAGCCGGTCTTGCCGTCGGCGATGGCCTTCGTCATCGCCTCGACGATGTTCGCGGGGGTCGCGAGGTCGATGTCTCCGAGGTGGAACGGGTAGACGGTGTTGCCCCGGGAGGCCCAATCGGCCGCCGTCGCCGAGACCGCAAACGCCGTCTCGGTGCCCAGGTTCTCAAGTCGCTTCGCAAGCGCCATGTCAGTGCTCCTTTCGCCAAAGTCATGGTAACTCTGCGGCTCGTTGGGTGTCAGGGTCTTTCGGCGTCCTTTTCCCTCGTCGTCGCTCTTCCCCGAGTCTGCCCGGCCGGGCCGCCCCCGGCTGCCGGATTGGCCGATCGCGGCCGCCGCGCGCACCGGCTCACCGTGACCCTGGCGCCCGCGGGGCGGGCGAGCGGCATAGGTTGGTGCTGAACGAAGCCCTGGTTTCTTTGGAGGTCTGCCGATGTCCCCGCTCCACCCGCGCCTGGAACCCGTCTACGAGACCGTTCTGCGTCGCAACGGGGGTGAGCGAGAGTTCCATCAGGCCGTCCTCGAGGTGCTGGAGAGCCTCAACCCGGTGGTGGACAAGCGGCCCGAATATGTGCAGGCCTCGATCATCGAGCGGATCTGCGAGCCGGAGCGGCAGATCATCTTCCGGGTGCCCTGGCTCGACGACCAGGGCGGCGTGCAGATCAACCGGGGATTCCGAGTCGAGTTCAACTCGGCGCTCGGGCCCTACAAGGGTGGCCTGCGCTTCCACCCGAGCGTCTACCTCGGCATCATCAAGTTCCTCGGCTTCGAGCAGATCTTCAAGAACGCCCTCACCGGCCTGCCGATCGGCGGCGGCAAGGGCGGCTCCGACTTCGACCCCAAGGGCAAGTCCGACGCCGAGGTGATGCGGTTCTGCCAGTCCTTCATGACCGAGCTCTACCGACACCTCGGCGAATACACCGACGTGCCGGCGGGCGACATCGGCGTCGGCGGCCGGGAGATCGGCTATCTGTTCGGGCAGTACAAGCGCATCACCAACCGTTACGAGGCCGGCGTCATCACGGGCAAGGGCCTGACCTGGGGTGGTTCCCAGGTCCGCAAGGAGGCCACCGGCTACGGGCTGGTCTACTTCGCCGACGAGATGCTCAAGGCCGAGCACACCGGCTTCGACGGCAAGCGCGTCGTCGTGTCCGGTTCGGGCAATGTCGCGATCTATGCCGCGGAGAAGGTCATCGAGTTGGGCGGCACGGTGGTGGCCATGTCGGACTCGGCGGGGTACGTCGTGGACGAGGGCGGTTTCGACGTGGAACTCGTCAAGGACATCAAGGAGGTCCGTCGCGGCCGGATGAGCGACTACGCCCAGGAGCGAGGGGCGCGCCACGTCAGCGACGGCGAGATCTGGAGCGTGCCCTGCGACGTCGCGCTGCCGTGCGCCACCCAGAACGAACTCGGCGACGAGGGGGCCCGCGAGCTGGTCAAGAACGGCTGCCGCGTCGTCGCCGAAGGCGCCAACATGCCGACCACCCCCTCGGCGACCCGGGCGCTGCGGGAGGCGGGCGTCAAGTTCGCCCCCGGCAAGGCCGCAAACGCCGGCGGCGTGGCCACCTCCGGGCTGGAAATGCAGCAGAACGCCTCGCGGGACAGCTGGTCGTTCGAATACGCGGACGCCCGGCTGAAGGAGATCATGCAGAACATCTTCGGCAGCTGCATGATGACCGCCGAGGAATACGGCATGCCCGGCGACTACGTGGCCGGCGCCAACATCGCCGGGTTCACCCAGGTCGCCGACGCGATGCTCGCCTTCGGCGTGATCTGAACCGGCGCGCGTACCGTCGCCCTATGGCATGGCGGGACGTGATCGCGACACGCGGCCGGGCGCATCGCGTGCGGGACGGGCGTCGTCCCGTGGAGCGCTACCTGCCCGGCTACCTGGTGCTGCGGCACTACCGCCGGGGCTGGCTGCGCGGCGACCTGCTCGCCGGGCTCACCGTCGCGGCGTACCTGATCCCGCAGGTGATGGCGTACGCCGAGGTCGCGGGGCTACCCCCGGTGATGGGCCTGTGGGCCTGCCTCGGCCCGATGATCGTCTATGCGTTCGTCGGCACCTCCCGCCAGCTCTCGGTGGGCCCGGAATCCACCACGGCGCTGATGACCGCCGTGGCGCTGGCCGCCGTCGCGGGGACCGGGCCCGGCGACCGGCGGGCGGATGTGGCCGCCGCGCTGGCGCTGCTGGTCGGCGTCTTCTGCGTGCTCGGCGGAGTGGCCCGGCTGGGGTTTCTCGCCGGACTGCTGTCCCGGCCGGTCCTGATCGGCTACCTGGCCGGGATCGCGGTCCTGATGATCGCGAGTCAGCTGGGCAAGGTGACCGGCCGCCGGGTGGGCGCGCAGGGGGCGCTCGGACAGATCGCCGACACCGCGACCCACCTCGGCCAGGTCCACCTCCCGACGGCGCTGTTGGCCGGGGCCGCCCTGGTCTCGCTCATCGCGCTGCGCCGCATCGTCCCGCTGGCGCCCGGACCGCTCGTGGTCATGCTCGCCTGCGCGGCGGCGGTCGCGTGGACGCCGCTGCGTGAGGCGGGCCTGCGCACGGTGGGCACGATTCCCGTCGGGCTCCCGACGCCTCGCTTGCCGGACCTCACCGGGATCGACCTCGGCCCGCTCGTCCCGGCCGCGCTGGGCCTGGCGGTCGTCGGCTACAGCGACAACGTGCTGACCGGGCGCGGGCTCGCCGAGCGACGTAAGGAGCGGATCGACGCCAACACCGAGTTCACCGCCCTGGGCGTCGCGAACCTCGCGGCCGGCCTGACCCACGGCTTCCCGGTGAGCAGCTCCGGCAGCCGGGCCGTGCTGGGCGATTCGATGGGCAGCCGCACCCAGCTGTATTCGCTGGCGGCGGTCGTCGTGGTGGTGCTGGCGATGTTCTTCGGCGGCGCGGTGCTCGCCGCCTTCCCCACCGCGGCCCTCGGCGCCGTGGTGGTCTACGCCGGGCTGCGGCTCGTCGACGTGGCCGAGCTGCGTCGCCTGGCCCGGTTCCGGCTCAGCGAGCTGATGCTCGCCGTCGCGACGGCGGTCGGCGTCGTCGTCTTCGACGTGCTCCTGGGCATCGGCATCGCCGTCGTGCTGTCGGTGATCGATCTGCTGCGGCGCATCGGCGATCCGCACGACGGGGTGCTCGGTTATGTGCCGGGCCGGGCCGGAATGCACGACATCGACGACTACCCGACCGCCCGACAGGTGCAGGGTCTGGTCGTCTACCGCTACGACAGCCCCCTGTTCTTCGCCAACGCCGACAACTTCCGGCGACGCGCGCTGGAGGCTCTGGAAGAGGGCGAGGGTGAGCCCGAGTGGTTCGTGCTCAACGCCGAGGCCATCAACGAGATCGACCTCACCGCCCTGGACGCCCTGGAGAGCCTGCGCGCCGCGCTCGCCGAGCGCTGGGTGACCTTCGCGCTGGCCCGCGTCAAGCACGAACTGGCCGCCGACCTGGCCCGCGTCGGCTTCACCGAGCGCATCGGCGAGCAGCACGTCTTCGCGACCCTGCCGAGCGCCGTGCACGCCTACGTCGACTACTTCGCGCAGCGGCACGGCGCCCCGCCGCCCGGACTGCCGGATCCGCTCCCGCCGATCTACCCCGCCTGAGCCTCAGGAGGAGACGGCCTCCGCGAGATTGGCCAGCGACGTCTCCAGCTGCGCAGCGGTCAGCACCGGGAAGGACAGGGTCTTGAGGATGCCCTTGTCGGTGACCCCACTCCAGTCGTACGTCAGGGTGACCTCGGTCGCGTCCGGCCCCTGGGGCTCCAGCTCGTAGGCGAACGTCCACCCGCCCGGCTGCCCGTCGTTGTAGCCGACCATGCCCGGCGCCCACGCGAGGAGCTTGTTCTCGGCGTAGCCGGTCACGAGGTTGTCCATCTGGTAGTCGCGGAACCGCTCGTTGTGCATGTTCATCCGGAAGACCTGCCCCGTCTTGGTGATGCGGTCGGTCTTCTCGTCGGAGCGGATCATCCCCGTGCCGTCGATCCGGGCGTGGTGCTGCGGGTCCGACAGCACCCGGAAGATGTCCTTCGCGGAGGCGTCGATGAGACGGCTGACGGTGATCTTGGTGTCCTCACTCATGCCGGTCAGTCTTGCGGACCGTGCTGGGGCGCGCCAGCGAACGGCGGTCCCGGTCGGGTGGGACCGCCCGATGGCCGACCTCGGCGATGATCCGGTCCCGGGCGGCCAACGCGTGCCGACGTACGGCGTCCTGCACCTCCTCCCGCGTCCCCTCGGCGAACGCCGTCGTGATGCGGTGGTGTTCGGCCACGGCGCACGCCGCGGCCGCGGGCGCCAGGGACGTCAGCCGGGTCAGGCGCAGCGGGGTGGCGCCGAGCCGATCGGCCAGGTCCCGCAGGTAGCGGTTGTCGCAGTGCTGCGCGATCACCCGGTGAAACGCCAGGTCGGCCTCCAGGCAGCGGCGGATGAGCATAGCCCGATCGGTTCCCGGCGGCGGTGTCTGGGGCCCGGTCAGGACGGTGACCAGGTCGGCATGGGTGACGGCGGCGCGGGACAGGGCCGGTACGACGGTGTCGCGCTGGGCGTAGGCGCGCTTGGCCGCGGCGATCTCCACCAGCACGCGGGCCTCGAAGAACTCCCGCACCGCGGCCGCGTCCATCGGCGGCGTGACCCGGTAGCCGCGCATCGCCGACCGCTCGATCAGCGCGGTCCCCGCCAGCCGAGCCAGGGCCTCGCGCACCGGGGTGGGTGAGACCCCCAGCCGCATCGCGAGGGACTCGATGCCGACCGGGGTGCCCGGGGCGATCTCGCCGGCGAGCAGCATGCTCAGCACCGCGTCATAGACCTCGTCCTGCAGGGCGCGACGAACGCGCGGCGGCTGCCGGACCCGGGCGGACATGGCGCCATCGTAGGCAGGGCCGGCCCGATCCCACCATGCCCGCAGCCGGGCCGACGTCGGGTCACAGGATCGGCACGCGCTCGCGGATGCCGGGGACGGTGTCCAGGTCGGCCTGCACGACCAACAGGTCCTCCTGCTCGGCCAGCTGGCCGACCACCCGACCCAGCGGGTCGGCGAGCACGGAGCGGCCGATCCCCAGCGGTACGGCGCCCTCCGGTGGCCGCCAGGCCATGCCGCAGGCCAGCAGGTAGGCCTGGGCGTCCATGGCTCGGGCGCGGGTGAGCAGGTCCCACTGGTCGGCCTTGCCGGGTCCGTCGCCCCACGAGGCGGCCACCAGCACCAGGTGCGCGCCGGCCTGGCCGAGCTGGGTGAAGTGGGCGGCGAAGCGCAGGTCATAACAGGTGGCGAGCCCGACGGTGATGCCCTCGACCTGCGTGGTGACAATCGATGCCCCGGGCGCGACGGTGTCGGATTCGCGGCTGCCGAAGGCGTCGTAGAGGTGGATCTTGTCGTAGCTGATCTCGCCATCGGGCCCGGTCAGCAGGAGCGTGTTGTGCACCCGGCCGTCGGCCGCCGGGGTGAACATCCCGACGACCAGGGTGATCCCCAGCCGCGCGGCACACTCCCGGATGCCGGTGGCGAACGGCCCGTCGAGGTCCTGCGCGACGGCGGCCAGGCGCGTGCCGAAGCACGCCATGCTCGCCTCCGGGAAGACCACGATCCGGGCGCCACCTCCGGCGGCGCGTTCGGCCGCCGCCGTGATGATGGGCAGGTTGGCCGCCGGATCCGGCGTCGCGGAAATCTGGGCGGCGGCCAGGCGCAAGGGGGATGCTTTCATCGCGGATCTCCTGTAATACAAGGGATATGCCGAATGTGCAGAGCGGACGCGACCGCGCCTACGAGTATCTTCGGGCCGAGTTGCTCTCCGATCCCGAACTGCCCGGCACATTCATCAACGAACAGGACGTCGCCGAGGCCGTGGGCGTCTCCCGAACCCCGGTCCGCGAGGCCCTGCTGATGCTCTCGGCCCAGCATCTGGTGCAGCTCGTGCCGCACCGGGGCGCATTCGTGCCCACCCTGACCGGGGCCCAGGCGAGCCAGGTCTTCGCGGTCCGCGAGATGATCGAGCACTGGTGCGCCCGCGAGGCCATCGCCAGCGGGCGCGCACCGGTCGCGCAGATGCGCGCCGCGCTCGACGTACAGCGCCGTCGCAGCGGCGACGCCAAGGCGTTCATCGAGGCGGACCGGGACTTCCATGCGCTGCTGATCTCCTCGGCGGGGAACACGGTGCTGGAGGACATGTATGAGGGGCTGCGGGTGCGGCACGTGTTGATCGGGGTGACCGCGGTACGCCGTCCGGGGGCGCGGATCGAGGACGTCCTGGACGAGCACCAGGCGATCGTCGACGCGTTGGCCGCGGCCGACCCGGGCCGCGCCGAGGCCGTGATCACGGCCCATCTCGACGCGACCCGGCGGCGCCTGGTCGGCTCCTGAGGCCCAACTGCGGGGCTTACTGGTCCTGGCTCTGGTCCAGCACATGGTCGACATCGTCGACGACGGCTCGGCCCATCGCGAGCCCGATGAGGGTGATGCCGCAGGCGACGGCGATATAGATCGCGATGAACCATCCGCTGTGGCCGCGCGCGGGGTCGTAGGCGGCGTACATGGCCGGCGCGAGTCCGCCACCGAGCACTCCCGCGAACGTGTAGGCCAGCGAGCTGCCGGTGTAGCGCAGCCGGGCCGGGAACTGCTCGGCGATGTGCGCCGCCTGCGGGGCATACATGAAGCAGTGGATGACCAGGCCGACGATCACGCCGAACAGTGCCATCGCGAAGCTGCGGGTCTGCATCATCGCGACGAACACGAAGATCCACACCGCGCCGGCGACCGCGCCCATCGCGTAGAGCCGCCTGCGGTCGATCTTGTCCGAGACCCAGCCGGCGAACGGCATCATGAAGATCTGGATGAAGGCGGCCGTCATCGTGCAGGTCAGGGCCTGGGCATTGGTCAGCGCCCCGGCGCCCTTCTGCAGCCAGGTGATCACATAGACCGCGAAGAAGGCGTAGAGGATGTCCGGGCCGAAACGCACCAGGATGGCGCCGAGCAGTGCGCGCCCCTGGGTCCGGAAGACCTCGGTGACCGGCGCCTTGGGGACGTCGCCCTGCTGGGCGAGCGCCTGGAAGACCGGCGTTTCCTCCAGCTTGATCCGGATCCACAGGCCGAAGGCCACCAGCGCCAGCGACAGCAGGAAGGCGACCCGCCAGCCCCACGACAGGAACGCCTCGGGGGACAGGCCCGCCGCCAGCGCCAGCACCATGAGGTTGGCCAGGAAGCTGCCCAGCGGGACCCCGGTCTGCGCCGCCGAGGCCCACAGCCCGCGGGTGCCCGGGCGGGCGTACTCGCTCGACAGCAGCACCGCGCCGCCCCACTCGCCGCCGACCCCGACCCCCTGCAGGAAGCGCATCGCGACCAGCAGGATCGGGGCCCACAGGCCCGCGGAGCCGTACGTCGGGAGCAGACCGATCGCCGCCGTGGCGAAGCCGATCAGCAGCAGCGTCCACACCAGCACTCGCTTGCGGCCGATCACGTCGCCGAGGCGGCCGAAGAAGATGCCGCCCACCGGGCGGGCGAGATATCCGGCGCCATAGGTCATGAACGCCTTGACCATGTCCGTGTTCGGATCCGAGCCGTCGAAGAACAGCTTGCTGAAGACCGTGCCGGTGACGGCGCCGAACAGGGCGAAGTCATACCACTCCAGGGCGGTGCCCGAGAGGCTGGCCGCGAACGCCTTGTGCAGGCTGCGACGCTCCTGCGCGGTGTGCCCCTGTGTGGGCTGCGCTTGCGCAGGGTGGGCTGGGGGTGATGTCACGAACTCGGTCTCCCTTCCAAGGCGATGACGTCATACTCGTTGTATACAGTCGCTCAGGGCAATAGCCAGACGGGAATTGTGACGGAGCCACGCGCCCGACCTGGCGCGACACGAAAGGGGCCCAGATGCTGCGTTTTCGGGTGATCCGCGCCACCGGCGCGAGGCAGGACGTGACAGTGCAGGTCAGCCGCGTCCTCAACGGGGGTTATGCCGGCCGGGACACCGCGCAGGTGCAGGCCCACATCGACGAGCTCGCCGAACTCGGCATACCCGGTCCGCAGCGCATCCCCACGATGTACCCGCTCTCGGACTACCTGGCGGTCCAGGGCGACCGGGTGGCCGTGCCGCACGGCCGCACCTCCGGGGAGGCCGAGTGGGCCCTCGTCGTGCCCGGCGACGCGACCGGCCCCGAGGACTACCTGGTCACCGCGGCCTGCGATCACACCGACCGCGCCCTGGAGCGGCACGGCGTCGCCTGGTCCAAGCAGTCCGCCCCCGACTTCCTCGGCGACGTCGCCTGGCGCTGGGGCGATGTGGCCCAGCGCTTCGACGGCTTCACGCTGCGCGCCTGGGTGCGCGGCGCGGCCGGTGCGGCCGGTGAGCTGCTGATTCAGGACGGTACGCCGGCGCAGCTGCTCGGTCCCGCCTATTGGATCGACCGGCTGGGCGAGGCCGCTCTGCTGCAGCCGGGCACGGTGTTCATGAGCGGAACGATCCCGATGATCGCCGGGGTGGATCAGTTCGCCGCCGAATGGCGCGTCGAGCTGGCCGACGGGGCCGGCGCCGTCAGCCGGGTCGGGTATCGGGTCGAGCAGCTGCCGCCCGCCTGGGACTGAGCGCCCTCGCGCCGCGGGCCGGTCCGCCAGTTCCCGCTGCCGTCTGCCTCAACGCGACCCGCCGGGGGCCGATGGGTCCCGGGATAGGTCGACCGCCCCGACGTGGCGGAGGAGGTGGGCGCGCTGACCAAGCTGCAATGGTGGATCCGGTACGGGCCCGCGGTCACTCGCCACGCTCTGGATCGCAGCCCGCTGGGCCGCATGATGGGTCGTCTGCGTGCGCTGGCCTTGAGCCGCCGGGGGTGGGACCCCGCGATGGCGCTGATCCACGTCGTTGCCATGCTCATGGGTCGGGCGACCGCCGTGGCGGGCGGGCCGAGCATGGTGTGGCCGGCCGCCGGCGTGGCGATGGTGTGGTTGTACCCGCACGCCCGGCGTCGCTGGCGGCACTGCACCCCCGCCCTGCTCTGGTTGACCACGACGACGGTCGGCATCAACCTGGCCACCGGGGCGGCCATCGGGCCGACTCTGGTCTACTGCCTCGCCAACGTCGTGATGGGCGTGGTCTCGGCCGAGGTGCTCTGTCGCGGGCGGCACGCGGACTGGTATGCCCGGCTCGACTCGCCGGCCAAGCTGTACAAGCTCTTTCTCGCCTCCATCACCGGCGGCCTGGCCAGCGGGGCGAGCGGCTCGGTCCTGCTGCACCTCGTCGCCCAGCCGACGTGGATGTCACCGCTCGAATGGGGCATGCGCAATGCGGCCGGCGCCCTGATCTTCGGGCTGCTCTGGTATCGCCTGATGAGCCATGGCGTGCGGGTGCTCGACAAGCCGCGACCGGTCGCCTACGCGGTGATCCTGCTCACCACCGTGTTGGCGTACACCTTCGTGATCGCGGCTGCCGACGACGCCCTGCTGTTCGTGCTGGTCCCGGTGAGCATGGTCACCGCCCTGCTGGCCGACGTCCGCACCACGGTCTGGCACACGGTCACGGTGAGTTCCGTCATGGTCGCCTGCACGATCCTGGGCCGTGGTCCGCTGGTCGACCTGGCCCCCAGCTTTCGGGCCTTGGTGGCGCAGGCGTTCGTCGTCGTCCTGGCGATGGTCGCGATGGCCATCGTCCTGGACCGGGAGGACCGGCACCGGCTGGAACGCCGGCTCGAGGCCAACCGCCTGGCCACGGAGCAGCACGCGCTGCTGCTGGACAGGATCGTCGACTCCCTCTCGGAGGGCGTCGCGCTGATCGACACGATGGGCCAGATCGGACTCGGCAATCCGCAACTGGTCCACATCCTCGGTTCGGAGGCGGCCGGGAACGTCCCGCCGGCGCTCTTCGATGAGACCTTCGAACACCCCGCCCCGGTCAACGAGGCGCTGCGCACCGGTGCGACGATCACCGCCGACATCGTGATCGACGGGCCGGAGGGGCCGGCCCGCATCATCGCGGTCACCGCGGCTCCCCTGATCTCGGCCGAGGGGACCCAGGTCGTCACCGTGCTGCGCGATGTCACCGAGGACCGACGCCGCACCGAGGAGCTCGCCAACTTCGCCGGGACAGTGGCCCATGACCTGCGCAACCCGCTGACAGCGCTGCGGGGCTGGGTCGAGGCCTTGACGGAGGAGGTCAGCGAACCGTCCGCTGCGGAGATGGTGCGGCGCGTCGACAGCTCCGCGGTGCGCATGACGGCGCTCATCGACGACCTGTTGTCGTATTCCGTCGTCCGCGGCGGTGAGCTGCGGCCGGCGGTGCATCATCTCGAGGAACTGGTCGCCGACATCGCGGATGCCCAGCGCGATCGGCTCGTCGAAGGGCAGAGCCCGGTCATCGACCTGGCCGTCGATGCGTGGGTGCGGGTCGACCCGGCGGCGCTGCGGCAGGTCATCGCCAACCTGATCGGCAACTCGATCAAATACACCGCGGCCGGGAGCCGTCCCGAGGTCAGCGTCACCGTCGGCCCCGTGCGCGATGGGTTCCAACAGGTCAGCGTCGCCGACCGCGGCATCGGGCTGCCGCCTGGCCAGGAGGCCGAGGTCTTCCAGGAGTTCCACCGGGTCCCCGAACACCGGGAGCTCTACACCGGCACCGGTCTGGGCCTGGCCATCTGTCGTCGCATCGTCGAAAGGCACGGCGGCCGGATCCGCGCGGCCAACCGCGCCGGCGGGGGACTGGTCGTCGATTTCACCCTGCCCGCCGCGCAGCCCGCACCGGCCGACGTCGTCGCGTTCACCGCGTGGCGGCAGGCCCGCAGCGCCCGCCGGGCCGTGGTGTGCCCCGAGAAATCGGTCAGTCCTTAAGCTGACCGGGTGGTCACGGGACCGGTCGGGACATCGCGGCGCATCCGCGAACTGTGGGTCGATGCCCGCTTCGGCATCGCCGGGGACATGCTCCTGGCGGCGTTGCTCGACGCCGGGGCGGACCTGGCCGCCGTACGCCGTGCGGTCGCCGCGGTGATCGGGGACGCGGTGTCGCTCAACACCAGCGAGGTACGCCGTGCCGGGCAGCGAGCCACCCTTGTCGACGTCCGGCTGACCCGGCCCGACCAGCCACACCGGGCCTGGGCCGAGATCCGGGCCCTCCTGCAGCACGCCGACCTGGCCCCGCGGGTGCGGGAGGGCGCGCTGGCGACGTTTGAGGCGTTGGCCGCCGCGGAGAGCCGGGTGCACGGGGTGCCCGCCGACGAGGTGCACTTCCACGAGGTCGGCGCCTGGGACTCGATCGCCGACATCGTCGGGGTGTGCGCCGCGCTGGCGGACCTCGACGTCGGGACGGTGTCCTGCACCGACATCGTGGTCGGCGAGGGCACCGTCGCCGGGGCGCACGGTCTGCTTCCGGTGCCGCCCCCGGCCGTCCTGGAGCTCGTGGCGGGCAGCCGGCTGAGTCTGCGTGCCCTGCCGACCGGGGCGCCGGACGCTGCGGCCGAGCCGGTCGGGGAGCTCGCCACGCCCACTGGCGTGGCGCTGCTCGCGGCGTTGACCGACGGCCGCAGCCGCGCCGGCGTGCCGGCCCTCGCCTCGGCCGGTGCGGTCGGCGTCGGGGCCGGCCAGAAGGACATCCCCGGCTGGGCCAACGTCGTCCGCGTGGTGCTGGGGCCGGCGGCACCCGAGGTGGGGGAACCGGCCGGCCCCGGTGACGAGCTGCGCGTGGACTGGCTCACCCAGCTCAGCGCCAATGTCGACGACCTGGACCCGCGGGCCTGGCCGGGGGTCCTGACTGCGCTGTTGACGGCCGGCGCGGTCGACGCCTGGCTGACGCCCATCCTGATGAAGAAGGGCCGACCTGGGCACACGGTCTCGGCCCTGGTCGCCGCGTCGCCGCAGGGTGCCGCGACGGACGCCGTACGGCGTGCGCTGCTGGCCCACACCAGCACCCTCGGGGTGCGGGAGGCGACGTACCGGCGAGCCGCCCTGCCCCGCGCGTTCGTGGCCGTCCCGGTCCGGCTCGGATCTGAGGCGGCCGGATCCGAGGGGTACGGGTCCGAGGCGCACGGGTCCGAGGCGCCTGGGTCCGGGACGACCCAGGTCGCGTCGGGTGAGGTACGCATCAAGGTCGGCTACCAGCACGGTCGGATCGTCCAGGCGACCCCGGAGTTCGAGGACTGCGCGACCCTGGCCGCCGCGTCGGGCCACCCCGTGGCGCAGGTGCTTGCCGCAGCAAGCGCTGCCGCCGATGCGGCGGGCCTGCGCCCGGGGCAACCCTTCGTCGCCGACGACGGTGGCTGAGGTCAGCTCGCGGCGATCTGGGCGGCGGCGTGTCCGGCGCCGTACCCGTTGTCGATGTTGACCACCACGACCCCCGGCGCGCAGGAGTTGAGCATCGCCAGCAGCGGGGCGAGGCCACCGAACGCGGCGCCGTACCCGACCGAGGTCGGCACGGCGATGACCGGGGCCGCGATCAGCCCGGCCACGACGCTGGGCAGCGCGCCGTCCATCCCGGCCACGACCACCACCACGCGAGCGGCCCGGAGCAGGTCCAGGCGGCCCAGCACGCGGTGCAGCCCCGCGACGCCGACGTCCATGACCAGCTCGGCCCGGCGACCGAGGTAGCGCGCGGTGAGCAGCGCCTCCCGCGCCACGGGGGCGTCCGAGGTGCCGGCAGCGGCCACCACGACCAGCCCGCCGGTGGGCTCCGGGAGGTCGGCGGGCCAGGCGAGTAGGCGGGCGGTCGCGTCGTACGCGGCGCCCGGGAGTTCTTCGAGGACGGCGGCCGCCCGCGCGGGATCGGCCCGGGTGAACAGGGTCACCGGCGGCCTCCCGGGGGCCGTCGCGCCGCGGTCGCGACAGGCGGCGGCGATCGCGCGCAGCTGGTCGAGCGACTTCCCCTCGCAGTAGACGGCCTCCGGATAGCCCCGGCGAGCCGCCCGGTCGTGGTCCAGGACGACGTCGGCCAGGCCGTGGTTTTCAGTCATCGGCCGACAGCACGCTCAGGGTGAAGGCGCCCGACTGGATCCCGGCGAGGTCGAGCGTCACATAGCGGAATCCAGCCGCCGCGATCCCGGTCCGCAGCCGCTCGCGCAGGCCCGGCGCGGCGGCCCGGGCGAGGTCCGCCGGCTCGAGCTCGACGCGGGCGATGTCGCCGTGGTGCCGCACCCGCCCGTCCCCGAAGCCCAGCTCGCGCAGCACCCGCTCGGCCTGGGCGATCTGCGCCAGCTTGGTGGGGGTGACCTCGCTGTGGTGCGGGATGCGCGAGGCCAGGCAGGGCGCGGCGGGCTTGTCCGCGCACGGCAGGCCCAGCTGGCGGGCGACGGCGCGGACGTCGGCCTTGGTCAGCTGGGCCGCCGCCAGCGGGCGCAGGACGTGATGGGTCGTCGCGGCGCGCGAGCCGGGCCGGTCGAGCCGTCGTACGTCGTCCGCATTCTCGCCGTAGGCGACCGCGTCCAACCGGTGCGCCGCGACGACCTCGTCGCCGATGCGGGTGAACAGCTCGTCCTTGCAGTGGAAGCAGCGGTCGGGTCCGTTGGCGACGTAGCCGGGGTTCTCGCCCTCGTGGGTCTCGATCTCCACGACGGGCACCCCGATGAGCCGAGCCACCTGGTGCGCGCTGGCGCGCTCGTCCGGGGCGAGGCTGGGGGAGACCCCGAGGATGCCCATGACCTGATCCCGGCCGAGCAGCCGTGCCGCGAGGGCCAGCAGCACCGCCGAATCCACCCCGCCGGAGTAGGCGACGCCCAGCCGCCGGATGCCGGCCAACTCCCGGCCGACGGCCCGCTGGGCCTGGTCCAGCATCATCTGGCCTCCTGGGGGTCAGTGCGCGGCGTCGTCCGTGCGGATCTGCGAGCGGTCTCCCGACCACAGGGTGTGGTAGGAGCCCTCGGCGTCGATACGACGGTAGGTGTGCGCCCCGAAATAGTCCCGCAGCGCCTGGGTGAGCCCGGCGTTCAGGCGGGGGGCGCGGGCCTGGTCGTAGTGCGCCAACGCGCCGCAGAATCCCGGAATGGGCACCCCGGCCGTCGTCGCCGCCGCGATCACCCGCCGCCAAGCGCCTTGGCAGCGGGCCAACTCGGCCTTGATCGACGGGGCCTCCAGCAGGGTGATGAGCTGGCCGGCGGCATATTCCGAACGGATCCGCTCCAGCAGCTTGGCCCGGATGATGCACCCGTCCCGCCAGATCTTGGCCACCTCGGCGACGTCGATGTCCCAGCCGTAGTCCTGCGCCGCGGTGCGGATCAGGTCCAGGCCCTGGGCATAGGCGACCACCTTGCTGGCCCACAGCGCGTCGCGGACGTCATCGACGAAGCCCTGCCGTGCCGCGGGGTCCGTGAGGTCGCTCAACGTGCCGTCCGGACCGTCCAGGGCGGCCTGGGCGGCCGCGCGCAGCTGCGGGTGGGAGGAGATCGCGCGGGCGAAGACGGCCTCGGCGATGGCATTGACCGGTACGCCGAGAGAGAGCGCGGACTGCACCGTCCAGGTGCCGGTGCCCTTCATTCCGGCCGCGTCCACGATCACGTCGACCAGCGGCTTTCCGGTGCTGGCGTCCTTGGCGCGGAGCACCTCCGAGGTGATCTCGATCAGATAGGAATCCAGGTCACCGGTGTTCCACTGCGCGAACGCCTCGGCCATCTCGTCGGCGGACAGCCCGGCGGCCTGGAGCAACTGGTAGGCCTCGCCGATGAACTGCATGTCGGCGTATTCGATGCCGTTGTGCACCATCTTGACGAAGTGGCCGGCCCCGTCCGTGCCGATGTAGGTGCAACACGGCTCGTCACCCACGTGGGCCGAGATGTCCTCCAGGATCGGGCCGAGCGCCGCGTAGGACTCCGGCGAGCCGCCCGGCATGATCGACGGGCCCTCCAGGGCGCCGACGTCCCCGCCGGAGATGCCGGCGCCGACGAAGTGCAGACCGTGCTCGCGCAGCGCCTGCTCGCGGCGGCGGGTGTCCTGGTAGTAGGCGTTGCCGCCGTCGACCACGATGTCGCCCTCCGCCAGCAGCGGCACCAGTTCGTCGATGACGGCGTCGGTGCCCTGCCCGGCCTGCACCATGATGATGATCCGGCGGGGCGCCTCCAGCGCGGCGACGAAGTCCTCGATGCGCTGCGCCGGGACGAAGCTGCCCTCGTGGCCGTGGTCGCGGACCACCTCTTCGGTCTTGGCGAACGTGCGGTTGTACAGGGCCACGCGATACCCGTGCCGGGCGATGTTGCGGGCCAGGCTGCTGCCCATGACGGCCATGCCCACGACGCCGACCTGGGCGCTGCCGCGCGCCGCGGGATCGTCGGCCGGCACGACCGCGGGGGTGGTGCCGGTTCGTTCGGTGCTCATGGGGCGCTCCTCACTTCTCGGGGGGCCCGGACCGGGCCGGGTTGGTCTGTCCCCCATTCACCCTCGCGGCGGCCGGGCCGGCAACCGGTTGCCGGCTGTTTCCCGACGCACTCACTGCTCCTACCGGCGATTCATGGTGCAGCGGCCGATGATCGACGACATCGGGACGCGCTCGTGCGCCCCGGACCCCGTCGTTTCGGTTCGTCTTCCCTGGAGTCCCTATGTCATCCACACCCACCACGCAGCCGCGAAATCGTCCGTTCGCGACGCCGCTGATCCTCGTCCTGGCTGTCCTCCTCGGCGCGTTCCTCGGCATGTTCCTCGGGGCGGGATCGGCGTCCGCCCGCGTCGTCGGCCCCGACCTGCGGCCGGGTCCCGGCGCCGAGGCCAGGTCGCTGCCGCGCTCGGCTCCGCTGGCCCGGCAGCTGGGCCTCGGGCAGGCCCTTCCGGTGCCGTACGCCGGGACGTCGCGGCAGGTCATCACCGTACGGGCTGACTGTGCGAGCTGCTCGTGGGCGACCCTGCAGGCCTGGGACGGACTCGGCGAGGGCACCTTCCTGCCGGTGACGGTCCCGATCCGGGCCCGCATCGGTGCGGCCGGGGTCGGCGTCGCCGCCGAGGGGTCCACGAAGACCCCGCTGGGCACGTGGGATCTGCCCGGAGCGTTCGGGCTGCAGCCCAACCCGGGGACGGCATTGCCCTACTTCGTCGCCGGCCCCCTGGACTATTGGGACGGGCGCTCGGGCGCTGCGACGTACAACACCCACGTGCGCAGCAGCGTGCCCATCGTCGGAGAGCACCTGCTGTCGGTGGGTTGGGTCTACAACTACGCCGTGGTGATGGGGGTCAACCCGAACCGCACGCCGTACGGCGGCAGCGCGTTCTTCCTGCACGTCACCGACGGCCGTCCGACGGCCGGCTGCGTGGCGATCGACCAGGGCAGCCTCGTGGCGATCCTGCGCTGGCTGGATCCGGCCGCGCGCCCGCAGATGGTCGTCGCGCTCTAGCCGCGCAGCCGGTAGAGCACCTCGCCGGCGTTGGGGATGACGACGGTTCCGGGCTCCTTGGCCAAGACCTCGAGATCGACCGACGCGGGGTCGAGATAGCCCAGGTTGATCGACTCGCACACCTCGCGCGGGATCTGGGTGGCCAGCGTGACCCGGACCCGCAGCGTCTCTTGACCGGTCGCGGCGTCGTACGTGCCCTGTCCGCGTAGGTGGGTGGAGTGCGCCAGGACGCCCCAGTGGATGTCCTTGAACCGATCCCACTGGGCGGTGAAGTAGTCGCGGCAGTGGTAGCCGATCTCGTAGATCTCGTGATGCGTCTCGCTGACCTCGGTGACGTGCGGGGCGTAGATGACCACCTCGCCGCCGTCGGCCACCGCCGGCTCCAGCTTGTAAAAGCCTTTGGCGGCGGTCCAGATGTCGTCGTACCGGGTCGGCATGCACGAGATGACCCGCTGGTACGGCGCGTCGACGTACGTGACGTGCGTCTGCGCCGCGATCGCCGCCGTCGCCGCCCACGCGTCCTCGCAGGTGCCGAACGCCGCCGCCTCCAGCTCGCCGGTGCCGGACTCGACGACGCAGCACAGCGCCAGCCGCCGGGTGGGGATGAGGGCCGCACCCTCGTTGATCATCGCCCGGACGGGGGTGATGCCGGTGGTGCCGATGATCTCGTACGACGTGATGAGGGCGCCGACCCAGTGGGTCATGTCGATGAATTCTTGGGACGCGACGCCGGGGATGAAGTACTTGTTTCCGCCGGAGATCCCGACCACCTCGTGCGGGAAGACCGGCCCCACCACGATCGCCACGTCGGACTCCACCACGTGCCGGTTGATCAGGATGTCGGCGCCGATCGACAACCGGCCCTCGGACAGCTCCGCGATGCGCTCGCCCTCGATCCGGCCGACCTTGACCAGCATCGCCGGGTCGGCCCACTCGTGATTGACGACGGTGAGTCCGGGATAGGCGTCGGCCAGCGTCGCGGGCTGCGGGGTCCCGTCGGCGTCCGTGCCCCCCACGCCCAGTAGCCGATCGATCTCGTCGGGCTCCAGGTAGGAATGGGTGCCCAGCGCGATCACCGCGGTCAGCGACGCCACGCGTGGGGCGAGATGCCGGTGCAGGGTCCCCACCAGCAACGGCAGGGGGCAGGACCGGGTGCCGTCGGGGATGACCAGGGTCACGCGCAGCCCGTCCAGGTCCACACCGGCGACGGCCCGCGCCACGAACTCGTCCAGCTCCCGCGCGGACACGTGCTGATGGGGCCCGCCAATGAGGTCGCAGGTCACGTGGGTCGTCATGGCCGCCAGTGAAGCAACGGGCGCTCCACCCGTCAAAGCCGTCGTCATGGCCACGGTGTGGATGCTGGAGGGTTGCCCATGACGCATCGCGCCGAGCGAGTTCCTCGCCGGGCCGCTGGAGGAACGGGTGGGTGCCGTGTTGGAGTATCTGGGGGTCACCGACGAGGCGACCGCCGTCCTGGTCGGACACCAGGCTCGCGAATGGGAAGGAACAGCACTGTGAAACTGCGGGAGAACGCCCGGTGGGCGATGGTCGTGCCGACCAGCATGGGCATCCGGATCGCCCCCGAACTCGGCCAGCCGGTGCACACCGCCGACCGGTTCCTGATGCAGGTGACCTCGGCGGAGACCAACGTGGCGAGCGTGCCCGCGGCGCTCGGGATGCCGGTCAAGGTGCTCACGGCCTTCGTGGCCGACAGCCCCATCTCGGCCATGATCAAGGCCAACCTGCGCTCTCGGGGGATGACCTTCGAGGGTCCGGACCTGCCCCAGGGTGACGCCTGGGGGCTGCGGCACCAGTTCAACATCGCCGACGCCGGCTACGGTGCCCGTGGCCCCCGGGTGTGGAACGACCGCGCCGGCGAGGTCGGTCGGGAGCTGTCCGTCGACCAGTTCGACCTCGAACGCCTCTTCGGCGCCGAGGGCGTCCAGATCTTGCACATGTCCGGGCTGGTGGCCGCGATCTCGCCGAAGACCAGCGAGTTCTGCGTCGAGCTCGCCAAGGCCGCGACACGGCACGGCACCGCGGTGTCGATGGATATGAATTACCGCGCCTCGTTCTGGCGGGGCCGCGAGGAGGAACTGGCCGCGGCGTTCCACACCATCGCCGAGCACTGCGACATCCTCTACGGCAACGAGGAGGACTTCCAGCTCTGCCTCGGCATCGACGGCCCCGCGGCCGGCGGCTCGGACATCGACGCCCAGATCGAGGAGTTCAAGGGCATGATCGGCCGGATCCGGGCGGCCTATCCCCGCGCGCGGTACATCGGCACCTCGCTGCGCGAGGTCGTCTCCGCCAACCACCACAGGTGGGGGCTGGTGCTGTGGGGCGCGGGGGAGAGTGCCGGACCCGGGGAGCCGGCTGACGCGGGGGAGTACGCCGTGTGCCCGCTGCGCGACATCGGCGTCCTGGATCGGATCGGCGGCGGCGACGGATCGGTGGGTGGCGTGCTGTACGGCGTACTGTCCGGCTGGTCGGTCCAGGAATGCGCCCAATTCGGTTGGGCGACGGGCTCGCTGGCGGCGACATCCGTCTACGACTACGGCCAACCGGCCGACGAGGAGCAGGTCTGGTCGATCTGGGTGGGCAACGCGCGCGTCAAGCGCTGACCCCGGCAGCGAAGCCCGCTGTGCCACATCGGAGCCCGCATCTGATGCCGCACCGGCAGCCGCACCGCAATGCGTGAGATCGGGCGGGTGGCACCGGAGCCCTAAGGTTGCACCCATGCGCGGTGATCTGCTCCTCGTCGAGGAGTACTGGTTGTTGACGACGGGGGCTCAGATCGTGCCCGAGCCGTCGACGCCCGCGCTGCTCGGCACGGCGATGGCCGTGTTGCGGGACCTGGAACGCGCTCACGAGGTGACCTGGCGCGGGCATGGCGCCGACGCCATCCTCATCGTGACCGGGCCGTGTCGGTGCAAGCCGCCGATGCTGGCCTGGCACGATGCGCTCATCGACTACGCCGGGTCGGACAGTTGCCTCCCCGCCCGCTTCTGTCTCGACGCGATCATGGAGGAGGCCTGGCGACAGACCGCCGAGCACCTGGTCGGGCGCACCCTCGCCCTCGTCTATCGCAACCAGCTCACCCCGGATCTGTACGGCGTCGTGGACACCACCGCCGTGCGCCGGCGCCGCGAGGCGCTGCTCGACCTGCTTCCGGCGGGGGAGTACTTCCCCGATCGCGCCCTGGATCTGTTGCTCGTCGCGCATGCCTCGCACAGCCTCGGCGATCTGCTGCGGGCCCCCGGCACCGAGATCCCGGGGCCCTTGCTCAGCGTGGTCGGCGCCGCGGTCCGCCGGGCTCACGGCGACTTCCGGCTGTACCGGGAGACGGTGACCTATCGAGACGCGAACGGCTGGGCGTACGGCCCCGCAGGCCAACGGGCCGACGACGAGTTCTGAGCCCCCCGCCACGAGTGCTCTCGAAAGCGGCCGTCAATGCGGTTGCGTCGCAGACTGGTCTACAACTAGTCTAAAGACATGCCGTCGATCGGATCGTACGAAGCCAAGACCCACCTGCCGCGTCTCCTCGACGAGGTCGCGGGAGGGTCGACGTACACGATCACCAAGCACGGACGCCCGGTGGCGCGCCTCGTTGGGCTGCGGCCCGTGATCGCACAAGACGACCTCGTCGCGGCGTTTGCCGCCGCCCGGGCCGGAAAGCGCCTGGGGATGCCCGTGCGGCAGGCCATCGAAGAGGGCCGCAGATGATCCTGGTCATCGACGCCTCCGTGACGATGGCCTGGTGCTTCGAGGACGAGCACAGCGCCGAAGCCGATCGGCTGCTCGGCTTGGTCGTCGCCGATGGCGCGATCACGCCGGCGCTGTGGGAGGCCGAGGTCAGCAACGTGCTCGTCGGCGCGGAGCGGCGGGGGCGCACGACGCCCGCTGACAGCGCGCGCTTCCTTGCCTTGCTCGACGCGCTGCCGATTGAGGCTGCCGATCATGTCCCGTCGAAGGACCAGGTCCTGGGGGCGGCACGGGAGCACGGGCTGTCCGCGTGCGACGCGACGTACTTAGTGACCGCCATGCTGCACGGAGCAGCGCTTGCGACCTTCGACGAAAGACTCGCCGCCGCGGCGCGCTCCGCCGGTGTTCGCCTCGCCTGAGCTCAGTCGTTGCCGCCGAGGGAGGCGGCCACGTGATGGAGTTCGCCGGAGAGCCGCACCAGGTCGTCGATCGACTCCCGCATCCGCCCCACGTCGGCGGAGGTCGTGGCGGCCTGACCCGCCATGGAGCCCGCCGATTCCGCGGCCCGGCCGGTGGCCTGCGCCGCGTCGAGCACGGTCGCACTGATCACGCCGGTCGTCCGGTTCTGTTCGTCGACCGCCGCGCTGATCGCGCCCTGGTAGTCGCTGATCTCCCGGATCACCCTCGCGATGTTCTCGATGTCGGTGACGGCGGCGGCGACGTCACCTTGCATCAGCGCCACCTTGGCGGAGATGTCCTCGGTGGCCCGCGCCGACTCCTGGGCGAGTTCCTTGACCTCGTTAGCCACCACCGCGAAGCCCTTGCCGGCCTCGCCCGCGCGCGCCGCCTCGATCGTGGCGTTGAGGGCCAGCAGGTTGGTCTGCTCGGCGATGGAGGTGATCGCCGCGACGACCTCGTTGATCTGGGCCGATGAGGTGCCCAGCCGGGCGACCGTCTCGGTGGTGCCCGCGGCGATGGTCACCGCGTTGGCGGCGACGTCGGCCGCGGCGTCGGAGTTCTGGGCCACCTGACCGATCGACGTGCCGATGTCCTCGGTGTCCGCCGACACCCGGGCCACGTCGTCGCGCAGACCCGTCAACTCCTGCGCCAACGAGTGCGCGGAGCCGGCCGTCTGCTTGGCCCCCGCGTCGATGGACTCCCCGCCACGGCCCAGTTCGTCGGCGGCCTCCCGCAGCCGAGCGGAGGCCGCGACCACCTCGGTCGCCACATGCTGCATCCCGTCGAGGGTGTCGTTGAGGGCCTCGCCGAGCTGGTGCAGCTCGTTGCGGGGGTTGCTGACCGGGAACCGATAGGCCAGGTCGTGGCGCCGCAGAATGTCCACCACCTGACGAAGGGGTCCGGTGATGCTGCGGCGTACGACGAGGGCCAGCACCAGGCTCAGCAGCGCGATCGCGGTGCCCCACAGCGCCAGGCGAATCCCGGCGTCCCGGGCGGCCGCGTCGACGTCGTCAACGTAGACGCCCGAGCCGATGGCCCAGCCCCACGGTTGGTACGCGGCGACATAGGAGATCTTGGGCTGCGGGGAGTCGCTGCCCGGCTTGGGCCATTGGTAGCTGACGAACCCGCCACCCGCGCGCGCCGCCTGGCCGAACTCGATGAAGATGGACCGGCCGGTGGGGTCCTTGGTTTCGCTCGGCGGCAGCCCGACGAGCTTGGCGTTGGTCGGGTGCATGAGCACGCGACCGTCGAGGTCCTGCACCCAGAAGTAGTCCGAACCGTGGTAGCGCAGGCCCCGCAACGCCTCCAGGGCGGCGGCCTTCGCCTGGTCCTGGGTCATGGTGCCCGCCTTCGCCCGCTCGCCGTAGCCGGCCGCCACGCCCGTCGCGACGTCCACGACCGCCTTGGTTTGGCCCTCCTTCTGGGTCGCTACGACGTCACGGACCACGCCGATCGACAAGGTGACCAGCACGGCCGTGCTGACCAGGCTGAGGACCAAAAACCCCAACAGCCGGACGGAGATGCTGACCTGTCCCAGACGTGCCCACATGCTCGACCTCCAGGTCGCGACAATGACTGGCTCCCAATTCGCCTGGTGACGAGCGTTTCTGAGGGCGGCGCCCCGGTCAGGTCCGGCGGCCTGGCTCCCGCCGACCTCCCCGGCCTGCCGGCCGCGCCGGCCGCGCCGGCCTCACCCCCCACGGTCGGGCAACGAGCGGCAACCGCTAGAGCCGCCCGGGGCCTGCGCATTTGACTGGTGAGCACCACGCACGAGAAGCCCCAAGGAGCCACCATGGTCGATCTGTCCGCCGCACCATTCCATCTCGACGCGGACGCGATCCGCTGGGTCGAGGAGACCATCGCGGGAATGACCGACGAGGAGATGATCGGCCAGCTTTTCGTCAACATGGGCAGCTCGCGGGATCCGGACTACCTGTGCGGCGTCCTCGACGAGTTCCATATCGCCGCCGTGCGGTACAACCCGGGGACCGCGCAGGAGGTCTACGAGCAGAACAGGGTCCTGCAGGAGCACAGCACGATCCCCATGCTCGTCGCCGCCAACACCGAGGCCGGCGGCAACGGCGCGTGCACCGATGGCACCTACATCGGCTGGCAGGTCAAGGTCGCCGCGACCCAGGACCCGGAATTGGCCTATCAGCTGGGCCGGATCAGCGGCATCGAGGCCGCCGCCATCGGCTGCAACTGGAGCTTCGCCCCGATCGTCGACATCAACCGGAACTGGCGCAACCCGATCATCTCGGTGCGCGCGTGGGGCAGCGATCCGCAGCAGGTGCTCGACTACTCCCTGGCCTATATGCGCGGGATCCGCGAATCCGGGATCGCGCCCGCCGCCAAACACTTCCCCGGCGACGGCATCGACGAGCGGGACCAGCACCTGTCCTCCGCGCCGAACTGGCTGTCGACGGCGGACTGGGATGCCACCTTCGGCGCCGTCTACACCGGCCTGATCGAGGCCGGGTTGCCCAGCATCATGGCGGGTCACATCGCGCTCCCGGCGTACCAGAAGCACTTCAACCCGGCCATGAAGGATGACGAGATCCTGCCCGCCACCTTGAGCAGGGAGATCATCACCGACCTCCTTCGCGGCAAGCTCGGCTTCAACGGCCTGGTCGTCACCGATGCGAGCCACATGGTCGGGATGACCGGGGTGATGGCACGGCGCGACATCCTGCCCACGGCCATCGAGGCGGGCTGTGATCTCTTCCTGTTCTTCAACGACCCCGCGGAGGACTTCGCCTGGATGATGCAGGGCTGGAAGTCCGGCAAGCTCTCCGACGCGCGCCTGCACGACGCGCTGCGTCGCACCCTGGGGATGAAGGCCATGCTCGGTCTGCACCGCACGGCCAAGACCGAGATTCTGCGCCCCAAGGAGGAGGCGATGGCGGTGATCGGGGCCGCGGAGCACCGGGCGGTCGCTCAACGCGTCGCCGACCTCGGGATCACGCTGGTCAAGAACACCCAGCAGGCGTTGCCGATGTCGCCGCGCAAGTACCCCAGGGTTCTGGTCGTGCCCGTCGGGGGGCCACCCAACCCCATGGCCATCGGCATTCACGGCGCCGGCGCTCATCCCGCCGACAAGCTCACGGCTCGGTTGCGGGCCCGTGGGTACGACGCCACCCGCTACCAGACGGTGCTGGACCGGACCAAGGGCAAGAGCCCGGAGGAGGTGGCCGCCGTGGTGATGGGCGCCTACGCGGGCAAGTTGCCGATCTCCGCCCTGACCGACAACTACGATCTGGTCCTCTCCGTGGGCAACGTCAACGGGCTGATGCAGCCCGTTGAGCGGGTCTCTTGGCCCGCGACCAAGGGCACCTACGACATTCCCTGGTATGTCCACGAGATCCCCACGATCGCGATCTCGTGTGCCAGCCCGCACATGTTGCCGGACATCCCGCAGGTCAAGACCTATATCAACTGCTATGACGACAAGGACGTCACCCTGGATGTGCTGATCGACAAGCTCGAAGGCCGATCGCCGTTCAAGGGCGTACCCACCACCGATGTGTTCGCCGGCCTGGCGGACACGCACTGCTGAGGAGTGCGGACCAGCATGTCAGCAACGAGCGGCGGCAGCCCCGCCGGTACGCCGGAGGCCGCCCGGGTCCTCGTGGACTTCGTCCCCCGCCACGACTTCTTCGTCGGCATCGACTCCGACGGCTGCGCCTTCGACGCGATGGAGATCAAGCACCAGGAGTGCTTCACCCCGGCCACCATCAAGCACTGGGGCCTGCAGCCGGTCGCCAAGGCCGCCCGCGAGGTTGCCCTCTTCGTCAACCTCTATTCCACGAGCCGAGGACTGAACCGCTGGGTGGCGCTCCAGCGGGTCTTCGACCTGCTGCGCGCGCACCCCGACGTGCAGGCCCGGGGGTTCGTCGGGCCCAGCGGGGCGGCCCTGGCGAAGTTCCTCGGCTCGGGCTATCCGCGCTCGGACGCCGGCATCGCGCAGTGGGCCGACGAGCATCCCAGCGAGGAGATGTCCACTTGCCTGGCGTGGGGGGCCGCCGTCAACGCCAGCATCGCCGACATGGTGCACGGCGTACCGCCGTTCCCGCACGTCCGCGAGACCCTAGCGATGATGCAACGGCAGGCCGACCTCATGGTGGTCTCCGCGACCCCGGCGGAGGCGTTGCAGCGGGAGTGGACCGAGCATGGGCTCGCGCCGTTCATGTCCGTCATCGCGGGCCAGGAGATGGGCAGCAAGGCGCAGCACGTGCGGGCCGCGGCGATGGGCAAGTACGCCGACGCCGAGCACGTCCTGCTGATCGGGGACGCGCCCGGCGACCGGGACGCGGCCCGCGAGGCCGGCTGTCTGTATTACCCGATCAACCCCGGCCACGAGGCGGCCAGCTGGGCCAGGCTGCGCGACGAGGCTTTCGCGCGGTTCACCGCGGGGACGTACGCCGGGGCCTATCAGGACGCGCTCGTCGCGGAGTTCGAGGCGCTCCTGCCGGATACGCCACCATGGTTGCGCTGAGCCCGAACGGGTTTCGGGATGGGGCCTGGCGGGTAGGGTTTGCGCGACGCAGCGGCCGCGGGTGTTCGAGGCAGCGGCCGCCTCGCTCAGGGTCACTCCCCGGGCCGCCCGACGAGAGGAATTCGACGTCATGATCCTGCTCGGCATCATCCTGATCCTGCTGGCCGCGCTGCTCGGTCTGGGTGGTCTGTGGCTGACCACCTCCGGCGACCACACGCGATTCACCGTCTCCGGTCCGCTGGGCATGAGCGTCGAGATGTCACCGGCCGCTCTGCTCATCCTGGGCATGCTCGCCATGGGCCTGCTGTGGGCGGGCTGGTGGCTGATCAAGTACGGCACTGTGCGCGGCCTGTCGCGCCGTCGGGAGCGCAAGGACCTGGAGCGCGAGCGGCGCGAGCAGGAGCGCGCCCTGGCGGAGACCAACGCCAAGCTCGGCCGCGATCGGGAGAGCGCCGCCGAGGCGGAACGCCGCCGCGAGGAGGAGCGCGTGCGGGAGGCTCGCCTGCGTGTCGAGGCCGATCGGCGCCGCGAAGCTGGCCGCGAGGATGAGGTACGGCGGCTTGCTGCGGACCGCGATGCTGCAATGCGCGACGCCGGTCAGCCGGGCGGCCCCGGTTCCGCGGGTCCGGGGTGGACGGGGCCTGGGGGAGGCCCCGGCGCACCGCCACCCCGACCCTAAGCCCACCTGACACCGGCGAAGGCCCCGGCCAGATCCACGCCGGGGCCTTCGCGTTGGCTCGGTGATTCCGGAGAGCTTTACAAAGGAATCTTTGCAAAGCTATCTTTGGACCATGTCCGACGCGCATCCGGCCATCACGCCGACCCCGGAGCAACTGCGGGGCATCTCCCATCCGCTGCGGATGCGGATCCTTGGCCGGCTGCGCCTCGACGGCCCGCAGACCGCCACCGATCTGGCCGCCGCCCTGGGCGTCAACACCGGCCAGACCAGCTATCACCTGCGGCAGCTCGCGCAGTACGGGTTCATCGCCGAGTCCACGGGGATGGGCACCGGGCGCGAGCGGTATTGGCACGCGCTGCACCAGTCCACCCGCACCCGGTCCAGCACGCTGGACCCGGACACCTCGGCGGCGTTCCGCCAGGCCGCCGTCGTGAACCAGCTCCAGTGGGTGCAGGCGGCCGTGCAGGAGCACGCCGAGCTGCCCGCGCCGTGGCGCGAGGCGGGCACGAACAGCGACTGGTGGATCCGGCTCACCCCCGAGCAGGCCCATGAGCTCGTGGCCCGGATCGGCGCCGTCGTCGACGAGGCGCTGGCCGCCGAGCCGCCCGCCGGCCAGGAGCCGGACGGGGCGGAGCTGTTCATGGTCCAGCTGCACGCCTTCCCGCGCCCCGGCGGCCTCGCGCACCGGGACGAGCCGGGCGACAAGTCGGACGCCGACCCCAGCGACGAGGCGAGGTCCGCGACGGGGACGCATCAATCGAGCACGCATCGATCGGACCGGGAACCGTCGTGAAGAGCACCGGTCTCATCGGGGGCTGGGTCGTCGGGCAGGTCGTCGGCCTGGCCGGCACCCGGCTCATCAACCTCGCCGTGCCCTGGTTCGTGCTGGTCACCACGCGCGACCCCGCGCTGGCCGGGGTGGTCGCCCTCGTCCAGATGACGCCCTTGGTGGCCTGCAAGGCCCTGGCCGGCCCGCTCATCGACCGGGTCGGACCGGTTCGGGTCGCGGTGACGGCCGACCTGCTCAGCGCGCCCGCCGTCGCCGCTGTACCGCTGTTGCACGCCGCCGGTCACCTGAGCGTGCCGGCGCTGCTCGTAATCGTGGCCGTGGAGGGGGCGCTGCGCGGGCCGGGCGATGCGGCCAAGTACTCCCTCTGCCCCCGCATCGCGATCACCAGCGGCCAGCCTCTCGAGCGCATCACCGGGCTGGCGAACACCGTGGACCGGCTCGCCGGTGCGGTCGGAGCGGCGCTCGGCGGCCTGGTCATCGCCCTGGTCGGGGCGCCGTCGGCGCTGCTCGGCTCGTGCGTCACCTTCGTTGCGGCGGCGGCGATCATGCGGTACGTCGTGAGCCCGCGCCTCACGCCGTACGACGCTGTGGCGGTTCCTGGCGAGGCGGCGCCGGCTCTTGGTGAGGCGCAACCCAGCGCGACCGCCCCCGACGCCTCCTATCTGGGCAGTCTGCGGCAGGGCTGGGACTTCTGGCGGCGCGACCCGGTGCTCGTCGCGCTGACCGTGATGGTCGCGCTGACGAATCTGCTGGACCAGGCCTATGTGGTGGTGCTCGTCCCGGAGTGGGCCATCCGCGGCGGCCACGGCGCCGACCTCGTCGGGGCCGTCTTCGCGACGATGACCGGGGCCGCCGTCGCCGGCTCGCTGCTGGCGTCCTGGGTGGGTCAGCGCCTGCCGCGCCTGCCGACCTACGTCATCGCGTTCGTGCTGGCCGGATTGCCCCGGTTCGTGGTGCTGGCGGTCGCCGCGCCGCTGCCGGTGCTGCTCACCGTCATCGCCGTGGCCGGATTCGCCAGCGGGTTCATCAACCCCATCCTCGGGGCGATCACCTTCGGCCGGATCCCGCCCCGGCTGGTCGGCCGGGTGTCGTCCCTGAACACGGCGGTGGCCTGGTCGACGATCCCGTTCGGAGGCTTGGTCGGTGCTGGTCTGGTCATCGGGCTGGGGGTCGGGCCGGCGCTCGCCGTCGCCGGCGCCGCCTATTGCGTCGTGACCCTGGCTCCCGCCGTCCTGCCGCCGTTCCGCCGGCTTGACCCGCCCCCGACGCCGCAGGAGCGCGCCGACGGAGCCGTCCCGCCAGCCGCGGCGAGCCCACTCGGGCCGCGAGACAAGACTCACGTCCAGGACATTCGTCCAGGTCAACCGGGCTAAACGAGTTTTCTGGAGTGGTTTTCCCGGCAGCTTTCTGACGGTAATGTCCCTTCCGAACGTAGCTGCCCGACGGTGACTCGAACCGGATGCTGCTGCGTGTCGGGGGACGTGCGCCACGGCGCAGACCATGTCGGGAGGGCTTGTGACGAGCTCGGACGAGGCGTCTATAGCCGTGCGGTGGATCTCCCGACCAACGGATGCCCTGTCCCCGACGCGACGTGGCCAGGTCCTCCTGCTGTGGCTGACCGCGCAAGCGGTGGGACTGGCCGGCACCCGCCTGATCAACGTTGCGGTCCCGTGGTTCGTCCTGGTCACCACGCGGGATCCGGCGCTCGCCGGCGTTGCCGCGCTGGCCCAGATGGCCCCGCTGGTGGTGGCCAAGGCGTTGGCCGGCCCCCTCATCGACCGCGTGGGGGCGGTGCGGGTCGCGGTCACTGCCGATCTGAGCAGTTGCCTGGCCGTCGCGGCGGTGCCCCTGCTGCACCTGGCCGGGGTGCTGTCCTGGCCCCTGTTGCTGGTCATCGCGGCGATCGAGGGCATGCTGCGTGGGCCGGGAGACTCCGCGAAGTACGCGCTGTGTCCCAGCCTTGCCGAGCTGACCGGACGGCCCCTGGAGCGGGTCACCGGCCTGGCCGGCACGGTCGATCGGGTCGGTAGCGCCGTCGGCGCCGCCTTCGGCGGGCTGGTGATCGCTGCGGTCGGGGCGCCCCGGGCGCTGCTGTTGTCCTGTGTCACCTTCCTGGTGGCAGCGCTCCTGATCGGGTTCGGGTTGGGCCGCCTGCTGCCCAGCGCGCTCGGTGCCGGGGTCCGGGGTGCCGGCGTCTCGCCTGCCGGCATCCAGCCGGGCGACGCTTCGCCAAGCGGCGACTCGCCGGCCGGCGCCTCGACGAGCGACTCGACGAGCGCGGCGACGGATGGGTCGGGGGAGTCGGAGGGCTCCTACGGGCAGCGACTTCGGGACGGGTTCGCCTATTGGCGCCGCGACGCCATCCTGGTCTCCGTCACCGTGCTGGTGGCCTGCACGAACCTGCTCGACCAGGCCTATCTGGCGGTGCTCGTGCCCGAGTGGGCCCTTCGCGGCGGCCTCGGCGCCGAAGTGGTCGGGCTGGTCTTCGGGGCCTACACGGCCGCCGCCGTGCTCGGGTCCGCCGTCGCCACCGCGGTGGCGGACCGCTTGCCGACCCTGGCCACCTGTGTGGTCGCCTTCCTGCTGACCGGGCCGCCGCGCTATCTCGCGCTCGGCCTGCAGGCGCCGCGCGCGGCGCTGATCGCCCTGGTCTGTGTGGCCGGTCTGGCGAGTGGCTTCCTCAATCCGGTGATCGGTGCTGTGATCTTCGGCCGCATCCCGAGGCATCTGGTGGGCCGGGTGTCCTCGCTGCAGACCTCGCTGTGCTGGGCACTGATCCCGTTCGGTGGCGTCGTCGGGGGGCTGTTGGTGAACGACGTCGGTGGCCGGGCCGCCCTGCTGCTGTGCGGCGCGGCGTACGTCGCCCTCGCGCTCGTCCCGCTCGCCATCCCGGGCTGGCGCGCGCTGGCCGCGTCCCCGCGGCGCCGCGCGGGCTAGGGGCGCGGGCTCGCCGCGGGGGCCGTTCGGGCGGCCGTACGCCGGTGATGGATCGCGACAAGGTTGAGCGGAATAGACTCAAGTTTTGTCGGCGTTGCCCAGAGTGACCGCCGCGACGGACGCGGCCATGACGACCAGACCCACGCAAGGAGAGGGATGTCGCTTCAGCTCACCACCAAGGCGCAGGAGGCCTTTGCGGGCGCCGCCCGCACCGCCGCGGCGTCGGGCCACCCGCACGTTGAGCCCGCCCACCTGCTGCTCGCCCTGACCGAGCAGCCGGACACCACCACGGGCCCCCTGCTGGATGCCACCGGCAGCTCCCTGCTGGCGGCTCGCCGGGCCGCCGAGGCCGAGCTGGCCAAGTTGCCCAAGGTCAGCGGGACCACCGTCACCCAGGCCACCCCCAGCCGGTCCTTCTCGACGGTGCTGGAGCAGGCGCGCCAGGTGATGGAGGCCATGGGCGACACGTATGTCTCCACCGACCACCTGCTGCTCGCGCTGGCTCGGACCGGCCGGTTCGGACTGGACGCCGAGGCCATCGACCAGCGCATCCCGGCGCTGCGCGGCGGCGGCAAGGTCGACTCGGAGAACCCCGAAGACACCTTCAACGCCCTGGCGAAGTACGGCACGGACCTCACCCTGCGGGCCCGCGAGGGCAAGCTCGACCCGGTCATCGGGCGGGACGCCGAGATCCGGCGGGTGATTCAGGTGCTCTCCCGGCGGACCAAGAACAACCCCGTCCTCATCGGCGAGCCCGGCGTCGGCAAGACCGCCGTCGTCGAGGGGCTGGCCCAGCGGATCGTCGCTGGTGACGTGCCCGAGTCGCTGCGGGACAAGCGCCTGATCTCCCTCGACCTGGGCTCGATGGTGGCCGGCGCGAAATACCGCGGGGAGTTCGAGGAGCGGCTCAAGGCCGTCCTCACCGAGATCCGCGAGTCCGACGGCAAGGTCGTCACGTTCATCGACGAGATTCACACGATCGTCGGCGCGGGCGCGACCGGCGAAAGCTCGATGGACGCCGGCAACATGATCAAGCCGATGCTGGCGCGCGGCGAGCTGCGCCTGGTGGGCGCGACGACGCTGGACGAATACCGCAAGCACATCGAGAAGGACGCCGCTCTTGAGCGTCGGTTCCAGCAGGTCTACGTGGGCGAGCCCTCGGTCGAGGACACCATCGCGATCCTGCGCGGGCTCAAGGAGCGCTACGAGGCGCACCACAAGGTGGCCATCGCCGACTCGGCGCTGGTTGCCGCGGCGACGCTGTCCGACCGCTACATCCAGGCCCGGCAGCTGCCCGACAAGGCGATTGACCTCATCGACGAGGCCGCGTCGCGCCTGCGCATGGAGATCGACAGCTCGCCCGTCGAGATCGACACCCTGGCGCGCCAGGTGGACCGGATGAAGATGGAGGAGTTGCACCTGTCGCGGGAGACCGACGAGGCCTCCCGGGATCGGCTGGCCCGGCTGCGGGCCGACCTGGCTGAGCGCCAGGAGGAGCTCGCCGCGCTCACCAGCCGGTGGGAGATGGAGAAGGCCGGGCTCAACCGGGTCGGCGATCTCAAGGCGAAGCTCGACGAACTGCGCGGGCAGTCCGAGCGGCTGCAGCGCGAGGGGGACTTCGCGGGGGCCTCGCGGCTGCTCTATGGCGAGATCCCCGCAGTGGAGCGCGAACTCGCCGAGGCCCAGGCCTCCGAGGCGAGCCACAGGGCCGAGCAGATGGTCAAGGAGGAGGTCGGCGCCGACGACATCGCGGACGTCATCTCGTCCTGGACCGGCATCCCGGCTGGACGTCTCCTGGAGGGTGAGACCGAGAAGCTGCTGCACATGGAGGAGTGGCTGGGTCGTCGCCTCATCGGCCAGGCCGCCGCGGTGCGGGCCGTCTCGGACGCCGTACGGCGCTCGCGGGCCGGCATCGCCGACCCGGATCGGCCGACGGGTTCCTTCCTGTTCCTCGGCCCGACGGGGGTCGGCAAGACCGAGCTCGCGAAGTCGTTGGCGGACTTCCTGTTCGACGACGAGCGGGCGATGGTCCGCATCGACATGAGCGAGTACGGGGAGCGCCACGCGGTCGCCCGGCTCATCGGCGCACCGCCTGGTTATGTCGGGTACGACGAGGGCGGCCAGCTCACCGAGGCCGTGCGGCGGCGACCCTATTCGGTCGTGCTGCTCGATGAGGTGGAGAAGGCCCACCCGGAGACGTTCGACATCCTGTTGCAGGTGCTCGACGACGGCCGGCTCACCGACGGCCAGGGTCGCACGGTGGACTTCCGCAACGTCATCCTCGTGATGACGTCGAACCTCGGCTCGCAATACCTGATCGAGCCCACCCTGTCGCAGGAGGAGAAGCGCGACGCCGTGCGGCGGGCCGTGCGGGCCGCGTTCAAGCCCGAGCTCCTCAACCGCCTCGACGAGACCGTCATCTTCGACCCGCTCTCGACCGTGGAACTGTCCCGCATCGTCGACCTGCAGGTCGAGGCGCTGGCCAAGCGTCTGGTCGATCGCCGGATCACGCTCGAGGTCACCGACGCCGCGCGCGAATGGTTGGCGGTGACCGGCTACGACCCGGCGTACGGCGCTCGGCCGTTGCGTCGACTCGTCCAGGTCGAGATCGGTGACCGGCTCGCGAAGGCGCTGCTCGGTGGCGATATCCGGGACGGCGACACGGTCATCGTGGACCGCGACGGCGACGCGGACGCCCTGCGGCTGCTGCCGGTGGCCCGCTCGGGCGAGCGCGCACCGGAAGACATCGTGGACGCCGAGATCGTCGAGCCCGAGGCGATCGAAAGCTGACCGCTGCAGTGAACCGACCATCACCGAGATGACGGCCACCGACCGTCCCGCAGTGGGCGGGACGGTCGGTGGCGCTGGGCGTGATCGGTCAGATCGGCCAGGTCTCGGCGCGGTAGGCGGCGTCCCAGAACATCCACTCGTAGCGGCTGGCGGTCCGGAACGCCGCGGCCATCAGCTGCCGGATCTCCGGCGCCGCCGCCTCGGCCAGCCGATCGACCAGCGCGATCGCCGTGCGGGTGGATTCGGCGAAGGCCGGGTCGCCGTACTGCCCGATCCAGTCCCCGAAGGGGTGGTCGGCGAGCCCGCCCGGGGCGCCGGTCACCCGGTCCAGCAGCCGCGACCCGACGTCCTCGTAGATCCAGAAGCACGGCAACAGGCCCGCCGCCAGCGCCTCATAGCAACCACCGGCCGCGAGGGCGAGCAGGTGGTTGGTGTACGCCGTGGTGGTCGCGGAGGCGGTGGCGACGCTCAGATCGGCCACCCGGCTGGCGTGCAGCTGCCGTTCGACCAGGATCGCTTCCCGCGCGCTGCCGGCCCAGAAGACCACGTCGTCGGGCGTGCGCGCCTGGGCGGCGGCCGCGGCCAACGCGCGGGCATAGGCGTCCAGATAGAGCGCGTCCTGGGCCAGATAGCCCACGAACAGCTCGCGCGGCAGGGTCCCGTCCTCCAGCCCGGTCAGGAACGGGTGCGCGTCGATGGCCGTGCGGATCGGCGCGATCTCGCTCCAGCAGTCCGTCGAAAAGCTCATATCCAGCGTCCCCCCGTGGTGTGTTCATGGAAGTGGTGCACCGGTCCAGGCCCGGCACCGATGTCGAGTGAGTCCGCCCGGCGCAATGCCGCCGTGAGCCAGTCCTTGGCGGCGGCAACCGTGCGGATCCAATCGCTCTGCCGCGGCCGCAGCGCGGCCAGCGCCGACGACAGGGTGCAGCCGGTGCCGTGCGTGTTGGCCGTCGGCACCCGTGGCATGGCGAAGCAGTGTTCGCCCTCCTCGTCGAGCCACAGGTCGACGGCGTCGCTGGTGTCCTGCAGGTGCCCGCCCTTGATCAGCACCCGCCGCGCGCCCAACTCCGCGCGCAGCAGCAGCGCCTGCTCGCGCATCCCGGCGACCGTCGTCGCGGCGTCGCGCCCGGTGAGCACGCCGGCCTCGGGCAGGTTGGGGGTGATGACGTCGGCGTACGGCAGCAGCGCCCGCACCGCATCCACCGCATCGTCGGCGAGCAACCGGCTGCCGGAGGTCGCGACCATCACCGGGTCGAGCACCCGGAACCGCCCGGCCAGCGGCCCGCGCAGGTAGTCGCCCACGGCCGCCGCGAGCGCCGCCGAGCTGAGCATCCCGATCTTCACCGCGTCGATGCGCACGTCGGCGAGCAGCGTGTCGAGCTGGGCTCGGACGAAGTCCACCGGCACCTCGTGGACACCGGTCACGCCCGTCGTCGCCTGCGCGGTGAGCGCGGTGACGACCGAGGTGCCGTAGGCGCCCAGCGCCGAGAAGGTCTTCAGATCGGCCTGGATCCCGGCCCCGCCGGAGGGGTCGGAGCCGGCGATCGTGAGGGCGACGGGCGGCTTCATGGAGACTCCTTGCGTACGTCGAGTGCCGCGGGCCGGCCGAGGCCTCCTGCCGCGGCCCAGGCAGCGACCAGTTCCCGGGTGGCCGCTTCGATGTCGGGCCGACCGCAGATCGCGCTGACCACCGCGAGGCCGTCGACTCCCGCGGCGCGCAGCGGCGTCGCGTCGCTCGCCTTCACGCCGCCGATCGCGCAGGTGGGCCAGGGGCTGCCCGCCGCCAGGTCGGCGATGTGGGCCGGCCCGGCCGCCGGAGCATGGTCGGGCTTGGTGGCGGTCGGACGATAGATGCCCAGGCCGAGGTAGTCGATGACCGTGCGGTCCGGGTCGACGTCGGCGGCGGCGGCCAGCTCGGCCGTGCTGTTGACGGACAGGCCCAGCAGGGCCGTGGCACCGAGCAGCTCGCGCGCCCGGCGTACCGGCAGGTCCCCCTGCCCCACGTGCGCGCCCTGCGCGCCGATCGCCGCCACGAGGTGGACGCGGTCGTTGACGATCAGCGGTACGCCGGAGCCCGCCAGCGCGTCGCGCACCGAGCGGCCCAACGCGACGAATTCGGCGTCGGAACAGTCCGGGTCGCGCAGCTGCACCAGCGTGACGCCCGCGGCGACGGCGCGACGCACGGTCTCGGGCACCCCCAGCGCCCCGCACTGGCCGGTGTCGGTGACCAGATAGATCGACAGGTCCAGCGGCGGCCGCCTAGGGCCGCCGGCGGAACCGCCGGTGCCGGCCGGCACGGCTCAGGAGAGCCGGACGCGCTCGGCGAGGCGCTCCGGGCTCAACACGTGCAGCTGATCGAGCAGGGCGACCGCGAACGAACCCGGGCCACCGGCGACCGCCGCCGCGTCCTCGGCGGCCACGCAGAGGGTGGCCGTCGCCGCGGTCGCGGCAACCAGGCAGCCTTCCGAGACCGCCGAAAATGCCGCCATCAGGGCCCCGAGCGAGCAGCCCACGCCGGTGACCTTGGTGAGCCACTCGTGCCCGTTGGCGATGCGCACCGTGTCGCGTCCGTCGGTGATGAGGTCCACCTCGCCGCTCACCGCCACCACGCAGTCGTGCTGGAGGGCAAGGAGTTTCGCCGCCTGAGCCGCGGCCTCCGGGTCATCCGCCGAGTCCACCCCGCGACCGCCGGCCCCGCCCATGAGGCCCGCGATCTCGCTGGCGTTGCCGCGAATCGCCGACGGCGAACCGGCCGCCAGGAGCTCGCGGGCCACCTCCGTGCGCCACGGCAGACCGCCCGCGCCGACCGGGTCGATCACCCACGGGGTGCCCTCCGCCGTCGCGCCGGTGACCGCCGCTCGCATCGCCGCGACCGTGTCGTCATACGGGGTGCCCAGATTGACCAGCACCGCCGAGCTCACCCGAGCGAAGCCGTCCGCCTCGTGCGGATTGTCGACCATGGCGGGCGCAGCGCCCACGGCCAGCAGGACGTTGGCGGTCCAGTTGGCGACCACGATGTTGGTCAGGCATTGCACCAGTGGCCCCGATTCCCGCAGCGACCGCAGTGCGTTCGCGCAGGCCTGCGGGCTGACGGTGCTCGTGCCGGTGTCGGGGGCAGTGTGCTCGTGCTCCATGGGACGTCCCTACGCTAGTGCGAACTAGATCAGGTTCGACGAGTGTGATCTCAGCCCCGGCCGTTCGTTCGGGGCACCCCGCGTCGTGCCCCCACTGTAGCCGTCAGGCCAGATCGACGACGACCGGGGCGTGATCGCTGGCGCCCTTGCCCTTGCGCTCCTCGCGGTCGATGAACGCTCCGGTCACCCGGTCGGCGAGCGCCGGTGAGCCCAGGGCGAAGTCGATGCGCATGCCTTGCTTCTTGGGGAATCGCAGCTGCGTGTAATCCCAATAGGTGTAGACCCCCGGGCCGGGGCAGTGCGGCCGGACCAGATCGGCGAAGCCCGCCTGCACCACGCCGGTGAAGGCCGCCCGCTCCGGCGCGCTGGTGTGCGTCTTGCCCGCGAAGAACGCCGGATCCCAGACGTCGTCGTCCAATGGGGCGACGTTCCAGTCGCCCATCAGCACGACCTGGGTCGTGGGGTCGGTCGCGAGCCAGCCGCGGCCCGCGTCGGCCAGCGCGCCGAGCCAGTCGAGTTTGTAGTGGTAGTGCGGGTGCTCCAGCTCCCGCCCGTTGGGCACGTAGAGCGACCAGATCCGGACCCCGCCGCAGGTCGCCCCCAGCGCCCGGGCCTCAGCCGCGAGCTCCGGCTCGCCCCACTCGGGCATCCCGGGGAAGCCGAGCGTCGCCTCGCTCAGGCCGACCCGGGAGGCGATGGCGACCCCGTTCCACTGGTTGAGGCCGTGAAAGGCCACCTCATAGCCCGCCGCCTCGAAGGGCAGCACCGGGAACTGGCTGTCCTTGCACTTGGTCTCCTGCAGCGCCAGCACGTCGATGTCGTGCCGCGCCAACAGGGCCACGGCACGGTCGACGCGGCTGCGAATCGAGTTGCAGTTCCAAGTAGCGATGCGCACGGCCCGAGCCTAGTGCGGCCGGCCGACAACGCTCCGGGCCGCTGGACCTGGCGGGTGTTCGGCAGGGACCGGCAGGGACCCGGCAGGAACCCGGACTCGGGTCGGGACCCGTCGGTAACCTGGGCTGCATGACCACTGCCCTCATCACCGGCGCCACCGCCGGCATCGGTCGATCGTTCGCCGAGGAACTGGCTCGCACCGGCCATGACCTGGTTCTCGTGGCCCGGGACGGCGCCCGGCTGGAGTCGGTCGCGGCGGAGCTGCGCACGACGTACGGCGTGGCCGGCGAGGTCCTCGTCGCCGACCTGGCCGACCGGGCGCAGCTGCAGCGGGTGGCCGATCGGCTCGCGCGGGACGGCGAGGATGCCGTCGACCTGCTCGTCAACAACGCGGGATTCGGACTCAAGAGCACCTTCCTGCAGTCCGACATCGCCGCCGAGGAACGCCAGCTCGCCGTGCTGTGCCAGGCCGTGCTCGTGCTCAGCCATGCGGCGGGCCGGGCGATGACCGGGCGCGGCCGGGGTCACATCCTCAACGTCAGCAGCGTCGCCTCCTTCGTGACGATGGGCACCTATTCCGCCGCCAAGGCCTGGGTCACCACGTTCACCCAGGGGCTCGCCAACGAGCTGAGCGGCTCAGGAGTGGGCGCCACCGTGTTGTGCCCCGGCTACACCCGCACCGAGTTTCACCAGCGCATGGGCGCCTCGATGAAGTCCATCCCCGGTCCGCTGTGGCTCGACGCCGACGACCTCGTTCGAGCGGCGCTCGCCGACGTCGCGGCCGGCCGGGTCGTCAGCACGCCGGGACTGGTCTACCGGGCGACCGAGCTCGCCACGGGGATGCTGCCGCGGGAGGTGCTCCGGCGGCTCTCCGGTGTCCTGTCGGGGGAGAAGGGTCGGCTCGCGGAACGCAGCGGGCAGTGACCACCCGGCCCCCTAGGCTGGGGCCGTGACCGACGCCAAATCCCGCCTCCTGCAGCTCATCAAGGCCAAGGCCATCGTGCACGGCCGGGTGACCCTCTCCTCGGGCAAAGAGGCCGACTACTACGTCGACCTGCGCCGCATCACCCTCGATGGGGAGGCCGCTCCGCTCGTCGGGGAGGTCATGCTGGATCTGACCGCCGACCTGGACTTCGCCGCGGTCGGCGGGCTGACGATGGGGGCCGACCCGGTGGCCACGGCGATGCTGCACGCGGCCGCCGGGCGGGGCCGGCAGCTGGACGCCTTCGTCGTGCGCAAGGCGGGCAAGGCGCACGGCCTGCAGCAGCGGATCGAGGGGCCGTCGATCGAGGGCCGCCGGGTGCTGGTGGTCGAGGACACCTCGACGACCGGCGGCTCGCCGTTGACGGCGGTGCAGGCGTGTCGCGAGGCGGGTGCCGAGGTCGTCGCCGTCGCGGTCATCGCGGATCGCAGCTCGGGCGCGGCGGAACGCCTCCAGGCCGAGACCGGACTCGACTATCGGTTCGCCTACGGACTCGGCGATCTCGGTCTCGGCTGACCACAACGGGCTGACCACGACCGGCTGTTACCACCACCGGTTGACCACGGCCGGTTGCCCACGAAAGGGCTCCGGACCGGGTTAGGGCGCCGGGGCCTCGCTCGGCCGCAGGTACCCATCGACCAGCCGTCGGATCTCGGCGTCGACGACCGGCTGGCCCAGCTCCCCGACCGCGACGCCGGAACCGAGGGCGAACGGGGTCAACGCCTGGACCAGCACGGTGCCGATCGTGTGATGATCCGCACGACGTACCGAACCATCGCCCATCCCGCGCTGCAGGTCCGGGGTCGCCGCCGCCACCAGCGCCCGCTGGCTCGTGCCGAGGTGCTCGGTGAGATACGGCGCCAGCAGCGTGGTGTCCCCGCCGACCAACGCGCGCACGAAGTCGGAGGCCGCCACCCCCTTGACGAGGCGAAGGGCCAGCTCCACCAGTCGGTCCCGGCCCGAGCCGTCCGGCAGGTCCCGGGTTGCGCGGACGATGATCGTCTCGGTCTCCCGGGTGAGAGCGGTCAGGGCCAGGCGCTTCACGTCGCCGCCCCGCCGGTAGAGGGTGATCCGAGCCAACCCCGCGCGACGCGCGACGGAGGTCGCGGACAGCTTGTCGAGCCCGGATTCGACCACCTCGGCCCGGACCGCTTCGAGCAGCCGCTCGCGGCTGGCGTCCGGCTCGGCCGAGGGAGCCGACCCGGATGCTCGCTCGTCGGGGGATTCACCTGGCCCACTCGGCATTTCGCCATCGTTGCATGCTTGGTAGGTCCGTGGTCCGCGGGTGTGTCATGGTGAGAGGCAGGATTTGCGCGCACGCGCGCAGGGGGATCCGATCGGGTTGGCCGGAACGGAGGATGGCGTGGTCCGGGACGTCCGTCTCGTCGTCAATCCCGACGCAGGTCGCGGCTGGGCCGCCGCCCAGGCGAGCGCCGTGGCGGAGGTGATGCGCACCCAGGGTTGGACCGTCGAGGTGTGCCATGCCACCGCAGGTCAGCTTGAGCGCCTGGCCAGCGCGGTCGATCCCCATGTGCTGGTCTGTTCCCTCGGTGGCGAAGGCACCCACGCGCGGGTCGCGTCGGGAGCGTACGTCGCCGGCGCGCTCTTCACCCCGCTGCCGGGGGGCCGTGGCAACGACCTGGTCCGCGCCGTGGGCCTGCCCCGACATCCGGTGGCGGCGGCGCAACGCCTGCTGCACGTGCAGGAGCGCCGGATCGACCTCGGTGACGTCGGCGGGGCGCCATTTCTCGGGGTGGTCAGCATCGGCGCCTCCGCCCGGGCGAACGCACTGGCCAACAGCTCCCCGATGACCGGTGCCAGGGCCTATCACGTCGCGGCCGCACGAATGGCGCTGAACGCCCGCCCCTCGACGTACCGGCTGGACCTGGACGGTGAGGTCCTGGAGGTCTGCGCGTACGAGGTCGCGATCGGACTGTCGGGGCGCTACGGCGGCGGGATGCGGATCTGTCCCCAGGCCGAGCTGGACGACGGACTGCTGGACGTCACGATCATCACCGGTCCCCGGAGCACCTTCCCGCGGGTGCTGACCAACATGTTCAACGGGCGACTCGGCTCGGTGCGCGGGGTGCTGATGTTGCGGGCCCGGACGGTGCACGTGGAGGGGGAGGGGCCGGTGTTCGCCGACGGCGACCGCATCGGCGACCTGCCCATCACCGCGACCGTGAGCCCGCGGGCCCTGCGGCTGCTGGCCTGAGCGCGGTCAGTCCCGGCGGGCCTGGATCGAGTCGGCGACCGCCTCGCCGGCCTCGCGGACGATGGCCTTCGTGCGCCGTCGATGCGCGAGGTATTCGAAGACCATCGGCAGCACCGACACGAACACGATCAGCAGGATCGCGGCCTCGAGATTGTCGTGCACGACGTTGATCGTGCCGAGGAAGTAGCCGAGCAGCGTGATGCCGGTGGCCCACAGCACGGCACCGACGAAGCTCCAGGTGAAGAAGCGGCGGCGGTCCATCCGGCCGACCCCGGCGACGACCGTGATGAAGGTCCGCACGATCGGCACGAACCGGCCGATGACCAGGGCCTTGTTGCCGTGCTTGTCGAAGAACTCGATGGTCTGGTCGAAGTACTTTTTCTTGAGGATCCGTCCGTCCCGCCGGTAGAGCGGTTCGCCGATGGCGCGTCCGATCTCATAGCCGACGACATTGCCCAGGAACGCCGCCGCCGACAGGATCACGCAGGCCAGCCCGATCGAGACGGGCACATCGCCCCGCCGAATGAACAGGCCGACGCTGAACAGCAGCGAGTCGCCGGGCAGGATCGGGAAAAGCAGCCCGCACTCGATGAACACGATGGCGACGCTGACCCAGAAAAACTGGGTCCCGAACTGATTGAGCAGGTATTGCGGGTCCATCCAGTCGGGACCGAGGGCAGGCATCACGGGGTCAAGGTTACCGGGGGGCTGCTGGGCGTTCCCTGGGAGCGCGGCGTGCGCGCCGTGCGCGCCGTCAGAGCCCGGGCCAGGACCGGATGAACCAGCCGTCGTCGCCGCACTCCAGCATGATCGGCGCGGCATGGGCCAGGAACGGCTCGCGCGCAGCCTCCCCGGTCAGGTCCACGGCGACGAGGGGCAGCACGACGGTGAGCAGCGCCCCGTGTGAAAAGACCAGCACGTGCTCGCCGCGATGCAGGTCGGAGATGGTCTCCAGCGCGGCGCGCAGCCGGTCGCGCACCTGCCTGCCCGACTCGGCGCCGGGCAGTCGGGCGTCGAGGTCGCCGGCGCGCCACGCGGCGTACGCCGTCGCCGCCCGCGGGTTTTCGAACGGCGCCCCCTGCAGGTCGGCGACGTGCACCTCGTCCAGCCCGGACAGTCGCCGGGCGGGTACGCCGAGGGCCTCCGCCGCGATCTCGGCCGACTGGGCGGCCGGGGTCATCGCGGAGGAGTAGACCGCCGCGATCCGCCGGTCCGCCAGGCCCTTGGCGAGGGCTGCGACCTGGTCGCGCCCCGTGTCGGTGAGTCGTCCGCCGTCGTTGCCCAGCTGCGGCGGGTGGTCGTACGCCGCGTCCCCATGCCGGGATACCAGCAGCGTGGCGGGACAGTGCAGGCTCACCTGCGTACCTTAGCGGGGCCGTTGCGCAGGCGGTCTGCGAGGCCATCGACGTACGTCGTGAGCAGCGTCCGGATCCGCCCGGCCGGCAGGGCCTCGGGATGGTTGACGCCGAGCAGGGTCAGCCCGTCGACGAAGACCCGCAGCGCCTCCGCCTCGGCCTCCGCGGTCGGCTCCAGCACCGTGTCGAGGCGCTCCGGCCACGGCCGCCCCAGCAGCTCGCAGACCACCCCTCGGACGATATAGGCCTCGCCGATCCAGGCCTGGCGGCGGATCTCGTCCAGGGCCGGGTCCACCTGGGCCCGAGCCATGACCGCCAGCCAGACGCGGGCCTCGGCGATCCGTTCCTCGTCGAGGGGTAGGAGCTGCTCGAGGAGGAGGATGGCCCGGCCGTCCTGGGCGGGTTCGTGCTCGGCCGGTTCTCGCTCGACGATGGCCCGCAGGCGCTCGGGGATCCGGCGCAGCTGCAGCTCGACGCCGAACCGCAGCAGCTCCTCCTGGGTGCGGAAGTAGTGCCGCAGGGCCCCCGCCGACCAGCCCGCCTCCTCCGCGACGGCGCGGACCGAGGCTCCCTCGACCCCTGCGCGCACGATGACCCGGCACAGCGCCGCCGCGATCTGCGCGCGCCGCGCGTCGTGGTCCACCTGCTTGGGCACCCGCCCATTCTGACACGCGTGTGTTGAAACATCTCGCCATCAGCGCTACCGTTTCAACACGGTCGTATCAATACATGCGTGCGAGAAAGGCTAGCCATGGATCTGCCCGCCCTCGGCGGACTCGGGCTGCTCGCCCTGGTCGACAGCACGAGCTTCGGTACTCTCGGCCTGCCCGTCCTGATGCTGGCCCAGCGCCGCGTCGCCACGCGCCCCTACCTCTTCTACCTCGCCGTCATCTGCGGCTTCTACGCCCTGCTCGGCGTCGGGCTCCTCGCGGGAGCCGGGATCCTCACCTCGTGGATCGGGTCCGCGGGCGAGGACCCCGCCGTGCTGCGAGCGCAACTCGCCATCGGCGTCCTGCTCTTCGCTGTCAGCTTCTTGGTCGACAAGAAGGGCCGCGCGTGGCTCCGGCGGTTGCGTGGGCGCCCCGAGCCGGTTCCCGGTCAGGGCCGGCACGCGCGCTGGGCCGCGCGCGTCACCGGCCCCGGCGCCGACCTGCGGGTCGTCGGAGTCGTGGCCCTGGCCGCCGGGCTGATCGAGGCGGCCTCGATGGTTCCCTACCTCGGCGCCATCGGCATCATCTCCGCCGCTCGCCCGCCGTGGTCGGTGGCGCTGGCGGTGCTCGGCGCGTACGTCCTGGTCATGGCCGCTCCGGCGCTACTCCTCCTGGGCGGTCGATTGGCCCTGGCGGACCGTCTCGACCGGCCGCTCGCTCGGGTGCAGTCTTGGATCGAGCGCAACTCCGAGGACACCCTCGGCTGGATCCTCGGGATCGTCGGCTTCGTCGTGGCGGCGGATGCGGCCAACCGACTGATGGCCGTCGGGCTCCTCGGCTGAGCCTAGAATCACGGCCGTGAGCAGCGCGGACGAGCGGGCGGTCGGCGTCGGGCCGTGGCCCGGCGGGGAGACGGCCTGGCCGCGGGGCCCGGGCGGCACGCTGGCGTCGACGTACGATCCGGAGCTGCTCGCCCACGGCGACGCGCGCAACGTGGCGGATCGCTATCGGTACTGGCGCCACGACGCGATCGTCGCCGACCTGGACACCCGCCGCCACGACCTGCACGTCGCCGTCGAGAACTGGGAGCACGACTTCAACATCGGTTCGATTATCCGCACCGCCAACGCCTTCAATGTGGCCGCATTCCACATCGTCGGGCGGCGCCGGTGGAACCGGCGGGGCGCGATGGTCACCGACCGCTACCAGCACGAACACCATCACGCGAGCGTGTCGGACCTGCTCGCCTGGGCGCGCGAGGCGGGGCTGGTCGTGCTCGCCATCGACAACGTGCCCGGCAGCGTGCCGATCGAGGGGTACGCCGTGCCGCGGCGCGCCCTGCTGCTGTTCGGCCAGGAGGGTCCGGGGTGCAGTCCCGACGCGCTGGCCGGCGCCGACGCCGTGCTGCATATCACCCAGTACGGGTCGACCCGGTCGATGAACGCCGGAGCCGCGGCCGCTATCGCGATGCACACCTGGATCCGGGCCCACGCGCGGCTCGAACCGGACGGCCGGGCCGGTGGATGACCTGCTGGTCGAGCACGTGCTGCGGGCCGTCGAGGCGGTGCCGCCCGGGCGGGTCACGACGTACGGCGCCATCGCCGCCCTGATCGGGGGCACGGCGCGGCAGGTCGGCGCGGTGCTGCGACATTACGGGTCGAACGTCGCGTGGTGGCGCGTCGTCAACGCGGCCGGGCAGCTGCCGACCCACCTGCACGACCAGGTGCGTCCGCACTGGGCCGCGGAGGGCATCGCGTGGGCGTCGAGCCGGCGGGGGTGTGCGCTGGCGGCGCACCGCGTCGATGAGGCGGCCTGGGCAGCGGCGTACGCCGGGGCCACCCGCGACCTGCCGCCCTGCCACCGTGTCCCGCGGACACTAGCTGGTCGATAGCTTCCTCTGGCAGGCTCGGGCCGCGAGACCCCTCCGAGAACTTCGAGCCCGGGAGACGCCCCATGGCGCAGCAACTCAACCCCTACCTGACCTTCGACGGCAGCACCGCGCAGGCGATGGCGTTCTACGCCTCGGCCCTGGGCGGCACCGTGCGGACGATGACCTTCCGCGAGTCCGGCATGGACATCGACGGGGTGATGCACGCCGCCCTGGAGACCCCGGCGGGCTTCCACCTCTACGCCAGCGACACCGCGCCCGGCATGAGCCCCGAGCTGATCGTCGGGAACAACCTGCAGATCAGCATCTCCGGGGACGACGAGTCGGTGCTGCGCGGCTATTGGGACGCCCTGGGAGAGGGCGGGCAGGTCGTCATGCCGCTGGAACGGCAGATGTGGGGCGACGTCTACGGCCTGCTTGTGGACAAGTTCGGCATCGCCTGGCATGTGAACATCGCGACCGCGGCCCCCTGAGGCGCGTTGTGTGGGTTTGGTCTCGATGGCGTGTCGGTGCCTGACGTGAGGGTGCCCCTGGCCAGCGTGGTGGGTGTCGAGATCGCCACCTGGCAGGGGCACTTCTATGGTGAACGTCGAGGACCT
>JAIUNK010000074.1 GCA_020161845.1 Actinomycetota bacterium
CCGGATCGAGGCCGACGACTACCAAGCCCAGCCGTGGGCGGCGGTCCTGCTCGACGAGGCGCAGTTCGTGAAGAACCCTCGCGGCCGCACCCACCAGGTGATCCGGACGCTCCCGGCGCCGGTCAAGATCGCGATGACCGGTACGCCGTTGGAGAACTCCCTGATGGACCTGTGGGCGCTCCTGGCGATCACCGCGCCGGGGCTGTTCCCGCGTGCGGAGGTGTTCGCGGAGCTGTATCGCCGGCCCATCGAATCCGGCAGCGACCCCGCCGCGCTGCAGCGGCTGCACCGGCGGTTGCGTCCCCTCATGCTGCGACGGACGAAGGAGCTCGTCGCCCCCGAACTGCCCCCCAAGCAGGAGCAGGTGGTGCGGGTGACGTTGAACCACGCCCACCGGGCGGCGTACGACCGGCGGTTGCACCGCGAACGGCAACGGGTGCTCGGCCTGCTGGACGACTTCGAGAAGAACCGGATCGCGATCTTCTCCTCGCTCACGGTGCTGCGCCAACTGGCCCTGTCCCCCGCGCTGGTGGACGAGGAGGGGAAGGCCGCGAGCGCGGCGCCGTCGGCCAAGATCGAGGCGTTCGCCGAGCAGGTCGCCCAGGTGGCGGCCGAGGGCCACCGCGCGCTGGTGTTCAGCCAGTTCACCGGTTTCCTGCGGTTGGTGCGGGACCGGCTGGATGCGGAGGGCATCGACTACGCCTACCTCGACGGGCGCACCCGGGACCGCGCCGCACGGATCGCCGCGTGGCGGGAGGGCGCCGCGCCGGTCTTCCTGATCAGCCTCAAGGCCGGCGGGTTCGGGCTCACGTTGACGGAGGCCGATTACGTGTTCGTGCTCGACCCATGGTGGAACCCCGCCGCCGAGTCCCAGGCCGTGGACCGCACCCACCGGATCGGACAGGACAAGACCGTGCTGGTCTACCGGCTGATCGCCGCCGACACCATCGAGGAGAAGGTGCTGGCCTTGCAGGAGCGCAAGCGCGAGCTGTTCACCCGCGTCATCGACGAAGGCGGCGCCATCGACGGGATGCTGACGGCCGAGGACATCCGCGGCCTGCTCGCCCCCTGATCCCGTCGGCGGCGGAGCTAACCCGCGCGGCCGCTGCCCAGCAGCGGGAACGGCTCGGTCGAGAAGACGACCTCCACGGGGACCTCGAAGAAGGCCGCGATCCGCAGCGCCAGATGCAGGCTGGGCGCGTACTCTCCCCGCTCCAGGTAGCCCAGCGACTGCTGGCTTTCGAACAGGTCAGAACGCCAAGGGTCGCTACACCACCACGCTCGGGGTGGTACCTCGACTGCCGCTGGGCCGGCGCCGTCCGGCGACCAACCCAGGGGATCACCGTGGCCCGATCACAGAGTGAGGTGCCTGTCGTGGTCCGCCATATCGAGCATGAGGTCGTAGGCGTCCTGCGCGGTCATGTCACCGTCGGCAACGATCGCGCTGAGGATGTGAATCGTCTCCCACGCCGTGATCCCACGGGCCTGGGCATACCGAATCGACGCCTGGTCGTCGCTGATCCACACTGACCCCGCAAAGCTCGCCCAGTTGACGATCACGTGGCAGGTCTGGGATTCCCCGAGGTGTTTGCGCGGCTCATGGGCCGATCCGCCGAACACGTGCCGACGGAGCCGTTCGACGCCGGCGATGTCGTCGGGGTCATCGATGGCGATAGCCTCCCCGAGCCAACCCTCTCGATGGACGCCGGCCAGGATCGGCAGATGACGTGCCGACGCCCTGGCCTCCTCGGCTACGGCCTCGACCCACCGCCCGCGCCCGCGGAGGAAATCCCGGAGCAGGTCAAGGCGCCCGACCGCCGCGAAGTTGCACAAGACGGTGTTGTCCGGGAACAGCGCTCTCACGACTCGACGGCCTCGTCCTCATCAAAGAAGCTGCGGATCGCAGCCACCGTAGTGCGCCGCCGTTGCCGCGTGGTCTCGGGCGATGCGCCGTCCGAGGAGCCTTCAGGACTTCCCGCTCCGGCCAGGTCGGCCAGGAGCCGGTCGGTGTCGTCCTGGCCGAGGAGGCGCGCGTAAGGGCGGATCGTCGTGTGCCCCTGTTCGAAAGCGGCGAACGCATCCCGCGTCAACAGCGCCGGCGGCCGCATGGCCGCGGCAGCCGAGGCCTGCGCGACGAGGGCCGCAGTGGCACCCGTCTTCGCGGCCGCGTGCTTCGCCGAGAGCCCCCCCAGGCGCGCTTGGGCCATTCCGTCGATGAGGTCGAGCCCCTTCAGGCGGTACGCGAGCGCGCTCGGCGACACCTGAAGGGAGACGGCCAGTGCGCAGAATCCCGCCTCGTCAATCCGCCCCGCGGGCACGGCGGCCCGAAGCTCGACCTCCGGCATGAGGAACGCCGCGGCGAAGGCGTTCGCACGCCGCTCGGTTCCGGCCGTCTTGCTCTCCGGCCCGAAGATGTCCCGGTCGACGTGGACCTCCTGGTCGTCGCCGACGAGGAGGTGACCCAGCTCGTGCGCGATCGTGAACCGCTGCCGGTACGGCGTCGCGGTCGTGGCGGCCAGGATGATCTTGGCGGTCTCGGTGGAGGCAGCCAGTCCGTCGACCCCGTCACCCAGCGGCACGATGGCGACGTCGGCGCCGAATCCTTGCTCGATCGCACCGGCGAGGTCGTCGACGACGGAGATGTCCTGGGCACGCAGGTGAGCCAGGGCGACCTCCGCGAGGTTCGCTCCCTGCTTCACGTCGGTTCCCCTGAGCGGCGGAACCGATGGGGGGGCCCACGGCTGGAGGAACCCGAAGGAGGCGACACCGGCACGGATAGAGACCAGCTCGTACGCCGCCTGCGTGGCCGCAGAAGTCGGACTTCCTGCGGCGGCCCGAGCCGCGAGGGCCAGGGGGGGCTCCTCCCCGGTCAGCAACCAGTCGACGGTGCGGCCCGCGTGCTCCGCGATGCGCGCGAGGTCCAGCGACGAGAAGCGGCGGACGCCCGACAGGGATTTCGAGAGCTTCGGTGCATCGAGTCCCACGGCCTCGGCGAACTGACCTTGCGACAGGCCCGACGCCTCAATGAGGCGACGGACACGGTCATTCAGGCTGGTCATGAGCCAATCTTACCAAGCCTTTGCGAATCTCGAAACAACCGCGCCCTCCGACCTTGCGAAAAACGGAACGAACAAGCATGATGTTCACGTTGCGATCTTCGCAATCCCTTGCAGCACAACACGTCTCGCCGTCTCGGGAGGACACGATCATGGTCACACCTCGCAGCCAGCTGACCTGCCACAGCGGCTGCCCCAGCGCGCGGGGCTTCAGCTGCACCTGCACCTGCTTCGGGGTGTGTCACGGCACAGCCCCCGTCGCCTGGGCTGAGACCATCGCGTCCGCCAGCACCGGCACTGCACCAGCCGGCGTCGTGAGAGCCGCACACGATGCCCAGCGGCTCCGCGGCGAGATCTCCGCCCACGTCCGCGCGCAAGTCCAACTCATCCGTTCCGCACGCAGCAGGCCGCGCAACCGTCGCGGCGTGAACGTCAGAGATCGCGGAGCCCTCGTGTCGGGGGTTCGGGCGGGTAAGGCCGTCGACTGGTTGATCGACCATCCAGATGCGCGCTCCATGGCCCATGCCGCGCTCGACGAGGTTGCCAAGGTCGCTTTCGACGAGGCCGCCCACTTCGGCCCGCATCGCGCGCCCAGGCTCGGCCATCACCTCTGGTGCAGCATTTTCGCCGCGCTCGCGGACGCGGTGGACGAGGTCGGGAAGCTTCAGAAGAAGGCGATTGACTGGGCCAGCACGGCCGTCGCGAAGGAGCTGGTCAGGGCCACGCTGGCGATCATGACGTCGCCACCCCCCGAGCCAGCACGCGGCTGCATGGACGAGTGCCACCCCGAGCCCGGCGCGTTGGCTACCAACCCCGTCCTCGCCGCGCTGCTGGAGCGACTCGTCGCACGAGCGGTCCAGCAGATCCTGAAGCGCATCGCGCCGACGATCGACGTCGAAACCGCCGTGAAGACGCTGCGGGTCCTTGCCGTCCTGATATGCCCCACGCCGCAACGCCATCCGCGCGTGTGGCGGGGTTGTCTCGTGCCCCTGGCGAAGGAGATGGGAGGCGAGGAGATCGGCTACCTCGTCGACTGGATCTTCGGCCCAGAGGTCCCAGGGTCAGGCACAACGGTTGCATAGCTCTCGACCAGGTACGTTTGTCGGCAAGCACGTGAGGGGGCGCGAAATGACCACAGCGACAGCGGAACAGGCGCGCCGACCTTTGGTGCCGGAACCCGGCCGCATCGTCGAGGTCCGCGGGTCGACGTGGGCCGTCACCGACGTGCGGGAGCAGGGACTGCCTCGCTCCCCTGCCGACGAGACGGCCACGGAGCTGCAGCATCTCGTGAGTCTCCAGTCCCTTCATGAGGATCGCCTGGGCGAGGAGCTCGCCGTCATCTGGGAACTCGAGGTCGGCGCCACCATCGCCCAGGATCGGGGCCTACCGGAGACTCTCACGGTCGAGGGCTTCGACGACCCCAACACCCTCGGCGCGTTCGTCGACGCCGTCCGCTGGGGCGCGGTCACCTCCGCCAAGGACGACGCCTTCCAGTCGCCGTTCCGCTCGGGCGCGACGGTCGAGGCCTACCAGCTGGAGCCGCTGCGCCGCGCACTGTCCGCCCCGCGCACCAACCTTCTCCTTGCCGACGACGTGGGCTTGGGTAAGACGATCGAGGCCGGCCTCGTCATCCAGGAGCTCCTCCTGCGGCACCGCGCCCGCAGCGTCGTCATCGTCTGCCCGCCGAGCCTGTCGCTGAAGTGGCAGGACGAGATGCGCGACAAGTTCGGCCTCGACTTCACGATCATCACCTCGGCGACACTCGCCGAGGTGCGCCGGAGCCACGGGCTCGCCGCCAACCCCTTCCGCATCTTTCCGCGGATCATCGTGAGCATGGCCTGGCTCGCCTCGCCGCGGGCGCAGCGCCTCCTCCGCGACCTGTACGCCGGCGTCGGCTCCCCCAACTCGGCCCGGCGCTACGCCGTCGACCTCCTCGTCGTCGACGAGGCTCACCACGTCGCACCGGCGAGCCCGTCGAGTCTGTCCGGCGGCAAGGGCTACGCCGTCGACAGCCAGCGCACGGTCGCCACGCGCGAGCTGGCCGAGCGGAGCGAGCACCGTCTCTTCCTCTCCGCGACGCCCCACAACGGGCATTCGGAGTCCTTCAGCGCGCTGCTGGAGATGATCGACAACCGCCGCTTCCAGCGCGGGATGACGC
>JAIUNK010000033.1 GCA_020161845.1 Actinomycetota bacterium
CAGAGCCGCACGAACCGGATGTCGCGCTCCTCGAGGGTGCGCAGGACAAACTCCTCCTGACGATCCATGCCCCGATCCTGCCGCACCTTTGTGACGCTGGTGTTTCACGGCCCACGGCGTACGACGATCGCAGACGTCCCCATTCGTTCGGGTCCTGTGCCGGCCCCTCCGGACACCCTCTGGCACGCGCCACCCGTGGGTTCAGGCCCGCGCGTGCACCCTGCGCAGCCTGGCGGCCCGCTCCGCCGCGCCCGGCGCTGGGTCCAGCGTGCAATAACGGTCCAGGGCCTCGGCGGCGATGCCAGCGCCGCAGACTCGCGCGGCGTGATCGTCGCCGGCGAGCTCGATGAGCAGCCGCACGCGACGTTCGTGCGCCCGAAAGGCGCTGATGAACGGCAGGCAGGCCGCCGCCAGGCGGGCCAACCGCAGATGGCGATCGTGGCGGGCGGCGAGGTGATGTTCCTCGTGCGCCAGGATGGCCTCGACTTGACCGGGCGTGAGGTGCTCGATCAGGCCTCGCGTGATGAGGATGTGCGGCACCGGGTCACGGGTGGCGCACGCGAACGGCCGGGGAGTATCGATGTAACTCACCGTGGTCGCCCCCCGTTGCTGCTGAACGTAACCGCCGAGCAGGACCAGCCGACTCAGGGTCGTGTGCACGGCTCGATCGCTTCGGTTCAGCGCGTCCCCCCGACCGAGGACCACGGCAATAACCCCACCGACGCCGAACGGCACGGCACCGGCTGCCACCCCGCGCAGCGCCTCCCCGAGGAGATCCGTGCGGGACCTGGTCTCACCGGGGGCCATCCCCCACACGACAATCAGGCCCACGGCGAGGACCGCGGCCGTCACACTGACCACGACGGCCGCCTCCTGAGCCCGCAGAGCGCTCGCCGGGCGACGAACCTGCCAGGCGCGGGGTCGAAACGCGGCATCCACGGTGAGCAGGAGCAGCGCGGAGAGGACCCCGGTCACCACGAGATGTGGCGGGAGCGATCCCCAGGCGATCACGAGGCGCTGTCCGGACCGTCGGTGAGCACCGCCACATCGGCCGGACCCAGCAAGCCGGCAAATTGTGTCAGCACGGCACGCCGGTCGCTGGCGTGCGCCAGCAGGGCCTCCATCTGCGCCGCGACCGCCTCCGACTCGGGGGCTGCGGCCTCGAATCGAACCGGCTCAGCTCCGTCCAGCCGACGAACCTGTCCCTTGTCTTCGAGCCTGGCCAGCACCGTCAAGACGGTGGTTCGCGCGGGCGGGTTTGGCCCGGTGAACGACTCCCAAACCTGCCGCCCGGTGAGGGGACCTGCCGTGGCCCGCAGTCGACGCATGACTTGCGCCTCGAGCTCACCAGGCCCGTTGCGTCGAGTCATCATCCGCGCACCCCAGCCCTCTCTTCGGATTGACTACTTCGCGTAGACAGGCCTTGTCTACACGAAGTAGTCTCATGCCCCGCACCGTATCAGAGCCCCCGTGAGGAGCACCCGCCATGGCGCAGTCGACCACCGAACGGCCCCCCGGAACCGGTCCGGCCGAGGAACCTCGAGGCCGACCCCTCGCTCGAAGCGGCCCTGGAACGGAAGCCGGAGCCCTTCGCTTGTTGGCGCTTCGACTGCACTTCTACGCCGGCGTGCTGGTTGGACCATTCCTCGTGGTGGCGGCTCTCTCGGGCCTGGTCTACGCGGTGTCCCCGACGATCGAGAACGTCGTCGATCACCACAGCCTGGCGTCCGCCTCCGCCGATCAACGCGTTCCCCTCGCGACGCAGATCCGCACCGCCACCGAACGGCACCCCGACCTGACCATGTCGGGGGTCATTCCTGGCGCCAACGGGGCCAACACCCGAGTGCTCTTCGCAGACGCCTCGCTGCCCTCCACCTCATATCAACGAGTGGTGTTCGTCGACCCCTCGGACGGGTCGGTCCCCGACGACACCGTCCAATACGGCAGCACCGGAGCCCTGCCGCTGCGCACCTGGATCGATGAGGTGCACCGCCGACTGCACCTCGGCGATGCCGGACGGCTCTACGCGGAATTGGCCGCGTCCTGGCTGGCTCCGATCACTCTGGGTGGGCTCCTGCTGTGGTGGGACCGGAGCCGCCGAACCCGCCGTCGCGACGAGGTCTCGGCGCCCCGCCCCGCCGCATCGGCACGGGCCAGCCGTGGCCGACCGCTCCTGATGCGCCGCCACGCCGTCCTCGGCACCTGGATTGCTCTCGGGCTGTTCGTGCTGGCCGCCACGGGGCTGACCTGGTCAACGTACGCCGGGGGACGCGTGTCGGATCTCCGGAAGGCGATGCAGTGGAGCACCCCCGCCCTCACCGCCAAGCCCGTCACCTCAGCGACGTCGACCGGCGCGGATGAGCACGCCGGGCACGACATGACGCGGCCCGCGGGGGATGTGGGCGCCGCGGCCCTACCAGATCAAGCCGCCCCCGTCCTGGCGGCCGCCCGCCAGGCCGGGCTGTCTGGGCCGGTACAGATGACCCCGCCGGTCGCCGCCGGGGCGCCCTGGCTGATCAAGGAGACGCGGCATTCCTGGACTGCCGGGCCAAACGCGGTCTCCATTGACCCCACCAGCTCCGCTGTCGTGCAGCGCCTGGACTTCGCCACCTGGCCGCTGGCCGCGAAACTCACCGACTGGGGCATCCGGATCCACATGGGGTTCCTCTTCGGGCTCCCGAATCAGCTGCTGCTCGCCGGTCTGGCCGGAGCCCTCCTGGTGATGATCGCCCGCGGCTATCGCATGTGGTGGCTGCGACGCCCCGGATCCCGATTCGGTCGCCCACCGGCGCGCGGAGCGCTGCGGGAGTTGGCGCGGCGGCGACCGGTTGCCACGGTCCTCGGCGGCGCCCTCCTCATCGCGGTCGGCTGGGCCATCCCGCTGCTGGGCATCTCGCTGCTCGGGTTTCTTCTTGTCGACAGCCTGATTGGCCTGGTCACCCGTCGTACCGCCGCAACCCACAGCACGGCAGGGGGCTAGCCTCGCAGATCCAGGCCAGCAGGCGTTCCGATAGGGAAACCGCCGCACCCGGTCTGGGTGGCTTTCCGGGCAGCCACCCAGTCCTGTCAACAGCGCACGGCCTGCAGTGAACGTCGGGTGATCATCCCCACGTCCCACCGGCTCGCCGAGGGTGAGAACACGTTGTATCGACGCTGAGAACGTGATGAGGTGAAGGCACCCGTAGTTGCCGGCGAGCGACCGCCCGCCGGGTGAGGATCCGAGGAGACGACATGACTCTTCCGAACGAGATCTCCGAGGCCGACGCCAAGCCGGCCGATGCCATCGAGGTCGTCCAGCACGTCCCCCGCCCCATCGCCGAGGTATGGCGACGGTTGACCCAACGGGACGGCATCGAGGCCTTCCTGGGTGAGGGCGCCACGTTGGGCGGCAAGGGCGACTCCTGGCACGCCGCGGACGGGACCTACGGGGTCACCCGCAGCTACCACCCGGAGCAGCAGGTCCGGGTCAGTTGGCACGCCGACGGCGATGCGCCCAAGACGATGGTCGATCTCCAGATGGAACCCGAGGGCGAGGGCACCCTGCTCACCCTGCGACACGAGCACCTCACCGATGACATGGACCGCGACGCGCTCGTGCAGCGCTGGGACGCGGCCATGCATCGCCTGACTCAGATCTGAACCCCGCGCTCGGCCCTGCCGGGACGCCCGACGGCGCCGGTCCCGATAGGACCGGCGCCGTCGTGTCAGCCTCGTCAGTCTTCGCTGGTCTGGACTGCTCCTCGCGTTCCGCTGCGGGCGCACCTCGCTACGCTCGGCGCACCCTGCGCTGCACGCTTCGTCTCAGTCCGACCAGTCTTCTTCCCGCTCCCGGCGGTCCTCCTCGTCCCAGCGCTCGGTGTTCTCCCGGGCGTGCTCCAGGGCGTGCTCGGCCTCGGCCCGGGTGGCATAGGGCCCCAACAGGTTGTCCTTGCGCGCGGTCTCCTCGTCCTCCTCGACCTGACCAGTGCCGATGTTGAACCAGTACTTCATGTGTCGCCTCCTGGCGCCTCGGACCTTGGCGGGCGGGCGACCCCGCCCGGGGCCCCCGTACGCTCAGCCTGCCACCGCCGCGATCCGCCGACCACCATCGCCGGCCACCGTCGCCGGCCACCGTCGCCGGCCGCTGGTCCCGACCGGCTCACGGCGGCCCCGGTGCGGCACAATCGGCGCATGCCCCCCAGCCTCCCCACGGCACCCCTGCGTCCCGGCCGAGTCGGCCCACGACGCGCCGTACCCGCCGGCATCGCTCGTCCTGAATACGTCGGCCGGCCAGCCCCCGCGCCGTACCTCGGGCCGGAAGTCAAGGACGCCGAGACCATCGAGCGGATGCGGGCGGCCGGTCGGCTGGCGGCCCGCGCCCTCGCGGCCGGCGGCGCCGCCGTCGCCCCCGGCGTCAGCACCGACGAACTCGACCGGGTGGTGCACGAATTCCTCTGCGACCACGGCGCCTACCCGTCCCCGCTGGACTACCGCGGCTTCCCCAAGTCGCTGTGCACCTCGGTCAACGAGGTGATCTGCCACGGCATCCCCGACGATCGGGAGCTGGCCGAGGGCGACATCGTCAACCTCGACGTGACCTGCTACCTGGACGGCGTGCACGGCGACACCAACGCGACGTTCCCGGTCGGGACGATCGACGCCGAATCCCAACACCTCATCGACGTGACCGCAGAGGCCCTGCGGCGCGGCATCAACGCGGTGCGCCCCGGCCGGGAACTCAACGTGATCGGCCGGGTCATCGAAAGCTACGCGCGGCGGTTCGGGATGGGCGTGGTGCGCGACTACACCGGGCACGGGATCGGCTCGGCGTTCCACTCCGGCCTCATCGTGCCGCACTACGACGCGGCCCCCGAGTATTCGACCCCCATTGAGGAGGGCATGACCTTTACGATCGAACCGATGCTCAACCTGGGCACCCCGGAGTGGACGATGTGGGCCGACGACTGGACTGTCGTCACGGCCGACCTGCGCCGCTCCGCCCAGTTCGAGCACACGATCCTCGTCACCGCCACCGGCGCCGAGATCCTCACCCTGCCCTGAAAGGACCAGACGATGGCCCCCCGGACCCACCCTCTCGGCATCGACATCGGCGGGAGCGGGGTCAAGGGCGCCCCGGTCGATCTGACCGCCGGCGAGCTGGCCGCGGACCGGCGACGGATCGACACGCCGCAGCCCGCCACGCCGGACGCGGTGGCCGACGTCGTCGCGCAGATCGCGGAGCACTTCGCCGACGAGACCGGCAACTCCCCGGTGGGCATCACCATCCCGGGGATCGTGCGGCACGGGGTCATGCACTCCGCGGCGAACATCGACAAGTCTTGGATCGGGACCGACGTCCAGCGCCTGTTCGGCGAGCGGCTCGGCCGGCCAGTCGCCGTGCTCAACGACGCCGACGCGGCCGGCGTCGCGGAGAAGCGCTACGGCGCCGCCAAGGACGTCCCGGGCACCGTCTTTCTCGCCACGCTGGGCACCGGCATCGGCACCGCGCTGCTCGTCGACGGCGTCCTCGTGCCGAACTGCGAACTGGGCCATCTGGAACTCGACGGCCACGACGCGGAGACCCGCGCGGCGGCCTCGGCGCGGGAGCGGGAGAAGCTGTCCTGGGAGGAGTGGGCCGCCCGGCTGCAGCGCTACTTCGCCCACATCGAGATGCTGTTCTCCCCCGACCTGATCGTCATCGGCGGCGGGGTGAGCCGCAAGTCGCACAAGTTCCTGCCGCTGCTGGACCTGACGGCCCCGATCGTGCCCGCGACGCTGCGCAACCAGGCCGGGATCGTCGGCGCGGCCTGGTACGCCGCCGACGCGGCGAGTGGCAACGGCACCCGGCGTACCGCGGCCGGCGCGACCAAGGCCACCGCCGCGAAGAGCACGGCGACCAAGAACGCCGCGAAGAAGACCTCCGGCTAGGTCAGCCGCGCGGGAGCGCCGCCGGCGAGATCGACGAGCTGTACGTCGTCGCCGGTGAGCCGGTCGATCTGGGACAGGTAGATGGTCCGCCCACGGGCCTGCAGCAGCCCGTCGTGAATGGGCACGAACCGGGGCGGGGCGACCCGGCGGACGAACTCGATGGTCTCCTTCATCGCGCACCATGGGGCGTTGATCGGCACGGCCAGCACGTCGACCGGTCCGGGGTCGGCGTCGATGGCGTCGCCGGGGTGGAACAGCGCGGGTTCGCCGTCGGCGCGCAGCACGACCCCGGTGTTGTCGATGCGAGCGATGTCGGCGTGGATGACGGCGTGCTGCTTGCCGACGGTGTGCGCGGTCACCGGGCCGATCGCGAAGGTGGCGTCGGTGGCCAGGTCCGCGACGTCCAGGCCCCGCTCGGTGAGCTGCGCCGCGGTCTGCGGTTCGGCAAGGACCCGAGCCCGCGGATTCGCCGCCAGCAGCGCGGGCATCCGGTCCAGGTCGCAGTGGTCGGGGTGCTGATGCGTCACCAGGATCGCGTCGAGGTCGCGCAGGTCCTCGAAGCCGGGGGTGAAGCCGCCGGGGTCGAGCAGGATGCGGGTGTCGGCGATCTCGACGAGCAGGCACGAGTGGCCGAGCTGGGTCACCATCATGGCGGCCAGCGTAAGGGCCCGGCCGGGGCTGCTCCTACGATGGCCGGGTGGAGTTCCTGAACGGGCAGCGCCCGGGCTACGACCTGACCTACAACGACGTGTTCATGGTGCCGTCGCGTTCGGCGGTGGCCTCGCGCCTCGACGTGGACCTGAGCACCCCCGACCGGTTGGGTACGTCGTTGCCGGTGGTCGTCTCCAATATGACCGCGGTCTCGGGCCGTCGGATGGCCGAGACGGTGGCCCGGCGCGGCGCGATCGCGATCATCCCCCAGGACATCTCGCCCGCCGCGGTGGAGAAGACCATCGCCCGGGTCAAGGCGGCGCACCCGGTCTATGAGACCCCGATCACCGTGCGGCCCTCGGCGCCGGTGGCGGAGGTGCTCGCGCTGCTGGGCAAGCGGGCGCACCGCGCGGCCGTCGCGGTGCAGGACGGCCGCCCGGTGGGCATGATCACCGAGGGCGACTGCGCGGACGTGGACCGGTTCGCCACGGTCGGCGAGGTGATGAGCCGGGAACTGGTCACGTTCCCGGCCGGAGTGGACCTGGCCCACGCGTTCGAGGAGCTCACCTCCCACCACCTCGGCATCGCCCCCGTCGTGGACGACGATCGCCTGCTCGGGGTGCTGACCCGCACCGGGATCCTGCGTTCGACGATCTACCGGCCGGCCCTGGACGACGCGGGCCGGTTGATGGTCGGCGCCGCGGTGGGCATCAACGGCGACGTGGCCGGCAAGGCCGAAAGCCTGCTCTCGCACGGGGTCGACGTGCTCGTCGTCGACACCGCCCACGGCCATCAGGACCGGATGCTGGAGGCCCTGGCGACGGTCGTGCAGGCCCGCGACCGGCATGCGACCCGGACCGGGCGGCGCGCCCCGATCGCCGCCGGCAACGTCGTCTCCGCGGAGGGCTCGCGGGACCTGGCCGAGGCCGGCGCCGACATCATCAAGGTCGGGGTGGGACCCGGCGCGATGTGCACCACCCGCATGATGACCGGGGTGGGTCGGCCGCAGTTCTCGGCCGTCCTGGAGTGCGCGGCGGCCGCCAAGGAGTCGGGCGCGAGCGTGTGGGCCGACGGCGGCGTCAAGTACCCCCGCGACGTTGCCCTCGGCCTCGCCGCCGGGGCGGCCAGCGTGATGATCGGGTCCTGGTTCGCCGGCACCTACGAGTCCCCCGGCGACCTGATGCGCGACCCCGACGGACGGCTCTACAAGGAGAGCTTCGGGATGGCCTCCGCCCGCGCCGTCCGCAATCGCACCCGCGAGCAGAGCGCCTTCGCGCGGGCCCGGTCGGCGCTGTTCGAGGAGGGGATCTCCTCGGGACGGATGTATCTGGACCCCGCCCGCCCCGGTGTCGAGGACGTGCTCGACTCGATCGTGTCGGGGGTGCGCTCGGCGTTCACCTACGCCGGGGCCACCACGATCGGGCAGTTCCACGCGCGGGTGATCGTCGGGCTGCAGGGCTCCGCGGGGTACGACGAGGGCCGGCCGCGGCACACCTCCTGGTGAGCGGCCGGGTCTCGGGGCACGCCGGCTGAGGGTCAGGCCGGGCTGAGGGTCAGGCCGAGCTGAGGGTCAGGCCGACAGGACGGCGGCGAGGGTGGCGCCCAGCTCGTACGCCGCGGCGGTGGCGGCCTCGTCCACCGGGCCCAGCACGGCCAGCGGCTGCGCGGCCGGGCGCCACTTCAGCGCCGTGACGATCGACTCGACCGAGCGGACCGCGCCAGTGGTGTCATAACGGCCGTGCACGAGCAGACCGTAGGGGCGGCCCGCCGTTCCCGACGTACCGTCCGTTCCCGACGTACCGTCCGTGCCGTCCCGGCCGGCGTGGCCGTCCCGGCCGGCGTGACCCGGCGCTCCCCCGGACTGGCCGCCCGGCGCTTCCAGGGCCCCGCCAATCTGCAGAAACGTCGAGTCGAACAGGTGCTTCATCGCCCCGCTCATGAAACCGAAGTTGGCGGTGGTGATCAGCAGGTAGCCGTCCGCAGCCAGCAGATCCCCGGCGTCGGCCTCATCGCAGGCGAAGGCCAACGCGGGCAGGTCCCGGACCGTGACCCCGTCGATGTCGGGATGCCTCGCCCCCGCCAGCGCGGCATCCGTGAGTCGCCGCAGCGAGTCGGTCGGGGCGTGATGGACGACGAGCAGCGTGGCCATGCCTCACCCTGGCATACCCCCGACAGGGCAGGCGCCCCTGCCAGGGCGCGCCCAGGTCGTCAGAGCTCCTCCTCCTCCCGGCGCTGACTGCGAACGAACAGCACCAGGCCCACGCCGCCGGCCGCGGCCAGCCCGCCGGCCACGATGAGCGTGGTGGGGTCGTACCCCGAGGAGCTGGTCGCCGCCGACAGGGCGACGTTCTGCCGCGTGCCCTCCGCCCCGGAGCACGGGCTCCCCACGTCGACCAGGTCGACGATGTGCTGCGTCGCGCCACCGGGGAAGGGCCGCTCACTCGGCGCGTCGTACACCACGAAGGCCTTCCCCGCCGCCCAGCGGCTGACCCTGCCGGCGCCGACGGAGGCATCCACGAGGTCGTTGTCGGGTCCGCACACCACGGTGACGCCGGGCGTGGGCAGTCCGGCGGGGTCCATCCCCGGCCGGGAGGACGTGGCCGGCGCTGCGGCCGGCCCGGCACCCTCGCGGCCGTCCATCGGTGTCGAGCCGGCGGCGCCGGACACCCCGCCCGCCGGTGCACCGTCGGCGGTCGTCGCGGAGGTGCTCGTGTCCGCAGTGGTCGCGCCGGTCGACGCCGTCGGGGTGCTCGCCCCGGTCACCGTCCGCGCCGCGGGCGGGGTGGCCGTCGGAGGCGTCGTGGGACGGCTCGCCGAAGTGGTGGCCGTGGTGGCCGGGGTGGTCGGGGTGGGCGTGGTTGAGGTGCTGGACGGCGCCGGTGTGGTGGGCCTCGAGGTGGTCGGTCGCGGGGTGGGCGAGACCGGCGTCGTGGTGGCCGGCGCGGGCGTCTGCGTTCGGGTCGAGGTCGGCACGGGCCGCGGCGTCGGGGTCGGGCGGATCGGGCGCGCGGTCTCCCTCCCCCGGTCCGGCGTAGTGGGCGTCGCGGTGTCGGCGTTCGCCGCCGTCGGGGTCGCCGCCAGGCTCATCCCGGCCGCGAGGGCGAGGCCGAGCAGGGCGGGCGCGGTACGTCGTGTGGACATGGGACAACCTCCATGACTTGGGCAGGGCATCCCCCGCGGCTGTCCCCCCAGCCGCCGATACCCAGCGTGGCCCGGTCCCCCCTCGACGACCGGCCGCCCGGACCCTCGGGCGCACTCCACCAGCCTAGTCGCTGTAGGGCGTCCGTCCAGCTCGCCGGCTGGTCGGTGCCTGCGAACGGCAGGCAGATGAGCCGGCCTGTACGCCGGGTTCTGTCGAGGACGGTCATCCATCTCGGCCGGCCGTTGCCGGACGGCTCTAGCGACCTACCCGTGCGCTCGGGCGGGCCGCCCTCGAACGCGCACTGTCTGGTCTTGCTCCGGGTGGGGTTTACCGAGCCACGCCAGTCACCTGGCGTGCTGGTGGTCTCTTACACGCACCGTTTCACCCTTACCCGTCGCCGCCCGGCCCCGAAGGACCGAGCACGGCGGGCGGTCTGTTTTCTGTGGCACTGTCCCGCGGGTCACCCCGGGTGGCCGTTAGCCACCACCCTGCCCTGTGGAGCCCGGACGTTCCTCGGCGGCAGGCCCTACCGGCGTGCTGCCGGGGGTGACTGCCGACGCGACCGTCCGGCCGACTCATCTGCTGGGGCGTGAGTCTACGCCGCCCTCCGGCGCGCGCGCGTGCCGGCCGGTCTCGGTGCCCGACCGACGTCCCAGCGCCGCCGCCACCACCTGCGCCACGCCGTCCTCCTGGTGGTGCGGGGCGACCGCGGTGGCCGCCGCGAGCACGTCGGGGTGGGCGTTGGCCACGGCGTACGCCGTCCCGGCCCAGCCCAGCATCGGCAGGTCGTTCGGCATGTCCCCGAACGCCCACACCTGCGGCGCCGCCACCCCGCGCTCCAGGCACCACGACGCCAACGCGCCGGCCTTGGTCACCCCCGGCGGGCCGATCTCGACCAGCCCCGGCGCCCCCGAATAGGCCAGCGTGCCGCGTCCGCCGACGACCTCGCCGACCGCGTCGTACGCCGCCCGGGAGTCCGTCCACAACGCCCGCACCAGCACCTTCCCGATGACTTCCCGCTCGCAGTGCGCCCCCGCCCAGGCGGCGAGATCGGCCACGGCCTCCCCAGGGTCCTGCCAGTAGTCCGCGCCATGCCGGTCCGCGTGGACCATCCGCTCGGTCGTTTCGACCGCCACCATCGCCTCCGGGAAGGCCGCGACGAGTTCGGCCAGCAGGGGCACCACCTCCGGAGTGGCGAACCCGTGCGTGGCCACCACGCGCTCGGCCTCGACATCGACGACGAACGCGCCGTTGCCGGCGAGCACCACGCCACCGGCCGGCACGACGTGTGCCAACGGCCGAAGCCACCGGGGCGGTCGCGCCGTGACCAGGACGTATTCCCCGCCCGCTGCGACGTACCGCTCGAGCACCTGCAAGGTGTACGGCGAGACGGTGCCGTCCGCCCGCAGCAGCGTCCCGTCCAGATCGGTGGCGACGACGGCGGGGAACTCGCGCGCGGCGACGGCCTCCCGCCATGGCAGGTGCGCCCCGCGCTCCCCCGCGGCGCTATCCGGCATCGTCGCCCCCGGCGACCAGCTCGAACACCGAACGCTGCGCGGCCACGTCGGTGCCGGCCAACCGGACCCGCACCCGGGCGCCCGGCCGCGCGGGCTGGGCACATTCGGCCAGCACCGCCGGGTCGGCAACCTGCACCGTGCACCCCTTGTCGCCCCGCGTCTCCACGACGGTCGCCTCCCACACGTGCCCCACCAGCGGCGCCAGCACGGCCGCCTCGACGGCGTCGGTGCAGGCCCGCTCGACCGCACCGGTGAGCCGGCCGCTGACCTTCATGATGTCCGGCAGGGACGGCAGCGCCGCGCGGACCCAGTCCGGCACGTCGAGGTCCGCCGACAGCGCCGCGCACAGGGCCAGGCCGAAGCGGTCCACGAGGCGGCGCAGCGGGGCGGTGACATGCGCGTACGGCGCCGCGAGGGCGGCGTGCTCGCGCTGCTGCGGCGGGGCGCCGTCGAAGGGGGTGTATCCGGCGCCGCGGAACAGCGCCGTCGCGGCGTGCATCAGCGCCAGGTGGTGCGGGTCGTCGCGGTTGAGGTCGCGCAGGAACTGACCGTACGGCTGGTCCTGCGGCCAGGGCACGCCCAGCGCGCCGGCCTGCCGGCGGAACCGGTCCACGCTGCCGGAGTCGGGCGCCGGCATGGTGCGCAGGATGCCGACCCCGCCGGCGAGCATCAGGTCGGCCGCCGCCATGCCGGTCAGCAGGGAGATCTGGGCGTTCCAGTCCTCGATCGGCACCGGCGGGCGAAACCGCAGCTCATAGCCGTCCGCGGTGGAGACGACCTCCTGCTCGGGCTTGGGCAGGCTGGCCCCGCCGCGGGCCGCCTCCTGGGCGATCCGGCGCTCGCCGACCTCGGCCAGCAGCCGGATCAGCTCCGGCGCCCGGCCGGCGTCGAGATCGGCCTGCACGCCGACATAGTCGAGCCGGGCCACGCTGCGCACCATCGCCCGGGTGACGGCGGCCGCCGTGAGCCGGCCGTCCGCGTCGAGCCTCAGGTCCCACACGAACGCCGGCCGGACCTGCCCGGGCAACAGGCTGGCGGCCCCCTCGGACAGGCGCCGCGGGTGCAGCGGCTCGCTGCCGTCCGGCAGGTAGACGGTCTCGCCACGGCGCCGGGCCTCGGCGTCGATCGCGCCTTCGGGGACCACGAAGGCGGGGACGTCGGCGATCGCATAACGCACCCGGTAGCCCCCGCCGGACGAGCGTTCCAGGTGCATCGCCTGGTCCAGGTCCAGGGACCCGGGCGGGTCGATCGTGACGAAGGGGACCTCCGTCGCGTCCTGCGGCGGCGGCCCCTGCGGGCCGGCCGCCGCGGCGCGCTCGGCCTCGGCCAAGACCTCGGCAGGGAACTCGACGGGCACCGCAAGACGCTGCCTGATCTGCGCGAACGCCTGGCGCAGCGCATCCGGCGACGCCGTGCGGGGGGCGCTCAGGACGACGCGTCGGTCTGCCATGGACTCACCCTAAGGGCCGCCGGTCACGGCGCCCGGCAGGACGGCGGACTTAGGCTCGGCAGCGTGCTGATCCTGTTGCCACCCTCGGAGTCCAAGGCCGAGGGACGCCGGGGGTCCCGGTGCACCGATCCGGGTGCCCTGTCCTTTCCCGCGCTTGGCCCCGTCCGCGCCCGGGTGGCGGCGGCGCTGGCGCAGGCCAGCGAGCGGCCGGACGCGCCGGCTCTGCTCGGGGTCAGCCCGAACCTGATCGCCGAGATCCGGCGCAACACCCGGCTCGCAACGGCGCCCGCGGTGCCGGCGGGCCGGCTCTACACCGGGGTGCTCTACGACGCGCTGGACCTGCCCGGCCTGAGCCCGGCGGCCAAGCGCCGCGCGACCGCCTGGATCGTGGTGGTGTCCGCGCTGTACGGCGCGCTGCGGCTCTCCGATCGGGCCGCCGCCTATCGCCTCTCGATGGGGGCCGACCTGCCCGACCTGCCCCGGCTGGCCGAACTGTGGCGTCCCGAACTTGATCAGGTGCTGACGCCGTTGGTCCGACGCGGCGTGGTGGTGGACTGCCGCAGCGCGGCGTACGTCGCCGCCTGGCCCCCTCCGGCGGCTCTCGCGGACCGGTGGACGCAGGTTCGCGTGCCCGGTGCGTCGCACTGGGCCAAGCACACCCGCGGCCTGGTCGCGCACGCGATCTGCGCGGACGGCATCGACCCGCGCACCGTGCCCGACCTGGCCGCCGCCCTGGCCGAGCACTTCGACGTGGCGGCGCACGAACCGCCCCGGCCCGGCAAGCCGTGGGTGCTCGACGTCTCCCCGCGCGGCAGCTGAGCCCGGCTCGTCACGCCCTGCCCCCAGGCCGATGCGCCGCGTTCTGCCCATGAACCCAATTGCCCATAGTGGGCAAGTGGGCTACCGTGAGGGTGTGAGCGAGATCATCCAGACCGACGCGCGCGGACGCGTGGTTCTCACCAACCGCAAAAGCGAGCACTTCCTCAAGACCGAGCTGCCTGACGGCACCATCGTGCTCAAGCCCGGCGTGTTCGTCACGACCGCCCAGCGTGAATACGACACCACCCCCGAGCTGCAGGACCTGCTGGCGCAGGCCGCCAATAGCCGCACCGTCCGGCGCAACCGCCGCCGGGCATGACGGAGGCGTATTCCCAGGTCGCCTGGGACCAGCTCGACGCCATGGAGGCCAGCGACCCGCACAGATATGCGGACACGCTCGATCTGATCGAGGACATCCTGGACGAGCCGGGCAGTGCTCGCGCCACGGCCGATGTCTTGACCACGCCGCACGGCGTACTTTTCGAGAACTTCGTCCCGGACAGGTATCCGCTCGCCGTGTTCTGGTCGAACCACCCTGCGCAGGGGCCACGGATCGAAGCGTTTTTCCCGCATGACGCGAACCGAAGCTGAGCGCCCCGACACGTCAATGAACGCCCCCGCCCGGCACGGTACAGAGCACGTCGCCTGACCGCGCGATCGCCGCTCAGCCGCGCAGGTGGGAGGTGTCGTTGACGACGTCGACGCAGACCGTGCCGTCGGCCCAACGGCGCAGCGCGGTCAGCGACGCCGGCGACAGCGCCAGCGACCACGGCGAACCCAGACCGAGCTCGGCATCCAGCACCGCGATGAGGGCCGCGCGGTGGCTCACGACCACCACGGGCCGGCCGGCCTCGCGGGCGCAGTGCTCGACGGCCTCGTACGCCGCCAGCACCCGCGCCTGCAGCTGCGCTCGGGATTCCCCGCCGGGCCGGGCGTAGTCGGCATCGGTCCGGAGCCGGGCATACTCGCTGGCTCCGTCCGCCGTGGCACACACCTGGGCGACCGTGCGCCCCTCCCAGTCGCCGAAGTGCTGTTCGTCCCAATCCGGGTCGGTCTGCGGGCGGGCGCCCAGCATCCCGGCGATCGCCGCACCCGTTTGGACGGCCCTGGCCAGTGACGACGTCACCACCAGCGCCGGCTCGCCGCGGAGCAGCGACCGCAGTGCGGCTGCGGCGGCCACGGCCTGCCGCTGCCCCTCGGCGGTCAACGCGGGGTCCGCGCCGCCCCGACCGTCCAGCAGACCTGCGGCAGTGGCCTCGGTCACCCCGTGGCGGACCAGCACGATCCGCACGGGCGCGCCCAGGTCGGGGTCGGTGTTCGGCATGGCGCGGCCGGTGCGGGCGGCGGCAGCACCTCGCGCGACGTCGACCGTTCGGCGCGCCTCCCCCCATACCGTGGTAGGAGAAGACGCGGTGAGCGGCTCGGGGGGCTCGGGCTCATCGGCCACGTCCGATTCGTCTGGCGTCACCTCGGCCGAGTCTGCTGCGTCGGTGAGGCGGCGGTCCACGGTCTCGCCGTCCATGCCGAGATTGGACAGCCGATCGGCCGCCTTATTGGACTCCCGCGGGATCCACGTCAACACGACCGACCCGCCGGCGGCCTCCCGCGCCTGGACCAGCTCGCGGGCCTGCAGCGCGAGCCGGCGCATGTCCTCGTGCTTGATCTTCCAACGCCCCGACATCTGCTCCACGACGAGTTTGGAGTCCATCCGCACCTCGACCGCTGCCGCCGGATCGAGTTCGGCGGCGACCCGCAGGCCCTCGATGAGACCGGTGTATTCCGCCACGTTATTGCTGGCCCGGCCCAACGGCGCAGCCCGCTCGGCCAGCACCCGGCGCGATGCCGCGCAGCGCACCAGGGCCCCGTACCCGGCCACCCCCGGGTTGCCCCGGGAGCCCCCGTCCGCCTCGACAATCAGGTCCACCACGGCCGGCGTCCCCCGGGACCTCAGAGGCCCGACTCGGCCGTGCGGACCAGGATGCGGCGGCACTCCTCGCAGCGCAGCACCTCATCCGCGGGGGCGGCGGCCAGTCGCGCCACGTCGGCACCCATCAACTCCAGGCGGCAGCCCTCGCAGCGGCGTTGCACGACGGCCGCGGCGCCCACCCCGGTCTGCTCGCGGATCTTCTCGTAGAGCGCGAACAACTCCGCGCCGACCTCGGGAGCCAGACCGCCGCGGCGCGCGGTGAGCTCGGCCGCCTCCGCGGCGAGGACCGCTTGAGCGGCATCGCGTGCGGCCGTCGCGTCCGCGACGGCGCCGGCCAGCTCCGCGGCCCGGCCCTGCAGGTGCGCCACCAGGGCGTCGGTCGCCTCGGCGCGCTCCATGATGTCGAGCTGTTCGTCCTCCAACTCGGTCTGCCGCCGGGCCAGCGACGCCAGCTCGTGCTGCAGAGCGGTCAGTTCCTTCGCCGGGCCGGTGCCTGCGTCGAGGCGACCCTGGTTGCGCGCGGCGCGGTCCCGCACCAGCTGCACGTCGGCCTCGGCCTTGGCGACCTCGCGCGCAATGTCCGAGGCGCTGGTGCGCGCCTTGACCAGGTCGGCATCGACCCCGGCCCGCTCGGCGGACACCGTGTCCAGCAGCTTCTGCTCGGCCAGGTTCGCGGTGCGGTGCCGGATCTGGCCCAGCCGGGTGTCGACCTCAGCGAGTTCGAGCAGGCGGGCCTGCGCGTGTGGGTCGGCCTTCACGGCGTACCTTCCTTCCTGGCCCCGGGAACGTCCGGAACGTCCGGAACGTCCGGCACCCCATCGGCGCCGCGGGCCCCGACGACGAACGTCCAGGGATCGGTCACGATCTGGCTGACGAACACCTCGAGCTCGCCGCCCCCGGCCCCCTGCCGCTCGCCCGCCTCCCGTACGCCGCTGACGATGCGTCGCCCGGCCTCGGCCAGCCATAGCCATTCGGTGGCGAAGTGGCCGGCATCAATAAGGTACGGCGGCGCGCCCCGGGACTCCTCGCGTACTTCCAGGGTGGGGTGATGACGCAGGTCGGAGGTCACGTACACGTCGGCCCCGCGGCGGCGTACGACGTCCAGCAGCGAGTCCCCCGCACCGCCGAGGACGGCGACCGTGGTGACCGGGGCGCTCGGTGGGCCGGCGACCCGCACGCCCACGGGGGCGCTGGGGAGCCGACCGGCCAGGCGGGCGGCGAACTCGCGCAGCGAGATCGACTCGCCCAGCGAGCCATAGCGGCCCATCGGGCGACCCTCCTCCAGCGTCAGCGGCTCGGTGGTGGCCGGGTCCAGCCCGCACGCCGCGGCCAGCGCCGTGCACACCCCCGGCTCGGCGATGTCGGCGTTCGTGTGCGCCGCGAACAGGGCGATGTCGGCGACGATCAGGGCTGTCACCGCCGCGCCCTTGGCGGTGTCGGTGCCCAGCCCGTGCACGCCGCGCATCAGCAGCGGGTGGTGGGTGATCAGCAGGTCGGCGCCCGCGTCGCGGGCCTCCTCGATCACCGCGAGGGTGGGGTCGACGGCGAGGTGGATGCGGCGGATCGGCTGGTCCGGGTCGCCTGTCACCAGGCCCACGTGGTCCCAGGACTGCGCGCTCTGCGCGGGGTAGAGGCGTTCCAATACCGCCAGGACGTCGCGCAGCAGGGGTCCGGCGGCGCTCGGATGGTCGGTCATGTGGGCCCGGCCGGGTTCGAACCGACGACACCCGCGGTGTAAACGCGGTGCTCTACCAGCTGAGCTACAGGCCCGCGCCGGTCGCGCCGATGTCGTGACGACGTCGGCTGTGCCCGGCACGGTGGCCCATTCTGCCAAACCCACGCGATGCCGCGCGCCACGACGGGACCGCAGCCGCCCTCAGCTGGTCCGGGCGGCCCGCAGTTCGGCGCCGGCGATCGCCGCCATCGCCTCGATCGGAGAATCCTGGCCGGCCCGCCGCGCGAACGCCCGCGCGACCCGGAGCACCCCGCGGGCCGCTCCCTCGCGCAGCCCCTCCGGCAGCGACTCGATGTCGCGGGTCTTGGCCGCCCCGACGATCCGCCGCGACATCTTCGCCGCGGCAAAGAGCCACGCCTCGCGGCGCCAGGCCGCCAGCAGATCCGCCAGGGTGACGTCGTCCCACACCCGGGGGTCGCGGCGCTGCGGCCAACGCGCCCGGAACTCCGCCTCGAACGCCGTCCAGGTGATCAGGATCTGGTCCAGGCACCAATCGGCCCGCTCGTCCTCGCCGAGCGCGAGGGCCCGGGCGGCCGCGATGACGTAGTTCGCGAAGATCGCGCCGAGGTCGAAGGCGAGCGGCCCATAGAAGGCGAATTCGCTGTCGAACGCCTTGACGCTGTCGCAGGTCGCCGACCCCTGCGGGGCCCGCACCATCACCGACCCGGTGTGCAGGTCGCCGTGGATCAGCGCCTCGGCCTTGGTCATGAACAGCCACTTCGCGTGGCCGTCGGCCCGACGCATCACCGGGTCGGCGGCGAACTCGGCGGCGTCGGCGGCGTTGCCCGGCAGCACCGCGTTGCGGCCGGCATCGACGATCGGCTCGGTGAAGACCAGGTCCTCGGTGATGGCGCACAGCTGCGGATTCACCGCGGCGGCGATCGCCTCGGCGAGGGCCTCGCGCTCCATCCCGAGTGCCGAGGTGCCGAACGCGAGGGCGCCCACATAGCGGCCCACCGCGGCGGCGGCACCCTCGTGGCGCTGCCCGTCGATGAGCGCGCCGCGCCACACCTGGTGGTCGGAGAGGTCCTCCATCGCGATGATGTAGCGCTCGCTGTCGTAGTGGTAGACCGCCGGCACCAGCTCGGGGGTGAGCGCGCCGTGCGCCCGCAGCGCCAACACCTCGTGCCGGGCCCGGTCCGGCGTCATCGGCCAGCCCTCGCCGGTCATCCGCACGTAGGGCAGCGCCTGCTTTAGGCAGATCCCCCGCCCGCCGGCGTCCGCGGCCAGGAACACGAGGTTGAGGTTTCCGTCACCGACCTCCTCGCAGCGCACCAGGTGGTCGGGGTCGATGCGGGCGGCCAGCTCGGGCACCGAGCGCAGGTAGTCCGGGACGGTGGCCGGCGTCAAGAATTCGTACGAACCCATGGGTTCCTCCTCCTCAGCTGCGTGGGAGCAGCTCTGGGCTGACGTGTCGGAGCCGCGAGAGCACGCCGTACGGCGCCCCGCGCGCACGCCGTACGACCCCCCAAACGCAGGCCGTACGGCGCCCCGCGGGTCACACCGCGGGGGTGTAGCGCACCTTCTTGCGGGAGATCGTGAAGGAGAACAGCAGCGCCACGATGAGCACGAGGCCCTTGGCGGTGTCCTGGTAGAAGTACGAGAAGCCCTTCATCGTCAGGCCGGTCAGCACGATGCCCACGAGCAGCGCACCGAGCAGCGTGCCCCACGCATTGGGCTTGCCGATGCCCAGCACCGAGGTCCCCACCAGCGCGACCGCGACCGCCTCCAGCAGCGAGGAGGCACCGGCGTTCACATCGCCCTGCCCGATCCGGGAGACCAGGATCATCCCGCCGATCGCGGCAAAGACGCTGCACAACACATACGCCAGGCCGCGGTAGCGGTTGATCGGCACCCCCGCCAGGCGGGACGCCTCGGGGTTGGCGCCGATCGCATACATCATCCGGCCCCACTTGGTGCGGGCCAGGATGAACCAGGTCAGCACTGTCAGCAACAGCATCAGGATCACCGGGTAGGGCACGCCGGCGATCGCCCCGCGGTCGATCTGCAGGAAGTCGTCGGTGAACTTGCCCGGCGCGGTGTCACCATTGCGCAGCGTCATCCCGGCGGAGACCGACTGGCCCTCGACGGGGATCAGCTTGGCGCCCTGGATGACGAACATCGTGCCGAGCGTGGCGAGCAGGTCGGGGATCTTGCAGACCACGATGAGCACGGCGTTTAACAGCCCGACGACCACTCCGGCGAGGAGCACCACGATCACCGCCGTGCTGCCGGTCAGGTTGTAGAAGACCATCGTCATCGCGGCCATCTGCACCGCCAGCCCGGCCGTGGACCCGATCGAGAGGTCCATCCCGCCGACCGCCATGACATAGGTCATGCCCAGTCCCAGGATCGCGGTCACCGAGGAGTACTTGAGCATCGCGAACAGCGAGCCCGAGGTGCGAAACGCCGGCTCGGAGGCCATGAAGAAGACGAAGAGCAGCACCGTGACGACGATGAAGCCGTATTTGACCACCGCGTCCTGGACCCGCATGCGGGTCGTCAGCTCCTGATCCGCGCTCATCTCACGCCACCTCCGACATGCTCGTCACGATGGCGTCGCCATCGACCTGGGATGTGTACGCGTCGAGCCGGACCGCGCCGTCCGCGAGCACGATGATCCGGTCGGCCACCTCCCGGATCTCCTCGACGTCGCTGCTCAGCACGACGACGCAGGCCCCGCCGCCGGCCACGGTACGGGCGTGCGCCGAGATGTCCCGGCGGGCCCCGATGTCGACCCCACGGAACGGCTCGTCCAGCAGGATGACCTGCGGCGATTCGCCGAACCAGCGGCCCACGACGACCTTTTGCTGGTTACCCCCGGACAGGGCGTCCACGCTCTGGTCCGGCCCGGTCGACACGACGCCGAAGTCCTTGATGATGCCCCTGGCCCGCTGGTCCTCCTGGCCGCGATTGACGACGCCGGCCCGGCACAGCGCGCCGAGGAAGGGCAGCGAGACGGTGCGGGCGATGCTCCAGCCGGGCAGCATCGCCTCGCTGGCCCGGTCCTCGGGGACCAGGAAGATGCCGCGCCGGACGGCCTCGCCGGCGCGGCGGGGGGCGTACGGCGCCCCGTCCAGCCGCATGCTCCCGGCCCGCCACGTGTCCACCCCGAAGATGCCCCGGGCCAGCTCTGACTTGCCGGCGCCGATCAGCCCGACGATGCCGGTGACCTCGCCATAGCGCAGGTCGAGGTCGAACGGGGTGGAACGGCGCAGCAGCTGCACCCCGCGCAGCTCCAGCGCCGTGCGCTCGCCGCGCCGCTCGACCAGTCGTTCGGCAGCCAGGGCGACGGACTCGCCGAGCATCGACTTCACGGCAGCCGCCATGTCGAAGGGGGCGCGTTGTTCGTTGTGGATCCGGCCGTCGCGCAGCACCACGAGGTCGTCGGCCATGCTGCGGATCTCCTCGAGGTGGTGCGAGACGTAGAGGATCGCGACCCCCTCCTCGCGCAGCCGCCGGATGACCGCGAACAGTCGGTCGACCTCCGCCTGGGACAGCGTGGAGGTGGGCTCGTCGAGGACGAGCACCTTTGGGCGCTGGATCAGGGCCCGCGCGAGGAGCAGCAGCTGCCCGTCGGCGATGCCCAGCTCGAAGACGTCCTGGCGCAGCTTGGCCTCCGACCAGTTCAGGTCGAGGGTGGCGGCGATCTCCCGGGCCCGCGGCAGGATCCGGCGCAGCGACCGGACCGCGGGGATGCCGCCCTGCACGATCTCTTCGAAGCAGAGGTTCTCGGCGACGGTCAGGCCGGGCACGAGGCTGTCGCCGATGCGTTGGTGCACGGTTTGGATGCCCGCCTGGCGGGCCTCGCCCGGCGTGCTGAGAGACACCGGTTCGCCGGCGACGAGGATCTCACCACCGGCCCCGGCGTACACCCCCGACAGGATCTTGATCAGGGTGCTCTTGCCGGCGCCGTTGGCGCCGAGCAGGGCGGTGACCCGGCCCGCGGGCAGCGCCATCGACACGCCCTTGAGCACCTGGTTGGCGCCGAACGCCATCGTCATGTCCCGCAGCTGCAGCACGGGTGTGCCGGGGTCGCCGTCAGCCACCATGTTCACCACGCGGACCGTCCTTGTTGTTGGTCGATGACGCTGGTGGGGGCGGCCACCTCGACCGCCCCCACCGCGCAGGGCGTAGGCCTTAGAACGTGACCGCCGGGATCCAGTCGGCCGAGGACACCTTGGAGATGTTCAGCTCCGGGGCGTTCTTGCGCAGGTCGTCCATGTTCTTGATGTTCTTGCTGCGCAGCATCTCGCTGGTCACCAGGATCGGCGGGAAGTCCTCCTTGGCGCCTTCCTTGACGGTGCCGGCCATGTGCAGGGCCAGCGTGCGCACCACGGCCGCGCCGATGGCGTTGGGGTCGGTCGCGCCGGTGGCCACCCACGGGCTGTCCGGGGCGCTCATCAGCTCGATGTCGGCGGTGGAGATGTCGGCGCCATAGACCTTGACCTTGCCCTTGAGGTTGGGGTTGGTGCCGAGCGCGGACAGCGTCGCCTTGGTCAGCTCGTCGTACGGTGCGTAGATCGCGACCACGTCGGCATTGGACTTCAGCGCGTTGTCGACCATCGGCGCGGTGTCGGTGGCCGTCGACGGGGTGTATTTGCCCGTCATGAACTTCTGGGTCCACTGGTTCTTGGCGATGTAGTCCTTCCAGACCGCGTCGCGGCGGTCCAGCGGGGCGATGCCCAGCACGTTGACATAGCCGACCGGCTTGCCGGTGCCGACGTCCTTGAGCATCTGGTCCAGCACCAGGCTGGCCATCTTGGCGTCGGACTGCTGGGTCTGCACGGCGCGCTGGGCGCACTTTTGGATCTCGACGTCATAGATGACGACCTTGATGCCCTTGTCGATGGCCTTGTTCACACCGGGGCACAGGGTGTCCGGGAAGCCGTGCCGCACGATGATGCCCTTGGCGCCGGAGGCGATGGCCTGGTCCAGCTGGGTGGCCTGCTGGGCGTTGTCGCCCTGGGCGTCGTAGACGTCCAGCTTCAGCTTGAGCGCCTCGGCCTGCTTCTTGGTGCCGTTGAGGTATTGCTGGAAGTAGTCGCCCTGGCCGGACTGCTGCACGATGGCGATCTTGACCTCCCCGGCGTCGAACGGCGCGGGCGCCTTGCCCTTCGCCTCGCCCACGCTGGCGCTGGCGTTGTCCTTGGCGGTGGTCGTGGAGCTGCTGGTGGACGATCCCTGGCTGCACGCCGCGAGCGGCAGGACGCAGAGTCCGGCAACCACGGCGAGGACGGAATGCGTGCGCATGGATGATTCCTCTCGACGGCCCGCGCCGCGATCGGGTGCGGGGAACAACGGGGTGGTTCGCTCAGCCGGCGATGGCGCTGAGCAGGTGCGGATCCGGGTGGACCGCCGGTTCGACGACTCCTTGTTCGGTGACGACGGCGCTGATCAGGTCGTGCGGGGTGACATCGAAGGCCGGGTTGAAGCCGCGTGCCGTCGCGGGCGCGCAGCGCACCCCGGCCACGGCGAGCACCTCCTCTTCGGGGCGCTCCTCGATGACGATTTGGTCCCCCGTCGCGGTGTGCAGGTCCACCGTGGAGGACGGGGCGGCCACCACGAAGGGGATCCCGGCCCGCTGGCAGGCCAGCGCGAGGGCCACCGAACCGACCTTGTTGGCGGTGTCGCCGTTGGCGGTGATCCGGTCGGCGCCGATGATCACGACGTCCACCAGTCCCCGCAGGATCGTGCTGGCGGCGGCGCCGTCGGCCTGCACCACGTGCGGGATGCCGTCCTGCGTGAGTTCCCAGCTGGTCAGCCTCGCGCCCTGCAGCAGCGGGCGGGTCTCGTCGGCATACACCAGCTCCAGGCGGCCGCGTTGGTGCAGTTCGTGGATGATGCCGTACGCCGTGCCCCAGGCGGTGGTCGCCAGCGCGCCGGTGTTGCAGTGGGTGCCGACCCGCACCATGTCTGCGCCGGTGCGGGCCAGGATCCAGTCGGCGCCGAGCCGGGACAGGGCCCGATTCGCGGCCTCGTCCTCGGCGATCAGGCGCTGCGCCCCGGCCAGCACGGCCTCGAGGCCCTCGGCCATCGCGGGGCGCACCTGGTCGACGCCCCAGGCCAGATTCACCGCGGTCGGGCGGGCGTCGCGGATCCGGTCCACCTCGCGCTGCAGCCGCGCCTCGTCCCAGCCCAGCTCGCGCCCCTGCAGCATGGCCATCGCCACGCCCAGGGCCCCGGCCGCGCCCAGCGCGGGGGCGCCGCGCACCGCCAGATCGCGAATGGCCGTGACGAGGGCGTCCACCGTGCGTACGTCGAGGTAGATCTCCTCGTGCGGCAGCCGGGTCTGATCGATCAGGCGGATCGCCGGTCGTGGATCGGTCGACCACGCGATGGCTACGACCATCAGGATGCCCCTTCGACAGTGGAGGTTGTCCGACAACTTGGGTAGAGAGTAAAGATGACCTATTCTCGCTGTCAATAACCATCCGCTCTCGATCCGCGCACTAGCCGCTCACTCGCCGCTTCCTTGTCGGCCCGCTAGCCGCTCACCTGCCGGCCGCCAGCCGCTCACCTGCCGCCCGCCAGCCGGGCACCAGCCGCCCACCAGGAGGATGTGGATGCCCGCCCGACCGACCCTGGTGTCGCGCATCTCGGCGGATCTGCGCGCCGACATCGCCGCGGGCCACTACGCCACCGGAGACCGGCTTCCCCCCGAAGTCACGTTGAGCAAGCGATTCGGGGTCTCGCGGCCCACCGTCCGGGCGGCCCTGCGCGAGCTGGAGGGCCTGGGCCTGGTGCAGACCCAGCACGGGGTGGGCACCTTCGTGGTGGAACAGCCCGCGGTCCGGGCCGGCCTGGAGCAGCTCGAGTCGATCACCGACTCGATCCGGGCCACCGGCAAGGAACCCGGAATGCTCTACAGCAGCAGGTTGACCCGCGTGGTGCTGCCCGAGGAGGCCGCCCGGATGGGGGTCGACAGCCAGACCGAGGTGGTAGAACTGCGGCGCACCATCACCGCGGACGGCGAGGTGGTCGCCTACTCCTACGACCTCATGCCGACGGCCATCCTGCCGCCGGGTTTCGACCTGGAACGGCTCACTGGGTCGATCTTCGACTTCCTGCGCAACGAACTCGGGGTGTACGCCGTGCATGGCCTCGCCGAGGTGCACGCCGTGCACTCCGATCATGTCGGCTGGGGCCCGGAGGCGGCGGCGCACAACCTCTTCGTGCTGCTCAACCAGCTGCATTACGACCGCTCGGACCGTCTGCTGCTCTACTCGCGCACCTATTTCATCGAGGGCCGCTACTCCTTCACGATCTTCCGCCGCGAGCGATGATGCTTGACGACCCCTCCGGTCGCGTCTTAGGTTGTTTAACAACGATCGGACCTCGGGGGTGACCATGGCGGACCCAACGGGACGCGCTGGGCGCCCCCGCAGCGACGGCCGCGCCGTGCCGGACCGCGCGCTCGACGACCTCGTGCGCGTGTCTCGACTGCTCGGCGCGGACCCCACCCTGGTGCTTCACGGCGGCGGCAACACCTCCGTGAAGTCGACCTGGCGCGACGTCACAGACCGCGATGTCGAGGTGTTGTGGGTCAAGGGCAGCGGCGCCGACCTGGCGCAGGTGACCGCCGCGGGCTTCGCCCCGCTGCGGTTGGACCGGCTTCGCGAGCTGCTGCCCCCCGTCACCCTGTCCGACACGGACCTGCGCAACGAGCTGCGGTGTGCCCTGCTCGATGCGCAGGCACCAGACCCCAGCGTGGAGACTCTCGTCCACGCGCTGCTGCCCCACCCGGCGGTCGTGCATTCGCACGCCGACGCGGTGCTGGCGCTGACCGACACCCCGAACGGGCCGGCCCAGGTCGTGGCGGCGTGGGGCGAGGAGGTCGTCGTGGTGCCCTACGCCATGCCCGGCCCTCGCCTCGTCGCCGCCTGCGCCGTCGCCTGGGCCGGCCGCCCTCCCGCCGCCATCGGCCTCGTCGTCCTGCAACACGGCCTGTTCACGGTGGGCGCCACCCCACAGGAGGCCTACCAGCGCCACCTGGACCTGGTGGCTCGCGCAAGCGCCGTGGCCGGGCTGCCCGCTCCGGGGACCGCTTCCGGCGACCCGGCCGGTGGCAACCTGCCGGCTGGCGATCTGCTAGCCGAGGGCGCTGACTCCGCGCCGCTGCCCGGCCACCCGGGCGCCGACGCCCTGACCGACCGCGAGGTGCTTGCGCTAGCGAGCGACCGCGCGCGCTGGTGCGCCGCGGCGGGCCGGCCGCTCATCGTCACCTCCGACCCAGGGCCGGAACTCCGCGATCAGCTCGACGTCGCGGGCCTCGCCGAGGCGCTGCGCCGTGGCCCCGCGACGCCCGACCACGCCCTGTTCACCCGCGCCTTCCCGCTCGTCCTAGACGGTGGGCTCGACAAGAACAATGGCCTCGACGAGGCGACGCTGGCCGCCTACGGCCGCGCGTACGCGCAGTTCGCCGGTGACACCCAGGCCGCCGGGGACGCCGAGTTGGTCGAAGAGCCGGACCTGGCCCCGCGGGTGGTCTGGCAGCGCGGGATGGGCCTGCGAACTGCGGGCAGCACCCGAGCGAACGCGGTCCGGGCAGCGGATATCGCCCGGCACACCCTGGCCGTCGCCGCGGCGGCGCAGCGGCTCGGCGGCTACACCCCCGCCGACCCCGAGCACGTCCACGACCTCGAATACTGGCCCTATCAGCGGGCCAAGGCGGCCCGCGCGGACGCCACCGCCGGCCCGCTGACCGGCCGGGCGGCCCTGGTCACCGGCGCGGCCAGCGGCATCGGCCGGGCCTGCGCGCAGGCGCTGCTGACGGCCGGCGCCAGCGTCGTCGGCTGGGACCGCTCCCCCGACATCGCCACCACCTTCGAGCACCCCGAGTGGCTGGGGCTGCCGGTCGACGTCACCGACTCGGCCGCAATGGCGGCCGCCCTCCGCCGCCAGGTGCTCGACCTCGGCGGCCTCGACGTCCTCGTCGTCGCGGCCGGGATCTTCCCCGCCGCCGCCCACCTCGGCGAGCTCGACATGGCCACCTGGCGGCGCACGATGGCCGTCAACGTGGACGCGGTGGCCGACCTCTACGGGCAGGTCACCCCGCTGATCACGCAAGCCCCCGGGGGCGGTCGGGTGGTCCTCATCGCCAGCAAGAACGTCCCCGCCCCCGGCCCCGGGGCGGCCGCCTACTCGGCGTCCAAGGCGGCCGTCACGCAGCTCACCCGGGTCGCGGCGCTGGAGTGGGCGGCGCACGGCGTACGGGTCAATATGCTGCACCCGGACGCGGTCTTCGACACGGGCCTGTGGACCCCGGAGCTGCTCGCGGCGCGCGCCGAGCACTACGGGATGAGCATCGAGGCCTACAAGCGGCGCAACCTCCTGCACACCGAGGTCACCAGCGCCCGCGTGGGGGAGCTCGCGGCGGCGATGGCGGGCGACCTGTTCTCCTGTACGACGGGTGCGCAGATCCCGATCGACGGCGGCAACGATCGCGTCATCTGAACCAGCGCACCACAAGACCAAGACCGACCCGGACCAAGAACACCACGGCTCGCCCAGCGACCAGGACGGAGACCCCCGCGATGCAGTGCGGTTGCACCGAACACCTGGAGTACCGCTTCGGCGACCACGGCCCGGCGTACGTCATCCAGGGCGAGACCAGCGACATCGGCGTCCTGCGGCTGCGTCCCGGCGACGACATGACCAACCACATCCACCACTTCTGCGACGAGTCCTTCCTGGTCATGGAGGGTCGCTGCACCCTGTGGGTGAACTGTCGGGATCGCTACGAGATCGGCCCAGGCGACGTCTACCGGTGCGGCCCGGCCGAGATGCACTACTTCGTCAACGAATTGGACGCCCCGTTCCGGATGTTCTTCATCAAGTCCCCGGCCAGCCCCGGTGACACGGTCAACCTGCCGTGGCGGCCCGGTGACCCGATCCCCGCCGTCCCCCCAACGCCGGAGCCCCCGGCGCCCGCGTCCCCAACGACTGCGACCCCGGCGCACTGACCCAGGCGCCCAATCGACCCCCCGAATCCGCACCCGAAAGGCAGACCCATGGCAGACCTCGACGGCAACCTCGACGCCCGCAGCTACGGCCTCGACCGGCCCCAGGAGAGCCACGGCTTCCCCGTCAAGGGGGCCGGCCAGCTCGACTTCGGGATGCGGCACCGGCTGGCCCGGATCTTCGGCGGCGACGGCCGCACCGTGATGCTGGCATTCGACCACGGCTACTTCCAGGGCCCGACGAGCGGCCTGGAGCGGGTCGACCTCTCCATCGTGCCGCTCGCGCCGTACGCCGACGCGCTCATGGCCACCCGCGGCATCATCCGCTCCGTGATCCCCGCGACCTGCGACAACGCGCTGGTCCTGCGGGCCTCCGGCGGCCCGTCGGTGCTCAAGGAACTCTCTGACGAGCGGGTCGCGATGGACATGACCGACGCGGTGCGGATCGACGCCGCGGCCGTCGCCGTGCAGGTGTTCATCGGCGGCGAGCACGAGACGCAGTCGATCGCCAACATGACCAGCCTGGTCGATGCGGGCTATGGGGTGGGGATCCCGGTGCTGGGCGTCACCGCGGTGGGCCGCGACATGGTCCGCGACGCCCGCTACCTCGGCCTGGCCACCCGCATGATCGCCGAACTGGGCGCCCAGCTGGTCAAGACCTATCACTGCGAGGAGTTCGAGAAGGTGACCGCCGCCTGCCCGGTGCCGGTGATCATGGCCGGCGGCAAGAAGCTGCCGATCCTCGACGCGCTGACGATGGCCCGCCGCGCTGTCGACGAGGGCGCGGCCGGCGTCGACATGGGCCGCAACATCTTCCAGCGCCGGGCCCCGGAGGCGATGGTGCAGGTTGTGCGGGCCCTGGTGCACGACGGCCTGAGCGCTGCGGACGGGCTGGCGATGTATCGCGACCTGTCCGGCGGGCAGGACGACTGAGCGGCGGGGCACGCATGGACGACGGCGGCACCACCCAGACCGGCCCGGGCCGGGCCGAGCCGGACGAACAGCAGCTCCGGGAGCAGGTCTGCGAGATCGGCCGCAACCTGTGGCGCAAGGACATGGTCGCCGCCAACGACGGCAACATCACCGTGCGCTTGGGGCCCGACCGGTTCCTGGCCACCCCGACCGGCACCAGCAAGGGCTACCTGCGTCCGGAGCTGCTGGCCGTCGTGGACGCCGCGGGCCGCCCGGAACCGGGTTGCCCGGTGCGGCCCTCCTCGGAGCTGCCGATGCACCTGCGGGTCTACGCGCGCCGTCCCGACGTCGGCGCCGTCGTGCATGCCCACCCCATGTATGCCACCGTCTGGGCCGTCGCCGGCGAGGGGCTGCCCCGGCAGATGCTCCCCGAGACCGTCGTCGCGATGGGGCCGGTGCCGCTGGCGCCGTACGCGACCCCCTCCACCGACGCGGTGCCGGACTCGATCGAACCCTTCCTGACCGGCGCGGCCGTGCTCTTGGAGCAGCACGGCGCGCTGACCTGGGGGCCGGACCTGATGAGCGCCTACCTGGCGATGGAGCGGCTGGAATACACGGCCAAGATCAGCTACCTGCTGCGCCGGATCGGCGCCGAGCGAGACCTGCCCGCCGCCGAGATTGCCCGACTCAAGGAGCGCTTCGGCACGACGTACTGACGCTCAGGCGACCGGTGGGGCCACGCTTAGCCGACGGGCAGGGCCGCCACGGCCGCGTCCACGCCCGAGAAGTCCCGCCGCTCCCCCGGGCCGTTCACCAAGGACCACGCGATCGTCATGTCGCGGTCGACGAGAAAGGTCCCGCGGCGCGCGAACCCGCCGGAGGGCTCCAGTACGCCGTAGCCGCGGGCCACCTCGCCATGCGGCCAGAAGTCCGAGAGCAGCGGGAAGAAGAAGGCCTCGGCGTCGTCCCAGGCGCGCAGGGCGAACATCGGATCGCACGAGATCGCGACCGCCTGGACCGCGGGGTTGTCGAACCGCTCCCGCTCGTCGCGCAACTCGCGCAGTTCCCCGGTGCAGATGCCGGAGAAGGCGAAGGGATAGAAGACCACCAGGACCGCCCTGTCGGCGACCAGCTCGGACAGCGTCCGGCGGGTCCCCAACTGGTCCACCAGGGTGAAGTCGGGGGCCGCGTCGCCGACGGCGGGGGGCGCTGCACTCATGGGGCCACTGTGCCAGATGCACCGGCCGACCCCGGCCCACCGACCGGGCCGGTCAGCGCCGTACCGACGTCGGCGCTACCGACCGGGCCGGTCAGCGACGCCCCGACTTCGGCGCCACCAGCCGGGTGGCCGACCACTCGTTCGTCAGGTTCAGGCTGATCGACGCCTGCAGTCCCGAGGTGTTCGCCGCCTCGGCGATGTCGCTGGCATCGACCTCGCCCGGCCGGCCCACCTTGGGGGTGAGCAGCACGATGAAGCCCTGATCCTCCAGCGTGGCCAGCGCGTCCACGAGGGCATCGGTCAGATCCCCGTCGTCGTCACGCCACCACAGCAGGACGGCATCGACGACGTCGTCGTACTCCTCGTCCTCCAGAGCGGTCTGCAGGATCTCCTCGATCTGTGCGCGAAGGTCGTCGTCGACGTCCTCGTCATACCCGAGCTCCAGCACCACCTGCTTCGGCGCGAAGCCGAGCTTGGCCACCGCACCGGCGTTCGCCGCGGACTGGCCCACGCACGCACCTCCCTAACCTGCAGCGTCACCGCGACGCCGACCTCTTGGTGCCGTCAAGTTCATCGGTTCGTCGGCGATTGCGCAAGCACCACACCCTCGAGCGCGGTCGCGTCGCGATCCGACAGGGCGCCGGGGACGGCCACCGACGATCCGCAGCCTCTGGTCAGCCCCAGTGTGACCTCGGTCTCGTAGTGGTGGAAGGATGGGGCCACGCGCCACGCTCGAGGAAGGACGACCACGTGCCCACCGAGGACGCCGGACCCATCATCAACGGCCTGCCCAGCCGTTTCCCGGACATCGACCCGGAGGAGACGCAGGAGTGGAAGGAAGCCCTCGACCTGCTGATCCGGGACAAGGGCGAGCAGCGGGCGCGATACATCATGCTGAGCCTGCTGCAGCACTCCCGGGAGCAGCACGTCGGGGTTCCCTCGCTGACCACGACGGACTATGTGAACACGATCCCGGTCGAGGCCGAGCCGTGGTTCCCCGGCGATGAGGACCAGGAGCGGGCGTTCCGGCGGCTGATCCGCTGGAACGCCGCGGTGCTGGTGCACCGCGCCCAGCGCCCCGGGGTGGGGGTCGGCGGGCACATCTCGACGTACGCCTCCGCGGCCACCCTGTATGAGGTGGGCCTGAACCACTTCTTCCGCGGCCACGACCATCCCGGTGGCGGGGACCAGGTGTTCTTCCAAGGGCACGCCTCGCCGGGCATGTATGCCCGGGCGTTCCTGGAGGGGCGCCTGTCCGAGACTCAGCTGGACGGGTTCCGGCAGGAGAAGAGCCACGTCGTCGACGGCAAGATCCAGGCGCTGCCCAGCTATCCGCACCCGCGGTTGATGCCGTCGTTCTGGCAGTTCCCCACCGTCTCGATGGGGTTGGGTCCGATCAACGCGATCTATCAGGCGCAGTTCAACAAGTACCTGCACAACCGCGGCATCAAGGACACCTCCCAGCAGCATGTCTGGGCGTTCCTCGGCGACGGGGAAATGGATGAGGTCGAATCCCGCGGAGCGTTGCAGTGGGCGGCGATGGAGGAGCTGGACAACCTCACCTTCGTGGTCAACTGCAACCTGCAGCGCCTTGACGGGCCGGTGCGCGGCAACGGCAAGATCGTCCAGGAGCTGGAGGCGTTCTTCCGCGGTGCGGGGTGGAATGTCATCAAGGTGGTCTGGGGCCGCGGCTGGGACGAGCTGTTGGCCGCCGACGTCCAGGGCGCGCTGGTGCACCTGATGAACACCACCCCGGATGGCGATTTCCAGACCTTCCGCGCCAACAACGGCGCCTATGTGCGCGAGCACTTCTTCGGCCGGGACCGGCGCACCAGCAAGCTCGTCGAGAACTGGACCGACGAGGAGATCTGGTGGAAGCTCAAGCGGGGCGGGCACGACTACCGCAAGGTCTATGCAGCCTACCTGCGCGCCACCCAGCACACCGGCCAGCCGACCGTCATCTTGGCCAAGACCATCAAGGGCTACACCCTCGGGCAGCACTTCGCGGGGCGTAACGCCACCCACCAGATGAAGAAGCTGGCGCTGCAGGACCTGAAGGACCTGCGCGACACCCTGCACATCCCGATCAGCGACGATCAGCTCGAGGCCGACCCCTACCGCCCGCCGTTCTACCACCCCGGCATGGACGACGAGCGCATCGACTACATGATGGAGCTGCGCACCAAGCTCGGCGGCGCCAAGCCGGCTCGGAAGGTCACCAAGGACCAGATCCATCTGCCGGACGCCTCGGCGTACGAATTCATGAAGAAGGGCTCGGGAAAGCAGCAGATCGCCACCACGATGGCGTTCGTGCGGCTGCTCAAGGAGCTCATGCGGGACAAGGAATTCGGCAAGCGCGTGGTGCCGATCATCCCCGACGAGGCCCGCACCTTCGGGATGGACTCCTTCTTCCCGACCTCCAAGATCTACAACCCGCACGGGCAGAACTACACCTCGGTCGACGCCGAGCTGATGCTCGCCTACAAGGAATCCCCCCAGGGGCAAATGCTGCACCTGGGCATCAACGAGGCGGGCTCGGTCGCGGCGTTCACGGCGGCCGGTACGTCGTACGCGACGCACGGCGAGCCGATGCTGCCGGTCTATGTCTTCTATTCGATGTTCGGATTCCAGCGCACCGGCGACGGCATCTGGGCCGCGGCCGACCAACTCGCCCGGGGCTTCCTGATCGGGGCCACCGCAGGGCGGACCACGCTGGCCGGTGAGGGCCTGCAGCACATGGACGGTCACTCCCCGATCCTGGCCTCGACCAATCCGGCGGTGATCCACTACGACCCGGCATACGGCTACGAGATCGCGCACATCGTGCGCGACGGGCTGGAGCGGATGTACGGCGAGCATCCTCAGGACGTCATCTACTACCTGACGGTCTACAACGAGCCGATCGTGCAGCCGGTCGAACCCGAGGGGCTGGACGTGGCGGGGCTGCTCAAGGGCATGTATCTGCTGAAGGAGGGCCAGGCGCCCGACGGCGGCGACCCGGCGAGCACCCCGCGGGCGCAGCTGCTCGCCTCCGGGGTGGGCGTGCCGTGGGCGCTGGAGGCTCAGGACCTGCTGCGCAGCGACTGGGGCGTCGTCGCCGACGTCTGGTCGGTGACCAGCTGGACCCAGCTGCGCCGCGAGGCGATGGCCTGCGACGACGCGAACTTCCTGGACCCCCAGGACACCCCCCGGGTGCCCTACGTCACCCAGGCCCTGATGGATCGGCCGGGGCCGGTGGTCTCCACCAGCGACTACGCCACCGACCTGCAGGATTCCATCGCCCGCTGGGTGCCCGGCGACTACGCCCCGCTCGGCGCCGACGGGTTCGGGTTCTCCGACACCCGCCAGGCCGCGCGCCGGTTCTTCCACATCGACGGCCCGTCGATGGTGGTGCGCACCCTCCAGGCGCTGGCCGCGCAGGGCAAGGTCGACGCGGCGGTGCCCCGAGCGGCGGCGGAGAAGTACCGCCTCCTGGACGTCACCGCCGGGTCCTCCGGCAACGAGGGCGGCGACTCCTGAGGATCGGACCGCGCCGAGGGCGCTGACGTGGTGGCGATGCCGCATTTGTGGCATCGCCACAACGTTGTCCACGCCAGCCCGTAGAATCCCCACGTGACCAGACCGCGCGCGCACGAGAAGACGATCCGGGCGGTCGAGCGGTCTGCGAGCCGGCTGACGACGGCGTCCTATCGGCACATGGACGAGCATCTGCCCTGGTATGCGCAGCTGACGGCCCAGGAGCGGTCCTGGGTGGGCCTGGTGGTCCAGGCCGGCTTCGCCTCCTTCGTGGAGTGGTATCTCAATGGCGGCGAGGCGCACAACTCGGCGACGGCCGTCTTCGCCGCCGCCCCCCGGGCGCTTACTCGAGCAATCACCCTGAACCACACCCTCGACCTGTTGCGGACCGTGGTCGACGTGGTCGAGGACAGCATCCCCGAGCTGGCCACGACACCCCGGGACGAGGAGGCGCTGCGCGAGGCGCTGTTGCGCTACAGCCGGGACATCGCCTTCGCGGCGGCGCAGGTCTACGCCACGGCGGCGGAGGCCCGCGGTGCGTGGGACGCCCGGCTGGAGTCGCTGATCGTGGACGCGGTGCTGCGCGGCGAGGACGACCAGGACGTGGTGGGCCGGGCCACCGCCCTCGGCTGGGGCGACGTGGAGCATGTCACCGTGCTGATGGGGGCGGCGCCCCAGGACAACGAGGCGCTGGCGGTGGACCGGCTGCGCACCACCGCGGCACGCGCCGGGGTGGAGGCGCTCGTGGCCGTGCAGGGTCGGCGACTGGTCGCGGTGCTCGGCGGTACGCCGCAGCTGGACGGCCTCGCCAGCGCCCTCACCGAACACTTCGGTCCGGGCCCGGTGGTCCTAGGGCCCACCGTCGCGCACATCGCGGCGGCGGCCCGGTCGGCGCGGCAGGCGGAGGCCGGGCTGCGGGCCGCACCGGCCTGGCCCGACGCGCCGCGTCCGGTGGTCAGCGGCGAGCTACTGCCGGAACGCGTGCTCAGCGGCGACGACCAGGCGCGCGGCTGGCTCGTCGAGCAGGTCTACCAACCGCTTGCCGAAGCAAGCGGGGGCAGCCTGGCCCGAACAGCGGAGGCCTATCTGGCCTCCGGGCGGCATCTGGAGGCCACCGCTCGGGCGCTGTTCGTGCACCCCAATACGGTGCGCTACCGGCTCGGACGCATTGCCCAGGTGTCGGGCTACGACCTCACGGACGCGCGGGAGGCCTACGTCGTCCAGACCGCGATCGCGGTGGCCCGCCTCGCCGAGGCTGGGCACGGCCACCCTCGCCCGTTGTAGGACACCTCCAAAGAGTCCCGGAGCATCCTGTGGGCGTCGCGGACACCCTGGGCGCGCCAGGTGAGAAAAACTGAACTCGTGCTCGCAATTGTTTGCCCTGGACAGGGCGCACAGACTCCCGGCTTCCTCACCCCCTGGCTCGAGGTGCCTGGGGTCCGCGACCGGCTCGAGAGCTACTCGGCCGCCGCGGGCGTCGACCTCATCGGCCACGGCACGACGTCAGACGCGGACACGATCCGCGACACCGCCGTGGCCCAACCGCTGATCGTCAGCGCCGGCCTGGCCGCGCTGCCGGCGCTGCTCGGCCCGCAGGGGGAAGCCCTGCCACTGGTCGGTCTGCTGGCCGGCCACTCGGTCGGCGAATTCACCGCGACGGCCGCCGCCGGCGTCGTCACCCCCGAGGAGAGCGTGGCGCTGGTCAGTGACCGCGGCCGCGCCATGGCCTGGGCCGCGGCCTTCCAGCCGACCGGCATGAGCGCCGTCCTCGGCGGCGATCCCGATGAGGTCCACCGGGCCATCAACGGGCACGGCCTGGTGGCCGCCAACGCCAACGGCCCCGGCCAGGTGGTTGCGGCCGGGACGAAGGCGCAGCTCGCCGCCCTGATGGCCAGCGCGCCGCACCGGGCCAAGGTGGTTCCCCTGCAGGTCGCCGGCGCCTTCCACAGCGACCACATGCGCCCGGCGTTGCCGATGCTGGAGACGGCGGCCTCGGCGATCCGGCCCCAGGACGCGACGGTCGACCTCGTCAGCAACCGTGACGGTGCGGCGGTGCGGCACGGCCGCGACGTCGTACGACGCCTCGTGGACCAGGTCGCCCGACCGGTGCGCTGGGATCTCGTCATGGAGACCCTGGTGGCACGCGGGGTCACCGCGATCCTGGAACTGCCGCCCGCCGGGACCCTGGTGGGTCTCGCCAAGCGCGGCGTCAAGGGGGCCAAGACACTGGCGCTGAAGACGCCCGACGATCTCGATGCCGCCCGCGCCCTGATCGCCGAGCACGGCATGGTCGACACCCGCGGCTTGGCCCTGGCGCGATGACCGCGGCGCCTCCGGCGCACGCCGCACCCGCTCCGGCCCGGCGCCCCCGGCTGCGGACCCTGCGCGGCCCGGAGTTCACCCGCATCCTCGGGGTCGGCGACCACCGACCCGCGCGGATCATCGACAACGCCGAGCTGTGCCGGCACATCGACAGCTCCGATGAGTGGATCCGGGAGCGCTCGGGCATCGTCCAGCGGCGCCAGGCCGCCCCGGAGGAGTCGGTCGTCGACATGGGCGCGGCGGCCAGTCGTGCCGCGCTGGACTATGCGGGTCTGTCCGGAGCGGACATCGACGCGGTGATCTGCGCGACGATCACCCACCCCTGGCAGACGCCGGCGGCAGCGCCGGTGATCGCGGACCGGCTGGGGACCCCGCACGCTGCGGCGTACGACCTCGCCGCCGCCTGCGCCGGCTATTGCTACGCCATCGCCTGCGCCGATGACCTGATCCGGTCCGGTCGAGCCGAGCACGTGCTCGTCGTCGGCGTGGAGAAGCTGTCCGACTACCGCGACCTGCGCGACCGCGGCACCGCGTTCATCTTCGGTGACGGCGCCGGAGCGGCCGTGGTCGGCCCGTCCGACACTCCCGGGATCAGCGCGACGACGTGGGGGTCCGACGGCTCCGGCGCCGAGCTGATCAGCCAATCGCAGAGCTGGGCGCAGGCCCAACGGCGGTACGCCTCGCACAGCATCGGCTTCCCCGGCGACCCTGTGGTTGCCGACGCCCGGCCGGCGGACCCGGATGCCGCGTGGCCGTTCATCGACATGGCCGGCCCGTCGGTCTTCCGGTGGGCCGTCGCCACGGTCTCCGGGATCTGCAGCCAGGCCCTGGACGCCGCGGGGATCACCGCGGCCGACCTCGACGTCTTCATCCCGCATCAGGCCAACGCCCGGATCATCGACGCGATGGCGAAGAAGATGAAGCTCCCCGCGCATGTCGTCGTGGCCGACGACATCGCCGACATGGCCAACACCTCGGCGGCTTCGGTGCCGCTGGCGACCGCGGAACTGCTGCGCTCCGGCCGAGCCCGCCCGGGCGACCTGGCGCTGCAGATCGGTTTCGGAGCCGGGTTGGCCTGGGCCGCCCAGGTGGTGGTCCTGCCCTAGACCCCGCCGCCCGACGGGACTTCGGGCACCGCATCACCCGGCGCGACACACCGGCGCCGCCGGAGTCAACGCGAAGGAGAACCACCATGTCCACCATGACCAGCACCGAGATCCAGGACGGCCTCGCCGACATCATCAACGAGGAGACCGGCATCGACCAGGCCGACGTCGAGCTCGACAAGTCGTTCACCGAGGACCTCGACATCGACTCGCTGTCGATGATGACGATCGTGGTCAACGCCGAGGAGAAGTTCGGCGTCAAGATCCCGGACGACCAGGTCAAGAACCTCAAGACGGTGCGCGACGCCGTTGACTACATCGCCTCAGCGCAGGCCTGACCCGCCCGGCCCGGGCCCACGTGCCCCCGGGCCCACGTGCCCCCGGGCCCACGTGCCCCCGGGCCGATAAGCCGCCGCGAGGCGCCCGCTCGGCGCAGCCCCCCTCATACCGTGGTATGGGGTGGGGCGCGCCGAACGGCCACGTCAGGCCCGCGCCGCGAACCCCCTAACCAAACCCCGCCAGGAGCTTTCGCATGCCCGCTAACGCCAGCAAGCGCGTCGTCGTCACCGGCGTCGGCGCCACGACACCGTTGGGCGGCGACGTCCCGTCGACCTGGGAGGCCCTCCTCGCGGGCCGCTCGGGGGCGCGACCGCTCACCGCCGATTGGGTCACCGAGTACGACCTCCCCGTCACCTTCGCCGCCACCCTCGCCGAGCCGGTGGCGGGCAAGCTGACCAAGATCGAGATGCGTCGGCAGGACCCGTGCGCTCAGTACGCCGTGGTCGCCGCGCGCGAGGCGTGGGCTGACGCCGGCACGCCCGCCGTGGAACCCGAGCGGCTGGCCGTCGCCATCGGCACCGGGGTCGGCGGCGTCCATACCCTGATCGACCAGTGGGAGATCCTGCGGACCAAGGGCCCGCGGCGCATCTTCCCGCTCGCCGTCCCGATGCTGCTGGTCAACAGCCCCACCGCGATGGTGAGCCTGGAACTCGACGCGCGCGCCGGAGGGCACACCCCGGTGAGCGCCTGCGCCTCGGGCGCCGAGGGCATCGCGATGGGTCTGCAGCTCATCCGTGAGGGCCGCGCCGATGTGGTCGTCGCCGGTGGCACCGAGGCCGCGATCCATCCGCTGCCGATCGGCGGGTTCGCCGCCATGCAGGCGTTGTCCACCCGCAACGACGCGCCGGAGCAGGCGTCCCGGCCGTACGACGTGGGCCGCGACGGCTTCGTCATCGCCGAGGGCGCGGCCGTCGTGGTGCTGGAGAGCTACGAGTCGGCCAAGGCGCGAGGGGCCACCATCTACGCCGAACTGGTCAGCGCGGGCGTCTCGACGGACGCACACCATGTGGCCGCTCCAGAGCCGGAGGGCGTGGGTGCCGCCGCCGCGATGACGCAGGCCCTTCAGACGGGTGACCTCTCCCCCGCTGACGTCGTCCACCTCAACGCCCACGCCACCTCGACCCCCGTCGGCGACATCGCCGAGTGCAAGGCGATCCACGCGGCGCTCGGCGCGCAGGCCACCTCCGTAGCGGTCAGCGCCACCAAGTCGATGACCGGGCACCTGCTCGGCGCGGCCGGATCGCTGGAGGCCATCTTCACCGTCCTGGCCCTGCGGGACGGGATCGCCCCCGCACAGATCAACCTCGACGACAAGGATCCGGCCATCGACCTGGACGTCGTGGCCGGCGAGTCGCGCCGTCTCCCGGACGGCGACATCGTCGCCCTCGACAACAGCTTCGGCTTCGGCGGCCACAACGTGGCGTTGGCGTTCCGTCGCTGCTCGTAAGGCGTCTACTGTCGCTCCCAGCGTTCTCGCCCCCAGCTCGCACGCGCCACCACCGAAGGGACCGGCCCCATCCCCGGGGACCGGTCCCTTTGGTGTGCGGACGCCGGGCCAGCGTTGAAGCGCCGGGCCAGCGTCCGGCGGCCAGGAGGGCACGAGCACACGTCGTACGGCGGGTCGCGGTCTTCCACCGTGCGCGCGGCCCGCGCCCTGCGGGCTTGACGCTGCCGGAGGTCCGTCAGCCCACGCGGTGCAGCCAGCGCACGGGCGCGTTCTCGCCGGCGTGCCGGAACGGCTCCAATTCGGCATCCCAGGGCGCCCCGAGCGCCACCTCCAGCTCCGTGCGGACGGTCGCGGGATCACCGGCCGCCAGCGCGGCGCGCAGCCGATTCTCGCTGATCATGGCGTCACCACTGCAGTTCACGACGGCGTGATGGACGCCGAGTGAGGGGGTATAGGACCAGCGCCCGCCGTCGACGCCCGGACTGGGCTCCTCGACGACCTCGAAGCGCAGGTTCTGGCACCGACGCAGCGCGCTGGCCAGGTGCGCACCCGTCCCAGGGGACCCGGTCCAGTTCGCTTCGGCGCGCACCAATTTGCGCCCCAGCGGCTGGGGCGTCCAGGCCAGCTTGACGGACACGCCGAGCACCGTCTCCAGTGCCCACCCGATGTGCGGACACAGCGAAGACGGCGTGGAGTGCACATACACCACGCCCCTGGCCAGGGCCGTTGAGACCGCGACAGACATCCGAACCTCCTGTTGTTGCGTGGACGTCTTCCCCAACGGCCGGCAACTTCGAGATTCGTTCTCGCGGTAACGATGTCGCCACCTGCACGATCCCTTGGATACAACGGGAGGTCAGGTGGCTGTGTTGTTGTACGGCCATTGTGCAGGACGAATCCCGTTGAGCCAAGCGGACTCGCGCTTCGAGACGCCAGGGCGGCCAACAGCGATTACGTTGGGGCACAACAAGTTGGACAAGTGCTCAACATCGCGCTTCACTGAACGCATTGGGGACGTGAGCCGGACCTGATGCCGCGTGGGGACGCGGTGTGCCGGCCCGAACAAAACATGGGGGAAGAAACGATGAGCGGAAACGTTCAAGCACCCGCACCGGGCATGCAGTCCGCGATGGCGATCCTGACGGCGCGAGTGCAGAGCATGGATGGCGGGTGCAGCGTCAACGAGTACGTCGAGCTGTTGCGCACCGAGATGGAGGGTCAGGACCCCTTGATCCTGACCAGCGCGATGGCCAGCCTGGCCTCGGCGCTGTTGGCGATCGCCGCAGGGGGCACCAACATCCCGCCGTACGAGCTGTTGTCCACGATCGGCCTCACGCTGGCCGACGCCTGACCCGGTCCGGCTCTTGCCGAACGAAGGCGCCTCTGCCCACGCAGAGGCGCCTTCGTCGTTGGCGCTCAGCCCTTCACGCAGAGCAGGGTCCGCAGGCGCGTGACGACCTCGACCAGCGGCTCGGGGCCGGTGGTCTGCGCCGCGATCACCTCGGCGAGATCCTTGTAGCTGCCGGGGATCTCGTCGAGCACCCCGGCGTCCTTGCGGCACTCGACACCCTGCGTCTGCGCGACGAGGTCGGCGACCGTGAACGTCTTGCGCGCCTTGTTCCGCGACATCCGCCGGCCGGCCCCGTGGGACGCCGAGTTCATCGCGGCAACACTGCCCAGCCCGCGCACGACGTACGAACCCGTGCCCATCGACCCCGGGATCAGCCCGAGCTCACCGCGGCCGGCCCGGATCGCACCCTTGCGGGTGACGATGACGTCGACGCCCTCGTAGGTCTCCTCGCTGACGTAATTGTGGTGGCAGCTGACCGTCTCGTCGTAGCCGACCTGCGGGAACACCGCGCGCACCACGTCCTGCAGCAGCCGCATCATGACCGCCCGGTTGAGCCGGGCGTACTCCTGCGCCCAGTACAGGTCGTGCAGGTAGTCCGCCATCTCGCGCGTTCCGGCCAGGAAGACCGCCAGGTCCCGGTCCGGCAGCCCGAGGTTGTGCTCCAGCGTCCGGGCCGTCTCGATGTGCCGCAGCGCCAGCTCGTTGCCGATGTTCCGGCTGCCCGAATGCAGCATCAACCAGATCCGGTCGGCGTCGTCGGCGGTCACCTCGATGAAGTGGTTGCCGCCGCCGAGCGTGCCGCACTGCAGCGTCGCCTTGCCCGCCCGCTCGGCGATCTTCGGCGCGCGCAGCTCGGCGAACCGGTCGAGGTGCGCCTGCGCGGCCTCGCGCGGGCGGCGGTCGGGCAATGCCGCGTACGCCGGGTCGCGGTGGCCGTTGAACCCGACCGGAATCGCCGCCTCGATCCGCTGCCGCAGCGCCTTCAGGTCGTCGGGAAGGTCATTCTGGGACAACGTGGTCCGTACCGCGGTCATGCCACAGCCGATGTCCACCCCGACCGCCGCCGGGGCGACGGCCTCGCGCAGCGCGATGACGCTGCCGACGGTGGCGCCCTTGCCGAAGTGGACGTCCGGCATGACCGCGACGCGGTGGGTCCACGGCAGGGCGGCCACATTGCGCAGCTGCTGCTGCGCGGCGGGCTCGATGTCCTCCGGACGGGCCCACAGGGCGACATTCTCCGCGCCCGGAAGCCCGAGCGGGTAGGTGGTCATGGCGAAATCATCCCTTCTGTGCTGGTGGTCGATGGTGCCGCGGCGGCCCCCGGGCGGCAGGCATCGACGGTACGCCGGAGCCGGCGCGGCCTCCACCGATTTTGCGGCGGCAGGGCCGGGGTGGAGCTGACGTCCGAGGGGCTGGGACGCCCGTAGACTCCCTAGGCGTGCGGTGAGCAGGACCCGATCGGCGGATCCATCCCGAGGTCACCGCGCCCAGGGCCAGTAGCTCAGCCGGTCAGAGCAGCGGACTCATAATCCGTCGGTCGCGGGTTCGAGCCCCGCCTGGCCTACTGTTCCGCGGTGCCGGCGGGCGTGGGCCCGCACGATGGCCTGATCCGCCTCGCGCTGCACCAGGGCGAGCGCGATCAGCGCGGCGTACATCAGCTCCAGCGGGACGATCAGCACCGCCACCACGACCGCGAGCGGGCCCGGCTCCGGTGCGGCGAGCGAGACCCGCAGCACGACGTACGTCGCCACGACCACCAGGGCTGCGACCCAGCCGGCCCGGCGGGGATACCGCGTCCAGGTGAGCTCGTGAAGTCCCCACCATTGCCGAATCACGGTGTGCATGGCCGAGTTTCGCCGGTGAACACCCCGTCAGCGCAGCCTGCCGGGACGACGCTGCGACCAACGGCCCGCTGCGCCGGTCAGGCTGTGCGTTCCAGCGCCAGCAGGACCGCCTTGGCGTCGCCGCCCCCGGCGTACCCGCCGAGGCTGCCGTCGCTGCGCACCACCCGATGGCACGGCACCACGACCGGCAGGGGGTTGGTGGCGCACGCGGTGCCGACCGCGCGCACGGCCTTGGGGTTGCCGAGCAGGGCGGCGAGTTGGGCGTACGTGGTGGTGCGGCCGTAGTCGATGCCGTCCAACGCCAGGTGCACCGCGCCACGGAAGCCGCTGCTGAGCCGGCGGTCCAGCGGCAGGTCGAAGGTGTGCCGGGTGCCCGCGAAGTACTCCCCCAGTTGCCGCGCCGCGTCGTCCAACCGTGCCGGCGCGAGCAACAGGCGCGGGCTCACCCGGTCGGCGAGTTCCGCGAGCACATCGTCGAATCCGTTGCGGCGAAAGGCGATCCGGAGCAGACCTCGCTCCGTCCCCGCGACCAGCAGGGTCCCGACCGGGCTGTCCAGCTCGCGGTAGGCGACGTCCAGCAGCCCCTCCCGCGCGGCGGCCCCGGCCAGCCGATGGCTCAACGCCGCCAGCGTGGCGTCGGGTACGGGGAACAGGTCATCGCCGTCCGGGTGCATCGGCCCTCCTGCGGTCTGAGTCGTCGACAGCTCTGGGGGAATCGCTGAATGTCCTTCGCAACGTGGCGATTCCGTCGGCGGAGGCCCGCCGGACGGCGGCCGCGGTTCCCCCGATCAGCTGCGCCGTCTCCGCGTGGGTCAGTCCACCGAGGTAGTGATAGGCCACAGCCAGGCGCTGCCGTTCCGGGAGCCGCGCCACGGCGGGCCACAGATCCAGCTCGCGCGCGGCGGGGTCGCCGGGTGGGTGGCCGCCGCTCCGGGGCGGCTCCGGTACGTCGTCCGTGGGGATCGGCCGCCGCACCCGAGCCCGGGTGACGTCGATGGCCTTGCGGGACGCGATCCGCACCAGCCAGGCCTGCACGTTGGCGTCCTCGGGCAGCTCCGGCCAGGCCCGCAGCGCCGCGAGAAAGGTCTCCGACCAGGCGTCCTCGGCGTCCGGCCCGGCGCCGAGCACCGCGCGGCAGACCCGCAGCACGGTGCCGCCGTGGTCGATGACGACCTGGTCGAAGGGGGTCCGCATCGCCCGGCAGGTCAGAACAGCCGCTCGGCGCGGGCCTGGTCGGGCTCCTCCAGCGCGAGCAGGGCCCTCTTGCGGTCGAGGCCGCCGGCGAAGCCGCGCAGGTTCCCGTCCGCCCCGAGCACGCGATGGCAGGGGATGACGATGCTCAGCGGGTTGTGGCCGATGGCTTGACCGACCGCTTGGGCCCGCCGTCTGTCCCCGAGTTGGTGCGCCAACTCGCCGTACGTGGTCGTGCCACCATACGGAATCCGCCGCAACAGGTCCCACACGCGCTCGGCGAATTCGTCGCTGCCCGTGCGGATTTCCAGGTCGAACTCGCGGCGTTCGCCGAGCAGGTAGGCGCGGATCTGTCGCGCGGCTGCGCCGATGACGGGATCGGATTCGTCGGCCACCGCACCGATCGTGTCGGGCGCCGGGGGGTAGCTGTGGCCGGGGAAGTAGACCCCGATCAGCGCGGGGCCGTCGGCGACCAGGAGAAGGTCGCCGAGCGTCGTGGGCACGTGGGCATGCCGCCGGTGCGGTGACCGTCGCGCCGGATCACCGGCGACGTCGTACGCCGCGGACCCGGCCGTCGCGGGCGCGCTGTTCGTGCTCATCCGAAACCCCTCTCATCCCGGCCTCCATTGTGAAGACGCGCGAGCGGTCGGAAGTGTGAGGGTCGACCTTGATCGCCGGCTCGATCCGCAGCCATGCCTGACTCAGGAGCAAGCGCTCCACGTTGTTCATCTGCGCCCCGGGCCGTGTCCCCGCGAGCAGTTCCATCATGATCGGTTCGGTCGTACAGGTGTCTGTGCCGAGGTCCCGCCGCAGGTACGCGGTGGCCGGGGTTGGTGTGCCGCGGAGGAACTCGATCCAGACGGAGGTGTCGACCAGCGTCGTCACAGGCTTTCCGCTGGGTCGTTGCGCAACTGGGTGAGGTCACCGTCCCAGCCGGTGCCTTCCATGGCGAGCATCTCCGAGCGGGTCATCACGGGGCCGACGAGGCGGCGCAGTGCGAAGTCGACCGCTTCCCGCTTGGTCGAGAGGGCGTACCGACCCATCACCTCGGCGATGAGCGCGTCATCGATCTCGATGTTGGTCCGCCCCATGAATCAAGAATGCACCCACTGATGGCCGGCGCCAGCCCCACGTACTCGGGCCAAGGACCCCATTCACTGACCAACCCGCCGGGTGGGGCGACGCGGGTCTTCAGCGACTTTCACGCTGGGTCACCAACGCGACAGGCGACACGCCTGCCCCACAGCCATCTCGCGATAGTGCACGGACAGCGCACGACGAAGGGCCCCCGACCTGTTGTCACAGGTCAGAGGCCCCTTCTCGGGCTCCCCCAATTGGACTCGAACCAATAACCCTTCGATTAACAGTCGAATGCTCTGCCAGTTGAGCTATGGGGGATCGACAGCAACGGCGACTCTAGCAAACCCCCCGGCCAGGAACGAAACCGGCGCGGCGGGGCGCTTGCCGTGCGCCCCATCGGCTGCTGTCGCGCCGACCTGAGCGCCCCCATCCGCCTCACAGGCCGGCCTGCTCGCGCAGGTCCGCGAGCAACGCCTGCACATAGGCGGCCACCTCCGGGTCCTGCGACGCCGCGCCCCGACGCAGGCTCACCTGCTCGACCAGGGCGCCGGTCGCCAGGTCCTTGCGCAGCGCCACCTGACCGAGGTTGCGCTCCCCCAGCTGGACCGGCACCGCCACGAAAACGCTGGCGTTCACCCGGTCGTGCAGCACCGCCGGGAAGGTGACCCGATCGTCGACGAAGCTCCACATCGCCGGCCGGCTGCCGTCGGCCCAGGTCACGGTGATCGTACGGGTCCGGGGCTCCCACGCGCCGGCGGCCACGTCCAGCCAGGGCCGGGTCCAGCGCGCCGCCGCGCCGGCCCCGAGCGCGCTCGGCGCGGCGGCCGCGGCAGCCGCCGCCGAAGTCCCCGCGTCGCCGTCGGTCCGCCCCGGCAGATGATGCAGCGCGTGCAGCGAGGCTACGACGTACGCCCCCGTCGTCGCGTCCTGCGCCCACCCGAGCACCCGATCGCCGGCAGCCAACTCCAGCGCCCCCGCGGCCGCAGGCAGCGCCGGGCGGCGTCCCCCGAAGAGCCTCACGCGAACCTGCCTCGCAGGTCGGCCAATTCCCGCTGACGCTGGGTCAGCTCGACGGCAACCGCCCGCGCCCCCTCGGGATCGACGCTCTCCAACCGGCGCAGCGTCACCGTTGCCTCCTCGATGCCCTGGCGCAGCCCCAACTCGCGCATCCGAAAGACGATCTCATCGACGTACCGCTGATCCGGCGCCCCACTCGTCGGGTCCCGCCGGGCGTGGATGTCCGCCACCGACAACGCCACGATCATCGGCCGTACCTCCTCGGGCGCGGACACCGTCACGTGGTCTACCCAGCCGGCCGCCGAATCCGACTGGGCCACCTCGGGTCCCAAGGCCCGAATCGCCGCGTAGATCGCCCGGTGCGTCGGCGCCACGAACGACGACTCCTCGATCACGGCCAACTCGTGGGGCGGCACCAGCCGAGGGTGCTGAATCAGGATCTGCAGCAGATGGGCGGCCAGCCCCACCGCGGGGATGCTCAGGTCCGGGGGCGGGAACTGCGGGTACGGCGCCGCGCCGGCACCGGAGTCGTCCACGCCGGCCTCGGGGCGCTCGCCCGCCGATCGGGGATCGCGGACGTCCCGACCGCGCCGAGCGGCCCGGGCGACCTCGGTGGTGAGTGTCTCGGCGTCGATCCCGATCTGCCCCGCGACCGTGCGCGTGTATTCCAGGCGCAGCACCGCGTCCCTGATCTGCGCAATCACCGGGGCCACCGCCCGCAGCCCCGCGACCCGGCCCTCGGCGGTGCCGAGGTCGTGCCGCGCCAACAGGGTGCGCATCGCGAATTCGAACATCGGCACGGCGTCCTCGATCAATCCCCGCACGGCGAGATCGCCGCTGCGCAACCGCAGTTCGCAGGGGTCCTGACCGCCGGGGGCGACCGCTACATAGCTCTGCGACGCCCACCGCTGGTCCTCATCGAAGGCCTTCATCGCGGCCTTCTGGCCGGCGGCGTCACCGTCGAAGGTGAACACGGTCCGCGCCGGAGCGCCCCCGGTCTCGTCCCGCATGATGCGCCGCAGCATCTTGATGTGGTCCACCCCGAACGCCGTACCGCACGTCGCCACCGCCGTCTCCACCCCGGCGAGGTGGCAGGCCATCACGTCGGTGTAGCCCTCCACCACGACCGCCACCCGGTCCCGGGCGATCGCCTTCTTGGCCAGGTCCAGCCCGTACAGCACCTGCGTCTTCTTGTAGACCGGCGTCTCAGAGGTGTTCAGATATTTGGCCTGAATCCGGTCATCGTCATAGAGCCGGCGCGCGCCGAACCCGACCGGGTCGCCGGTGATGTCGCGGATCGGCCAGAGCAGCCGCCCGCGGAACCGGTCGTACAGCCCCCGCCCGCCCTGCCCCGCCAGCCCGGCCAGCAGCATCTCCTCGGCCGAGAATCCCTTGCCGCGCAGGTGCGTCACCAGCTCCTCCCCGGTCCGCGGGGCATAGCCCACCCCGAACCGGGTCGCCGCCGTGGAATCGAAGTCGCGGGCCCGCAGGAAGTCCCGCCCCGCCCTGGCCTCGCGCGCCGAGATCAGCTGCGCCGCATAGAACTCCTCCGCCACCCGGTTGGCCTCGACCAGCCGGGATCGGCGCCCCGGGGCCTCCTCCCGCGGCCCGCCGCCGTCCTCATAACGCAGCTCGACCCCGCACTTGCCGGCCAGCCGTTCGACGGCCTCGACGAAGCTGAGGTGGTCGATCTTCTGCACGAAGCTGATGACATCGCCGCCCTCACCGCACCCGAAGCAGTGCCAGGTGCCCAGCGCGGGCCGGATGTTGAACGACGGGGTCTTCTCGTCATGGAACGGACACAGACCCTTCAGCGCGCCGATCCCCGCCGTGCGCAGCGTGACATGCTCGCGCACCACGTCCTCGATGCCCGCGCGCTCCTTGACGGCCGCCACGTCCTCCTCGCGGATGCGCCCGGCCATCGTCACCTCCGTTTCGCGCGCTGATCTGCGCCGATTCTAGGCACGTCCGTGCCGCCACGCCGCGTGCAGGGCCACCGCCCGCGCATCGGTCAACGAGGCGATCTGGTCCAGCAGCACGCGCTCCCGGGCCACGTCGTCGCCGGCCGCGGCGAAGTCCGCCGCGAACACGGGGTCGAGTCGGCGCTGCGGATGTGCCCGGTACGCCGTGAGCAGGCCCTCCAGGATCTCCCGCTGATCGGCCATCACCCGCTGCCGGGCGGGCGCCAACATGACGAAATGCACGGCCAACGCCTTGAGCACCACGCACTCGGCGCGGATGCCGCGCGGGATGACCAGTTCCGCGCGGTAGCGGGCATGCGGGCCGGGACCGTACGCCGCCAGCGTCGCCTCCTCCACCCCCGCCACGAAGTGCCCGATGAACCGGCTCGTCATGTCCTTCAGGGCGGCCAGGGCACGCCGCGACCCGTCGTACGGCGTATCGGGCACCGCACCCCCCTCCCCGATCCGGCGGGCCGCCTCGGCAAGCTCCTCGACGGCCAGATCCGGCGCATACCAGGACCGCGCCACGTCGTAGACCGCCGCCATGTCCTGCGGATGCCGCAACACCCGCAGGTCGATCAACCCGGCCGACACCCCGTCTTCCACGTCGTGCACCGAGTACGCCACGTCGTCGGACCAGTCCATCACCTGCGCCTCCAGGCACCGCCGCGGCGCCCCGTCCGCGCCGCGCGGCGCGCCCGCCCGCAGCCAGGCGAATACGTCCTGGTCGTCGGCGTAGACCCCGAACTTGCGGCCGTTGCCCGGGTGCTCGCCGCGCGGCCAGGGATATTTGGTCGCCGCGTCGAGGCTCGCCCGGGTGAGATTGAGCCCCGCGGACCGGCCGTCGTCGCGGAACCGCTTGGCCTCCAGCCGGGTCAGCAGCCGAAGCGTCTGGGCGTTGCCCTCGAAGCCGCCGACCTCGCCCGAGAGTTCGTCCAACACCCGCTCGCCGTGATGTCCGAACGGCGGATGGCCCAGGTCGTGGGCCAGGCAGGCCGTGTCGACGACATCGGCCGAACACCCCAACGCCGCCCCGAACTCACGCCCGATCTGAGCCACCTCCAGGGAATGGGTCAGCCGGTTGCGGATGAAGTCATCGGTGTCGGGCTGCATGACCTGGGTCTTGGCGGCCAGCCGCCGCAACGCCGCAGAATGCACCAGCCGGGCCCGATCGCGCGCGAAGTCGTCTCGGTCGGAGCGCTTCTGGGCCGGGTCCTCCGCGACCCACCGGGCGCGGTCACTGTCGTCGTACGGGGTCACGTCGGCACTCTAGGCGGGCCCACCGACAATGGCCTGAACAGGTGATTCGTCCGGATCGACGGACCGGATCCATCGACCGGGCAGCGGTCGATGCCCGTCGTTGGGCGCTGACGCGATGCCGCCGGGCGACGATCGGGCGGCGGGAGGCGATCCGAGGCTATGGCCGCAGCGCGGCAGAATTAGAGTCAGCGCGTGGCCTCCCCTCCGCTCATCTCCCCGCTGGAGCTCGCCGCGCTCCTGCGCAGCGGGCCGGGCAGCGCTCCCCTGCTCTTGGACGTCCGGTGGGCCCTCGGCTCGGACAGCGGCTTCGACGACTACCTGCAGGGCCACCTTCCCGGTGCGCTCTTCGTCGACCTGCAACGCGACCTCTCCGGCGCGCCCGGCGACGGCGGCCGCGGCGGCCGCCACCCCATGCCGCACCCGGACGACTTCGAGCTGGACCTCGCCGAGTGCGGCGTGGACAACGGCCGGCTCGTCGCCGTATACGACCAGGGCCACGGCATGGCCGCCGCGCGCTGCTGGTGGCTGCTGCGGCACTTCGGCAAGTTCGACGTCGCCGTGCTCGACGGTGGCCTGGCCGCCTGGCGAGCGCACCGGCTCCCCATCGAGGCCGGTCTGCGCAGCATCGAGGAGGGCGACTTCACCCTGGGTCGTGGAGTCGGTCGCAACCTCGACGCGAATGCCGCCGCGCTGTACGCCGCGGAGGGTGTGCTCATCGACGCCCGGGCCCCGCATCGCTACCGCGGCGAGGCCGACGACGTCGACCCCGTGGCCGGTCACATCCCCGGAGCGGTGAACGTTCCGGCCGCTGGCCTGCTCGCCGCGGACGGCACCTTCCTGGCGCCCGACGCGTTGCGCCGCCGGTTCACCGACGCGGGGGTGACGGGTGATCGGCCCGTCGCCGTCTATTGCGGCTCCGGGGTGAGCGCCTGCCTGGTCGCGCTGGCCCTGTGCGTGGCCGGGATCGACGACAGCGCGGCGGTCTACATGGGGTCCTGGTCGGACTGGATCAGCGATCCGGGCCGGCCGATCGAAACCGGCGCCGGCCGCACCGCCCAGCCCGGACGAGTCTGACGGCCGGGCCGCGTTTGACGGCCTGACCGCGTCTCACCCGCCGGAGACCGACAGTTCCGCGTGCGCCAGGGCTTCCCGATGTGCCGCGGTGAGTTCGCGGCTGTCGAGCCAACCGTCGGGCAGCGCCACCGACCGCGGCGTACCCGCCCGGCCCCGCTGTCCCTCGGCGTCCGCACCGGGCCACGGCGCATCGGCGTCGAGACTGGCCACCAACTCCGCGAGCGCGGCCAGGTCGGCGACGAGGGCGAGGCGGTGCCGTACGTCGTGGCCGGCGGGGAACCCCTTCAGATACCAGGCGATGTGCTTGCGGATATCGCGGCAGGCCCGCGCCTCGTCGCCGTCGTGGAAGTCAACGAGATAGCGGGCATGCCGCTGCAGCGTCTCGCCAACCTCCCCCAGGCTCGGCCGCGCTCGCTGAGACGAGCCCGCGAAGGCGGCCGCCAGGTCCGCGAACAGCCACGGCCGACCGAGGCAGCCGCGCCCCACCACGACCCCGTCACAGCCGGTTTCGCGCACCATCCGGACGGCGTCCTCGGCCGACCAGATGTCGCCGTTGCCGAGCACCGGCACGGTGCGCACCGTCTCCTTGAGGGCCGCGATGGCCGACCAGTCCGCGTGGCCCGAATAGTGCTGGGCGGCGGTCCGGCCGTGCAGCGCCACCGCGGCGACGCCCTCGGCCTCGGCGATGCGACCGGCCTCCAGATAGGTGAGGTGGCCGGCGTCGATGCCGATGCGCATCTTGATCGTCACCGGCACCCCGCCGCGCTGTGCCTCCTGGACCGCGCCGGCCACGATGTCCCGGAACAGGGTGGTCTTCCAGGGCAGCGCGGACCCGCCGCCCTTACGGGTCACCTTGGGCACCGGGCAGCCGAAGTTGAGGTCGATGTGGTCGGCCCGGTCCTCAAGCACCAGCATCCGTACCGCTGCGCGCACGGTCGCGGGATCCACGCCGTACAGCTGGACGGAGCGCGGGAACTCCTCCGGGTCGTGCGTGATCATGCGCAGCGACATGGGGGTGCGCTCGAGGAGTGCGCGCGAGGTGATCATCTCGCTCACGTAGAGGCAGCCGCTGCCGCCGCTGGTACCCGCCGCCGCCTCGCGGCACAGCCGCCGGAAGGCCCGGTTGGTGATCCCGGCCATCGGGGCCAGGACGACGGGGGTGGGGATCGTCAGCGGCCCGATCCGCAGCGGCGGCAGCAGCGGTGTCATCGGCTCTGCGGTGGCTTCGAGCTGACGAGCGGCATGAGTCTGACGGGCGGCATCGGGCTGAACTTGGGCATCGGGCGTCACGGACATCCTGGCCAGTGTCTCACCCGTCCGACGGCCGCCCTTGGCGACGGTCAGCCGTGGGTCATTCGGTGGTGTCCAGGACCACCCCGGTGGCGGCGAGAATCGGGTTGATGGGCTGCAGATAGGCCACCTGATCGCCGCTCGCGCCGGAACAACCCGGCCCGTGGCTGCCGGCGCCGCCGCTCGTCATCCCCTGTGCCTGGTTCCCCCACAGCCAGGGGCCGCCCGAGTCGCCGCCGCTGCGGCAGATGTCGACCTTGGTGAGGCCCCGGACGTACTGGGCCGAGGCCCCCGATCCGTAGCGGACCGTGACGTCGGTGGCGACGATCGTCCCGCAGGCCCAACCACTGGAGGACCCCATCGTGCAGATCCGGCTACCGATGGGTGCCTCGAGGCTGCCGTGGACCGGAACCGCGGCCACGGTGCTCGAGGCGACGATGCCGCGGGGCCCGCCACCGTCGAAGACGCCGATGGCGTAGTCGGATTCCGGGAAGACGACGTCGGACACCCGACCCGCCGACCGGCCATCCGAGGTGAACGTCGTACCCTGCCGGCCACAGTGCCCGGCCGTGAGGAAGACCGGGATACCGCGCTGAGTGCCCGTAAAGCCCATCGTGCACACGGCGCCACCCCCGACCAGGGGGCTTCCGGCCGCCGCCCGGACCGGTTCCGCCGCAGCCTCCCGCACGGAGGCTCGCGCGTCGGTCACCGCCGCCGCGACGACGGCACGCCGCCCTGGCTGGGCCGTGACGACCACGCGCTCGGCACGCACGTCGACATAGGTCTCCACGACGTCGGGCAGCCGGCGCGCCTCGATGGCGACGGCGAGCTGGTGAAGGTCCGCGGGCGGGGACGTCGTGCTCACCATCAGCGAACCTGGCGACAGCGGCCCGAGCGACGGCGGGCTTAACGTCAGCGCACCCAGGAGCAGGACACCCATCGTCAGCGCACCCGTCGAGATCGCGGGCCTCGATCGCCGGGCGGGCGCGGGCGCGTCCGGCGTGCGGGCACCTCGTCCGGCGCCCGACCGGAGGGTGCGATTCACGGCGGCTCCTTCAGGGTGTCGAGCCACCCATCGGCAGCGTTCGACGACTCCTGGAGCAACCTCGTGTCCCTAACGACATACAGTCTCGACCCAAAGACCTGTCTTGCCGCACCGGAAAGTGCCGTGACCTGCGGTGATTCCGCGCACGACGGTGGTCCCGGCGGACACTGTATGTCTGAAGGGACACCGCGGCGCGACCCCGGCCTAGGCTGGGGCCTCGTGAGCGAGCACGCGGGCCAACCGACGCACACCCATACCCACGCCGACGCCAATCGGGGCTGTTGCGGCGACTCTCCGGCCGCCCAGGAACGGGAGGCCCGCGCGCGCCGGCTTGGCGCGGCCACCGCGATCGCCGCTCTGGCCGTCGCCGTGCTGGGCGTCGTCATCGGCGGCTGGGTGGGTGCGACCCTGGTCCTGCTGGTGGCCGGTGGCATCGCGACCACGCTGCTGAGCTCGTGGTCCCGGCTGTCCCTGAACGAACGCCTGATGCGGGTTGCCGTGGTGCTCCTGCTCGTCGCCCTTGCGCTGGTACGGGCCATCCCGCGCTGACCAGCCACTCTCCCGCGGGCCAGCCACTCTCCCGCGGACCAGCCACTCTCCCGCGGACCAGCCGCTCCCATGCTCACCCTGTCGCGCCGAGGCATGACCGTTCGGCGCACGTCCCCTCATACCGTGGTATCGAAGACGGGGCGGTGAGCGGGGCCGCCGCGCAGGGTCAGGACGGTGGCTGGGGCGGCTCCTCCGCGAGGAGATCGCCGCCGGTCATGCGCAGTAGTTCAGCAAGGGTGGTGGACACCATCGTGAGCTCGTCCCCACCCCCGGCCCAGATCACGCCGTAGCGCCCCAAGGACTCGTCCACGAGCGTGCGCAGCGGCGCCGGATGACCCACCGGCGCGACACCGCCGACCGCCTGTCCCGTCGCGGCGAGCACCACGTCCGGCGGAGCCAGGCTCACCTTCCGGGCACCCAGCGCGGCACGCAACCGCTGCGTCTTCACCCGCCGCCCGCCGCTGGCCAAGACCAGGACCGGGACTCCATCCGCGACGAAGACCAGGCTGTTCGCGATCGCTGCGGGCTCACAACCCAGTACCTCGGCCGCGGCGGCACTCGTCGGCACAGGGGTGTCGAGGTGTCGAACCTCGCCAGCATGGCCCAGCTCGCGCAGAGCGGCTTCAACCAGGAGGACGGCAGCCGGATCAATCACCCGAGAGCACCCTTCAACGAAGAACCTCCGACGAAAACTCGGCCACGATCAGTCGGCCCCGAACTCCATCGCCGCGTCGTCCAGCGCCTCTTCATCCTGGGTGTCCGGGGTCAGCCGCCGGGCGATGACCTCGCCGCCGCCGGCCTCCAGCGCACCGACCAGATCGGTGTTGGCCAGGCCCAGGGCCTTGATGCCCTCCCCGGCGGCGCCCAGCAGCCCGAGGCCGACGTACTGCTCCAGCCGCGAGCGGCTGTCCGCGATGTCCAGGTTGCGCATGGTCAGCTGCCCGATCCGGTCGGTGGGGCCGAACGCGGCGCCCTCGGTGCGTTCCATCGACAGCTTGTCGGGGTGGTAGCTGAACGCCGGCCCGGACGTGTCCAGGATCGAGTAGTCCTCCCCGCGCCGCAGCCGCAGCGTGACCTCGCCGGTGACGGCCGAACCGACCCAGCGCTGCAGCGACTCGCGCAGCATCAGGGATTGCGGGTCGAGCCAGCGGCCCTCGTACATGAGGCGACCGAGGCGGCGACCTTCGGCGTGGTACGTCGCGATCGTGTCCTCGTTATGGATCGCGTTGACCAACCGCTCATACGCGATGAACAGCAGCGCCATCCCCGGCGCCTCGTACACCCCGCGGGACTTGGCCTCGATGATGCGGTTCTCGATCTGATCGGACATGCCCAGGCCGTGCCGCCCGCCGACCGTGTTGGCCTCGTCGACCAGGTCGACCGCGGAGTCGAACCGGCGGCCGTTGATCGACACCGGGCGCCCCTGCTCGAAGCCGATGGTCACGTCCTCGGTGGCGATCTCGACGTCGTCGCGCCAGAACGCCACGCCCATGATCGGCTCGACCACATCCTCGATCCCCACGTCGAGGTGCTCCAGCCGCTTGGCCTCGTGCGTGGCGCCCCAGATGTTGGCGTCGGTCGAATACGCCTTCTCCTTGCTGTCCCGATAGGGCAGGTCGCGCTGCGACAGCCACTGGCTCATCTCGGCGCGGCCGCCGAGCTCGCGGACGAAGTCCTCGTCGAGCCACGGCTTGTAGATCCGCAGGTTCGGGTTGGCCAGCAGGCCATAGCGGTAGAACCGCTCGATGTCGTTGCCCTTGAA
>JAIUNK010000075.1 GCA_020161845.1 Actinomycetota bacterium
CGGACGGTGCTCGATTCGCATCGGGCCCGGCCTCTGTTCCGGACCCGGACGTCGCATGTTCGCCATGGCGGATAGGTTGCCAGACGGCTCGGCCCCCTGGCGAACAGGCTGCCGCGGGACAAGCTGTATCAGACTTCTCGCTACGTCTGTGACCAAGCGGCGTGTCTTGGTTCGAACGCTTGCTGCAGGCGCTCGGGGCGCGGGCTTGCCCTTCGGGGTGGCGCGGGAAGGTGGTCGACACACCATCTTCTTCGTGGGATCAACACTGATTCCGGTTCCCCGGCACGCAGAGCTCAACGAGGTGGTCACTATCGCGATCTACAAAGAGGCATCGGTCGAGCTTGGAAAGGACTGGTGGAAGTGACAGACTACGAGGCCCTGGCGCGTCGCGTCGGGAATTCCTGGGCGATTCACGTGGCGAATGTCAGGCCCACGCAGGCGCGGCGCCTCGGCGAGATCGAGGAGATGGCCCGCGACCTGGTGGCCTGTATGACGAAGTCGACGTGCACACGGTCGGCGTCGACGTCACCATCGAACTGCCGGTTGGCGTGCGTCATTCCCTTGAGCACGCGCACCGGGCGCGAGCGGCCGAGGAGCAATGTCGAGCAGAGGCCAACAGCAATTTTCGGGCGGCGGCACAGCAATTGCGCGAGAGTGGTCTCACAGTTCGCGAGATCGGCATGCTGCTCGGAGTTTCACACCAAAGAGCGCATCAGCTACTGACTGCCTGACCTCATCAGCCGCGCCGGCCCGGCACACGACGTCCCGCGCCGGCGCACGACGTACCGTCCGAACGTGGTCACCCCATAGCAGGCCCAGCTCAGGACAGGTCCGGCATCCTCCCGGCGGCCGGGTTCAGCCGCTCCCAGGCCGCGCCGACCGCCAGGACCTCGGCCTCCCGGAACGGCTTGCCGATCACCTGCAGACCGATCGGCAGCCCCGCGCCGGAGAAGCCGCACGGCACCGACGGCGACGGCAGGCCGGGTGAGATGGCCGGGTGCGCTGGTGCGCACGTACGAGTCGATGATCGCCGCCGGCTCGCCGTGCGTGAACTGCCCCTGACCGACCTGCGCCGCCACGTTCGGCAGCGTCGGCGCCAACACGGCATCCAGTCCCGTCGCGAAGAGATCCCGCCAGGCGCCCTGCAGCAGCGTCCGCACCCGCAGCGCAGGCTGTACGCCGTCGTGAGCGACCCGGTGACGTTGCAACGCGCTGTTGCACCTTAAGATACGGACTAGCCCGTATGAACACAGGGGCGGAGTGACGGTCGCTCGGCGCCTCGGCGCGTGGGAGCCAGTCGGGCCAGCCCGCCCCGCGAGCTGGCCTGTGCGGTGGCGCCGACGTTTGGGGGCCGTATCGGTGTGCTTGAAACGTCGCCGCGCGGCCGCTGAGCAGGTCTATTAACATAAGCAGTCATGTGATCTGCGCAACAGTTATACTCGCTGGGAGTTTGCCTGGCCTTGTAGCCATTTCGCGGTTGGAATCAGCGGATTCCGTGTTTAATATCGAACATAACTTGACATGACGACTGGACTATTCGAGCTTGTGTGCGAGATCATGAGTCATGACCACGACGGATGATCGGCCCCAGGCAGCAGGCGCGGCCGCCTCGCCGTTCGAGGTCATGCTCTGGCTGGGCGATGCCGTACGTCGGGTGGGGTCGGGGCTGGCGAGCTTGACCGGTGCTGGCATACCTGAGGCGGACGCGCCCGCGGCTGACGTGCCTGGGGCTGACGTGCCTGGCGCTGGCGCTGGCTTTGGTGGCGGGCCGGTTCGGCTGGGTGAGGTGTTGGCGTTGGTGCCGACGGACGAGCTGGCTGGTCTGTTCGGGGACTTGGTGGCGCTGCGGGCGTTGGCGGAGGGGGCCTCGGCGGCGGTGTTGGCCGAGGCCGTCGCCCGTGGGGTGGTCGCCGCCGCGGAAGAGTCGCCGCGGCCGATCGGGCCGAAGGTCACCGCGTGGGTGCAGGAGCAGGCCGCCGCAGCCGGTGCGCCAGTCACGGCCGGGGTAGCGGGGACCTACCGCACGTGCTGGGAACAGTCCCGCCGGCCGGAGCTGGCGCCGTTGACCGAGGCGGTCCGGGCCGGGCGGATCTCCCTGGCGGTCGGCGCCCGGCTCGGGGCTGATTTGTCGACGTTGGCGGTCAAAATCCCGGCGGACTGGTGGGACGCGGCGGCTGGGGAGTTGATCGCGCACGCCGCCACCGGGGCCTCCGCGTCGCAGTTGGGCAGTCTGAAGGAGGCGCTGATCGCCAGCTACGGCGAGGAGGGTGACTTCGAGGAGCAGCAGAAGGAGCTGCACCGCCAGCGGCGGTTCACCAACCCCGTCAAGGACGGCACCGGGATGTGGGTCGGTCGGTATGAGATGACCAACGACGAGTACGCCGCCCTCAAAGCGGCGCTGGATGCGTTGGCCGCGCCGACCCCGACCGCCGAGGGTGAGGTCGATGCCCGCACCGCGGAGCAGCGCAACCTGGACGCGATCATCGAGATGGCCCGCATCGTGGCGACCGACCCGACGTTGAGCGGCCACGTCCGGCCGGGTTCGGCGGTCAAGGCCCAGATCATCATCACGATCGACCACGACCTGCTGGCCGAGAAGGTCCGCGCCTATTACGCCCAGCGCACCAGCCAGGACGGCGCTCAGCGCGCCGGCCAGGACGACGCCCAGGAGGACTCGTGCGGCGTGCAGGCATCGAGGGGCGGCGCAGGGTCGACGAGCGGCGCCGGGTCGACGGGCGGCGCCGGGTCGACGGGCGGCGCCGGGTCGACGGGCAGCGCGGGGTCGACGGGGTCGGCCAGGTCAACGGGCAGTGCGGGGACAGCGGGGTCGGCCAGGGTAGCGGGGTCGGCGGGTCGAGGTGCGGGGTGGGGGTACGGGCTGGACGGGTTCGGCACTCCGCTGACCCCGGCCACGGTGCGACGCCTGGCGTGTGATGCCCGGATCATCCCGGCGGTGCTCGGCACCGACAGCGCGATCCTCGACCTCGGCCGCGCCGCCCGACTGGCCAGCCCCGACCAGGTCCGCTACCTGCGGCTACGGGACGGGTGCTGCACCTTCCCCGGCTGCGACCGACCACCAAGCTGGTGCGAAGCCCACCACCTGCGCGAATGGACCACAGACCTCGGCGAGACCAACGTCGACAATCTCGCGCTGCTGTGTACCCGACACCACACCGACGTCCACACCCGCGGACTCATCGGGCGCCTGGTCGACGGCCGGATCCGCTGGCGCCGCCGCCAATAACCGCGGCCTCTTCGACTGCACGCCCTCGGCTATTCGTTCACCTGCCCGCACGTCCACGCGGCTGCACGCCCACCCCGGAAGGGCTGACACTCGGGTTCTTAGCTGCGGCGAAAGGCGGTGCCGGCACCGCCTTTCGCCGCAGTCAGTCGGCTGGTGAGTGGCCGAGACGGCCGAATCCCCGAGCCGGCATCAAACTCGCCCAGCGTATTTGGCCTTTCGTCGCTTTCCGTCCCGTGGGGCCAGGCGGCAGGATGGACTCGTCATCCCTGGCCACCGCCCCACGGGCTCGCGCACGTTCGGGGCACCTCCTCGAAAGAAGGCCGCCCGTGCCTGCCCACCGCGTACCTCCCGCTGCCCTATCCACCGACGCCCTATCCATCGACGCCGCACCAGCCGCCCGCGGCCGGCGCCCCGCTGACGGCCGGCGCCTCGCTGACGGCCAGCGCCGCGCCCGCCGCGCCGTACCCTCCCACATCGCCCTGGCCCCCGCCCTCACCCTGGCCGCGGTCGCGCCGGCCACCCCGTACGCCGTGACCCCCGCGCGAGCCCTCGGCGCCAACACGCCCAGCACCTCCAACTCGCCCAACTCGCCCAACTCGCCCAGCTCGCCCAGCTCGCCGAACACGCCCAGCTCGCCGGCGACCACGCGCCCCACGATCACGGTCACCCCGAAGACCATGCCGGCGCTCAGCACCGTGATCCCACTGCCGCCCACGGTCGCCGATCAGGAGGGCTCGGATGACGACACCTTCACGATCCCGCTGGCCACGGGCGTCGACTATGCGGTCGACGGGGTGCCGGTCGACCCCACGACCTATGGCACACCCCAACCCGTCGGGAGGCGGTTCACCTTCACCGTCACCGCCACGCCCCAGGCCGGCTACACCTTCCCCGACGGCGCCACCACCACCTGGACCTGGATCACCGAGCAGCCTGCGCCGGAGATCGGTCCGGTCACGGTCGAGAGCGCCATCCTCGACGCGACCCCGCCGACGGCCCGGGTCACCTGGTCCGCGGCCAACGCCGTCAGCTACGACGTCACCTACCATCGGATCCTCGAGGACGACCGACCCGGCCCCGAGCTGCGCTGGTTCACCGGCACCGCCCTGACCAGCGCGAACTTCGTCGTCGACCCGGATGGCGGCCACTACGTGGTCACGGTGGTCGCGACCGACTCGGCCGGGAACCGCTCCGATCCCGCGAGCACCACGATCATCGTCAATATCGAACGGGGGTTCACCGACGTCGCTCCTGGCCAAGGCACCTTCCGCGGGCCCTGGCTGCACCTGAGCGACCTGCTGCGGACGCAGAACCTGCCGTACTACAACGACACCGCCGCCCTCGGCTACCCAGGCGCCGTCTTCACGACGACGCTGCCGGAAGGCACCCGCGCCGTGGACCTGTACGCCACGGTCCACCCGTACGGCGCGCGCGGCAAGATCCTCATCGACGGACGTAACTGGGCGGACTTCGAGACCAACGCCCGCTATTGGGGCGCGGTCACCGACCCCTACATGTACCCCGTGCGCACCGTCTCCGGCTGGGAACCCGACCCCGCCCGCCCCACCGTCCTGACGGTCGTGGTGACCGACACCCGCTCGACGTACCTGGCGCTCGACGCCTACGGACTCCGCTCCTGAACGGGCCCACCCAGGCTCAAGAAGCACAGAGACGGCCCGCCGCGCGCCAGGGCGCACGGCGGGCCGCTGTCGCGACGGACGTGTCCGAGGACGGAACCGACGGACCCCTAAGGCGCCCAGGGCGCCGGTCCCGGTCTGCGAGGTCCCAGGGAGCCTCTGGTGCAAAAGCACCACCGCGACACGTGGTCTCCGCGCGACGTTTCTCACTCTGCCACTTCGATCGGGGCGTACGCCCGAATT
>JAIUNK010000076.1 GCA_020161845.1 Actinomycetota bacterium
GCGCGCGGGCGATCGCCACCCGCTGCTGCTGCCCGCCCGACAGCTTCGCCGGGTGGGAGTCGCCGCGGTCGCCCAGGCCCACCTTGTCGAGGTTGGCCTGGGCGGTCGCGCGGGCCTCCTGCGCCGAGCGCTTGAGCACGGTGCGCTGGGCCAGCATGCAGTTCTCCAGCGCGCTCAGGTGCGGGAACAGGTTGAACTGCTGAAACACCATGCCGAGCCGGGCCCGGACGTGGTCGATGTCGCAGTCCGGGTCGGTGATGTCCTCGCCGTCGATGAAGACCTGACCGGAGGTCGGCTGCTCCAGCAGGTTGACGCAGCGCAGCAGGGTCGACTTGCCCGAGCCGGAGGGGCCGATGACGCAGACCACCTCGCCACGCTGGACCGTGGTGTCGATGCCCTTGAGCACCTCCAGCTCCCCGAACGACTTGTGCAACCCCCGAATCTCGACGGGAGGCGCCTCGGTGGTCGGTTCGGTGGTCGTTTCGCGCACCGTGCTCACCGGGCCTTCGCCGCGTTGGCCTCGAGCCGCTTGACCAGGATCGTCAGCGGGATCGTGATGATCAGGTAGCACAGCCCGCAAGCCACCAGAGGCGTCAGGTTGGACTGACTGTTGGCCAGATCCCGACCGAACTTGGTCAGCTCGTATTGCCCCGGGACCAGCCCCAGCACATAGACCAGCGAGGAGTCCTTGACCAGCAGAATCAGCTCGTTGGTCATCGGCGGCAGGATGATCCGGAAGGCCTGCGGCAGGACGATCTTGCGGGTCGCCTCGCCGGCGCTCATGCCCAACGATCGAGCCGCCTCGACCTGGCCCTTCGGCACGGCGAGGATGCCGGCGCGGACCGTCTCGGACAGGTACGCCGAGGAGACGATCCCCAACCCCAGCCACACCGTGCCGACCTCCCCGCCGGGGATCCGGAATCCCGGCAGCACCAGCGCGATGAGGCTGAACGCGATGAGAACGATGAGGGCGGGCAGGCCGCGGAAGAACTCGACGTACGCCGTGGCCAACCAGCGGTACGCCGCCACCTGGGACAACCGCATCAGCGCCAGCACGGTGCCGGCGACCAGCCCGAACGCGAACGCCCCGAAGGTGTAGATCAGGGTGTTGAGGATCGCCCGCGGCAACCCCGGCAGCGTCTCGGCGATCATGTCGGCCCGGAAGAACGCCTGGCCGATGCCGTGCCAATCGGCGGTGAGCAGCACCGCCAGGACCGCCAGCAGCAGCACGGCGTACTGGATCATCCGCACCCGGCGGGCGCGTTGGCGCGGCGAGCCGCGGCGCCGGCTCGCCGGGAGGGCGACCGTCGAGGGAGCCGTCATGGGGTCAGGAGAGCTTCGCGCCGAACCACTTGACCTCGATCTTGTCGAGGGTTCCGTCGGCCTTGGCGTCCTTGAGGACCTGGTTCATCGTCGTCAGCATCGCCGTGTTGTCCTTGCCGGTGGCCAGGCCGTATTGCTCCTGGGTGTCGATCTGCTGGACGACGGAGGTGTCGGCGTTGTCCTTGGCGAAGTTGAGCATCACTCCGGAGTCGTTCAGGGACCCCTCGACGGTGCCCGCCTTGACGGCGTTGGCCAGCGAGAACGCATCTTCGAACACCTTCATCGTGTAGCCGTACTGCGAGACGTTCTTCTCGGCGTACTCCTTGCCCGTCGTGTCCGTCTGGACGCCGAGGACCTTGCCCTTCATCCCGCCCAGGTCCTTGACCGCGCTGCTCTTCTTGACCAGCAGGGCCTGCTTGGAGGTGAAGTAGGGGTCGGAGACGCCGAGTGCGGCCTTGCGCTTGTCGTTGATCGTCATCCCGGCCGCGGCCATGTCGCACTTGCCCGCCGCGAACGCCGCGCCCGTGGTGATCTGGCCGAAGTCGATGTCCACGACCTCCGTGGTGGCATTGACCTTCTTCGCGACGAGATCGGCGATGTCGATGTCATAGCCAACGACCTTGCCGCCCTCGGGGAACTCGAACGGCTTGAACCCGGAGTGCGTGCAGACCTTGAGCGTGCCGTCCTTGATCAGCTTGACCGGGGCGGCCGAGGCGGCGCCGCCCGAGGAGGTCGACCCCGCCACGGGCTTGGCCTCGTCCTTGGCGCACCCGGCGAGGGCGAGCGGAACCAGCGCGGCAACGGCGGCGGCGGTGGCGAGTCGGGCGAACGGTGCAGACACGGGGACCTCCAACGGATTGGTGCAGGGGCGAGGAGTGCCATTCCCTGCGCTGCGCGCCATCCTGCCACCAGCACCGCCGCGGCGAGCGGCATCGCGGCGAGGAGCTCAGCGGCCCTGGTCGTCCAGTCGGTCCAGCATCGCCTGGGTCAGCGTCTCCTGCAGCCAGGTCAGGAAGTCGTAGACGGCCACCAACCAGCCGGTCGGCTCGTCCAGCTTCCCTGTGGCCAGGGCCGTGTCGAGCCGCTCCGCGTCGGCGTCGTCGCGCAGCTGCAGCCGCTCCCCCACCACGAGGCGTACGTCGGTCAGGGCCACCGCGAAGCCGCCCGCCTCCTCCTCGGTGAGCCGGACGTCGTCCCGAGTCCGACCCCGTCCCGTCCCCGCGACCTCGCCCATCTCGGTCCGGGTCAGCAGCTCGATGGCCGCCGCGAGATTGGCGGCCTTGCGGGCCCGCAGGCCCGGCGCGGCGATCCGCCGGAACTCCGCCGAGAGCAGCGGGTCCTCCCGGTGGGCATCGGGGAGCAGCCGGTCCAGCGCCGGATCCCGGTCGGGGTCGTCCAGATCCTCGGAGCCCGCCGCGGCGGCCGGCGACGGCCGGTCGCCAGCGCCGTCGAGATGGCTCAGGCCCGCCTCGGCCATCATCTGGTCGAACTCGTCCCCGTGTGGCGCGACGGGGGGCGGCTCGACGATCGACAGCACCTGCGTCATCAGGGCGACGAGCAGCTCGCGCTCCTGGGCGTCCAGGATCGCGACGTACGTCGTCGGCACCGGCCCACGCGACGCCGCCCCGCGGCGCCGCACCCTCTCCCGGCGGAAGCCGTGCGCCATCAGTCGTCCTTCTGAAAGGTCGCCCACAGTCCGTAGCCCTGCAGCGCCTCGGTGTGGCGCTCCATCTGCTCGCGGGGTCCGGTCGCGACGACCGCCCGACCCTTGTGGTGCACGTCGAGCATCAACGCCTGGGCCCTCGCCTCCGGATAACCGAAGTAGGTGCGGAACACCCACGTCACATAGCTCATCAGGTTCACCGGGTCGTTCCAGACCAGCGTCACCCAGGGCACGTCCAGGTCCGCGCGCTCGTCGGCCAGCTCCTGCCGGCTCTCCACGGGAGCGATCGACACCCCACCACCATAGAGTGTGGCTTGTGACCAGCACGACCAGCGCGACCACCGCGAGTGGCACGAGCAGCACTGCGCTGCTCACCGACCACTACGAGCTCACGATGTTGCAGGCGGCCCTGCACTCCGGCGCGGCCCACCGGCGCAGCATCTTCGAGCTGTTCGGCCGCCGGCTGCCGGCCGGGCGTCGGTACGGGGTCGTCGCCGGGGTGGGCCGGGCGCTGGCGGCGCTGGCCGACTTCACCTTCGGGCCGGCGGAGCTGGAGGCGCTGGCCGGCCGGCACGTCGTCGACCAGGCGACCCTGGACTATCTGCGCGACTACCGCTTCTCCGGATCGATGTGGGGCTACGCCGAGGGCGAGATCTACTTCCCGGGCTCGCCGCTGCTCATCGTCGAGGGGACTTTCGCCGAGGCGTGCATCCTGGAGACGCTGCTGTTGTCGATCTACAACCACGACTGCGCGGTCGCCTCGGCGGCCAGCCGGATGGCCACGGCCGCCGGCGGCCGTCCGTTGATCGAGATGGGCTCCCGGCGTACCCACGAGGCGGCCGCGGTGGCGGCGGCCCGCGCGGCGTACGTCTGCGGCTTCGCGACGACCTCCAACCTGGAGGCGGCGCGCCGCTACGGCATCCCCAGCGCCGGCACCTCGGCGCACAGCTTCACCCTGCTGCACGACACCGAGGAGGACGCCTTCCGCGCCCAGGTGGCGGCGCTCGGGAAGGGGACGACGCTGCTGGTGGACACGTACGACGTGGCGGCCGCCGTCCGGCTCGCCGTGGAGATCGCCGGGCCCGAGCTGGGCGCGGTCCGGCTCGACTCCGGTGACCTCGTCACCCAGGCCCACGAGGTGCGCGCCCAACTCGACGCGCTCGGGGCGACCAACACCCGAATCGTGGTGACCAGCGACCTGGACGAGTACGCGATCGCGGCGCTCGCGGCGGCGCCGGTGGACGCGTACGGCGTGGGCACCTCGCTCGTCACCGGGTCGGGCGCCCCGACCGCCGGGTTGGTCTACAAGCTGGTCTCGCGCACCGACGACGCGGGGGTGATGGTGGACGTCGCGAAGAAGAGCAAGGACAAGAAGAGTGTCGGCGGGCGCAAATACGCGCTGCGCCGCATCTCCGATTCCGGCGACGCCGAGGCCGAGGTGATCGGCATCGGCGAGGCCCCGACCAACGACGGCAACGACCGGGAGTTGCTCATCCCCCTGGTTCGCGACGGCGCGGTCGTCGCGGACATGACCGCCAACAGCGGCCGCGCGCACCACAAGCGGGCGCTCTCCGAGCTGCCCGCCGGGGCCCGGCGGCTCTCCCGCGGTGAGCCCGTGATCCCGACCATCTATCAGGACGAGGTGAGATGACACTTCCTGAGTCAACCTCAGGCCGCGATCGGCAACCTCTGCGCTCCGCCGTGCAGGTTGGCGTCGTAGGGCTGTTCGGTGTGCCAGCAGCGGTAGATGACGCGGGTCCAGGCTCGGGCCAGG
>JAIUNK010000034.1 GCA_020161845.1 Actinomycetota bacterium
GCCGGCCCGTGACCAGCTCATAGAGCACGCAGCCCGCGGCGTACACGTCGGCACGCGCGTCGATCGGCTTGCCCTGCGCCTGCTCGGGGGACAGGTATTGCGCGGTGCCGACCACGACCGAGGTGTTGGTCATCGTGGCGGCGGAGTCGGCGATGGCCCGGGCAATCCCGAAGTCGGTGAGCTTGACCTTGCCGTCGTCGGTGACCATCACGTTGGCCGGTTTGATGTCGCGGTGGATCAGGCCGTTGGCGTGGCTGTAGGCCAGCGCCCGCAGCGTCGCCGCGAGCATCCGGCACGCCTCTTCCGGCGGCAACGGACCGCCCGCGGCGTGCAGCAGATCCCGCAGGGTGCGCCCGTGCACCCGCTCCATCACGATGAACGGCACGGCCAGGGGCGCGCCGCCGAGTTCGGTGAGGGTGTCCTCGCCGGAGTCGTACACGGCCACGATCCCGGGGTGATTCAGCCCCGCCGCCGACTGGGCCTCCCGGCGGAACCGCTGCAGGAACGAGGGATCCCGGGCCAGGTCGGAGCGCAGCACCTTGACGGCGACCTCGCGGCCCAACCGGGTGTCCCAGCCGGCGTGCACCTCGGCCATGCCGCCCCGCCCGATGAGCTCGCCCACCTGATAGCGGCCGACGAGGACACGGTCGCCGGTGGGCCTGCTCCGCTCGGCTGCGGTGGGGTCCACTGGATGCTCCCGGGTCGATTGGGCGGTGGGCGGATCAGGTCCGCGGGCTGGTCGGCTGGGGGGCCGGCGTGCTCGGCTGGGTGGGCGTCGGCGATGGGCTGGGCGGGGCCTGCGTCGTGGTCTGCGGCGGACCGTTGCTGATCTTGAGGGTGATCGGCTGGTCGAACGGCACCACGCCGCTGGGGTTGACGGCCAGCACGGTGCCGGCGGGCTTGTCGTTGTCGACCATGTCGTAGGTGAACTTCGTGTAGCCGAGCTTCTCCAGGGCGGCTTTCACGTTGGTCCGCGGGCTGCCCACGTAGATCGTCGGGTCGATGCTGTCCGCGGTGCGCGTGGTGGTCGTCGTGGAGGTGCTGCTGCTGCTGGTGGTCGTCGTTCGGCTCGTGGTCGGTGGGGTCGACGAGGGGGTCGGCGGAGGGGCGTCACTGCCGATCACGCCGGTCATCCGCAGGATCGCGAACAGCGCGAGCAGCGCCAACACCGCGAACGCCGCCCACAGCCAGGGGTTCGTGCGGCGCTGCTGGTCCGGCTGCCGGTAGGCCGGGTTCGCCGGCCCGGTCGGGGCGGGTGGCCGGGCGTACGCCGTGGCGTCGGTCAGCGCCGTGGTGGCCGCCGGTCCGGACGCCAGCACCTGGGTGGGGTTGAATCCGGCCGACACCGCCGCCGCCGCAGCGGCCGGCCCGCCACGCATGGCCGCGGCCAGGGCGGCGGCGCTGACCGGCCGCTGGGCCGGGTCCTTGGCCAGGCAGCTGGCCACCACGGTCGCCATCGCCGAGGGCACCGAGGCGGGCAGGGCCGGGGCCGGCTTGTGGACGTGCGCCATCGCGGTCGCGAACGGCGCCCCCTCGTCGAAGGGCCGAGTGCCGGTGAGCAGTTCGTAGGCCACGACGCCGAGGGAGTAGATGTCGGACTTGCCGGTCACCTCCTTGCCCATCGCCTGCTCGGGCGAGATGTATTGGGCGGTGCCCATCACCTCTCCGGTGCGGGTCAGCGGCGAGGCGTCCTTGGCCCGGGCGATCCCGAAGTCGGTGAGCTTCACGACCCCATCGGGCCGGACCAGGATGTTGGCGGGCTTCACGTCCCGGTGCACGACGCCCGCCTCGTGGGCGGCCTGCAGGGCGTCGGCGCACTGGCCGATGATCATGGCCGTGCGCCGCGGCGACTGTGGACCCTCGGACCGGATGATCTGGGACAGCGGCTCGCCCTCGACGTACTCCATGACCAGCCACGACGTGCCCGCCGCGCCCCCGTCCTCCTTGCCGTAGTCGTAGACGGTGGCGATATTGGGGTGCCCGAGCAGCGCCGTGTGCCGGGCCTCCTCGCGGAACCGCTCCACGAATCCGGGCTGCTCGGCCAGGTTCGGGGAGAGCAGCTTGATGGCCACGGTGCGGCCGAGGACCTTGTCCGAGGCCTTCCAGACCTCGCCCATGCCGCCGTAGGCGATCCGGTCGAGGAGGGTGTAGCGGTTGCCGTAGACGGCGCCGGTCTCGATGCTCATCGGTTGATCACTGCCTTCATGACTTCCTGGGCGAGAGGTGCGGCGTTGAACGACGGGCCCGGGCCGGGGGTGGCTCGACCGCCGTTCTCGACAAGGACGGCGACCGCGACCTTGGGGTCGTCGGCCGGGGCGAACGAGATGAACCAGGCGTGCGGGGCCAGGGGTGCGCCGCCGGCGTCGCTGCCGTGCTCGGCGGTGCCGGACTTGGCCGCCACCCGAATCCCGGGGATGCGCGCCGCGCCGCCGGTGCCGTCCGGGGCCTCGGTGACCTGGATCATCATGCGGGTCAGTTGGGCCGCGGCGTCGCTGCTCAGGGCCCGGGACAGCTCCGTGGGCCGGGCCACGTCGATGACCTCCAGCCCGGACCCGCGGGTCTGCTTGACCAGGTAGGGCCGCATCACCGAGCCGCCGTTGGCCACCCCGGCCGCGACCATCGCCATCTGCAGCGGGGTGACCCGCACGTCCTGCTGGCCGATCGCGGTGAACGCGATCTGCGGCGGGTTGTCCATCGGGCCGGTGCTCGACGGCGTCACCCGCAGCGGGATGGTGAGGTCCTTGCCGAAGCCGAACTTCGCCGCCTGGTCCTTGATCGCGGACGCGCCCAGATCCATGCCGAGCTGGCCGAACGCCGTATTGCACGACATGGCCAGCGCCTGGGTCAGCGTCACCCGACCGTTGCCGCACGGCCCGTTCCAGTCGTTCGGCAGCGTCACGGTGGTCTGCGGCATCGACAGCCGGGCGACGCCGGTCAGCTCGGTGTTCTCGGTGCGACCGGCGGCCAACGCGGCGGCCGACACGATGACCTTGAAGGTCGACCCGGCCGGGTAGAGGTCCCCGGTGATGGCCCGGTTCACCATCGGCGCCGAAGTGTCGGCCAGGTAGCCCTTCCAGGCCTTCTGGGCCGCGGTGGCGTCGAGGGTGGAGATGGCGTTCGGGTCGTATTGCGGGTGGCTGACCATCGCCAGGATCGCCCCGGTCTTGGGGTCCAGCGCCACGATCGCACCGCGCCGGTTGCCCAACGCCTTGTCGGCGGCCTGCTGGGTGCGTGCGTCGATGGTCAGGTCCAGGTTCACCCCGGTCGCCCGCTTGCCGGTGAGCAGGTCACCGAGCCGCCGGTAGAACAGCGCATCCGACTGGCCGGAGAGCAGGTCGTCCTCGGCCAGCTCCAGCCCGCCCGCGCCGTACGACAGGGAGAACCACCCGGTGACGTGCGAATACAGCGGGCCTTGCGGGTAGTTCCGCACGTATTTGACGTTCGAGCCGCTCGGCGCCTTTTCCGAGCGGGCCACCTGGCTGCCGTCGACGAGCATGGCGCCGCGTTCCTGCTCGTACGACGAGAGCAGGGTGCGACTGTTGCCCTCGGCGCCACGCAGGGCCCTGGCGTCGGCGAACTGGACCCAGGAGCCGAACACCAGGAGCAGCGCGAACATCGCGGTGATGAGCAGGGACAGTCGACGGATCGGGGCGTTCACGGGGCGGTCACCACGCTCGTGGGGGTATCGGCGGCGGGCGGCGTCTCGTGGGGGTCGGGCACCGGCCGACGGGCATGGTCGCTGATCCGCAACAGGATCGCCACGATCGTCCAGTTGGCGAGCAGGGAGGATCCCCCGGCGGACAGGAACGGCGTGGTCAGGCCGGTCAGCGGGATCACCCGCAGGACCCCGCCGACGATGGTGAAGACCTGCAGGGCCATCGTGAACGCCAGGCCGGTGGCGAGCAGCTTGCCGAAACCGTCGCGGGTGCCCAGGGCGGTGCGCAGGCCACGCTCCACGAGCAGGCCGTAGAGCAGCAGGATCGCGAAGGCGCCGACCAGCCCGAGCTCTTCGCCGAGGCTGGCGAAGATGAAGTCGCTGTCCGCCAGGGGGGTGATCTGCGGTCGGCCCTGGCCGAGCCCGGTGCCCGTCATCCCGCCGGCGCCGAGGCCCATCAGGCCCTGGCGCAGCTGGTAGCTCTGGTCCCAGTATTGCGGCGACCACGGGTCGAGCCAGATGTGCACCCGCCGCTGCAGGTGCGCAAACAGCAGGTAGGCGACGAACGCGGCGCCGCAGAACAGGCCCATGCCGATCGCGATCCAACTGCGCCGCTCGGTCGCGACGTACAGCATCGCCACGAACAGCCCGAAGAACAGCAGCGAGGTGCCCAGGTCGCTCTCGAAGACGAGCACCGCGATGGCGAAGGCCCAGGCGACCAGGATCGGCCCGAGGTCGCGGGCGCGCGGCAGCCGGAACCCGAGGATCTCCCGGCCCGCGAGCGACAGCGCGTCGCGCGCCTGGATGAGGTAGCCCGCGAAGAAGACCGTCAGCAGGATCTTGGCGATCTCGCCGGGCTGGAAGGACAGCGGGCCGAGTTCGATCCAGATGCGGGCGCCGCCGCGCTCGCTGCCCAGGATGGGCAGCAGCGGCAGCAGAACGGCGACCAGGCCGAGCAGCATGGCGGTGTAGGTGTAGCGGCGCAGGATGCGGTGGTCGCGCAGCACGACCAGGACCAGGGCGGCCACGACCATCGACAGACCGGCCCAGATGATCTGCCGGGGCGCGGTGCCCCCCTCGCTGCCCACGGCGACGTCGAGGCGGTGGATCATGACGATGCCCAGGCCGTTGAGCAACGTGGCGACGGGCAGCATGAGCGGGTCGGCGTAGGCCGCCCGCCAGCGCAGCACCGCATGGAAGCCCAGCGCGAACGCGACCAACCAGGCGCCCTGGGTGAGGATGTCGACGGGCACCGCCCCGGTGGTCGCCAGCCCGACGTTGAGATAGGCCAACAGGACGATGCCCACGGCGAACAGCAGCAACACCAGCTCGACGTTGCGTCGGGTGCCGGTGCGGAATTGGCTGACCGTGGTCACGAGGCCCCCCCGCAGGTGACGCTGGGGCTGGTGCTGTTGCGGCACAGCTCGGCGTCCCGGCGCATCTCCTCGACTTTAGCGCGGGCCTCCTCCAGGTCCGCGGTGCGGATCTGGCCATCCAGGCGCGTGCGCCACATCTCCGGCAGATCGGCCACCGCCACGTCCGTGCGGTCCTGCACGGCGGACAATTGCAGCGGCCCGAGCACCTGGGGGACGCCCCGATAGATGGCCACGGTGCCGGCGGCGTCGCCCACGTAGTACTGCGACTGGGTCCACCGCCAGCCCGTGTAGGCCGCGGCGAGCAGGGTGGCGACCAGGACAAGCGCGACGGCGACCGCGCGCAGCCAGCGGGGCCGGCGCCGGCCGTCGTCGTCGGGGTCGGCTTCCTCCACCGGCGTACCGCTCGCGCGCCGCGCCAACGCGGCGGCCTTCTCCGCCGGGCTGACGCCGCTGGACGTCGTGCGAGGCCGGTGTTCGGCGGCCGCGCCGACGATGACGGGCTGGCTGCTGCCCGCGCTGGCGGTGGGCACGATGTCGCCGATGACGCAGGTGACGTTGTCGGGCGCGCCGCTGCGCATGGCCAGATCCACCAGGCGCTTGGTCGTCTCGTCGGGCGGCAGCCCCATGCTCACGACCTCGGCAATCGTGTCGAACGCGACATAATCCGAGAGGCCGTCCGAACAGATCAGGTAGCGGTCGCCGATCCTCGGCTCGCGGATCGCCAGGTCCGGTTCGTCGTCCTCGCTGCCGGTGAGCACCCGCGTGACGAGCGACCGTTGCGGGTGATGCTCGGCCTCGGCCGGCGAGATCCGACCGGAATCGACCAGGGTCTGCACGAAGCTGTGGTCCTTGGTGATCTGGCTGAACTCCCCGGTGCGGAGCAGGTAGGCGCGGCTGTCCCCGATGTGGACCAGCGCCAACCCGTTCGAGCCGGCCCGCATCAGGGCGGTGAGCGTGGTGCCCATGCCGCCCAGCTCGGGATTGGCGTCGATCTCGGCGGCCAGCGACGCGTTCGCCTCCGCGATGGCGTCGGCGAGGATGTCGAGGGCGTCATCGGAGCCGTGGCTGTCCCCGTCCAGCGGCGCCAGCCGCGCGAGCACCAGCGACGAGGCGACATTTCCGCCCGCGTGGCCGCCCATCCCGTCGGCGATGGCGAGCAGGTGCGGACCGGCGTAGCCGGAGTCCTCGTTGCGGGTCCGGACCAGCCCGACGTCGGTGCGCGCCGCGTAGTCGAGGGCGAACGTCATGGAGCTACCGCCGCAGCTCCAGGACGGTCCGGCCGATCTGCAGCCGGCTGCCGTCCCGGACGGCGACGGGCTCGCTCAGTCGGTGCCCACCGACGAACGTCCCGTTGGTGGAGTTGAGGTCCTCGACGAACCACTGCCCGCCGTCCTCGAAGACCCGCGCATGCCGCCCCGAGGCGAAGTCGTCGTCCAGGACGAGGGTGCACTCGGGGTTGCGCCCGAGCAGGATGCCGCTGGCCCGCAACGGCACGCTGGTGCCCTTCAGCGGGCCCTCGACGACCACGAGCTGACGCAGTCCGCGGCCGCGGCGGTCGCGCGTGGAGGGGGCATTGGCCGTGGGTCGCACCCGGGACCGGCCATCCGCGCTGCGCTTGACGATCCGGGTGCCGTAAAGGTCGCTGCGGATCACGCCGACGATGCTGAACACGAACAGCCACAGCAGCACCAGCAGGCCCAGGCGCACCGCCGTCAGGGTCAGCTCACTCACGGTGCCTCACCTCCGACCGGCCCGAATCGTCAGGCTGGTCCGGCCGATCGTCAGGCGGTCGCCGTCCGCGAGCCGGCGGCTGGTGATCCGGTCGCCGTTGACGAAGGTGCCATTGGTGGAGGCCAGGTCGCGCACGGTGACGGCGAAGTGCGGTCCGTCGTGGGTCACCCGGATCTCCGCGTGCCGGCGGCTGATTCCGGCGTCGTCCAGGGTGATGTCGGCGCTGGGGTCGCGACCCAGCACCGTCAGGGGGCCGAGCAGCGGGTAATGGTCGCCCTCGCAGTCCAACCAGGGTCGATCGGCGGGGTCGACTGGCGGGGGGCTCACGGGCGGCGCCTCTTGGGGCTGCGGGGGTCCTGCCGGCCGCTCGCTGGCTAAGGGCTCCGAGCGGTCTGAAGGCCCTGAAGGCCCTGAGGGCTCTGAGGGCCCTGAAGGCTCGGCCGGGCGCCCGGCGTACGGTCCGGCGCCGGCCGCGCGCGCCGCCGCAGCCGTGCTCGCCAACGATCCCGCGGCGGCGCTCGCCGCGTGGCTGGCCAGCCCCGCCGCTCCCTGGGCCGGCGCCTCGGCCTCGGCACTGCGGAACGGATGGGCGCGCCGGAGCTCCTGCTCGTGCTCCTGGCGGCGCCGGTCGGCCTCGGCTCGCTGATCGGGCGGGCCGGCCGGAATCCGTTTGGCAGTGGCCGGTCGGACCCGGAACACGCCGGTCTCCAGATCCTCGCGCGACCGGAAGTCGATGTGGAACGGGCCGCCCGGCACATAACGCTGCTGTTCCGAGTGCTCCTGCACGCTCGCGACCAGCTCGTCGGCCAACAGCTCCGCATAACTGGTGAGGCGTTCGTAGTCGTTGGGGGACAGGTCGATGACGAAGAGATTGGGCACGATCGTGCGACCCTTGCCGACCACGGCGGCGCGGTCGTCCATCGCCCGGCGCATGGCGGAGGCGATCTCCACGGGCTGGACCTCGGCCCGGAAGGCGCGCGCAAAAGCGCCGTTGACGGCGCTTTCGAGCTTGCGTTCGACCCGGTCGAACAGCCCCACGGTGTCCCTCCTCCGGCCTAGCTACGGGCCCCAGCGTATCGGGACCGCCTGGCAGCGAGCTGAGGCGCGCGGCGGCGCGCCGGACCGGGGCCCGCGCGGCATGGGGTCGGCCAACGTTGCGCGCCGACCGGAGAGCCGTGTCCCGGGCATCGTCGCTGACCAGCCGGATCGCGGCGCGGCGATGTGGGGCACCCGTTCAGTACGACCGCATAATGAAGCCACGACGGGGTAGTAGGCACCGTCGGTAGCGGCACCCCCTCGCGGGTGCGCGGTCCTCGGGGTGAGCAGCAGGACAGACGAAGGGGACTCGGATGGACACGCGGACCGTGGCGGTGATCGCCCTGGCGATCGCGGCGCTCGGGCTGGTGACGATGGCGGCGAGCCGAGCGCGGCGCAGGGCGGCCGAGCGGGCCCGCGCCGCGGCGGCCGAGCTGCGGCTGCGCAACCGCACCCAGGAGTGGGAGGTTGCCGGGCGCGCGGCGGAGGCGGCCGGGGGACCGGCCCGGCGCGGCGATCCCGCCGACACCCCGGCGACGTGGCGCTCCGACACGGAGCTATCCGGCCCGAAACCGACCGACACGGAGCTGTCCGCACCGGGTCGGGGGGTCCTCGACGCGGGGCCGGACCGGGTGGGGCCGGCGGGGGCGTCGTACGACGAGCGCCACCAGGCGCATTGGCAGGATGGCCGGCCGCAGATCCAACCGGATGACCAGGAGGCGTTTCGGGCGGCCCGGGCCCGGGATCGGATCGAGGGACGCCGGCACGAGGACGGCCCGCAGGAGCCGCCGCGGCCGTGACGGGCGCGCGCCGCTGTCAGGCGGTCAGGCGGTCACGTCACCCGAACCGTCGGGGTCGGCCGGCACGACGTACGGCCTGACGGAGCACACCGCCGCGACCGGCAACGGGCCGCCGTACACATGCGGGAACAGCTCCCCGCCCGCCGCGGGGGGCAGCGCCGGGTCGGCGGGCTCGAGGCGGACGACCAGGCCGTACGTCGTGAGCCGCGACTCGTCGATCTCCAGCAACACCAGCGGCTGCGCGACGTCGGCGTAGAACCGCCGAGCGACGGCGTCGGCCTGGGCCAGGTCGCGGCTGCCGTGCAGATAGCCGACCTGGTCGATGGTGGCCCCGCGGGTGGACATGGGGTAGCTGCCGTCGGCCAGGGCCGCGCGCCAGTCCGACGCCAGGGCCAGATGCCACACGCTCATGGCGGGATCATGGCAGCACCGCGCCGGCCCGCCGGGGCACACTGGGAGGGTGCGCGTGTGGATCGACGAATGGCAGCAGACCTGCTGCGGTGACCCGCTCGCCGAGGGCGAGGAGACCACCCTGCACCTGCGCCCCGCGGAGGTCCCCTGGTTCGCTGGGGTGTTCGGGCCCGCGTTCCCGCGGGGGCTGGCGGGGTGCGACGAGACGCACCAGATGACCGACGTGGTCCGGATCGTGCAGGGCACGGTCGCGAGCATTCACGCGGCGTCGTGCCGCTACGCGGAGGCCCCGGACGGCACCGGCTGCACCCCCGTGCCCGGCAGCGGCGAGCTGCGGCGGATCCGGGCGATCGACGACACGGTGCGCCCGATGGGGGACCGCGATCTGGTGGGCTTCGTGGTGGAGCTGACCGGCGCGCACGACCGGCCCTGAGGCCCCCGGCCAACCACTCCACGGACCGCTCCCTCACCGGCTCCGGGCGATCCGGAACCGCCCCACGGTCGGCCGCTCCGGCCGCCCCGCCGTCGTCTGCGAACTCGCCGGTAGAAGGGTAAAACCGCAGGTGAGCGCATGCTTACCGCGTGTCGTGTCTCACCATACGGACGAGTTAAGAAATCTCCTGACCTGCGCTAACCGGGTTTCCCGCTGGTAAGGTTCCGCCTACCCTGAGGTAAGGCTTTGCTTAGCGCGTCGGATGGCTGACGCTGGAGACATGTTCACGCTTGAAGACATCGATCTCTCCGCCGAGTTGGAGTACTTCCGGATCAACGGTCTGGACGTCCTGCACGCGATCGAGGGCGACTCCGACACCAGCCCCGAGGCCGACGCGCGCCTGCACCCCACCGACTACTTCATCGCCGGAGTCTGACGACGCGACCGCGCTGGAGTCCGCTCCAGCGCGGCTCGTCTAGCGCGGCTCGGCGTTCCACGCCTCGCGGCAACCCAGCCGAGGGCGTCGAGTCAGCCGGCCGCCGCGGGCTCTGATCGCGTCGAGGGCGGAGTGTTCGACACTTCGCCCTCGACGGCTGTCCGGGCACGGTGGGGCCGCGACAGCGCAATCAGCGCCAGCCCGGCGGCCAGCCAGAGCGCCATGACGAGCACGGCCGGGGTCAGCGACGCGGCGGGGAAGTAGCTCTCGGTGCGCAATGCGGTCGCCGCGGCGCCCGGGACCAGGCCCTGACCGATCGCCCCCCAGGGGCTGGGCAGGAATTCGGGGGGCAGCTGGGTGCCGGCCAGGGGGAACCCGAACGGCGTCGTGATCAGCGCGATGAGGCCGAGACCGGGGACGCCGAGCAGGGCATGGGCCCCGGCGGCCGAGCTCGCGATCGCGGCCACCGCCAGCGCCGCCAGCGCCCACTCGGTCCACATCGAGCCGGTCAGCAGCCCGAACCAGGGGTGCAGGACCAGGGTCCATCCCAGCCCGGCCAAGGTCGACGCGGCCAGGATCGTCACGACCTTCGCCCGGCGGCCGGTCACCTGGAGCGCGGTGAGGACGCCGACGATCAGGCCGCCGATGCCCAGCGGAAGGGCCAGCATCGCGATGCCGGCGCCGCGTGGGTCCTGCTCGGCGAGTGGGGCCAGCTCGGTGTGGTGCACCCGCAGCGTCGGCCCGGGGGCGCCGCTCGCCCCCAGGGTGCCGACGCCCTGGACCAGGGCCTGCGCCACGGCGGGGGAGGCCGCGGTGGCGGTGAGCAGTTCGACATCGACGGTGCCGGCCGGGGCGCCGGTGCCCGGGGTGAGCACGATGCCGCCGTACGCCTCGCGGGTCTCGATCCGGCGCACCGCCGCGGCGCGATCGGCGACCGCCGTCGTCACGAACGGCGCGTTGGCGCCGGCCAGCCGCTGCTCGACGAGCTGTGCGGCTGCGGGCGGACCGGCCACGACGATCGGCAGGTCGCGGGGACTGGCGGCGCGGACCGGCCAGAGGAACAGCAGCGCGACGGCGAGCACCGCGAGGGTGCCGACGAGGATCGCGCGGGTGGCCGCGGACGAGTACTGCATGGGCCCTCCTCCATCCAAAAAGAACGTTCGTTCTCTAGGGAGGAGCGTCCTCCCCGCCGCCTGGTCCTGTCAAGAAGGAACGTTCGTTTTCGGTACGTCGTATGCTGCGTCCATGCCCGTCGTCAGCGAGGATCATCGCGCGGCGCAGCGCGCCCGAGTCCTGGCCGCCACGCTCGAGGTGGCCGGCCGCAAGGGGCTGAGCCGGCTGGCCATGTCGGACATCATCGCCACCTCGGGGATGTCCGCCGGGGCGATCTATGCCTATTTCGCCGGCAAGGACGACGTCGTCTACGCCTTGGCGGAGTCGCTGATCGGCGGCCGCGTCGACGTGCTGCGCGAGGCTGCGACCGAACGGCCCGTGCCGCCTCCCGAGGAGGCCTACCGTCGCCTGTTCGTCGGCCTGCCCGAGGGTTTCGTCAGCGACGGGGTCGTGCTGCAGATCTGGGCGGAGGGCACCGCCAACCCGCGGATCCGGGCCCTGGCCCGCCGGGCGATCGAGGACCTGCACGCCAGCGCGGCGAACTACCTCCAGGCCTGGCTGACGCATGAGCGGGGCCACCCGCCGGCCGCCGCGGCGGCCCTCGCCGAAGCGACCGCGCCGGCCCTGGTGGCTCTGGCGCAGGGGTTCATGGTGCAGGGCGGGCTGATCGAGAACGTCCACGTCACCCGGCTGCTGCCCTCGATCCGGGCGATCGCCGAGGCCGTCGCGGCGTCCGCGCGCGCCTGAGGCGGTCGGGCGCGCGCGAGGCGTCAGGGCGCGACCGAGTCGTCCTCGCGGCCGTGCACGGCCAGGTCGATGAGCTCGTGCCACAGCGAGACCTTGGTGCGCTCGCGGCCCAGCGCTTCGCCCCGACCGCGCTCGGCGGCGTCGATCCGTTGCCAGTCGGCCAGGGTCGTGGGGGCGAAGCCGCGGGCCCGCATCAGCTCGTGGGCATCCAGCAGATGCGGCCGCGGGGGCGCCTGCTCCAGGTCGTCGAGCAGGTGCGCCACCGTCTCGGCCGCGTCGGACTTGTTGGTCCCGACGACCCCGATCGGGCCGCGCTTGATCCAGCCGGCGGCATATTCCTGCGGGCAGGGCTCACCGTCGAGCGTGACGACCCGGCCCTCCTCGTTGGGGATGACCCCCCGGTCCACGTCGAAGGGCACGTCGGGCAGCGGCGCGCCGCGGTAGCCGATGGCCCGCAGCACCAGCTGCGCGGGGACGACGTGGGTCTGGCCGGTCCCGACCAGGCGGGCCGCGTCGATCTGGGTGCGCTCCAGCACGACCTCGGTGACCCGCTCCAGGCCGGCCACGTGGGCGGTGCCGATCTCGATCGGGCGCGACCAGAACGCGAAGTGCAAGCGCGCCCGCGGCTGCGGCACGTCCCGGGCCACCGCCGCCCGGAGCACCTCCAGGTTGGTGCGGCGCCGGCGGTCCAGGGTCTTCTCCTCGATCCCGTCGAAGGCGCCCTCGGAGATGGTGACCTGCACCCCGTCGATGTTGCAGAGCTCGCGCAGTTCCTTGGTGGTGAATGCGGCGTACTGGGGGCCGCGCCGGCCCACGACGTACACCTCCCGCACCGACGAGGTGCGCAGCTCGTCCAGGACGTCCTGGGGCATGTCGGTCCAGGACAGCTCGTCGGCCGACTTCAGCAGGATCCGGGCGACGTCCACGGCCACATTGCCGACGCCCACGGCCACGGCCGTGTGGACGCCCGCCAGGTGGAACGGCCGGGCGTCGGGGTGCCCGCCGTACCAGGCCACGAACTCCCGCGCCGACGTGCTGCCCGCGACCATCTCGCCCGGAACGTGCATCCGCATGTCCTCGGCGGCGCCCGCCGCATAGATGATCGCGTCGTACGCCAGCAGTGCCTCTCGCCGCGTCAGCCCCTGGCCGAACTCGACGAACCCGCAGAACCGGACGTTGTCGTGCTCGAAGACCTGGGCCAAGGCGTCCGCGACCGAGCGGATGCTCTCGTGATCGGGGGCGACGCCGTAGCGCAGCAGGCCGTACGGCGCGGGCAGGCGGTCGTAGATGTCGACCTCGACCGGGACCCGATCCTGGGTCGTCAGGGCCTGCGCGGCGAACAGACCCGCCGGTCCGGCGCCGATCACCGCGACCCTGCGGGTGTCCGCAGCGGGGGCGTGGGTGGTCATGGCCGGAACTCGGAGATCATGATTCGCACCTTGGACGTCGCCGCCGAACACGTCAAGTCGCCGCTCGGCGCCGACCTCACGGTCGCCCCTCGCGCCGGCGTACCGCAGCGTCCAGCTCGCGAAGGCGGGCCAGCGCGGCGTGGTCCACCGGCGGGGCCCCTGGCGCTGCCGCACGCTGGCCGCGGGGCAGCCGGGCCGCCAACCGCGCCACCTCGCGGCGGTCCAGGCCGTGGCGCTGCGCCGCGTCGAGGTTGTGCGGGGCCAACAGGTCGGGCAGCCGGAACCGTTCGGCGGTGCCGCGCCGGTTCGGCCCGGGCTGCACTCGGGGCTCTCGACGGCGCGCGCTCGCCACGGTGACCGTCGCCGAGGCGGCGCGCGCCGCTGCGGTCGTCGGCGCGGGCGGCCGGGCCTGGGCCGCGAGGGGGGCCAGTGCCTGCGCGTACGCCGCGTGCCCGCGCGTCGTCGGGTGGAACGAGGAGTCCACCGGCCAGGACACCCCGTGAATCCACTCCTGCGGGCGGCACAACTCGTGGCCCGTGAACGCACCGCGGACGTCGACGAACTCGGCACCGGCCCGCTGCGCGGCGGCCGCGATCAGATCGGCCAGGTCGTCCGCGGCGGCATTGACCGCGGTCATCTCGGCCGTGGAGAAGAACGTGAGCAGCTGACAGTCGACCCCGGCGAACAGCCGCGGGTAGGCGGTCACCACCAGCCGCGCTCCCGGGGCGCGGGCCCGGATCTCGGCGTACAGCCGGTCCAGTCGCGCCGGCAGCACCCGCCGCGCGTGGCCCATCGCGATCCGCAGCGCCAACAGGCCGTTCGCCAGCCACGCCGGTTGGGCGCAGGCGATGAGCACCGGCGCGAAGCCGGCGTCGTTGCCGCCGACCGTGACCGTCACCAGCCGGGTGTCCGCGGACAGGGGGTCGAGTTGGCGGGCGATGACGTTGTCGACGGTGGCGCCCATGAACGACTGGTAGGCCACGTCCATCCCGATCTCGCGGGCCAGGAGCACCGGATAGCCGCCGTCCCGGCGGACCTGCGTGCCCGGCGTGTCCGAGCCGATCCCGGCCGCATAGGAGTCACCCAGGGCGACGTACGGCGGGGTCACGATCTCACCGGGGCTCGGCCTGACTGGAGTCGGCCGCACTGGAGTCGGCCGCACTGGACTCGGCCGCACTGGAGTCGGCCGCACGGGACTCGGCGCGGCGGCGCTGTCCCCACACCGCCAGCCCGATCCCGGCGAGCGCACCGAGCCCGCCGAAACCGGCGGCGAGAACGGTGAGGACGACGTCGAGGGTGCCGACCGGACGCCCCACCCGCGCGTCGGCGCCGCCCTGGCAGCGGATCGTGTAGTCGCCGGCCTGGGGCGCGGTGAAGATCGACTGGCCATGCCACAGGACGTCGGAGCCCTGCAGGATGACGGGGCTGGTCTTGGCCACGGCCAGCGGCGCGTCCTTCTCGTCGACCACCTGGCAGCGGGTGATCCCGCTGCCGCGCTCGGTGTAGAGCATCCGCTGCTCACCCGCGTCGAGGCGGATGTTCACGGGCTTGTCGACCGGCAGCAGCACGGCATTGCCGATCGTGCCGCTGGACATGTCCGCCAGGTGGATCGCCGCGCCCCCCGTGAGCAACAGGCTGACCAGCAGGAGCGTGAGCCCGATGGTGCGCAGATGCCGCCACGGCCGCCCCGGGCCGTGGAACAGCGCCTCGTCGTGGTCGGACAGGTCGTGATCCGCGAGGTCTCGATCCGGGTCGCGCCGAACCCGTGCCGAGCCGTCGCGCTGTGGCTCGTCCGGGGTGGGCTGCGTCATGGAATCGTCCTGCGGTCGGGGGCTGCTCGCGGGTCGTCCCCAACTGTATCTGCGCCGGTCCGCGCCCGCGGGACGCCGGGCTGGGTCAGCCCGTCAGGACCCCTTTTTGCCCTTTTTGCGGAACCGGTCGTACCACTTCGGCTCCACCTCGCCCGGCTCCAGCTCCAGGACCTTGACGTCACCGAACGCGCCGTAGACCTCGACGTCGACCCGCGGTGCGGTCGAGGGGACCTCGCTGCGACGTTGCACCTTCTGGTCGCCGAAGACCAGTCCGCCGCCGACCTGGACGTCGACCCCCGGTGGGACGATGATCTTCAGGTCGCCGAACAGCACCAGCGCACGGATCGTGACGTGCGACGCCTCCAGGGACGCCTCGCGCAGGTCCAGACGGGTGTCGCCGAAGACCGTGACGCTTCGGGTGGTCTGCGCGACGGTCCACCGTCCGGTCCGCTTGACGTCGCCGAAGACGCACACCAGCGATCGGTCGTTGGAGGCGCCGCCGATCGGGGCCACCGCCCCACCGGCGCCGGGTCCGGGAGCGCCGTACTGCTGCGGCGCCGCGGACCCGGGGGCGGGGGCGATGGCCCCGTCCTCGCGGATGACGGGCATGCCGAACCGGGCGGCACCGGGCTCGGCTTCGTGTGGGAGGCGATCCTGAGGTTCGTGGGTCCCCGATGGCTGCGACATGACCTCAGGCTATCGGCCGCACCCGGCGGCCCTGGAGCCGTTGCTGAACTGGTCGGAGCCGGCGTCGCGGGCGATCACGCGCAGAAGTCGCACCGGCCCGTCGCCGGCAGGGCCATGTAGCACGTCGGGCAGATCCGCGGGACGGGCTCGGCGGGCCGGGACGCGGCGGCCGGCTTGGGCTTGGGCGTGGCGCGCGCGGTCGTGCTGCGGGGTGTGGCCGGCGCCGCCGCGCGGGGCGCCTTGGGCGCTGCCGACCGGGTCGGCACCGGGCGGTGGACCTGCGGTTGGTGCGTCTCCGGCGTCGCGAACCCCCACGACTCGGCGAGCGCGATCGCGTCGGGAATGGGCTGCACGAGGGGGCCGTGCGGTACGCGGTAGCGGCCGCGCGCCCCGCCACGCCAGCTGTCCCGCAGCACTCCCAACCCCTGCTCGACGTGGAAGTGCTCCCATCGACCGCCCTCGCCCAGCGTCACGGCGTACAGATCCGGGCCGGTCCACAGACACAGCCCGCTGCGGTGCCCCTCCGTGCCGTCGGCCTGGATGCCCAGCGGGGCGTCGGCGCCGACCATCAGTTCGAGCGCGCCCAACGTCGGATCGCCGAACCGGCCGACGATGCGCAGGGCGTGCTCGCCGACGATCACCGCGTGGTAGCCGCGCTGCTCGGCGGCCGACAACGCGACCTGGAGGCTCGGCAAGGGGGCATCGCTCATGGGTCCTTCCTACCAGTCGGCTGCGAGCTGGCCTACCAGACGGCTACGGCCTGGCCTACCAGTCGGCTGCGACCTGGCCTACCAGACGGCTACGGCCTGGTTGACTACCTGGGTGTCGCGTCGTGGCCTGGCCCTGTTTCTCCTGCTCGGGGTGGTGTGGGGCGTTCCGTACCTGCTCATCAAGTACGCCAATGCGTCCTTCTCCCCGGTCGTGCTGGTCTGCCTGCGCACCCTGATCGGCGGGTTGGTGCTGCTGCCGTTCGCGATGCGGGAGCGGGCGCTGCGCCCGCTGCTGGCCGCGTGGCCCTGGGTGCTGGCCTACACCGTCATCGAGATCGTGATCCCGTGGCTGTCGCTGACGCACGCCGAGCACGTCATCTCCAGCGGCCTGGCCGCCCTGCTCATCGCCGCGACGCCGGTCGTCGGGGCGATCCTGTCGCGGCTGACCGGCCGGGACGAGGAGTTCGGCGCGGCCGGCACCGCCGGTCTGGCGCTCGGCCTGGGCGGGGTCACGCTGCTGGTGTGGCGGGAGATCGCGGTGCCGTCCGGGCCGGGGTCGGGCCTGGCGTTGGTGGAGATGGCGGCCGTCGTGCTCTGTTATGCGATCGGGCCGCAGATCCTCGCGCGCCGGCTCCGGCATGTGCCCGGCTCGGGGGTCATCGTGGTCAGCCTGCTCCTGCCGGCGGCGGTGCTGGCGCCGCTGGCGCTGTGGCAGTGGCCGGCGCACGTCGAGCCGTCGGCGGCCGTGGCGATCGTGCTGCTGGGCCTGGCCTGCACCGCGGTGGCCTTTCTGTGCTTCTTCCGCCTGGTCGGCGAGGTGGGGCCGGTGCGCACGACCGCGGTCACCTACCTGAACACGGGGGTCGCGGTGGTGGCCGGGGCGCTGTTCCTGGGCGAGCAGGTCACCGCGCTCACCCTGGCGGGCTTCGTCGCGATCGTCGGCGGGTCGATCCTGGTGCAGCGGCGGCGCCGCCGACCGGCCGAGCCGGCGACCGCCGACGTCCCGGCTCAGGCGTAGCGGCTCAGGCGTGGCGGCTCAGGCGTGGCGGCTCAGGCGTAGCGGCGCAGGGCGGCCAGCGCCGAGGCGCCGTACCCGCCGCCGAACAGGATCGCGTGGACCAGCAGGGGCGGCAGCTGGTACCAGCTGATCCGGGACCGCCAGCCGTCGGCCAGCGGGTAGGCCTCGTCGTACGCCGCGAAACACGCCTCCCCGAACCCACCGAACAGGCTCATCATCGCGAGGTCGATCTCCCGGTGCGCCCAGTGGCACGCGGGGTCGATCAGCCAGTTGCGTCCCGCCCGGTCGACGAGCCGGTTGCCGGCCCACAGGTCCCCGTGCACCAGCGCCGGCGGCTCCGGCGGCCCGCACAGCGCCGCGGCGCGCGGGGCGCACGCCGCCACGGCCGCCCGCGCCGCCGGGTCCAACCGCCCCGCCTCGATCGCCCGCTCGACCAGCGGTCGGACCCGCCGCTCGACGAAGAACTCCGGCCAGTCCGCCGTGGGGGTCAGGTCGATCTCTGCCGATCCGAGATAACCGGCCAGGGCGTGGTCGATCGCGCCGTACGTCGGATTCGTCGCCCGATGCAGCTCGGCCAGCCCGGTGCCGAACGCCTCCTCCGTCGCGGTGCCGGGACGCCCGGGCGCGACGTCGATCCAGGCCAGCAGCAGTCCCTGCGCCGACTCCCGGAGCACCTCCGGGACGCCCAGGGTGTCCGGCGCGTGGGTCCGCAGGGCCCGCAGGCCGGCCGCCTCGCGCGCGAACATGTCCGGCTTGGGCTGGGGATGGGTCTTGACGAACAGGGGTCCCTGCGGGGTCTCGAGGCGGTACGCCGCAGCGATGTCGCCCCCGTGGACCCGCGACACGGACCGCACCTGCAGGCCTGCGAGCAGATCTGGTGGCAGGTCGCTCGGCAGGTCTGGCGGCGGGGGAGGGGTCATGCCGACAGTCCACCACGCCCCGGCGCAGGCTCAGGCCGGCGGTGTCGATGCCGATCCGGCAGGCGGTACGCCCACTCGACGTACGACCCCTCCCGCCGCCCGACCAGGGGAGCCACTATGACCGTGCTGCGTACCATCGAGCTCACCGTCCTGCCGCGTGCCCGCGGGGACCACGCCGACCTGCCCGCCTGCTTCGAGGGCCGGGCCCCGGCGCATCCGGACTGCTGCAGCTTTCACCAGGTCGATTGGGCGCGGGCGGTGCGCTTCGCCACCTGGGCCTGGTATTGCCGCGAGGACGGCGAGACGCCCCAGGAGCGCATGGCGCGGGTGACCGACGTGCCGCAGTGGCTGGTCCAGGCTGCCGCGTCGCTGATCACCGAACCGATCCAGGTGGCGCTGCGGGGGCACCGGCCGGCCGCGCTCGAGGATGGGCACCGTCGGCTCGCCGCGATGCGGCAGCAGGGCTGCAAGTACGCCGTGGTCGCGCACGACTGGCCGGCCGGCGAACCGGTCGCCGGCGAATTGCTGGACCCCGCGGCGTGGGCGCACGCGCCGGCCTGACGGGCGTCGGCGAGGGCAACCGATCAGCTCCGGGCGCACGCGGTCCAGACCCGGCACGAACCGATATCGCAATGCCGTCGCCATGAGCATCGACCAGGGGCGATGCGTCGCTCTGGCGCCATTGCGATATCGGTTCGGGCGTGAATGGCGGTCGCCGGGCAAGGCGCGGACGGCCGCAGGGCCCGGGTCGAACGACCCGGGCCCTGCCTCGTGGACGGTCCCCCTGAACCGCCCGGCCGCGATCAGCGGAACAGGTCCAGCTTGTTGAACTTCTCCGCGAGCAGGTAGTAGACGGCGATCCGGCTGTTCCGGGTGCCGTCCTTCATGGCGGCGCCGACCTCCTTGATGGCCGCGTCCAGCTTGTCGTCGGCGTCGGTGAGGCCGAGCTTCTTCTTGAGGAAGCTCTCGCGGACCGTCTTCAGCTCCTCCGGGTCGCTGAACGAGACGAGCGCGGAGTCGGCCTTGCTGAGCACGAGCTGGTAGGTCTTCACCATGTTGGCGATGACGGCGTCGTCGGCCTTCGGGGCGTACTTCTTGACGTCGGCGGCCCAGTCGGTAGCCATCTGTTGTCCTTCCCACGGAAATCCCCCAGCGGACCCCGGGGGCACCGGCCCTGGCGGTCGGCGAGTCCACCGTAAGTGCGGATTCTGAGTGTTGGATAGGAAACGGAGCGCGACGCGCAGACCAGTTCTTGACTTCGTCGCCGCGGCTGTGGATTGGGACTATTCGGGCACGTCCGGGCTGGTCAGCTCCAGGATCAGGGAACGCACCGCGTAGCCGCTGATGAGTTCGTCCCATTCGATCCGCGGCGTCGAGGCCAGTCGGATCGGAAGGCGCAGCAGCCGCTGCAGGAACACGTCGGTTTCCTGGGTGGCAATGAAATTGCCGGGGCACTTGTGGTTGCCGTCGCCGAAGCCCATTGCCTCGGGGCGCACACCGGCCGCCAGCTCCCGGCCGGGGCAGAGTGCCAGCGGGGCGTCGCCGACGGCCGAGGGGTCGGCGTTGGCGGCGCGCAGGTAGAGGTCGAGGAGTTCGCCCGCGGCGATCTCGTAGGTCGCCTCGCCGTCGGTGAGGGTCAGCGGTGCGGTGGTACGCCGGAAGAGGTGGCCGACCACCGGCTCCAGCCGCAGGATCTCATCGAGGATGGCGTGCCGCTCGGGCTCGGGCGCCACGAGGTAGCGGTCCCGCAGCTCGGGCCGCTCCAGCAGATGCCAGGTGGCCATCGAGATGAACTCTCGGGTGGTGATCATGCCCGCGGCTCCGTAGGTGATGCACTCGATCAGGATTTCCTCCTCGCTGTAACCCTGCGCGATGAGGTGGCTGATGACGTCGTCCTGCGGCTGCGTCCGCCGGGCCGCGACGGCCGGCTGCACGTCGGCCTTGTTGAAGCGCATCATTGCGGGCATCGTGCGCAGCGACCGCGCCACGGCCAGCAGCCGACCGAACCGGCCCGCGTCCGCCCCGGGGGCCACCGGCGACATGTCGAAGAACGCCTCCAGCCGTCGCGCCATCTCGTCCGGGTCGGAGTTCGTCAGGCCCACGACCTGGGCGGCGACCTCCACCGAATAGAGCATCGTGGCATGCGGCAGGTCGAGCCGCCCCACCCGGACGAACTCCTGGGTGATCGCGTCCGCCCGCTCCTCCATGAGCCGGCGATAGCGCTTGCTCACCGTCGCCGGGGCGAAGAATCGGGCGATAGCGCTGCGTTGGGTCCGGTGCTCCTGACCGTCCTGGAAGATCACGGGTGGGCGGGCCTTGGGGCGCGCCTTGCGGACGGCTTCGCTGTTGAAGCCCGCCTGCCGGGTCGCCGACCCCTGCCGAAGCACCTGCCGGACCGCCTCGTACGAGCGGATGTGCCACACCTGCCCGACCTTCTCGATCCGGGGCGTGGCGCGCTCGCCGGTGCGGGCGGTCTTGCGCTCACAAGCCGCCGCGTCGGTGCCGTCGAGGATGGGCGTGGACGTCATGAGTCGACCTCCGAGGGGGGTGTGCGGGGTGCCTTCGAGCCTAAGACGCTCGACCGGGTCGCCGGGGTTACTGCTTGACCGGATTGCTGCTTGACCCTCACGCGGCGTGATAGCCCACGCTGAAACCATGACCGAGACGACGCACCACGGTGTCGAGCACGAGGAGCCCCTGACCGTGGGGCAGGTGGCGCAGGCCTTCGGGGTGACCCGGCGGACGCTGCATCACTACGACGAGATCGGACTCGTCGTGCCGAGCGAGCGGACCGCGGCCGGCTACCGGCTCTACACCGCCGCGGACCTGACGCGCCTGCAGCACGTCGTGGTCTACCGGCGGCTCGGGTTCGCCCTGGAGGAGATCGCTCTCCTCCTGGACCAGCCCGAGGGCCTCGTGGCGCACCTGCGTCGGCAACGCGCAGCGGTCACGTCCCGCCTGAGCGAGCTGCGCGGGCTCGTGAAGGCCATCGACCACGCATTGGAGGAAGCCATGAACGACCGACCGATCACCGACGCCGAGAAGCGGGAGCTGTTCGGGGAGGGCTGGGGCGAGGAGTATGCCGCGGAGGCCGAGCAGCGCTGGGGTGACACCGCGGCCTGGAAGCAGAGCCAGGAACGCACCGCCGGCTACACGAAGGCCGATTGGGAGCGCATCAAGGCCGAGGGGGACGCAGTGAACGCGCAGTTCGCGCGGCTGCTCGACGCGGGCACGCCGGTGGTTGGCGACGAGGCCGCCGCCGCCGCCGAGGCGCACCGGCGCAGCATCGAGTCGCACTACGACTGCAGTCACGGGTTCCACGTGAAACTGGCGCAGATGTACGTCGCCGACCCGCGCTTCACGGCGTACTACGACGGGATCCGCCCCGGGCTCGCGCGGTACGTGCACGACGCGATCCTGGCCAACGCGGCGCGGTACGGCGTGACCGCCTGAATCGCTCACCGCGCTCGCACGCACCCCCTGCCATCAGTGATATACGGATATCCGCGCCTTGACAAAAGGTGCGGATATCCGCGCATCATGGCGGATGAGCGAAAAGCCGCACACGACACCGGGCTCCCTCTGGGCCGCGCCGCGGAGCGTGGCGGACATCGGGGCCTTCGTGGCGGACGTCCGCCGCGCCGCCGGGCTCACTCAAGCCCAACTGGCCGAGCACGCCGCGGTGAGCCGAAGGTTCGTCAACGAGCTCGAGACCGGCCATTCGACGCTCTTCGCCGATCGGCTTCTGGCGCTGCTTCGGGAGCTGGGAGTCCAGGTACGACTCGACGTCTACGGCCCCGACGGCACCGGATCCGCCGAATCGCACCCGGCCTCCTCGGCGCGGGTCGACGGCGTGCCGCCGGTGAAGGACTTGGGATGGTGAGCACGCCGGCGGCCTTGGACCTGTTTCTCTACGGCGTCCGGGTCGCGATCGTGACGCGTGCGGCTTCCCCTCGCGTGATGGGCAGGCTCCACTGGGAATGGACCGGCGACGCGGTGCGCCGTTGGGGGATCGGATCGCGGGTCGTCTCCCACAGCCTGCCGATCGGGACCAGCGACAAGGGGTTGGACGTCCGGGCGACCGCCTTCGTTGACGGGCTGCTCCCCGAGGGCGATCTGCGCACGAGGCGCGCGATCGACCTCGGCGTCGACCCGGAGGACAGCTACGCGCTGCTCCATCGGTGCGGCGTCGACACCGCCGGAGCGCTCGTCGCGGTACCCGCCGGAACTGCCCCGAGGGAGGCGCCCACGGCGTACGGCGATGTTCTCGACGACCCGGACCTGGCGCAGCTGCTCCACGACGCGGGTCGCGGCCAGCTCCGAGACGTCCTCACGTCGATCTCGCTGGCCGGGCTCGTGCCCAAGATCGGCGTCGTCCGCGACGACACGGGCGCCTGGCGGCTGCCGTCGCCGGGCCAGCCGTCCACCTGGATCGTGAAGCTGGCCCATCCGCGGGAGTCCTCGGCGGCCGATGTCGTCGACACCGAGGCGCTCTGCCTCGACTTGGGTCGGCGCTGCGGGGTCACCGGGGTCGATGCGGAGATCCTGGAACTCGGGTCGACGCGCGCGATCGCCCTACGGCGCTACGACCGCCTGGCCGACGGCAGCCGGCTCCATCAGGAGGACCTGGCCCAGGCGTTGTCCCTAGCCACGCGGGACCCCGAGCGCAAGTTCCAGCGGGGGCGAACGTTGCCCTCGTGGGCACACGCGGCGGGCGTGCTGCGGGAGGGGGGCGGCCTCTTGTCGCCGCTGGCGCGGCTACTGACCTTCTCGTTCCTCGTCGGGAACACGGATCACCATGCCAAGAACATCGGTTTCCTGCGCTATGTCGACGGAACGGTGCGGCTGGCGTCGGCGTACGACGTGGCGGCGCATCTGCATCATCCGGGTCCGCACTGGTTCGCCCTGGATGTGGCGGGCCGCCGAGATGCCGCCGAGGTCACCATCGGTGACGTCCTGGCCGAGGTGACGGCCTGGGGCATCGATGCCGTGCGGGCGCGGGCCGCGGTGGTCGATGTCATCGTGGCGCTTCAATCGGCTCTGACTCAGGTTGACCGCCGGGCTCATCCCGGGGTTCCCCCCGAAGCGTGGGGCCTCCTCACGGATCGGGTCGACGAGGCGGCCGCGTTCCTGGATGGCAGACGGCCGTGACGACGGCGCCGAGGATCGCCGCCGCGGCTCAGTAGGTGGATCGCCCGCCGTGGATAGCATCACTTATGCCATAGGTGATGCTAGCGATCGGAGATGACCTCGGATCGGTGGTCGGCGGGCAGGTGATCAGTTTCCGCCACCCGTAAGATGATCGACCCTTGCCGGGACGGACTATTAGGAGCAGTTTAGTGACATGCTGAACTGATCACGCCCGAGGCCGAAGTCAGCGCAAGCCGGGCCATTCGTGGGCGAGCAGGCCGTATTCGTCGCCGTCGATCCAGCCCAATTCGGCATGCCAGGAATCGGCGATGCCGTGGCGCTCGCGCCGCATTCCGACCTTCTCCAACACCCGCGCCGACGCCACGTTGGCCGCGTAACACCCGGCCGTCACGCGGCGCAGCCCCAGATCCTCGAACGCCGCCGCCAGCACCCCCCGCGCCGTCGCCGTCGCGACGCCGCGGCCCTCGAAGCCGGGCCGCACCATGTACCCGATCAGCGCATCCGTCCCACGCGGGACACCCGGCTGGCCTAACCCATCAACGATGTCGAGGAAGCCGAGGCCGGCCAGCTCGCCAGACACCTCGGCCACGCACGAATAGTCGGTCTCGCTGGTCGGCACGGCCAGCCACTCCGCACGCAGTACGGCGGGCTCGACGTACGTCCGCACCATCCACCGGTTCACCTCGGGCGCATTGCGGAAGTCGGCGATCACGTCGACGTCCTCGGGGCGCGGGTCCCGCAGGAGTACGCCGAAGACGGTCTTGGGCCAGGGACTGGTGCGGGTCACGGCCCGAGTCTCGCGCCCCCGCCGGGCCGGCACCAGCGGTTTTCTAAGGGCCCGGAGCCAGCGACTGATAGAAATCTATGTCCTAAGCCATTTAAGGATGCGAAATCTAGCAGATTCGGCAGTCGCAGCTTAGCCTTGACGTATGAAGCGACCGGCCGCCACGCGCACGACACGTGCCCTCGGCGATATCGGGCGCCATCTTGGGACCTGGCGCCGACTCCGCGGACTCACGGCTGTCCAGGTCTGTGAGCGGGCCAATGTCACCCCCGCCACGTTGAGCAAGCTGGAGGCGGGCAAGGGCTCGACGTTGACGACCTTCCTCGACGTGACACGTGCCCTGGGGGTGCTGGACGACGTGGTGGCGGCGGTGGACCCCCTGAACTCCGACATCGGGCGGGCACGTGCCGAGGAGCTCCTGCCCCGGCGGGTCCGGCCATGATTGAGAGGATCTTCGTTGCCGATCACGCCGGTGCCGAGGCGGTGCCCGTGGGCAGCGCGTACGTCGTACGGCGCCGCGGGCGCCTCTCGGTCACGTTCACGTACGACTCCGCCTACCTCGCGTTCCCCGACGCGCGGGCTGTCGACCCGCAGCTGCCCCTCTCCTCAGGGGCGCATCACACGGACGGACTCCCGGGCGCATTCGCGGATGCCGCGCCCGATCGATGGGGGCGGCGGCTGATCGACAAGGCGACCCGGGCGTCGGCCGCAGCGCAGGGAATCCGGGCTCGGGCCTGCGACGATCTCGACTACCTGCTCGGAGTCAGCGACCTGACGCGGCAGGGGTCACTCCGGTTTGCCACCTCTGCCGGGGGGCCCTACGTGGCGCAAGGGGCGTTGGTGCCGCCCGTCGTCGACCTTCCCGCACTCCTGGAGGCGGCTCGCTCGGCCGCTCGCGACGACGGGAGTATGGCGGCGGTCAAGGCGCTGCTCGATGCCGGCACCGCCTCGCTCGGCGGAGCCCGGCCCAAGGCGTCGGTCCGTGAGGGGGAAGATCTGGCCATCGCCAAGTTCCCGCACGACGGCGACGATTGGGACGTGATGGCCTGGGAACACCTGGCTCTGACGCTCGCCGAGCTCGCGGGCATCGACGTCCCCCAGCACCGCCTGGTGAGGATCGGCGAACGCAACGTCCTCGTGGTGCGGCGCTTCGATCGTGCGGCTCGCCACGGTGGCCGCGTGCCGTATGTCTCGGCGATGACGCTGGTGGGCGCCCGCGACGGGGACCTACGCGACTACCTCGATGTCGGCGAGGCGATCCAAGAGGTAGGGACGGTGGTCGCGGCGGACCTGAGGGAGTTGTGGCGACGGATGGCCTTCTCGGTCGGCATCCGGAACACCGATGACCACCTGCGCAACCACGGCTTCCTCGGGGACGGCCAAGGTTGGCGCCTCGCACCGGTTTTCGACGTCAACCCCGACCCCCACGCCGCCGCAGAGCGAGCCACCGCCATCTGCGGCGCCGCGTCGGTCGAGGATGAGGTGGCCGGGCTCTTGTCTGCGGCACCCTCCTTCGGGCTGTCGCCGAGCGAGGTGCACTCCGTGCTTGCTGAGGTGATCGGGGCCCTCTCGCGCTGGCGCACCGAGGCCCAGCGGGCCGGGATCGACGCGACGCAGATCGAGCAATTCGCTCCGTCCCTCGACGACAGCGGCCGGCGCCTGGCTGCCGCCCTCGACTGACGCCACGCCACGACCTCCCGGAGCTGGGCGCCTCCAGGCCTCATCACCGCGGGAAGGCGTAGTCCACCACCACCGGGGCGTGGTCGCTGAGGCGCTCGGCCCGGCTGGGTTCCCGGTCGGTGTGGGCGCCGACGGCGCTGGCGGCCAGCCCAGGCGTCGCCAGGTGGTAATCGATCCGCCAGCCGGTGTCCTTCTCGAACGCCCCGCCCAACCAGCTCCACCACGAATACGGCCCCTGGACCTCGCCGTGCACCCGACGTACGACATCCACCAGCCGCCGCGGCCCGACCACCGCATCCAGCCACGCGCGCTCCTGCGGCAGGAACCCCTCGCTGCGCTGCTGGCGCCGCCAATGGTGCACATCCAGCGGGGTGTGCGCGATGTTCAGGTCGCCCATCAGCAGGAACTCGCGGCCACCCGCCCGCGCGGCCCGTCTGGCCGCCGTCAAATGCCGCCCGAACCCGGCGAGAAAGGCCATTTTGCGCGCATGCTTCGCCCCGCCGTCCGGTGCCTCCCGCATGCGCCCGGGCACCTGCAGCTCGGCGGGCAGCCCGCCCTTGGGCAGGTAGAGCGAGGCCACGGTCAGCGGCACCTCGGCCAGCTCGACCTCCACATACCGGCCCTGCGCGGCGAACGCGTGCAGCTCCCGCGCCAGCCGACCCCGCGACTCGTGCTCGGCCAGCTCGACATGGCCATCGCCGGGAGCCCGGGTCAGCACCCCCGCGCCCCAGGACCGCACCGCCGCCGGCCGCGCCCTGGTCAGCACCGCGACGCCGTTGCGGCCCGCGGCCGTGCCCGCGTCGTAGGTCAGGTGGTACTCGCCGAACACCCCGTCCGGCAGCGCATCGACCGGGCAGCGCACCTCCTGCAGCGCCACGACATCGCAGTCCCGCCGCGCCAGCCATGCCTCGAACCCCCGCCGCTGCGTCGCGCGGATCCCGTTGACGTTGAAGGTCGCGATGCGCAGCACGCGGGTCAGGCTAACGCGCCGGTACGTCGTGCGCCGTCGCCGGTACGTCGTGCGCCGTCGCCGGTACGTCGTGCGCCGTGGCGCGTCAGCCCCGGTCGGCCGCCAACGCCGCCAGCTTGCGCAGCGCCAACTCGGCGTACACCGCCGCCCCGTCCGCCAGCACCCCGTCGTCGAAGAACGCCCGCGGGGAGTGGTTGAACTCGGTGCTCATCTCATCCACGCCCGGGGCCACGGCGCCCAGGCCGATGAACGACCCCGGCACCTCCCGCAGCACGTACGAGAAGTCCTCGGAGCCGGCAATCGGGTCCACCCACCGGTGATGCCGTTGCACGTCGCCGAACATCTCCTCGACGACCGCCTGCGAGAAGTCGGCCTCGGCGGGGGTGTTGGCCGTGATCGGGTACTCCGTCAGGTACTCCGCCGACACCTCCAGCCCGCGCGCCGCGGCGATCCCGTGCGCCACCCGAGGCAGCACCTGGGTGGCCCTGGCCTGCGCTTCCGGGGAGAAGGTGCGCACCGTGGCCTCGACGTACGCCTCGTCCGGGATCACATTGCGCTTCGTCCCCGCGCGCAGCACACCCACGGTGACCACGATCGGATCGAAGATCGAGAACTCCCGCGTCACGGTCGTCTGCAGCGCCGTGACCAGCTCCGCGGCGGCCGGCACCGGATCCTTCGCGCCGTGCGGGGCCGAGCCGTGGCCGCCCTTGCCGCGGAAGGTCACCGCGAAACTGTCGGAGGCCGCGAGCATCGTGCCCGGCTTGGTCGCGAACCGCCCGTACGGCTCCAGGGCCGAAAAGACGTGCATGCCGTACGCCGCGTCGACGCGCCGCCCGGCGGCCTCCAACACCCCGTCCTCGACCATGATCCGGCCGCCGCCGAAACCCTCCTCGCCAGGCTGGAACATGAACACCACATCGCCCGGCAGCTCCTCGCGGCGGGCGTGCAGCAGGCGAGCCGCGCCGACCAGCATCGCGGTGTGCAGGTCGTGGCCGCAGGCGTGCATCGCCCCGTCGATCCGGCTGCGGTAGTCCAGGTCCAGCAGCTCGTGGACGGGAAGCGCGTCCATGTCGGCTCGCAGCAGCACCGACGGACGCGGTATGGCGGCATCGGTCGCCGCGCCGCCCGGAGTCGCCGCGCCGTTCGCGCCGCCGCGCAGCACCGCGGTCACCGACGTGGTGCGCTCTCCGGTCGAGCTCTCCAGCTGCAGGCCGTCCAAGGCGGCCAACACCCGCTCCTGGGTGCGGGGCAAGTCCAGCCCGATCTCCGGTTCGGCGTGCATCGCGCGGCGGAAGAGCCGCAGCTCCTCGTGCATCGCGCGGGCGTCCTCGAGCAGCGTCATCGGGGCACGTCCTTGCCATCGCGTCCGGCGGGCACGATCGGGGCGACCTGGCGGACCACTTCGGCCACCAGCGGATAGACCTGCGGCTCATGGGCGTTGGCCATGCCGATGATGACCTCGTCGGTGCCCACCTCGGCCAGCCGGCCCAGTTTGTCGACGGCCTCATCGACGCTCTGCAGTGGTTCGCCGGACGCGGCCCGCGCGCCCGACTCGCCGAGCGTGATCCGCGCCAGCACCGTCTTGTGGATGTCGGCGTAGTCCCGCCCGAGCCGCTCGCAGTGGCCCCGGATCACGTCGTACTTCGCCGCCACCCCCGCCGGCCCCATGTCGAAGATGTTGCACGCGTCGGCGTACTGCGCCACCATCCGCAGCGTCTTCTTCTCCCCGCCGCCGCCGATCAGGATCTTCGGGTGCGGCCGGCTCAGCGACTGCGGCACGTTCAGGGGTCGGGCCAGCTGGTAGTGCCGCCCGTCGTACGGCGCCTCGTCCCCCGCCCACATCTGCCGGCAGATCTGCAGGGTCTCCTCGAGGCGTTCGAAGCGCTCCTTCAGGGGCGGGAACGGTACGCCGAGTCCGGCGTGCTCCTCGGAGTTCCAGGCGGCGCCGATGCCGAGCCAGGCGCGGCCGCCGGAGAGGACGTCGAGAGTGGTCACGGTCTTGGCGAGGATCCCGGGGTGCCGATAGGTGACCCCGGTGACCATCGTGCCCAGTTCGATCCGCTGCGTGCCGCCGGCCGCGAAGCCGAGGGCGGTGTAGCCCTCGAGCATGTCCAGTTCCGGCGGGCCGATCATCGAGATCTGGAAGAAGTGGTCCATCACCCACAGCGACGCCACGCCGGCCTGGTCCGCGTCGCGAGCGATCGCGGCGAAGGTGGGGCCGATGGAGTCGGGGGCGCCGGGCCAACTGAAGTACGACACCTGCAGACCGATGCGCATAGCAAGCATCCTCGTCCCCGGCGCGGGTCCACGCCAGTGCGTGCCCACCGGCGAGCTCGCGACGGGGCCCGGCGATGGGCCCGGCGACGGGGGCGCCGACTGTCAGAATGGCGGGCGTGGACCAGAGCCAAGCCCGCGGGCCCCGAAGCGCGGACCCCCCAGATCGCGGCGACGCTCGCCGCCGGCTGGCCGAGGCCCGCCTGTACCTGTGCACCGACGCCCGCACCGGCCCCGACGACCTGCGGGCCTTCGCCCGGGCCTGTTATGCCGGGGGCGTCGACGTCATCCAGATCCGCGACAAGTCGCTGGAGGCCCAGGACGAGCTGGCGGCGCTGGCGATCCTCGCGCAGGAGGCCCGCGCCGCGGGCGCGCTCTTCTCCGCCAACGACCGGGCTGACCTGGCGGTTCTGAGCGGAGCGGACGTGCTGCACGTAGGCCAGGGCGACCTGCGCCCCGCCGACGCCGGCCGGTTGGCCCCCGACGCCGTCATCGGCCTGTCCACGCATGACGAGGTCCAGCTCCGGGCGGCCGCGGCGGACCCGGACGTCGACTACTTCTGCGCGGGGCCGATCTGGGCGACCCCGACCAAGCCGGGCCGGCCGGGCGTGGGCCTGGGCCTGATCCGGACCGCGGCAACGGTGATGGCGGCATCCGCCTCGGACCGGCCGTGGTTTGCCATCGGCGGCATCGACGAGACGACGCTGCCCGAGGTCGTCGACGCGGGGGCGACGCGCGCGGTCGTCGTCAGGGTCCTCACCGCAGCCGACGACCCCGAGGCCGTCGCGCGTCGGTTGCGCTCGCGGCTTCCCTGACCGCGGCCCGACCCTTAGCATCCTCCGATGACGATGACCGCCGCATTCCTCGATGCAGAGGTCGCCGCCCCGTGAGCGCCGGGCACGGGCCTAGCCGGGGGCAGGGCCATTCCCATGGCCATGCGCATGGCCCGCACACCCATCGGGGCCGGCTGGCGCTGGCCTTCGCGGTCACCGCGGCGATCTTCGTCGCGGAGGTCTTCGGCGCGATCCTGACCGGCAGCCTCGCCCTGTTGGTGGATGCGGCGCACATGCTGACCGACGTCCTGGGCCTGGGGATCGCCCTGATCGCCGCCGCACTGATGGCGCGACCCCCGTCGGGGCGGCGGACCTGGGGATGGTTGCGCGCCGAGGTCCTGGCGGCCGGCGCGCAGGCCACGATCCTGCTGGTGGTGGGGGCCTATGCCCTCTACGAGGGGGTCCGCCGGCTGTGGGCGCCGCCCGAGATCAGCGCTGGCGGGCTGCTGCTGTTCGGCGTGATCGGCCTCGTCGGCAACCTGCTGTCGATGGCCGTGCTCGCCTCGAGTCGGGACGCAAACCTCAACATGCGCGCGGCGTTCCTGGAGGTGGTCAACGACGCGCTGGGGTCCGTCGCGGTGATCGTGTCGGCGCTGGTGATCGCCCTGACCGGGTGGGCCCGGGCCGACGCGGTCGCGGGTCTGCTGATCGCCGCGCTGATCCTGCCGCGCGCGGTGATCATCCTGCGTGAGTCGGGCAGCATCCTGCTGGAAACGGCCCCGCCCGGCCTGGATCTGGCGGAGGTCCGCGCACACCTGCTCGGGCTGCCGCACGTCGTCGGCGTGCACGACCTGCATGCGTCGACCGTCGCGACCGGGCTACCCACGCTGACCGCGCACGTGGTGCTCGAGGACGAGTGCTTCACCGACGGCCACGCCCTGGAGATCCTCGAGCACCTGCAGGAGTGCGTGGCCTCGCACTTCCCGGTCAACGTGCTGCACTCGACGTTTCAGCTGGAAACCGCCGCGCACCGCGACCGCGAGCCCCCGACCCACGGATGACCTCACGCGGGCGTCCCCCGCGACGATCAATACCCTCGATTTTGGGGCTTTCGGGTTCATTTTCGGGGGTATTGATCGTTCCCAGGGACGCGACAGCGCCGGAGTGCGGGAGCGCCGGAGCGCCGGAGCGGGCGATGGCCGGTCAGGCGTCGAGGCGCACGTGGTCGGTCATCACCGGTTGCAGCCCCCGCGCCCTGATGGCGGCGACCATCTGCGCCACGCTGCGCTCGTCCGCGATCTCGAACTGCTCGTCGCCGCTGGCCGAATCCGCCAGCTCCGGCGCGTGCTCACCGACCGCCGTGGACACCCCCGCCGACGCCTTCGTGGCGACCAGCCCCAGCACCCCGTCGCGGAACTCCGCCCGCTCCCGCGAGGAGATGGTGATCGAACTGAACGGCAGGAACAGCCGGTATGCGCACATCACCTGCAGCAACTCCCGCTCGTGCACGTCCGTGGCCGGGACCACGGTGCTGCCTTCAGCAAGCGGCAGCTGCCCGCCGAGGATCGGGCGCAGCCGGGGCACCGAGAAGCCGACCTCGGCATGCGGGTAGGCGCGCTGGACCTGCGCCGCGTGCACCGCTGCGGCGTACGCGTCCCGCCGGAAGTCCGCCAACCCGAGCAGCGCCCCGAAAGAGACCCCGCGGAACCCGGCCGCCAGCGCGCGTTCCTGCGCCTCGAACCGGTAGGCGAAGTGCCGCTTGTACCCGCTGGGGTGATACCGCTCGTACGCCGCCACGTCGTACGTCTCCTGGTAGACGCTCACGAAGTCCGCCCCCGCCTCGTGCACGGCGCGGTAGTCGGCGATGTTCATCGGCTGGACCTCGATGCCGACGGTCCGGAAATAGCGGGTGGCCTGCGCGACCACCCCGGCGATGTACGCCGTCCCCGCGAACTTGGCCGATTCCCCGGTGAGGATCAGCACCTCCTCCAGCCCGGTCGCGGCGATCGCGCGCAGCTCGGCGTCGACCGCGTCGTCGTCCAGCCGCAGCCGAGCGACCCGGTGGGTGGCGGACAGCCCGCAATAGCTGCACACGTTCTGGCAGTAGTTCGACACGTACAGCGGCGTGAACAGCCCGATCGCCGTGCCGAACCGCTCCCGGGTCTCGCGCTGGGCCACCGCCGCGATCTCCTCCAGGAGCGGGGCGGCGGCGGGGGAGAGCAGCGCCGCGAGGTCCTCGCCGCTGCGGCGGCGCCGGGCCAGGGCGGCGCGGACGTGACCGGCGTCGTACGCCGTGAAATCCACCCCCTGCGCGTCGGCCAGGACCGAGGCCATGATCCCGGACTCCATCCGGTCGAACTGAGGTCGCCAGCTCAGCACCTCGACCCGGCCGCTGGCGTCCCGCGGCAGCGGCGTGACCTCGGGGATCTTGGCCACCTCAGCGGTCCCCGGGGGCGACCTCGCCCGCCCCGGCCTCGCCCGCCCCGGGCGACGCCAGGAACCCGGTCAACGGCGAGGACGCCGCCGCCCCCTGCTCCAGGACGCGGCCGAGCCCGGCGAGGTAGGCGGTGCGGCCCGCCTCGATGGCGCCGCGGAACGCGGCGGCCATGCCCGGTACGTCGCGAGCCGTCGCAATCGCCGTATTGGCCATGATCGCGGCCACGCCCATCTCCATCGCCTCGCACGCCTGGCTGGGGCGGCCGATCCCGGCGTCGACGATGATCGGCAGGTCGATCTCGTCGACGAGGATCTGGATGAAGTCCCGAGTCGCCAGCCCCCGATTCGATCCGATGGGCGCGGCCAGCGGCATCACGGCGGCGGCCCCCGCCGAGACCAGCTCGCGGGCGACGGTCAGGTCCGGGTACATGTAGGGCAGCGCCACGAACCCCTCCGCGGCGAGCAGCTCGGTGGCGCGGATCGTCTCGTGGTTGTCGGGGAGCAGGTAGCGGCTGTCGCGGATGACCTCGATCTTGACGAAGTCCCCGCAGCCCAGTTCGCGGGCCAGCCGGGCGATCCGCAGGGCCTCCGAGGCGGTGCGGGCTCCCGAGGTGTTCGGCAGCAGCGTGACCCCGGCCGGGATCGCATCGAGGATGTTGCCCTGCTCGGCGCCGGCTGTCGTGTTGGCGCGGCGCAGCGCCAGGGTGATGATCTGCGCGCCCGCCTGCTCCACGGCGGCGCGGACCAGGTCGAGGTCGTATTTGCCGGAGCCGAGGATGAACCGGGAGCTGAACTCGCGGCCGGCGATGACCAGCGGATCGGCGATCCGCTCGGGCGCGGCGGGCGGGCCTGGCGGGGCTGGCGGGGTGTCGGCGCCGGCCGCACCGCGAGCAGGGGCGTCGGGATCGATGGTGCGGAAGGCGTTCATGGTGACGTCCCTAGCGCTAGTACGAACTAGATCAGGTTCGACGAGTGTGATCTCAGCCGGCCCGATGAGGGCGGCACCCCGCGTCTGCGCCCCACTGTAGCCCCGGTGGCGCGGCAGCGCTCATTGCCCACTGAGCAGCGCTCAATGCCCACTGATCACTGCTCCAGCCCGAGGACGAGCCTGATCGCGAGGATCGCCTGGGCCCCGGCGCAGGCCATCACCCGGGGCGCGACCATCGGGGCTCCGGTGCCGATGTCGCTGGTCTCGTCGCCGCACACCCACCAGCGCCGGCCCACCCGCCGGGTGACGATGGTGTCGGCGCGCTCGTGCCCGGCCATCCCCGAGGCCCCCACGACCGCGAGATCGCCGCGGCCGAGCAGGAGGCTCTCGGTCAGCATCGCCTTGCCGACCGGATCGTCGAAGGCCTCACACACGACGGAGGCGTCGGCGAACAGCGGTACGGCGTTCTCGGGCGTCAGCCGCGCCTGCGTCGCCCGGACGTCGAGGTAGGGATTGATCCGGGCGATCCGGTCGCGCAGGGCCGCGCTCTTCGGCCGGCCCAGGTCGGCGATGTCGTAGGCCTGTCGGTTCAGGTTGGCCAGGTCCACCACGTCGAAGTCCACCAGGATCAGGTGGCCGACCCCGCTGCGGGCCAGCGCGAGCGCGATCTGCGAGCCCAGGCCGCCGAGCCCGGCGACCCCGATCGCGGCGTCCTCCAGCAGCCGAACCTGCGCCTCGCCCATCCGGCCGGCGAGCGCGGCGCGCAGCTGCGCCCGACTCGGGCCCTCGGTCGAGGCGCCGGTCATCCGCCACCCATGAAGTGCACGATCTCGACCCGGTCGCCGTCGGCGAGCGCGCGCTCGGCGTACGCCTGCTTGGGCACGATGTCGCCGTTGATCTCGACGGCGACCCGGTCGAAGCGGTACCCCTCGGTCTCCACGTAGCTGAGCAGGCTCCGTCCGGCGGCGCCGTGCTCCTCACGGCCGTTGATGATGATCATGTGTTTCACCTCCTGCGACTGGGACGTCCGAGGCTACCCGGTACGCCGAGCGTTGTCGGTGGCCGATGCCACTCTTGCGACCAGGACGATTCCGGGCCGAGGTGGCGTGATCGGTCCGGGGACCGGTCCGGACTGGATCCGACGGCGGCGAGGGCAGGAGGCGACGATGAGCAAGCCTGGCAACCATGGCGCAGTAATCATCCCGTTCCCCACCAGGGCCACAAGAGGCACCAGGCCCACCAGGGCCCCCGGCGCGCCCGGGATGGCCGAGCGATGCCCCGACCCGGGCGCAGCGATGACCGAGCTCCTCGGCCTGATGACGGCGGACGGTGCCGATGTCGTGGCCTTCGCCCGCGCGGTACCCGCTCGGTTCCGGGGCCGGCTGCCGGCCGACCTCCGGTTGGCGGCCGGTCTGCCCAATTCCCCTGTGTAGCTGCGCAGCCGGGGACGTTCGGTCCTTGACAACAGCGCGCCGAAATCCTTGAATTATGACAAGGAAGGCCGATCTGGACTTGAGCGATCGCGGCGATCAGCCCGTAGTCGCCCAGACGACACCGTCACGGGATACCGTGAGCGGATTCGGGTGCAGCGACGCGCCGGGAAGGTGGGGCAGATGGACTCGCGAATTGTCTCCGACCACGTCACGGGCGGACTGCTGGGCATCGCGACTTATGTCATGGCTGGCTGGCTCGGGGCTTCCGGACCGATCGCCGCCGTGCTCGCGCTGACGCTGTACGCCGCGCTCGTCACCGCCTTCCACGCCTATCGGCGAAGCCTTCGGGGCCTGCAACCGCAACCCTCGTTGATCAGCCAGAGCGATGACCAGCCCGCGACCGTTGCCCCGGCCACGGCCGGCCCGCACCGGCGCCGTCGGCACCTGCACGCGGCCTGATTCGCCCGGCGCCCGAGTCAGCCGGGCCTCGCACCGGTCGGCGTCCACTCCAGGGTCAGGGTGCCCGGGCCGAAATCGCGGCGCAGCAGCCGAGCGGCCTGCCCGCTGACCGTCAGCGGCGAGCGGTGCTCGCCTCCCGGGTTGGTCTGCGCCGCGGTCACCGACTCGGGCGCGGCACCCTCGGGAAAGCGAACCTCCAGATAGGCCTCTCGCACCGGGCCGAGGGCCAGCACGACGCACTGGCCCCGATCGCGGCGGACGGCGGGTAAGCCGCTGAAGGTGAACTCGTACTCCAACACGTGGACCCCACCCGGCGGGGCCGGCGGTAGCGCCAGCTGCGCGATGGCGAAGGAGTTCTCGGTCTCGCTCACGCAGCGGCGAATCGTCGCGCCGATCAGGGCGGACACCTCGACCTTCACCCCGGCGAAGGGGTGCCCACCGGCGACGACGTACGTCTCGATCGGCTGCTGCGGAAGGACGAGCACCTCCCGCGAGCGGATCCTCGGGGTATTGCCGTGGGCGTCGGCCCAGCCGACCGTCTGCTTGGACACGACGGTGACATCGCGATGCAGGGTGTCCCCCCACGCGGTGAGGATCTCATCGACAGCTCGGCCGCGGTCCACGACATCGGCCAGTTGCGGCGGCGGGACGGGCCTGGGCGCGTCCGCAGCCGAGGGCGAGCCGGCGGACGGCGCGCCCAGCGTGGCGAGTCGGGCCAGCGAGCCACGGGGTACCCCCAGGACGACCTCCAACTCGCCGATCGCCGCCAGCGAGGTGAAGCGGCTGGGCGCGCTGCGCCCGCTCTGCCAGTAGCTGAGGGTGGCGGAGCTGACGTGGTGGCCCTTGCGGCGCAGGTGGGCGCTGATCCGTTGCAGGCCGAGGCCGCGCGCCCGCACCGCCGCCCGGAGGGCCTGCGGAAAGGAGATCGCGTCCCGCTCATCCGCCATCGCTGGGTCCCCCTCCCCGCCGCGCCGACCCACCAGATCCGAGACGCCGGCCAGGTCCGGGTGACCGCCCCGCGGTGCTGCTCGGATTCCATTGTCCAACAGAGCCGTTGGTTTCCGACTGCGGGGCTCCCCGGGGCCGCCCGGGGTGTCGGCCGCAGGCGCGGTTCCCAGGCTGCGCGGCGGCGGCTACGGTGACCGACGTGCCTGCCGCCCCTGACGTCCCTGTCGCCCCTGATGTCCCTGCCGCCCCTGATGTCCCTGTCGCTCCCGCCGCCCGGTCCGCCCGCGACCCGCACGACCTCATCCGGGTGCAGGGCGCCCGCGAGAACAACCTGCGCGACGTCGATGTCGCGCTGCCCAAGCGGGCCCTGACCGTGTTTACCGGGGTGTCCGGATCGGGCAAGAGTTCCCTGGTGTTCGCGACGATCGCGGCGGAGTCGCAGCGGCTGATCAACGAGACCTACAGCGCGTTCGTGCAGGGGTTCATGCCGAACCTGGCGCGTCCCGACGTGGACCTCCTGGAGGGGCTGACCACGGCGATCATCGTCGACCAGGAGCGGATGGGCGCGAACGCGCGGTCCACGGTCGGCACCGTGACCGATGCGAACGCGATGCTGCGGATCCTGTTCAGCCGGCTCTCGGAACCGCACGTGGGGCCGCCCAGCGCGTTCTCGTTCAACGTGCCGACCGTGCGCGGCGCCGGGGCCGTCACGGTGGAGCGCAGCGGGCAGGCCAAGGCGGTCAAGCGCAGCTATACCAAGCTCGGCGGCATGTGCCCGCGCTGTGAGGGCATGGGCTCGGTCAGCGACATCGACCTGGCGCAGCTGTTCGACGAGACGAAGTCGCTGGCCGAGGGGGCGCTGACGATCCCCGGGTACACCCCGGGCGGCTGGAACCACCGGCTCTACGCGAGCTCGGGCCTGGTCGACCCGGACCTCCCGATCCGGGACTACACCGCGCGGCAGCGCCACGACTTCCTCTACCGCGACCCGGAGCGGATGAAGATCGAGGGCATCAACATGACCTACGAGGGTCTGGTGCCGCGGATCACGAAGTCCATGCTGGCCAAGGACGTCGAGGCGATGCAGCCGCACATCCGGGCCTTCGTGGAGCGGGCGGTGACGTTCACGACGTGCCCGGACTGCGGCGGGAGCCGGCTGGGGGAGGCCGCCCGTACGGCGCAGGTGGCCGGGCGCACGCTCCCGCAGGTGTGTGCCACGCAGATCAGCGACCTGCTCGGGTGGGTCGACGGGCTCGACGAGCCGGCGGTGGCGCCGCTGCTGGCCGGGCTGCGGCATCTGCTCGAATCGTTCGACGCGATCGGGCTGGGGTATCTCTCGCTGGACCGGCCCTCCGGCACGCTGTCCGGCGGCGAGGCCCAGCGGGTCAAGATGGTGCGGCACATGGGGTCATCGCTGACCGACGTCTCGTATGTCTTCGACGAGCCCACCGTCGGCCTGCACCCGCACGACATCGCCCGGATGAACGCCCTGCTCCTGGCGCTGCGGGACAAGGGCAACACGGTGCTGGTGGTGGAACACAAGCCCGAGGTGATCGCGATCGCCGACCACGTCGTGGACCTCGGTCCGGGCGCGGGTTCGCACGGCGGAACGGTCTGCTTCGAGGGGACCGTCGCGGGGCTGCGGGCGTCGGACACGCTCACCGGCAAACACCTGGCCTACCGGGCCGGCCTCAAGCCCGCACCGCGCCGGGCGTCCGGGCACGTCGCGATCCGCGGTGCGAGCCGGCACAACCTGCAGGGCGTGGACGTCGACATTCCGCTGGGTGTCTTGTGCGTCGTGACCGGGGTGGCGGGCTCCGGGAAGAGCTCGTTGATCCACGGCTCGATGCCCGCCGACGCGGGCGTGGTCGCCATCGACCAGACCGCCATCAAGGGGTCGAGGCGCAGCAATCCCGCGACGTACACCGGTCTGCTCGACCCGATCCGCACCGCCTTCGCCAAGGCGAACAACGTCAAGCCGGCCCTGTTCAGCGCGAACTCCGAGGGTGCTTGCGGGGGTTGCAATGGTGCCGGGGTCGTCTTCACCGACCTGGGGATGATGGCGTCGGTCTCCAGCGTCTGCGAGGACTGCGAGGGCCGCCGGTACGACGAGAGCGTCCTCGCCTATCACCTCGGCGGCCGGGACATCAGCCAGGTGCTGGCGATGCCGGTGGACGAGGCGTTGGCGTTCTTCGGCGGCGGGTCGGGTACGGCGTCCGGGGGCGCGGCCGGTACGTCGTCCGGGGGCGGGTCCGGTACGTCGTCCGGTACGTCGTCCGGGGTGAAGATCCCGGCCGCGACGAGGATCCTGGGCCGGATGGCCGACGTCGGGCTGGGCTATCTCACGCTCGGGCAGCCGCTGACCACGCTCTCCGGCGGCGAGCGGCAACGGCTCAAGCTGGCCATCCAGATGGCGACGGACGGCGGGATCTACGTGCTGGACGAGCCGACCAGCGGACTGCACCTGGCCGACGTGGAGCAGCTGCTCGGGCTGCTGGACCGGCTGGTCGACGCGGGCAAGTCGGTCATCGTGATCGAGCACCACCTCGCGGTGATGGCGCACGCCGACTGGATCGTCGACCTCGGCCCGGGTGCCGGCCACGACGGTGGGCGGATCGTCTTCGAGGGCACCCCCGCAGATCTCGTGGCGGCCCGCTCGACGCTGACCGGCGAGGCGCTCGCGGCGTACATCGCGTGACACTGCCCGGGTTGGGAGGCGGCCCCCACAGCGCTCCGATCGGAGTGTTTGCGGAGTGAGTCGCAGTCCCGCGTCGCTCCGATCGGTGTGTTGAGGTGGCTGGAGCCCCCAGAACACACCGATCGGAGCGGTGCGGGTGGTCGCCGCTGGAGTACGAGGCGTGGCTGGCGAACCAGCTGGTGACCGCCCCGGCGTCCTAGTCGGCCAGGTCGGCTTGGCGGAACTCGCTGTCCATCGTCGTCGGGTCGATCTCCTCGGCGACGACCTGCTTGTGCCCGTAGTAGACGTCGCGGTCGATCTCGCCGGCCGGGTTGGCCACCAGCATCGCGACCATCGTGTCGCCGTTGACGTTGAGGAAGGTTCTTAAGATCCCGGTGAACCAGTCCACGGCGATGAGCAGGCCGACCGAGGCGATCGGCAGGTCCAGGGACGTCGCGAGGAACATCGCGATGACCGGGAAGCCGCCGGGCACCGTGATCGTGCCCATGTTCAGCAGGATCGACAGGCTCATGCCCAGCACGAGCTGGCCGGGCGTGAGGGTCGCGCCGCCCGCTTCGGCGAGGAACATCACGACGATCATGTAGTTGAGGACTGCACCGTATGAGCCCATCGTGAGCCCTACGGAGAGCGTGAAGTTCGAGATCCGCTGGCTGACGCCGACCTTCTCGATCGTGTTCTTCAGGACGACCGGGAAGGTGACGGCCGAGCTGGTCGTCGTGATCGCGACCATCGTCTGCTCGGCGAGCTTGCTCGGCAGTCTCGCCGGGTTGAGGCCGGTCCGCAGCCAGACGACAAGCACGAACAACGCCATGAGGATGAGCACGCCGATGAGCGTGGCCAGCAGGTATTTCAGCGCGCTCGTCACGACCGAGAAGCCCACGGTCCCAGTGAGATTCGCGAGGAGTGCGAAGACGCCGATCGGGGCGGTGAACATCACCAGCCGGATCACGCCGAGCACGACCTGCTGGGCCTGGTCGAAGAAGTCGATGAGCAGACGGTTGCCGGTGCGGGTCACGTAGCCGTTGAGGGCCGCGCCGAACAGCAGCGAAAAGACGATGATCGGGATCATCGACGCCGTCGACATCGCCGAGAAGATGTTCGTGGTGACGAAGTTGAGCAGCGTCTCCTTCCACCCCGAGGCGCCGGTGGCCTGCTTCTGCAGCGACGGGTCGAGCTGGCCGCTGAAGACCATGCCGCCGCCGGGGTTGATCACGACGCTGAGCACCCAGGCGAGCAGGGCCGAGACGATCGAGAAGCCGATCATCCACTTGAAGGTCCGGAACGCGAGGAGGCCGGTTCCCTTGCCGCTCATCGAGCCGGTCGCCTGAATCACCGACACCATGACCAGCGGGACGATCGACATCTGGATGAGCCGGATGAACATGTCCCCGATGAACTTGAGGTTCCCCGCCCACTCCCCGACGATCAGGCCGAACACGATCCCGGCGACCGCGCCCACGCCGATCAGGAAGGCCATGTGCGTCGCCCATGCGGGCAGCCGGGTACGCCGTCCGGGGTTCGACGTCAGGGTGTCGGGCCGTGGAGAACTCGACGTAGCATCTGCGTCCACCATGATGACCGCCTACTCGATCCAGGTGGCGCTCGCCCGGCAGACCGGAGGACGGCGGCGAGGCCTCTCATGCCGTCGAGATGCCGAAACAACTCATCCGCGATGTGGATTTATCCACGCTAGTCACGGGTTTCCGGGGGGTCAATGCCCGGCCCGGTCTCGCGTGGCGGCCCCCGATCGGCTGCCGGCGCTCCGATCGGTGTGTTGAGGTGGCTGGGGCCCCCAGAACACACCGATCGGAGCGGTGCGGGCGGCCAGCGCGTGAAGGCGCGGGATGCTACGGCGTACCGCCTGATGCGCGGCGTACCGCCTGATGCGCGGCGTACCGCCTGATGCGCGGCGTACCGCCTGATCCGCTACGCCGCGCGCCGCGCGCGCAGCTGCATGCGCCGGGCGCGGCCGAAGAACCAGCCGGCGGCGAAGGCGACGACGCTGACCGTGAAGAATCCGTCGTTCGTCGTGCCCGTCGGCATCGGGGCCAACGCCGTGACCAGGGCCAGGAGCAGCAGCAGGCTCCCGATCACGTAATGCGTCCACCACCTCAGGATCGGGTGACGCATGCGTTCCTCCAGCTCCGGGTCGCCGGCCTGGAGTTCGCGCTCCATCCGGCGCAGGGTGCGCTGTTCCTCCGGCGTCAGTGCCATGACTCCTCCTCTCCACGCGGCACCGGTGACCCCACTGCGGTACGGCGCCGTCCTAGAAGGGCGTGAGCTGCAGATAAGGGTTGGGTTCGGCGATGCTCATGGTGCGGTCCGAGCGGCTGATCTCGTCGGCGAAGGAGTCCAGCTCCACGTCGGAGAGCCGTACTCCGATCGCCGTCAGGCGCTCGCGCAGCCGCTCCTCGATGACGCCGCGCTCGCGGCCGATGCACTCCTGCGCCACGTGCACGAGCACCTCCAACGTGCGGCGCGCCAGCGGCTCACCCACCGCCTCGACGTAGGCCGCGTTGAGAATGAAGTCGGTCACGATGCGACCGCTCGGTTGACGGGTTCCGTTGCTCACATCGGGCTGATCCTGCATGACGTACTCCAATCGGTCGGGGCGAGGCGTCGGGTGCGGGCCCGGCGCTCGCCGGAGTGGGGGCGGCCACGCGGGGGTTACGGGCCGGGCGGGGGTGCTGCCGCGGCGCCGGAGTGACCGCCGGTGGCCGGTCGGGAGTCGCCGCCAGTGCCCGGTCGGGGTCCCCGGCCCGTACGTCGTACGGTGTCCAGGACCGCGGGATCGGGGGGTGGGGTGCTGACCTCGGCGGCGGCCGCGTCGGGGTGGTGCAGGTCGAAGGCCGGCCGTTCGGAGCGGATCCGGGGGATCGCCGCGAAGTTGTGCCGCGGGGGCGGGCAGGACGTGGCCCACTCCAGGGATCCGCCGTAGCCCCACGGGTCGTCGACGCCGACCGCGGGCGCATAGCGCCAGGTGTGCCACACGTTGTAGAGGAACGGCAGCGTGGAGGCCCCGAGCAGCATCGCCGAGACCGACGAGACCTGGTTGAGCAGCGTGAAGCCGTCCTCGACGAGGTAGTCGCCGTACCGGCGGGGCATCCCGCGCACCCCGAGCAGATGCTGGATCAGGAAGGTGCCGTGGAAGCCGAGGAACAGCATCCAGAAGTGCACCTTGCCCAGGCTTTCGTTCAGGAGTCGGCCGGTGAACTTGGGCCACCAGAAGTAGAAGCCGGCGAACATCGCGAAGACCACGGTCCCGAAGACGGTGTAGTGGAAGTGGGCCACCACGAAGTAGCTGTCGGTGAGGTGGAAGTCCAGGACCGGGCTGGCCAGGATCACGCCGGTCATGCCGCCGAACAGGAACGTCGTGAGGAACCCCAGCGACCACAGCATCGGGGTCTCGAAGGAGAGCTGGCCGCGCCACATGGTGCCGATCCAGTTGAAGAACTTCACCCCGGTCGGCACCGCGATCAGCATCGACATGATCGCGAAGAACGGCAGGAGGACCTGGCCGGTGGCGTACATGTGGTGGGCCCAGACCGTCATCGACAGGGCGGCGATGGCGATCGTGGCGAAGACGAGGCCCTTGTAGCCGAACACCGGCTTGCGGGAGAACACCGGGAAGATCTCGGTGACGATGCCGAAGAACGGCAACGCGATGATGTAGACCTCCGGGTGCCCGAAGAACCAGAACAGGTGCTGCCACAGCAGCGGGCCGTTGTTCTCGGTGTGGTAGATCTGCATCCCAAACAGGCGATCCCCGGCCAGGGCCAGCATCGCCGCGGTGAGCACCGGGAAGACGGCGATCACCATGATCGCGGTGATCAGCACGTTCCAGGTGAAGACGGGCAGGCGGAACATCGTCATGCCGGGTGCGCGCAGGCAGACGATCGTGGTGATGAAGTTGACCGACCCCATGATCGTGCCGAATCCGGCCAGGCCCAGCCCGAGCACCCACAGGTCGCCGCCGAGGCTCGGGGAGAAGGTCGCCGTGGACAGCGGGGCGTAGGCGAACCAGCCGAACGAGGCGGCGCCGCCCGGCACGAGGAAGCCCGCGCAGGCCATGAGGCCGCCGAAGAGGTAGAGCCAGTACGACAGCATGTTCAGGCGCGGGAAGGCGACGTCGGGCGAGCCGATCTGCAGGGGCACGATCGCGTTGGCGAATCCGGCGAACAGGGGCGTCGCGAACAGCAGCAGCATGATGGTGCCGTGCATGGTGAAGAGCTGGTTGAACTGCTCCAGGTTGTGCACCACCTGCAGCCCCGGCGAGAGCAGTTCGAGCCGGATCAGCATCGCCAGCACGCCGCCGAGCATGAAGAACGCGAAGCTGGTGGCCAGATAGAGGTTGCCGATGACCTTGTGGTCCGTGCTCGTGAGCAGGCCGACCAGGCGGCGCCGGGTCAGGCGGGGGCGGGCCGGGGTGGGGCGGGCCCCGACGAATCCTCGCGGCGTCACACCTTCGTCGGTCTGGGTCGCCATGACGCCTCCTCTGATGGCTTGGCCACTATTTTCCACCAATCGTTAGTTTTTAACATAGCAGTTGGGTAAAATCTCGGTCAGCGGACCGTACGGCCGCGCCCCGGGCCCGTAGGGTTGGTCGTGCGGATCTCGGGTCTTCATTCAGAGCCGGGAAGCGCAGTGATCGGGGACGGCCGGCGGGAAGGAACGCAGATGGCGGAACGGACGACCGGCGCAGCCACGTCGGAGTTGACCGGCACCCGGGGCCGGGTGCTGACCTCCCTGCGCGCTGCGGGCGGGCCGGCGAGCGTCGACGACCTGGCGGAGGAGCTCGGCGTGCACCGCAACACCGTGCGTTTCCACCTGGAGGCGCTGGTGAGCACGGGTCTGGTCGAGGAGGGGCGCCAGGCCAGCGGGGGCAAGGGACGCCCCAAGGCCGTCTACCAACCCACGGATCACGGGGCTCGCACGGGGCGACGGAATTACCAGCTGATGGCCAGCGCGCTCACCGACTATCTCGCCAGGACGTCGGCGGAGCCCCAGCGCGATGCGCTCGAGGCGGGGCGGGGCTGGGGTCGTCGGATCGCGCAGACCGCCAAGGGCCGGCAGCGACGGCGTACCTCCCTGTCCGCCACGGTCGAGATGTTCGACGCGATGGGCTTCGAGCCACAGCTCGACGGGCAACGCCGACCGACGCAGATCCGGCTGCACAACTGCCCGTTCCGCGAAGTCGTCGATGAGCATCAGGACCTGGTCTGCGCGATCCACGCGGGGCTGCTGGAAGGGATGGTGGGCGGCGTCCCCGAGTCCACCCCGACAGTCGCCGCGCCGCTCGCCGGGCCTGGCGCGGTGCCCGCCGCGCGCCTGGAGCCGTTCGCCACACCGCAGACCTGCATCGTGCATCTGCGGGCGGCCTCCGCCTGAACCGTCGGACAGCTAGGGCGTGTCTCCCAATGGTGAGGGTGTTGATGGGCGATTGTGGTGTCCATGGCCATGAAAAAGTCCCCAGTGGTGGCCAGGTGAGGTCCCCGTTGGTGGCCAAGTAGAAGTCCCCACCCTCTGCTCGTCGTGTCGACCGGGAGCTTGAGGCCTGAGCGGTGACGGTGGCG
>JAIUNK010000077.1 GCA_020161845.1 Actinomycetota bacterium
TCGACCAACTGCTCCTGCAGGTGCAGCAGTTCGGCCTCGTACAGGTCCTTGTCCATCTTCTTGGGCTTGGCCGTGGACCCCTCGGACGATCCGTTCTTCGACATCTTCCCAGGTTAGCCCCCGGGGCGGCGGCCCGCGCCCCCGACGATCGCGGCCGGGCGGGACGGGCCGCACCGGGGACGACGCGCGCGTCGACTCGTCGGCGCTAACGTCCTGCTCGCGACGCGGCAAGTGCTTCCAACACCTGCGCCGCGCCGTACGCATCGTGGTCGGCGACGATCAGATCCGCCGCCGTACGCGCCGGGTCACCGGCGTTCGCGGGGGCGACGGCCAGCCCCGCCAGGGACAGCATCGGTACGTCGTTCGCTCCGTCGCCCATCGCGAGCAGGTGCGCGGCTGTGAGCCCACGGTTCTGCAGCAACTGGCGCAGCGCCCACGCCTTGTCCACACCCGCAGCGGTGATCTCCAAGTAGGTGGGATTGGAGGTCACCGCTGACAACTGCCCAGCGAACGGCGGCAGCGCCGCCCGTACCGGCGTCAACAGCTCCGGACTCTCCGGCGGGGCGATCACCAGGATCTTCTCCGGCGCCGGGCCGTCCCGCAGCAAGGCATCGGCGGTGATCAGCTCCGGCTCGACCCCGACGGCGGCGATCTCGTACGCCACGCCCGCGTCCCGGCTCGTCGCCCACCACCGCTCGCCCGCGAACCAGTTGACGGCCAGCCCGCACGTCAGCACCTGCGCCGCAAATGCACGCGCCGCCTGGATCGACATCGTGCGACGTGCCACCGCCCGGAACTGCCCGTCCGTGTCCCGTCGCCCCAGGTAGCCCCCACCCGAAGCGACGAAATCGACGTCGGTGGCCAAGCCCAGGCCGTCCAGGATCGGACGCAACACGCTCGGCCCCCGCGAACTGGCCAGCACGATAGAGACCCCGGCGGCACGCGCCGCCGTCACCGCCGTGACCAGCCGCGGGGTGATCCGATGCGCGCTGGTCAGGAGGGTGCCGTCGACGTCGAGGGCGACCACGGCGATGTCGAGACGGGCGAGCACGCTGGACAGCTGGTCCGGATCGGCGATCCTCATGTGTCCTCCTCACCCCGGATGGCCGCACCCTATCGTCGGCTCGGAACCGCCAGCCGACGCAAGGTAAGGCCGGTGGAGGCGGGTCACCGATGCCTACCGCTCGCTTCTCGGATCGGGAACATCGCGCTCCTCGCCAAACCTTGCCCTGCGCACTCTCGCAGTCGGGCGAAACTCGTGAGGAAATCACGTGCAACGGAGGGTATCGCCGCCGTAGAGTCATCTGTGACACCTAGAGCATTTGCGACAGTCTGAAGCATTGCTGCCCATGCTGCTGCCGCGCGTACGCCGACTCCGAAAGAAGAGTTCGCCATGCCCACCCTGCACCTGCCCTCCGACGTCCCGTCCGTTGACGTGGCGGCAGTGGAGCAATTCGCGCAATCCGCGACCAACCCCGACGTGCGTGACCTGTTCTTGGCCATCGCCGGTTTGCTCCGTGACGGCGTCGACGTCGTGGCCGTGCACGGCATCGGGACACCGACGCTGACACCCAGTGAGGTCGCGCATCGCCTCGGTATGAGCCGCACGCATGTCTACAAGCTGCTGGACCGAGGTGAGATCCTCTTCCACCGCGTGGGCCGCGACCGCCGCATCGCCATGGAGGACGTCATCGCGTTCGAGGTACGACGCCAGCGCGAGAAGGCCGCGCTTGCCGAAGTCTTCTCGCACCGCGACCAGACCCACTCCGCCGCGGTCGACGCGATCGCAGACCTGCTCTGAGATCGGCCAAATTCGCCTCAGTCCCGCTGTCGGTGCCGCTCGACATACTCGACACATGTACCGCCGCCGTGCCCGCCCGACGCTTCGCGTCCTCACCGAGGACCTGACTTCCGATTGGAAGGGCGGTGGTCCGCGACGGTGGATCGACCAAGGCGCACATCGAGACCTTCTTCCGCTGAGCGAGCTCGCCCACCCGCTGATCGCGAAGGCCGTTGGAGTCTTCGGCGACGAACCGCAGCAGGACAGCCCCGAGGGGCGGATCACCAGTTCGACGCTCTATCCGAGCTGGGAGATCAAAGCGGCTCAGTGGCGCGGAGCGGTCTGGTGCGACGAGTCGACGGGTGTGCATTGGCTCATCGCGGGCGGGCTGGCCAAAGGAGACCACCAGGATCACGAGGACTTCTACAGGGTCGTCGAGCGGGCCCACCGCTCGGGGGCGGCGAGGGCCTGGCTGCCAATCGCCGAGGACATTCGTCTCCTCAAGATCGAGACGGCGGCTGCTATCGACCTCCGGTGGCAACTCGACCTGCAGAACATGGTGTACGACGAGCTTCGGGGCATCACCTTCGGCGGTGTCTGCGAATTCGACGTCCCGCACCCCCTGCCGGCCAAGGTCAAGCCAACCGAACGAACCGTCGCCCATGTCACCCTGACGGTGGAGCCGGTGCGCGATGACGGCGTGCCGCGCGACGAGATCGTGGTGGACGTCGCCCCCACCGGGCGCTGGATGACCGACCCCTTGACCCGGCAGGCGAATGTTCGCCTGCTCATCAGCATTCATGCTCCGGAGCAGGACTGGGACGTCGGTGCGGGGATGTTCTCCACGTGGGTCGAGCCCGGCAGCCTTCGGACTCGCTGCGACGAGCTGACTTCACTCGTCGCCAGGGGCGAGCTTGCGGAGGCCGTCCCCGGTAGGTCGGCGCACGTCACTCACCGTGAGCATCTCGCGGAGAAGACGATGAACGGCGAGGCCGTGCGCGCCCTGTGTGGTGTCTTCTTCGTCCCCCGACAGGATCACGTCAACTTGCCCGGGTGCGCGCGCTGCGCCGAAATACTCGGTCAGCTCTCATCAAGACGGTGACGGTCCTCGCAGGGGCCCGGGACTTGCCCGCCGGGGTGGCCGCGGCTGGCGTTGCGTTGCGGGACGGCATGCCACACGTCGATACGGGTTTTCCTTCCCTCACGGCCGCCTCTACGGAAGTTTAAGACCCTAAAGGTCGGCAGATCGGTGCTCATGCGAAGGAAATGCGCTAGAGGTACGCGCGGGGGTGGACCGGGTCAGTCGCGGTCGCTGCGGTCCTCGCCGGCGCGGGCGCGGAGGAGGCGGCGCAGTGAGTCGAGGCGCGCCGGGCCCGCAGCCCCTGCCCGGCCGGCCTCGACGTACGCGTCCAGCCCGCACTCAGGCTCGTCGTGGCTGCACCCGCGGGGGCAGTCGTCCGTGCCCGGCAGCAGGTCGTCGAAGAACTCCACGATCCGCTCGGGCGCCACGTGCGCCAGCCCAAACGACCGCACCCCCGGGGTGTCGATCACCCACCCGCCGCCCGTGGCGTCGGGCAGCGGCAGCGCCACCGCGGAGGTCGAGGTGTGCCGGCCGCGTCCCGTGACGACGTTCACCCGGCCCGTGGATCGCGTCGCCCCCGGCACGAGCTCGTTGACCAGCGTGGACTTGCCGACCCCGGAGTGGCCGACCAGCACCGTGACGCGCCCGGCCAGCGCGGCGGCCAGCTGGTCCAGCCCGTGCACCAGGCGTTCGGGGGTGGCCGAGGCGCGGTCCACGCTGGTCACGACGGCGGGCACGGCCAACCCCTGGTACGTCGCCAAGAACCCCGCCGGGTCCGCCAGGTCGGCCTTCGTGAGCACCAGGAGCGGGGACAGGCCCGCGTCGTACGCCGCGACCAGGCACCGATCGATCATCCGCGGCCGGGGTTCCGGGTCGGCCAAGGCGGTGACGATGGCGAGCTGGTCGGCGTTGGCGACGATGACGCGTTCGACGGGGTCGGTGTCGTCGGCCGTACGCCGTAGCACGCTGCGCCGTGGGCGGACGCGCACGATCCTGGCCAATGCGTCCGCCGAGCCGCTCACGTCCCCGACCAGCGCCACGTCGTCGCCGACCACGATCCCTTTGCGGGCTAGCTCGCGGGCCTTCATGGCGGTGACGGCCCGGTCGGCCACCAACACGGCGTACCGGCCCCGGTCGATCCCGACCACGCGCCCATCCACCGCGTCCTCGTGGGCGGGGCGGTCCTTGGTGCGGGGCCGGCTGCCGCGGGGGTTGGGCCGGGACCGCACCCGATCCTCGTAGTCCTCGTAGCGGTCGGCGCCGCGCCCCATCAGGGCTCCCGACGGAGCACAGCGCCCACCGGCGACGGCCCCGCGGGGACGGCATCGGCGCCACCCGCGATCAACGCCGTCCAGCGCTGCGCGAAGTCGGGCATCGTCTTGCCGACCGTGGCCACGT
>JAIUNK010000035.1 GCA_020161845.1 Actinomycetota bacterium
CCATGATCATCGGCCAGTGCGCCGACGCCCTGCAGGCCGCCCACGAGGCGGGCGTCGTGCACCGGGACGTGAAGCCCGCCAACATCCTGGTCCGGCCCGATGGGGTCGTGAAGCTCACCGACTTCGGCATCGCCCGGGCCAAGGACGCCTCGCCGCTGACCCGCACCGGAGAGGTGATGGGCACGGCGCAATACATCTCGCCCGAGCAGGCGATGGGCAAGGAGGTGACCGGCAAGTCCGACATCTACTCCCTCGGCGTCGTGGCCTACGAACTGCTCACCGGCACTCGGCCTTTCGACGAGGGAGCGCCGTTCGCGACCGCGATGGCGCACGTCCACAAGCCGGCCCCGGCACTGCCCCCGTCGGTGCCCTCGGCGATGTCGACCGTGGTGGCGAGCTGCCTGGCCAAGGACCCGGCCCAGCGGCCGGTCAGCGCCGCCGCCCTGGCCGCGGCCATGCGTGGCGGACCGGCCGCGGCGGCGGCGGCGGTGCCGGCCGGATTCGACCCCACCCAGGTGCTGGCGCCCGGCCCGGCGGCCACCACTGCGCTGACCGACGCCACGGCGTACGCCCGGCCACCCGCCCCGACCGGGCCCGCGAACCCGGCCTACCGGCAACCCGACCAGCAGCGCCGGACGAACCCCTGGCTGTGGGCCGGGTTCGCGGTGTTGGCTCTGCTCGCGCTGTTCGCGATCCTGCGCATCACGGGCGTCATCGGCAGCGACGCCCCACCGCCGACCCCCTCGTCGACGCCACCGGCCACCACCACCCGAACGACGACCACCACCACCACCAGCACCACAACGACGACCACCACCACGTCGAAGAATGCCGAGCTCATCGATCCCGCCATCTACAAGGGCAAGAGCGCCGCCAGCGTTGCCACCGCCCTGAATCGGCTCGGGTTCATCAATGTCGGCTTCACCGACGTCGACTCCAACGAGCCCGCAGGCACAGTGGTCGACATCCAGCCCTACGGCATGCAGCGCTTCGACCAGCCGATCACCATCTCGGTGAGCAAGGGGCCCAAGGCCACCACTACCGCGCCCAGCCCCCCGCCAACCCCCTCCCAGCCGAGCTCGCCGGCCGACCAGCCGACCAGCCCGCGGACCTGATCCGCCCACCGCCCAATCGACCCGGGAGCATCCAGTGGACCCCACCGCAGCCGAGGGGAGCAGGCCCACCAGCGACCGTGTCCTCGTCGGCCGCTACCAGGTGGGCGAGCTCATCGGGCGGGGCGGCATGGCCGAGGTGCACGCCGGCTGGGACACCCGGTTGGGCCGGGAGGTCGCCGTCAAGGTGCTGCGCTCCGATCTGGCCCGGGATCCCTCGTTCCTGCAGCGGTTCCGCCGGGAGGCGCAGTCGGCGGCGGGGCTGAACCACCCCGGCATCGTGGCCGTGTACGACTCCGGCGAGGACACCCTTACCGAACTCGGCGGTGCGCCCCTGGCGGTGCCGTTCATCGTGATGGAGCGGGTGCACGGGCGCACCCTGCGGGATCTGCTGCACGCTGCGGGCGGTCCGTTGCCGCCGGAGGAGGCGTGCCGGATGGTCGCGGCGACGCTGCGGGCGCTCGCCTACAGCCACGCCAACGGCCTGATCCACCGCGACATCAAACCGGCCAACGTGATGGTCACCGACGACGACAAGGTCAAGCTCACCGACTTCGGAATCGCCCGGGCCATCGCCGACTCCGCCGCCACGATGACGAACACCTCGGTCGTGGTCGGCACCGCGCAATACCTGTCCCCCGAGCAGGCGCAGGGCAAGCCGATCGACGCGCGTGCCGACGTGTACGCCGCGGGCTGCGTGCTCTATGAGCTGGTCACGGGCCGGCCCCCGTTCACCGGGGACAGCCCGCTGGCGATCGCCTATCAGCACGTCGGCCAGAGTCCCGAGCCGCCCTCGACGTACGCTCCGGACCTGGCCCGCGACCTGGACGCCGTCGCCCTGCACGCACTGGCGAAGGATCCGGCCGACCGGTACGAGACGGCCGGGCAGTTCGCGGCCGACCTGGAGGCGCTGGTGGCCGGCCGGCGGCCCAGCGCCGCGGCCCTGGCCGCGCTCCCCGCCCCGGCCGTTGAACCGGCCCCCGAACCCGCTCTCGAAGCGGGGCCCGGGGCCTCCGGGGACGGGACCCCGGGGCGGGCCGGGCCGATCGTGCCCGCCGCGCACGACGGCGGCACGGACACCCTGCCGATCGTCGGCCGCTCGGCGCCGTCGCGGCGGCGCACGGCGGTCATCGCGATGCTCGGGGCGCTCGGGATCGTCGCCGTCACGGTGCTCGGGATCCTGCTGGCGCAGGGCAAGATCGTCGACGTCGGGGGCGTCACCGTGCCCGACGTACGCACCCGGACGCTGCAGGACGCCCAAGACCAGCTGAGCGCGCTCGGGCTGGCGGCGGACGTGCGTTACGTCGCCAACAAGGCGGCCAAGGACACCGTGATCCGGCAGAACCCCGAGGGGGGCACCCAGGCGCCGTCCGGCAGCCGGGTGCGCCTGGACGTCTCGTCCGGGCCGGGGAACGTGCAGCTGCAGCAGTTCGCGGGGTACCAGCTGACCGTCGTCGAGTCGGCGCTGACCGATGCGAACCTGAAGTACACGATCGAGCGGGTGGAGAGCTTCGAATACGGACAGGACACCGTCGTCGGCACCGACCCCAAGGGGGGCACCACGGTGACCGAGGGCTCGACGGTGAAGATCCTGGTCAGCAACGGCAAGGTCGTCGTCCCCGATCTGCGCGGCAAGTCCGAGGACGTGGTGCGCGACAGCCTGCGCAAGATCACGCTGAAGTTCACCCCGGAATATGTCTACGGCAGCGGCGCGCCCGGCACCGTGACCAGCCTGGACTTCGTCGGCGTCGCCGTGAACCAGGGCAGCGAGGTCAAGGGGAAGGTGATCCGAGGGCCCAATCCGACCGTCACGGTGACCACCACCGTGACACCGTCGCCGCCCGCGCCGCCGACGACCTCACCCGCCCCGACGGCACCGACCACGGCCGGACCCCAAGCGCAATAACTGCCGATCCGCTCCCTCGGCCCCACGGCCTGGGGCGGGCGCCGGGGCCCCTCAGCCGCGCAGCAGGGCGGCGGCGTGACCGGCGGCGGCGCCGACGAGGGGGCTGAGCGGCTCGGCACGACGTACGGCGTCCGGCAGCCCGCAGTGCACCAGCCAGTTGGCGAGCATCCGATGCCCGCCCTGCGTCAGCACGCTCTCCGGGTGGAACTGCACGCCGTGCAGCGGCGCCTCCCGGTGCGAGACCCCCATGATGACGCCCGACTCCGTCCGGGCCGTGACGACCAGCTCGGGCGGCAGGGTCGTCTCGACGATCGCCAACGAGTGATAGCGGGTCGCCGTGAGCGGACTGGGCAGCCCGGCGAAGACTCCGGTCCCCTCGTGCAGCACCCGCGAGGTCTTGCCATGCACCAACTCCGGGGCCCGGCCCACCGTCGCGCCGTACGCCACCGCGAGCGCCTGATGCCCCAGGCACACCCCGAACATCGGCACGCCCGCCGCACCGCAGCGGCGGATCATCTCGACGCTGACACCGGCCGACTCCGGCACGCCGGGGCCGGGGCTGACGAGAACCCCGTCGTACGCCGTGGCCTCGGCCGCCGCGATGGTGTCATTGCGGCGGACCTCGCAGTCGGCCCCGAGCTGCTGCAGATAGCCGACGATCGTGTAAACGAAGCTGTCGTAGTTGTCGACGACGAGAATCCGGGTCACCGGGGCATCGTCTCAGACGGTTCGCTGGGGTTCTCGAGCAGCGCGGTGGACGCCGCACCCACGCTCGGGTCGTTCACCGGTAGCTGGGCCGCCACCCAGGGGAAGAGCCAGGCGAAGCAGACCGCCACGACGAGGGCCAGCAAGGCCAGGCAGATCCCGATCCGCACCGGCACGGGACCGGGCAGTCGACGCCAGAAATAGCCGTACATCATCGCGCCTGCGGCGGTCGAAGGGCCGCCGCGACCTGCGGTACGGACTGCGCGGTCGCCGTCGCCCGGGTGCGCGGCACCCACGCCTCGAGCTTGGCGTGCACCACCCACCGGCGCTGCGCCGTCCAGTGCGGCTCGCAGGCAACCAGCGTCATCCACGCTTCGGTGGGCGTGACGCCGGGCCGGTCCGGGGTGGCGGCGTAGACCTCGACCTGGGTGGGCTCGACGATGCGGTGCCGCTCCACCCGGTAGATCGCCCAGCCGTCGCGGACCTCGACGACCACGGCATCGCCGCGCTGCAGTGTGTCGATGAGCTCGTAGGGATGGGAGTAGGTGTCCCGGTGACCCGCGGTGGCGAAGTTGCCGATCTGGCCGGGCATCGCGGCCTGCGCATCGTGACCGACACCGCGGTCCAGCTGCTCGACCGAGGTGCCCTGCAGCAGCGGCTGCGCGCCGTTGCCGAACCGCGGCACCGTGATCAGCCCGAACGGCGCCCCGACCGGGACGTCGGCGGCCCGCAACGACGTACCGGCCGACGGTCCCGGCGTCTCCGGCGCCGCCGCGGCGGGTGGGCCGGCGAACTGCCGCTGCAGGTCATCGACGGTGGCGGCGGCGGCGCTGGTCGCCTCGCGGGTCACCCACCAGACCTGCCAGCCGACGAAGAGCAGCACGAGCGCACCCAACGTCAGCAGCAGCTCACCCAGGCCCCCGACAACCACGCTCCAGCGCGGACGCGGCAAAGACGTGCCCACCCCGCGCCTCCTTCTGCCTGCCGTTCTGGTCTGTCCCCCAGGGTAATTCGCGTCAGCGACGATGCCATTGAAGACGTGCTCCGGCGTCTCAAGATCGGACGAACGTCCGGATCGCCACGGCGTGTGCCGGTTCTAGCCGTCGTGCTTCGCCGTCTAGGCTGGGATGGACGCCACCACGCCGCCCCGGACGACCCAGGAGCCCCCCGTGACCGAGCCCCGCCCGGCCAAGAACCCGGCCAAGCCGCCACCCACCAGCGTGCGCCGGCCGGTCGGTGCGAAGCCGAAGGCCAACGATGCGAGCCCGCCGTGGTACGCGCCGATGTTCGTGACGCTGATGCTGATCGGGCTGCTGTGGATCGTGGTCTTCTATCTCAGCCAGGGCCGGTTCCCCGTCGGCTCGCTCGGCAACTGGAACCTCGGCGTCGGGGCCTGCTTCCTGATCGGCGGGTTCCTGATGACCACAAACTGGCGCTAGACGCCCCGGCGTTCCGGGCGCCCATCGACCCGACGTCCCGGGCGCCCGCCCTAGCGACCACCCACCTCACCACTCCTCATGCCACGGTATGGAGAAGCGTGCGCCGAACGGTTGTCCCCAGGAATTATCCACAGGATATTCGCGGTGCCGCACGTCGATCGCGCCGACCCAGATCCGAGACTCATGTGCAAGGGGACATGCATCTATGTCATAAGGACGCTCGCCCGAGACGGTCGCTCGAGCGAGGGTTGTCCACAACTGCGGAGAGCGCCTGTGGATGTTTCGCCGGGCCGGCAGATTCGGATGAAATCGGGCATTTCACCGCCCCTGACGCCGCGGGTGTCACATGCGACTCATCCACACCTGTTGACAAAGCTGTGATTACAGCGCTGTCATTCATCCCCAACTGTGGAAAAGCCTGTGGGAAACTCACCAGAACGCGCCGTGGACAGATGCGTCCCAGGCGGTGCCATCAGCCCGCGAGGCCGCCCCACCACTGCGGGACCAGGGCATAGCGGGCGATGATGGCCGCACCCAGCACGACCAACGCGATCGACCCGACCAGGCCGATCCAGGCCGGCCGAACGCTCCGCGCGCCCGTCGTCAGCCCCCAAGTGGCCGCCAGTCCGGCCAGCGCCCCGCCGAGATGCCCCTGCCAGGAGATGCCCGGCACCACGAACGAGAAGCCGACATTCAGCGCCAACAAGGTCAGGATCCCGCGCGGATCCCCACGATGCCGCAGCTCCTGCACCAACAGCGCGCACATCAGGCCGTACGCAATCGTCGAACTCCCCACCACCGGGGTGAACCAGTCGTTCGGTCCAGCCAGCACCGAAGCGGGCGGGCTCGCCGTCCACAGCACGGCGGTCGTGCCGCCGAGGGCGGAGAGGAGCATCAGCACGGCGTACCGCAGATGGCCCAGCGCCGGCTCCAACACCCGGCCGAGCAGCACGATCATCAGGGCGTTGCCCAGCAGGTGCAGGGCAAACGTCGGATGGTGCACGAGCGCGTTGGTCAGCAGCCGCCACGGCTGATGCCAGGCGAGCTCGGGCACCAGCGCCAGCCGACCGGTCACGCCCGGGACGAACTGCTGCACGACGTACATGACGGCGATCAGCGCGACGAAACCGTAGGTCACGTACGGCGTCCCGCCCGCCGCCTGCGCCCGGCGCACCGCTGCGGGCCGCTCCCGCCGGGACTGCGCGGAACAGTCCACGCAATGGACGCCGACCGCGGCGGGCACCTGACACGCCGGGCAGGTCGGCCGACCGCAGCGTTGGCAGGCGACATACGTGAGGACGTCGGGGTGCCGCGGGCAGGTGGGACCGGTCGCCGGCAGGGACTGCCCGTACGGCGTACTCATCGCTCTCCTCGCACTCGTCGATCTGGCCGGTCAACGCGCGGCGGCGCGCAAAAGGTGCCGCCGCCGCGCGCGGAGGGCCCGGCCGGCTGGTGGTGCGGCGGATGCCGTAGCGCTACTCAGCGACGGTGACTCGCTCGATCACCACCGGCTCAACGGGCTTGTCGTTCGCGCCGGTGCGCACCGCCGCGATCGCGTCCACGACGTCACGGCTCGGCTGATCGGCCACCTCGCCGAAGATCGTGTGCTTGCCCTGCAGCCAAGGGGTCGCCCCGACCGTGATGAAGAACTGCGACCCGTTCGTGCCCTTGCCGCCGCGCTTGCCCGCATTGGCCATGGCCAGGATGTAGGGCTTGGTGAAGTCCTTGTCCGGGCTGATCTCGTCGTCGAACGCGTAACCCGGGCCGCCGAAGCCCTCCCCGAGCGGGCACCCGCCCTGGATCATGAAGCCGGGGATGATCCGGTGGAAGCTGAGCCCGTCGAAGTAGGGCGTGGGGCTCGTGCGACCTGCGTCGTCCTTGTATTCCTTGGTGCCCTTCGCGAGCCCGACGAAGTTGTCGACGGTCTTGGGTGCGGCCTGCGGGAACAGGGCGATGTTGATGTCGCCGTGGTTGGTGTGCAACGTCAGATTCATGTCGCTCATCCTGTCACGCACGTCCGACAGCGGCCTGCACGACCGGGACGACGTCCGGCCCACGACCGGCCCACACCCAGCCCACGATCGGCCCGGCCGGGCAGCCACCCGGCCCGTCCGCAGGACCCAGTTGGCCGTGCACGCATGGGAAACGGCAGGATGGGCACAGGACCATCGAGCCGTTCGCTACCCCATCGAGGAGTTTCCGTGTTCGAGCGCAAGAAGCAGCAGGTGACCGTGCCTTCCGTCGAGACGAAGCAGATCACGGTGCCGACGGTGGCCGGGGTGAAGAGCGCCCTGACGGGCTCGGCCCGGACGGCCCAGGCCAAGGGCGGGGCCACCCTGGACGGTGCCAAGCACGCGGCCGCCCCGATGCTGGACGGCGCGAAGGCCGCCGCCGCCCCGATGCTTGCCGCCGCCGGCGCGGCCGTCGCCCCCAGGCTGGGCGAGGCTCGCGAGCGCGTCGAGCACGACGTGCTGCCCCGGGTCGCCGACACCCGGGACCACCTGGTCGAGGCGAAGGACGCCTTCGTCGAGGAGACCCTCCCCAAGATTGTCGAGGCCGTGACCGGGGTTGTCGCCGCCAGCGCGGTGGCCAAGTCCGACGCCGTCGCGAAGGTCCGCGACTCCGGCGCCGCCCACCGCGCCGCCGATGCGGCCGCGGTCCTCAAGGGCGACAAGATCGCCACCGACAAGAAGTCGGGCGGCTTCTTCTCCGGGCTGGTCGGTGCCCTAGGCATCCTCGGTCTCGCGGGCGCCGCCGCCTGGTTCTTCAACAAGCGCGCCATCGAGCAGGACGACCCGTGGGCCCGGCCGCTGGCCGACCCCTACCTCCCCCCGACGAGCGGGCGGAACTCCACGGTAGGCACCGACTCGGCCGCGGGCCAGGTCAGCGACGTCCCGGCCGAGGACAACGACCTGATTCCCCCGTCGGCCGACGCCGTCGCCGACCAGGAGATCCGCGTCATCGACCCGATGAACGACGCCAGCACGGGTGAGGCGACGGATGGCCCCGAGGACAAGGGCGCCGACGGACTCAACCGCTGAGGTCTGCTCGCCCACGACGTACCGCTGTCCGGTTCGGCCCCCGCACCCCGCACCTGCGCGGCGGACGGGGGCCGAACCGTCGTCGCGAAAGGCCCTCATGTCGACTGCCCCGGCCCGTCTCGTCCTGCCGGCCCGGTGCTCGGCGATCCTGTTCGACCTGGACGGCACGATCAGCGAGTCCGGGGCGATCATTGTGGCGACGCTGCGCGCCACGCTGGCGGAGATGGGCCTGCCTGGGATCGGTCCGGACGCGGCGCGACGGGTGGTCGGCCCGCCGCTGGGCCTGACGCTGGCCGAGGTCGTCGGCGTACCCACGGACCGCATCCCGGCCGTGATCCGGCGATACCGGGAGCTGTTGCGGCCGGCGCTGGCGGATACCCCGGCGTATCCGGGGATGATCGCGCTGGTCCGCGACCTGCATGCGGCGGGGCTTCCGCTGGCGGTGGCGACCTCGAAGGTGACGACAGCGGCCGTGCCGGTGATCGAGGCGCACGGACTCTCGGCGTGCTTCGCCGCCGTGTGCGGCTCGCCGCCCGACGAGGTGACCGGGACGAAAGCGGCGGTCGTCGGGGCGGCGCTGGCGCGGTTGGGCGAGCTCGGGTACGACGTGAGCCGGGCCGTGATGGTCGGCGACCGGCATCACGACATCGAGGGTGCGGCCGCTCATGGCATACCGACCATTGCCGTGACCTGGGGATACGGGGAACCCGCCGAGTGGGCCGAGGCCGCTTCGACTGTCGCCACCCCAGCCGAGCTGCGGGCTCTGCTTCTGTCGACCCCGTGAGCGTGGTCCTTTCGACGTCACTGGGGGTTGCGACGGGCTGACGTCACGGCGTGTTAGCTGTGGCGAAAGGCGGTGCCCGCGCCGAGGCTTCCTCCTCGATCGTGGTCCTCGGTGCGGGTCACATTGCCCTGAAGAGGTCGGCGACCAGCGCTGCGAAGGCGGGCGCGATGGTGGGGTCGCCAGACGACGCGGAAGCCGCGAGCTGCGGCAAGCGGCTATCGATCGCTGTCGCGTGCTCGTGCATGATTCTCAGGGCTTCTGCAGTGACGGCCGCGGCGTGCTCCTCGGCGCGGTGCAACTGAAAACCTCGGATGAGTTCAGGGGTGTCGATCGCCTGTAGGAGCCGGAGAGCATCGAGGGCGTCCTTCTCCTTCAGTCGATCAGGTTGACGGGGTGCCTGATCGAGTCGCTCAGCGATCTTGATGACCTTCGCTGTCAGCAATGCAGCAGGACCCGCCACCCTCGCCTCGAGGGTCCTGCCGTCGGCCGGGTCAAGTGCGGAAAGGGTCACCACCTCGTTGTCGATGAGGGCGGGTTCAAGGCCTCGGGCGATCCGGGCCGTGCTCTTGTCATGCGGCGGAATTCGGGCCGCGCGGGCCGAGGCGCGAGCCGTGCCTGATTGGTGCGGGACCACCATCAGGTCTACTGCCACGTCACTGAGGGCGATCCAGTGGCCAGGGTTCGATCCTGGGGAGAACCCTGCGGCGCGGAGCGTCTCGCCGATCTCGGGGACGTCCGCCAGGTCGGCAGTGTTGACCGCGAGGTCGGCATCGGTAGTCATCAGCGGCACGTTGATGGCGTTTGCCCCACCCGTGTGGTGATAGATGGCTTGTGCACCGACGAGAACGAGGTTGTTCCGGTGGCTGTCGAGCGCTGTCAAGGCGTCAAGCAGGACACGGCGCGCAGCCACGTACTCCGGAACGTTCTTGACCATCAGGTGCTCCAGGCTGGATCGGTAGCGGCAAGGCTGTCGAAGAGTTGTTCGGCCTCAGCGTCTGACCGGCCCGGCAGAGTCAGCATGTCCGCGAGCACGAGCGGAGTCGGGGCCACTCCGACATCCGCCGAGCTCTTTCCGTCATTCAAGATGTCTGGGTCCTGTGGACGCGCGATGACCACGTTCGCACTCCTGGGCTCGGTTTCGATGAGCCCGAGCTCCTGAGCGACGGCGGGAGGGTCCGCAGCGTAGAGCGAGAGGAGCCGCAGCGGGACCACTGAGGTGCGCCCGGCTGGCAACAGCAGCCGCGCTCCGGACGATCCGGTCATCGCCACCTCCATCGACAGTTCTGCGAGCCGCGGCAGGGTGCGGTCTATGCCGCGCGGCGCGAGATAGAACGCGACGGCGCTGTTCGTCTCCGCGAACGCGTAGTCAGTGGTCCACCGTCTGATCAGGGCGCGTCGTCGAACCACATCGATCTTCCCCTCCGGGTTGCGGTCGACGATGCCCTCGGCGGCCAGGGTGCTGAGCAGCTTCGACACCGACCCCGGAGACACCCCCGCGAGCACTGCCAGCGACCGGACGCCGACAGGAGGCTGCACGGTCGCGAGCGCTCGGATGAGGCGATTCGCAGCCAGCCCGTTGAGGCGCACCACGGCATTGGTGCGGCGATCACGCGGAGCCCGAGGACTACCGGCTCCGGTGAGGAGAATCAGGGGGTCAGCCGACACGATGCGAACCCACCCGGTCGTGTCCGCGTAACTGATCCCCTCCGCGGCGAGTCCCTCCCGCAATGCCCGCCCGATGTAGTCCGAGACATACAGGACCGGCATCCTCGTCCTGCTCGCAATATCGCGTAACACGGTGATGAGAAGCGAGGTGGGGATGGACCCGGACCGTCTTACCTCCGCGGCGAACCGCACCGCGTTCCCGCTCGGGCCGACAAGCTCGACGACGACATCGACTCCCGCAACGGCGGCTGGCGACTCCCGCGCCTCCGCGAAACTCCACTCGACCGGCAACAGCGCGACCACTCGTGCGATAGCGTCACCGACCATGCGTGTTTCTTGAATCGTCAGGTTTCTCATGTCGGGAAACAGGATAGGAGACCCAGTACGTGGGGGCAACACCTGCGGCGAGAACGCGCACCGCGTCCCGGCAGCATAGGCGGCGAGCGTCCTCGCCCTGCCCCGCTGTTCCGAGTCAGGTGAACGCAGAACACTTGCCCCAGCGTCACGCGGGGCAGGTTTAGACCCTGCAACGATGGTGGAGCCTAGGGGACTCGAACCCCTAACCCCCTGCTTGCAAAGCAGGTGCGCTACCAATTGCGCCAAGGCCCCTGGTGCAGCGGCGGCACGTGGACTGTGCGGCACCGCCACGCGCCCGTCACGCCGGGCGAGGCGTTCTCACGACGTCGGCCGACTCGCCGGCGCCGGGTCGGTCACCTGAGCCCACAGGTCCTGCTCTTCCTGCTGCTCCTGGACCTTGCGGGCCACCACCAGTCCCGCCACGACCGCCGCCGCCATCGCCACCAATCTGCGCATGCGCCCCAGCCTACGCGACGCTCCGAGGGCCCGCCCGCAGCCCGTCACCCGCGGTCAACCCGGCCAGCCCGGCCAGCCCGGCCAGCCCGGCCAGCCCGGCCAGAACCTCCCGTCATGGGCTTCGCGCGAGAGCTCGTGTCCCTAACGACATACAGTGTGGCGTCCGCACCACACCGCCGACGCTTGTCCCCGGACAAGTCCCCAGGGCACAGCGCCAGGGGGAAATCTCAGTCGAGAGCGCGGGGGGACACTGTATGTCGCTAGGGACACGACCGGCCCGCCCAACACAGCCGCGGGGCCCCGGTGAGCACCGGGGCCCCGCGCGGAACTGGGTGGGCCTAACAGGACTTGAACCTGTGGCCTCTTCCTTATCAGGGAAGCGCTCTAACCGTCTGAGCTATAGGCCCGTCGCAGCGGCCGGACCGGCCGCGCGCCCCGTTAGGTTACCGCACCTGGACGGTGCCGCCAAAAACTCGCCACCACGGGCTTTGCCGACCGACACGCCGACCCACCGAACCCCACCGGGACCCGGCGGCGCGCAGCGGTCAGTCGTCGGACAGCGTCATCTGCACCCCGCCGAGCAGGGTGGCGCAGATGTTGTAGACGAACGCCGTCAGCGTGGAGATTGCGGTCAGCAGGATGACGTCGATGCCACCGAAGACCACGGCCAGCGCGATGACCCGGCCGAACGAGAACCAGTCCGCGATGTCCACCCGGGTCGAGGACTGCGCCCCGGACTGCAACTCGTTGACGGACTCGGTGATCGTCGAGAAGACGCCCATCCCGTTGAGCATCCCCCACAGCACGGCGACCGCCACCACACCCGCGATGCCCAGGGCCACGGAGAGCAGGAACGAGATCTTCAGCACCGAGAAGGGGTCGACCCGGGCGAGGGTGAGCTTGACCCGGCGGCCGGGCTCGGTCCGCCCCGCCGACGCCGCCGACGCGCCCGACGCCGTCGTCGCGGGCTTGTCCTCCTGCGCCGACGCCGAGGATTCCGAAGTGCTGTTCGCCGTCACTGCTCACCTCCGCCGTCGTCGTGCTCGGTCACGTCATCGCCTGGCGTCACGGTACCCTCCGAGGCCCCGCCGGGGGACACGCCGTCGTCGGCTGTTACCGAGCCGTCGTTCAGTTCCCCCGGATCGACGGCCGCGTCCGCCGGATCGACGGCCGCATCCGCGCCCTCCACCGCATCCGCGCCCTCCGCCGCGTCCGCCTCGGACTCCGCGTTGCGCGCCACCGCCACGATCGCGTCGCCGGTGTCGGGCTTGGCGAATTGCACGCCCATCGTGTTGCGCCCGGTCCTTCGTACGCCGTCCGCGCGCGACCGGACGATCTTGCCCTTCTCCATGACGACCATGACCTCGTCGTCCTCGGCGACCGTCAGCGCCCCGACCAGGTCGCCGCCGCGTTCGGAGACCGCCGCGGCCCGCACACCCAGCCCGGCCCGGCCCTTGACCGGGTAGTCCGACGCAGGGGTTCGTTTGGCCAGGCCGTTCTCGAAGACCACGAAGACGTCCGGGTCCTGCTCGGCCGGGATCAGGCTCATCGCCAACAGGGTGTCCCGACCCCGGAACTTCATGCCGGTCACCCCGCTGGTCGCCCGGCCCATCGGCCGCATCGTCTCGTCGTCGGCGTGGATCCGCAGCGCCTGGCCGCCGCGCGAGACGAGCAGCAGGTCATCGGCCGCGGAACAGACCCGCGCGCCGACCAGCTCGTCGCCGTCGCGCAGGTTCACCGCGATGAGGCCGCCGCTGCGCGGGCTGTCGTACTCCACCAGCCGCGTCTTCTTCACCAGCCCGGCGCGGGTGGCGAGCACGAGGTAGGGCTGCTCCTCGTAGTTCTCCAGGGCCAGGACCGCGGCAATGCGCTCCTCGGGCTGGAACGCCAGCAGGTTCGCCACGTGCTGGCCCTTGGCGTCTCGCGAGCCCTCGGGCAGCTCGTAGGCCTTGGCCCGATAGACCCGCCCGAAGTTGGTGAAGAACAGCAGCCAGTGATGCGTCGTGGAGACGAAGAAGTGCTCGACGATGTCGTCGCCGCGCAGCTGCGCCCCGCGCACGCCCTTGCCGCCGCGCTTCTGTGAGCGGTACGCCGTGACGGCCGTCCGCTTGGCGTAGCCGCCGCGCGTGATCGTGACGACCACGTCCTCCTGCGGGATCAGGTCCTCCATGGACATGTCCCCGTCGAACGGGACGATCTGGGTGCGCCGCTCGTCGCCGTACTTCTCGACGATCTCGGCCAGTTCCTCGGAGACGATGCGGCGCTGCCGATCCGGCGTCGCCAGGATGTCCTCGAAGTCCGCGATGCGGCGGGCCAGCTCGTCGTGCTCGTCGATGAGCCGCTGCCGCTCCAGGGCGGCCAGCCGGCGCAGCTGCATGTCCAGGATCGCCAGCGCCTGGTCCTCGTCGATCTCGAGGAGCTCCATCAGGCCGGTCTTGGCGGCATCGGCGCTGGCCGAGGCGCGGATCAGCGCGATGACCTCGTCCAGGGCGTCCAGCGCCTTGAGCAGCGCCCGCAGGATGTGCATCCGCTTCTCGGCCTGACGCAGCCGGTACTGCGTCCGCCGGATGACGACCTCGATCTGGTGCTCGACCCAATAGCGCACGAACGCCCCGATCGGCAGCGTCCGCGGCACCCCGTCGACGAGGGCGAGCATGTTGGCCCCGAACGTCGTCTGCAGCTGGGTGTGCTTGTACAGGTTGTTCAGGACGACCTTGGCGACCGCGTCCCGGCGCAGCACGATGACCAGCCGCTGACCGGTCCGCCCGGACGTCTCGTCGGCGACGTCGGCGATCCCGGACAGCTTGCCGTCCTTGGCCAGCTCGGCGATCTTGCGGGCCAGGGCGTCGGGGTTGACCATGTATGGCAGCTCGGTCACCACCAGGCAGGTCCGGCCGCCGATCTCCTCGACCTCGACCCGAGCGCGCATGGTGATCGAGCCGCGGCCGGTGCGGTAGGCGTCCTCGATGCCGCGGCGGCCCATGATCAGCCCGTACGTCGGGAAGTCGGGCCCCTTGATGAGCCGCAGGCACGCCTCGAGGCGCTCTTCCTTGGTGGCCTCCGGGTGCTCCAGCACCCACTGCGCGGCCTCGGCCACTTCCCGCAGGTTGTGCGGCGGGATCTGGGTGGCCATCCCGACCGCGATCCCGGCGCTGCCGTTGACCAGCAGGTTCGGGAAGCGCGCGGGCAGGACGTCGGGCTCCTTGTCCTTGCCGTCGTAGTTGTCGTGGAAGTCGACGGTGTCCTCGTCGATGTCGCGCACCAGCTCCATCGCCAGCGGCATCATCCGGCTCTCGGTGTAGCGGGCGGCCGCCGCGCCGTCGTCGCCGGCGTTGCCGAAGTTGCCCTGCGGGTCGATGAGCGGATAGCGCATCACCCAGGTCTGGGCGAGCCGCACCAGGGCGTCGTAGATCGCCGAGTCGCCGTGCGGGTGATATTTGCTCATCACGTCGCCCACGACGCGGGCGCACTTGTTATAGCCGCGGTCGGGGCGGTAGCCCTCGTCGTACATCGCGTAGACGATCCGCCGGTGCACCGGCTTGAGCCCGTCCCGCACGTCCGGCAGGGCGCGGTTGACGATGACGCTCATCGCGTAGTCGATGTAGCTGCGCTGCATCTCCGCGTTGAGGTCGACCGGCTCCACCCGGTCGAAGCCCTGCTCGTCGCCGCCCTGGTCGTCGGTGGGCGGGGTGGTCTCGTCGGTCACGTGGCGTCCTGTTCGCGGAGTGGGTCAGCTCGTACGTCGTCCGGGGTCGTCGTCACAGGTCGAGCCCGTTTCGACCTGTTCCTCGCGCTGCGATGCTCGCTCCGCTGCGCGTCTCGCGTCGTCGTCACAGGTCGAGCCCGTTTCGACCTGTTCCTCGCGCTGCGATGCTCGCTCCGCTGCGCGTCTCGCGTCGTCGTCACAGGTCCAAGAACCGCACGTCTCGGGCGTTGCGCTGGATGAATCCGCGGCGGGACTCGACGTCCTCGCCCATCAGCACCGAGAAGATCTCGTCCGCCGCGGCCGCGTCGTCGAGGGTGACCTGCAGCAACACCCGGTGCTCGGGGTCCATGGTCGTCTCCCACAGTTCCTTGGCGTTCATTTCCCCCAGCCCCTTGTACCGCTGCACGGGTGCTTCCTTGGGCAAGCGCCAGCCCTGGGCCTCGCCGCGGGCCCGCATGTCGTCGCGTTCCCGGTCGGAGAAGGCGAACTCGTGCGGGTGGTTGCTCCACTTGAGCCGATACAACGGCGGCTGCGCGAGGTAGACGTAGCCGGCCTCGATCAGCGGCCGCATGAACCGGAACAGCAGCGTGAGCAGCAGGGTCCGGATGTGCATGCCGTCGACGTCGGCGTCGGCCATCAGGATGATCTTGTGGTAGCGGGCCTTGTCGAGGTCGAAGTCCTCGCCCACGCCGGTGCCGAACCCGCTGATCAGCGCCTGCACCTCGGTGTTGGCCATGACCTTGTCGATGCGGGCCTTCTCGACGTTGAGGATCTTGCCGCGGATCGGCAGGATCGCCTGGTTGAACGGATTGCGGCCGTCCTTGGCCGAGCCGCCGGCGGAGTCGCCCTCGACGATGTAGATCTCGGAGACGCTGGGGTCCTTGGACTGGCAGTCGCGCAGCTTGCCGGGCAACCCACCGGAGGTCATCAGGCCCTTGCGGGTGGACTCGCGGGCCTTGCGCGCCGCGACGCGGGCCGCCGCGGCCTGCACGGCCTTGCGGACGATCTCGCGGCCCTCGCCGGGGTGCCGCTCCAGCCAGTCCCCGAACTCGCTGGTCATGGCGCCCTGGACAAAGCCCTTGACCTCGGAGTTGCCCAGCTTGGTCTTGGTCTGCCCCTCGAACTGCGGCTCGCCCAGCTTCACCGAGACCACCGCGGTGAGGCCCTCCCGGACGTCCTCGCCGGTGAGATTGTCCTCTTTCTCCTTGAGCAGGTTCTGCTTGCGCGCGAAGTCGTTGACGAGCCGGGTCAGCGCCGCCCGGAAGCCTTCCTCGTGGGTGCCGCCCTCGTGGGTGTTGATGGTGTTCGCGTAGGTGTGCACCGACTCGTTGTAGGCCGTGGTCCACTGCATCGCGACCTCGAGCGAGAGGTTGCGGTCGGAGTTCTCCAGCTCGAAAGAAATCACGTCGGCGTGCACCGGCTCGCTGCGCTTGCTCGCGTTGAGGTGGCTGACGTAGTCGACCAGGCCCCCGTCGTACCGGTAGCTGACCGTGCGCCCCAGCGCCCGGCCGCTGGCGTCCTTGGCCACCGCGCCGGCACGGGCGCTGTCGGCCGCCGCGGCCTTCTCCTCCAGGGAGTCCTTGTCGTCGCCCTCCGCGGGCGAGGCCTCGGCCAGTTCCGCGGCCTCCTCCAGCTCGCTCTCGGCCAGCTCGACGGCCTGCGGCCGTTCGTCGGTGAGGCTGATCGTCAGGCCCTTGTTCAGGAACGCGTACTGCTGGAAGCGGGCCCGAATGATCTCGAAGTCGTACGTCGTGCTCTCGAAGATCTCCGGGCTCGCCCAGAAGGTGATCGTCGTGCCGGTCTCATCGGTGGCCTCGCCCCGCACCAGCGGCGCCACCGGCACGCCGCGCTCGAACGCCATCCGGAACACGTGGCCCTTCTGCCGGACCTCCGCCTCCAGCCGCGTGGACAGCGCGTTGACCACGGAGGAGCCGACCCCGTGCAGGCCGCCGGAGACCTTGTAGCCGCCGCCGCCGAACTTGCCGCCGGCGTGCAGCTGGGTCAGCACCAACTCCACGGCCGAGACCCCCTCCTGGGGGTGGATGTCGGTGGGGATGCCGCGCCCGTTGTCGCGGACCCGCACCCCGCCGTCGGCGAGCAGGGTGACATCGACATGCGTGGCGTAGCCGGCCAACGCCTCGTCCACGGCGTTGTCGACGATCTCCCAGACCAGGTGGTGCAGGCCGCGTTCGCCGGTGGAGCCGATGTACATGCCCGGGCGCTTGCGGACCGCATCCAGGCCCTCCAGGACGGTGATCGCGCTCGCGTCGTACGTCGGGTCCGGTTGGCTCCCCGCGGTGCCGGCCGGTGGGGCGCTGGGCGCTGGGTGCTGCTCGGCGGGGGACTCGGACACGACGCTCCTGAAACAGAGGCATCCGCGCTGGTGTAGGGCTCGCGCCGGGCGACGGTGCGCGCCGGACGCCGGCGCACGACTCGAGCACGAACGACGGGCTTGCTTAGCGTCGACAGTCTACCTGCGCGCCTGCGGGGCGGACGCCATGCACGGCCCGGCGAGCCGCGCTGACGCCCGAACGGGGGCGGGGACGACTCCCCATATGTACCCCGGCCCGTCGAGGGCTCTGCGGGCCATTCCGCCCGCGCGACCGAACCGGCCGTTCGCTAGACTCCCCGCTACCGCTCCCCCCGCCCTCCCCCAGCCCAGGACCATCGTGATCCTTCTTGTCGCGCTGCACGTCGTGGCCGCGTGCGGCGCTCCCGTCGCGCTGCGTCGGCTCGGGCGCCGGGCCTTCTGGCTGCTGGCCATCGCGCCCGCCGTGGCCACCGGCTGGGCGCTGGCGAACGCCCCGATTCGGGGGTCCGCGGCACCCGTCGAACGCTACGAGTGGGCCCCCTCGATCGGCCTGTCGCTGACCTTCCGGACCGATTCCCTCGCCTGGCTGTTGTTGCTGGTCATCGGCGCCATCGGGGTCCTGGTGTTGGGCTATTGCGCCGCCTACTTCGAGGACGACGAACCCGGCCTGGGCCGCTTCGGGGCCTGCCTGACCGCCTTCGCCGGCGCCATGATCGGCCTGGTCACGGCCGACGACATGCTCCTGCTCTATGTCTTCTGGGAGATCACGACCGTCCTGTCCTACCTGCTCATCGGGCACTCCAGCCGCAGCCGGGCCAGCCGGGCCGCAGCCACCCAGGCCCTGGTCGTCACCACCTTCGGCGGGTTGGCGATGCTCGGCGGGATCGTCATCGTGGGCCAGCGCGCCGGCACCTACCGGCTCTCGGAGCTGACCGTCCCGGCCGCGCAGGACGCGGACGGCGTGCTGGTCACGGCCGTGGTGCTGCTGCTGGTCGGGGCCATCTCGAAGTCGGCGCTGGTGCCCTTCCACTACTGGCTGCCCGGGGCGATGGCCGCCCCCACTCCGGTCAGCGCCTATCTGCACGCCGCGGCGATGGTCAAGGCCGGGATCTACCTGGTGGCCCGCCTGGCCCCGGCGTACGCGCAGCTGCCCGCCTGGCGCACCGTCTGCCTGGTGCTGGGCGGCACGACGATGCTGCTCGGGGCCTACCGGGCGCTGCGGCAGCACGACCTGAAGCTGCTGTTGGCCTTCGGCACCGTCTCCCAACTGGGGTTCCTCGTCGTCCTCGTCGGCACCGGCACCGAGCAGGCCGCCCTCGCCGGGGTGACCATGCTGCTCGCGCACGCCCTCTTCAAGGGCTGCCTGTTCCTCACCGTCGGCGCGATCGACCACGCCACCGGCACGCGCGACCTCCGGGTGCTCTCCGGGCTGCGACACCGCTCGCCGGGACTGGCCGCGGCGGGCCTGCTGGGCGCCGCCTCGATGGCCGGGCTGCCGCCGCTGCTGGGCTTCGTCGGCAAGGAGGCGGTGTACACCACCTATCTCGCCACAGAAGCCGACTGGGCGCCGTACGTCCTGGTCGTCCTGGTGGCCGGGTCCGCGTTGACCGTCGCCTACAGCGGCCGGTTCGTCTGGGGCGCCTTTCGGGACCGCGCCGACGCCGAACCCAGCCCCTTTCACGCGGCGGGCCCCGTGCTGGTCGGCATCCCGCTGCTGCTGGCCGTCGCGGGCCTGATCGCCGGGCCGATCTCGCCGCTGTTCGAGCCGGCCCTCACGGAGTACGCGCGGCTGCTCCCCGACGGCGGCGGCGAGGTGCACCTCGGCGTCTGGCACGGGTTCGGGGCGCCGCTGCTGCTGTCCGCGGCCACGTTGCTGGTGGGCGCGGGGCTGGTCGCGGCCCGCCGACCGATCAACCGGGCCCAGACGGCGATCGGGCATCGGACCGCGCCGTACGGGGCCGACGAGGCCTACCGCGGCGGGATGCGCCGGCTGGACCACGGGTCGGTGCGGATCACCGGCACCCTGCAGCGGGGATCGCTGCCGCTGTCGATGGCGCTCATCCTGCTCACGACGCTGGGGACCACCGGCTATGCGCTGTGGGTGGCCAAACCGGTGCCGGCGACGGTGCGCCCGTACGACGACCTGGCGCAGGTCTGGGTGGCGCTGGCCACCGGCGTCGCGGCCGTCCTTGCGGCCATGGCCCGGCGCCGGATGCGGGCGGTGCTGCTGGTCGGTGCCACCGGCTATGGGTGCGCCCTGCTGTTCCTGCTGTTCGGTGCCCCAGACCTGGCGCTGACCCAGGTGCTCGCCGAGTCGGTTTCGCTGCTGGTGTTCGTCCTTGTGCTGCGGCGGTTGCCGAGCCGGTTCGACGACGACGATCGCGGCCGGCGACTCCTGCGCCTCGCCCTCGGCCTCGGCGGCGGCGCGCTCGTCACTGCGCTCGCCCTGGTGGTGCCCACCTGGCGGACCCGGCCCCCGGCCTCGACCGGGCTCGCCGAGAGCGCCCTGGACTTCGGCGGTGGCCGCAACATCGTCAACGTGATTCTGGTCGACACCCGGGCCTGGGACACCATGGGCGAGCTGTCCGTCGTCATCGCCGCCGCGACCGGCATCGCCAGCCTGATCTTCATCGACGACACCCGGCTGGCGCCGACGCGCGAGGCGCTCGCCCGGGTGCGGGCCCGGCGCGGCGGCTCCGACGCGCCGCCCCAGGGGGCCGGTGTGCCGCGCGAGGGCGCCGGCGCGGCTTCCGAGGGCGCCGAGAGCTCACCAGCGGACGCGCCCTCCCAGCGCCCGCTGTGGCTGCGCGAGGCCGACGCGATGCACCCCGTCCGCCGCTCCCTGCTGCTCGAGGTCGTCGTCCGACTCATCTTCCACGTCGCCCTGCTGTGGTCGGTGTTCCTGCTGTTCACCGGCCACAACAGCCCCGGCGGGGGATTCGCCGCCGGCATCGTCGCCGGGCTGGCGCTGGCGCTGCGCTATCTGGCCGGCGGCCGCGAGGAGCTGCGCTCGGCCCTGCCGGTGCCCCCCGGTCTGCTGCTCGGCACCGGCTTGTTCCTGTCCGCGGGGAACGGGCTCGCCTCGATGATCGTCGGCGGTCAGGTGCTGCAGACCTGGATCCTGCACGCCACGCTGCCGGCGATCGGCGAGATCCACGTGGTGACCTCGCTGTTCTTCGACATCGGCGTCTACCTCGTCGTCGTCGGGCTGGTCCTGGACATCCTGCGCAGCCTGGGCTCCGGCATCGAGGATCAGGGCGGGCTCAGTCTTGACGTCCCGGTCCCCACCGGCCCCGCGGAGGGCGAGACCCGATGAGCACGAATATCACCCTGGCGCTGGTCTGTGGACTGCTCGTCGGCGTCGGCATCTACCTGTTGATGGCCCGCGGGATCGTCCGCGCGTTCCTCGGCGTGCTGCTGATGAGCAACGGCATCAACCTGCTCTTCCTGCTGGCCAGCGGCAACGCGGGCCGGCCGCCGCTGATCCGGGGCGCGGACACCGGCCAGGACGGGATGACCGATCCCCTGCCGCAGGCGCTGGTGCTCACCGCCATCGTCATCACGTTGGCGCTGACCGGCTTCGTGCTGGCCCTGGCCTACCGGGCGGCCGAGGCGGAGCAGACCGACGCGATCACCGATGACACCGAAGACGCGCGAGTGGCGCGGGCGGGCGAGGCGGACGCCGAGAGTGAGGTCGACGTCCTGGCCGACCCGACCTCCGACGACGAGCCCGCCGATGGGGACGTGGGTGCCGAGACCGGGCCGGGCGCTGGAGCGACCCGATGAGCGATTGGTCCTGGGTGGTGCCCTTGCCGGTCGTCGTCCCGCTCGTCGGAGCCGGGCTGGCCGTCGTGGCCGGCCGCCGCGAACGGTGGCAGCGCATCGTCAGCCTGGCCTCCTTGGGATTCACGATGGCCGCGGCGGCGGGCCTGCTCGCCGCGGCGCATCTGCTCGACCAGCCCCTGGTCGTGTCGGTCGGCGGCTGGGTCCCGCCGCAGGGGATCGTCCTGGTCGCCGACCGGATCACCGCGTTGATGCTGCTCATCGCGTCCCTGACGACGCTGGGCGTCACGCTCTATGCGATCGGGCAGGGCCGCGACTCCCACGAGCACGGCGACGGCGAGTCCCCCCTGCCGGTCTTCCACCCCGCGCTGCTCATCCTGATCGCCGGGGTGGACACCTCGTTCCTGTCCGGCGACCTGTTCCACATCTACGTCGGCTTCGAGATGTTGCTGGTCGCCAGCTTCGTGCTGCTCACCCTGGGCGGCACGCCCGATCGTGTGCGGGCCGGGGTGAACTACGTCTTCGTCAGCCTGCTCAGTTCGATGCTGTTCCTGACGGCGATCGCGATGATCTACGCCGCATGCGGCACCGTGAACCTCGCCCAGCTCGCGGTCCGGCTGGCCCAGCTCCCGGAGAGCCATCGCGTCCTGCTGCAGGTCCTGCTGCTGGTCGGGTTCGCGGTGAAGGCGGCGATCTTCCCGATGTCGGGCTGGCTGCCGGACAGCTATCCCACCGCGCCCGCCCCCGTCACCGCGGTGTTCGCCGGGCTGCTCACCAAGGTGGGCGTCTACGCGATCATCCGCACCCAGACCCTGCTCTTCCCCGGCGGAGGGTTCGTGCCGGACCTGCTCATGTGGGCCGCATTGGCCACGATGCTGGTCGCGATCATCGGCGCCATCGCCCAGGACGATGCCAAGCGCTTGCTGTCGTTCACGCTGGTCAGCCACATCGGCTACATGGTCTACGGGGTGGCGGTGGGCAACCAGTTGGGGTTGAGCTCGGCGATCTTCTACGTGGCCCACCACATCGTCGTGCAGACCGCCCTGTTCCTGGTCATCGGCCTCGTCGAGGCGCACGCCGGGAGCACCTCGCTGGCCCGGCTCGGCGGGGTCGCCGGCACGGCCCCGCTGGTGGCGATCCTGTTCTTCGTCCCCGCGATGAACCTCGCCGGGATCCCTCCGCTGTCCGGCTTCCTCGGCAAGGTCGGGCTGCTGCAGGCCGGGGTGGCCGCCGGCTCCCCGCTCGCCTACACCCTGGTCGCCGGGTCGTTGGTGACCAGCCTGCTCACGCTGTACGCCGTGAGCCGGGTGTGGTCCCGGGCGTTCTGGCGCTCGCCGGGCGGCGATGCGGTCTCCGATGCCGAGTCCGACACCGCGCTGCAGACCCGGCCCAGCCACGTCGTACCCGCCGATCCCGCCACCGCCGCCCGCATCGCCGCCGATCCCGCCGCCGCCGATCCCCTGGTGGCCGGCCCGGTCACCGCAGCCCGACGCACCGTGCCGAGGGGCCTGCTCTGGCCGGCCGTCCTGCTCGTGGTCGTCAGCACGGCGCTGACGCTGGCCGCGGGCCCGCTCTATGCGGTCACCGATGCCGCCGCCCGCGAGGCGACCGCCCGCGCGCCGTACATCTCCGCCGTCTTCCCCGGCGGTGTGCCGTGAGCCGGCGGAGATCCTGGGCCCGGCCGCGACTGCTGCCCCTGCTCGCGCTGACGCTGCTGTGGACGGCGCTGTTCGGGGACTGGAGCGTCGGCAACACCGTGGCGGGCCTGCTGCTGGCCACGCTCATCCTCGTGCTCTTCCCGATGCCCCCGGTCATCGCCGGGCTGCGGCTGCACCCGGTGGGTGCGGTGATCCTGGTCGCCAGATTCCTCGTCGATGTGGTGGTGGCGAGCCTGGAGGTGGCCTACAAAGCGGTCGCGCCCTGGTATCGCCCCGCGGGCCGCTTCCTGCGCGTGCCGCTGCGCGGCACCAGCGACCTGACCCGCGTCATCACCGCGGAGCTGTGCTCCCTGGTGCCCGGCTCGCTGGTGGTCGACCTCGACCCCGAGACCGGGGTGCTGATGTTGCACATCTTCGACGCCCCGACGCCGCAGCGGCTGGCGGCCGCCGTACGCCGGGTGCACGAGCAGGAACGCCGGGTGCTGCGGGCGCTCAGCGCGAGTGAGGTGGTCGCGCGATGAGCCCGGTCGTCGCCACCCTCGGCTACTCCCTGCTGGGCATCGCCACGCTGCTGACGCTGATCCGAATCGCGCGGGGCCCCAGCGTGCTGGACCGGGCGGTCGGGGCCGAGGTGCTCGTGGCGATCGTCATCTGCACCGTCGGCCTGGACGCCGTGCTCGGTCGGCACGCCGACACGCTGCCGATCCTGGTGTCGCTGTCCCTGCTGGGCTTTCTGGGCTCGGTCGCCATCGTGCGGCTCGTCCCCCGCGACGTCGACCCCGGCCGGTCCCCGGTGGGCGGGGCCGGAGCGGGCGGCGTCGAGGCCGGCGCCGCCGAGGACCGCGAGGAGCCCCGATGAGCTGGGACGCTGTCGCCGACGGAGCCGCCCTGGTGGCGGTGCTGCTGGGCGCGCTGATGAACCTCACCACCGGCATCGGTCTGGTGCGCCTGCCGGACCTGTTCTCCCGCCAGCACGCCGGCGCCAAGCCGCAGGTCCTCGGCGTTCTGCTGACGCTGCTCGGGGTCGGCCTGGCGCTGCGGGATCGCTCCGCCACGGTGATGCTGCTGGTGGTGGCGGCCTTCCAACTGTTGACCGTGCCGGTCTCGGCGCACATGGTGACCCGGGCCGGCTACCGCGGCTACGTCGAGAACCCCGACGCCGATCCCGAGCCCTAGCGGGCGAGCCAGCTAGCCCTCGCGGGCGAGCCCGGGCTGGCCTAGTAGCGGAACTTGGCCGCGACCTTTTCCACGCTGACCGCGAGCGCCGCAACCTCCGCGGCCCCCTCGGCCGACCGGTCGGCGCCCTGCTCCGACTCGCGGGCCAAGCCGACCACGGTCTCCAGGTCGTGGGCGATCTGGCCGGTGCCCTGCGAGGCGTCGCTGACCGAACGGGCCATCTCGTTGGTGGTCATCGTCTGCTCCTCGACCGCCGAGGCCACGGTGACCTGAGCGTCGCTGATCCGCGCGATGATCCCGGAGATCTTGGTGATGGCCTCGACCGCCTCGCCGGTGTCCCGCTGAATGGCCTCGACCCGCTGGCCGATGTCCTCGGTGGCCTTCGCGGTCTCCTGCGCCAGGTCCTTGACCTCGTTGGCGACGACCGCGAAGCCCTTGCCGGCCTCACCGGCGCGGGCCGCCTCGATCGTGGCGTTCAGCGCCAGCAGGTTGGTCTGCTCGGCGATCGCCGTGATCACCTTGACGACATTGCCGACCTCGACCGAGGACTCCCCGAGCCGGCTCACGGCCTGCCGCGTCTCATCGGCGGCGGAGACCGCCTCCTGGGCGATGTCCCGGGCGCTGGTGGTGTTCGTGGAGATCTCGCGGATGGAGGCGCTCATTTCCTCGGCCCCCGCGGCCACGGTGGAGACCACCGTGGAGACGCTGTTCGCCGACTCCGCCGCACGCCGCACCTGCGCGGCGGCCGCCTGCGCGCCTTGCCGCATCTTTTCGGCGGTCGACCCGAGCCCCTGGGCCGAGGTCGACAGCTGCGTGGCGTTCTGCGCGAGGTCGGCCATGGCGGGCTGCAGGACGTCGAGGACGCGGTTCACATCGCCGCTGACCCGGCCGACCTCGTCCGCGCCGGTCACATCGCTGCGCACGTCCAGGCGTCCGTCGGCCACCTGGGCCAGCGCCTGCCCGACGCGTCCCAGGCGGGTCGAGATGACGCGGGCCAGGCCCAGGGCCAGGGCCACCGCCAGCAGGATGGCGACCAGGGCCACGGCTCCGATCAGGAGGGTCGCCCGAGACGCGTCGGCGGCCATCGCGTCCACCGAGTCCGCCACCCGCTTGTTGACCGAGTCCTGCAGGGCGGTGACCGCCTTGACCGCGGCCAGGTAGTGCGGGACGGCCTCGCCGATGCGGACGACGTGATAGGCGTCGTCGTTGTTGGCTCGGGCCAGCGGCACCAGTTTGCTGTCCCGAACCTGCCGTAGCAGGCCGATCTCGGCGACGATGGTGTCGACCTGAGCTGCCTCGCCGGTCCCAGCCGAGGCCTTGAAGTCCGCGGCGCGCTGGTCCAGCGTGGCGTCGTTCGCCTTCACCTTCGTGATGGTCTCGTCCAGCTTGGCGGTCGGCAGCGCGGCGAGGTCATACACGTCGAAGCGGGTCTGCGCGATGCTGGTCTGCAAGGCGGACAGCTTCTGCAGGCTGCGCACCTCGCGATCGTCGAGGTTCTGCCCCGCCTGGGCGGCGTTGCGAGTCTGCAGGACGCCGGTCATGGCCACGGTGGCCAGCAGGACCAGGATGATCCCGAACGCAGCGAACAGCTTGGTCGAGATCCGAGCATCGTCGAGCATCCGACGGAAAACGGAGGGCATGCGGCATCCTTCGAACAGAGGGATCTGGCCATGCCCTATCGCAGGTCGGACCCCACATCTGAGAATTCCTCGCCAGTAACCCCGTCGCTGACCGGGGATGATGCTCAGCCGTAGGTGTCGCGGGGGCCCCGGCCGCCGGGGGCGCTGCGCCGCCCGTGCCGCCAACTGCGCCCGGCCGGGCCCAGCACTCTCAGGTCCGTGACGACGCCCTCGCCGACCTCCGTGGCGAGCCGCTCCAGCAGGATCGGCACCATATAGCGCAGCTGGGTCGCCCAGCTCGTCGAGTCGGCCCGGACCGTCAGGACGCCGCCCTCGAAGTTCTCCGGCGTGACGTGTTGGGCGACCTCCGGCCCGACGACTGCGGGCCACCGAGCCACCACCGAGCCCACCGCCACATCGGCCTGCCAGCCGCGCTCGGCCACGAACCGTTCCAGATTCGAGCCCAGCAGCACCGGATCGCGGCCCTCGGCGCTCTGGGGCGGCTCCGCAGCGGCTCGGCGGCGGTGCGGGACCCGGCCGCCGCTGGAGGGCCGCAGACCGGCCGCTCGAGCCGCCTCGCGGGCCCTGGCCAAGGCGGCCGCCGCCGCCCCGCCGATGGTTTCCGCCTCCGCGTCCGGGCCGATCTCCTCAGGGCGGTGGCTGAGGGCTGCGGGGTCGGCGGCCGACCCACCCGCGTCATCCCCAGCGGGTGTGGATGAGGTTGTGGACGGTTCAACCATCGAGGAACTCCTGGGCCGCGAGCGGCTCGTCCGGCTCAAGCGGCTCGACCCGCTCGACGGCACCGTGCTCCACGCGGCACGTCGTACCCATCAGGCTCTCCGGCACGTCCGCCGGCACGGCGGCGGTCACCAGCACCTGCTCGGCATCCCGCACCAGTCCCGCGAGCCGATCCCGGCGGCCCACGTCGAGCTCGGCGAACACGTCGTCGAGGATCAGCACTGGATCGTCGCCCAGATCCCGGCGCAGCAGCTGAAACGCCGCGAGCCGCAGGCCGAGCGCGAAACTCCACGACTCGCCGTGGCTCGCGTAGCCCTTCGCCGGCAGCTGGCCCAGGTTGAGCAGGACCTCGTCCCGGTGCGGCCCGGCGAGCGTCACGCCGCGCTCGATCTCCTGGGCGCGCAGCCCGACCAGCGTCGCCAGCAGCGCCGTGCGCAGCTGCTCCGGCTCGGGCACCTCGCCGGCCGCGATGGCCGCCGCGGGCGCCTCGGCCAGGGAGCTGCGGTAGGTCGCCCGCGCGTCGGCGTGGCTCGCGCTGACCTCGTCGTACGCCGTGGCCAGGAACGGCCCCAGGTCGCGCAGCAGCCGCAACCGGGCATAGAGCAGCTGGGCGCCCACCCCGGCGAGCTGGTCGTCCCAGACGTCCAGGGTGTGCAGCGCGGTCGCCGTACGGTCCGCAGCGCCCACCGCATGGCCCGCCGCATCGCCCGGCGCCTCCCGGCCCGCGCGTCCCCCGCCGGCCCGGCTCCCCCGCCGCCCGCCGCGGCGCAGGTCGGGTGCCGCCGATTTCAGCAGCGCATTGCGCTGCCGCAGGATCTTGTCGTAGTCGGCCCGCACCCCCGCCCACCGCGGCTGCCGCGCGACCAGGAGGTCGTCGAGGAACCGGCGCCGCTGGTCGGGATCCCCCTTGATCAGGCCCAGGTCCTCCGGGGCGAACAACACGGTCCGCAGCGTGCCCAACACCTCACGGGGCCGGCTCAACGGCGCCCGGTTGAGCCGGGCGCGGTTGGCCCGCCCGGGCACGATCTCGAGCTCGATGAGCTGGTCGCGACCCTCGCGCACCACGGCCCCCCGCAGCACGGCGCGCTCGGCGCCGAACCGCACCAGGGGCGCGTCCTGGGCGACCCGGTGACTGCCGAGCGTGGCCAGATAGCCGATCGCCTCGACGAGATTGGTCTTGCCCTGACCGTTGCGGCCGACCAGCGTGGTCGCGCCCGGCGTCAACGGCAGCTCCGCCGCCGCATAGCTGCGGAAGTCCGCCAGCGTCAGATGCCGGACGTACACCCGTGGCCCGGTGCCGTCAGTTCGTCGCGCCGGGGCCGGAGGTGGCGGCGGGGTCGGACGTCGGGCCGGCATCGGCCCTGCCGCCCCCGTGGCTCGCCTTGGGTCGGGCGGCGTGGTTGACGTCCTCTTTCTCGTTCTTCTTGGCCACCTCGTGGCCGCCGAACTGGCCCCGCAGCGCGCTGACCATCTGCATGGCCGGGCTGTCCTCCTGCCGGGAGCCGAACCGGGCGAACAGCGCGGCGGCCAGCACCGGCATCGGCACCGCGTTGTCGATGGCCTCCATCAGCGTCCAGCGCCCCTCGCCGGAATCCGGCGTGAACTCATCGATACCGGCCAGGTGCGGGGTCTCCTCCAGGGCCTTGACGAGCAGGTCCAGCAGCCAGGATCGGACCACCGTGCCGCGGGTCCAGGCCTTGAAGCAGCCGTGCACGTCGGTGATGAGGTCCTTGGCCTCCAGCAGCTCCCACCCCTCGGCGTAGGCGTGCATCAGCCCGTATTCGATCCCGTTGTGCACCATCTTGGCGTAGTGCCCCGCGCCCACCTCACCGGCGTGCACGAAGCCCTCGTCCCGCGGCCCGTCGGGGCGCAGCGCATCGAAGATCGGCAGCAGCCGCTCGACGTTCGCCGCGCTGCCACCACACATCAGCCCGTAGCCGTTCGCCAGGCCCCAGATCCCCCCGGAGACGCCGCAGTCGACATAACCGATGCCCTTGGCGTCCAGCAGCACCGCGTTGGCCTCGTCGTCCTTGTAGTAGCTGTTGCCGCCGTCGACGACGACGTCGCCCGGCTCCAGGAGCTCGCCGAGCTCCTGGACGGTCTGCCGCGTCGGCTCACCGGCGGGCACCATCACCCATACGGCCCGCGGCGCGGTCAGCGCGGACTTGAGCGCGGCGAGATCGGCGACGTCGCTGACCTGCGGATTGCGGTCGTACCCGATCACCTCGTGGCCGGCCCGGCGCAGCCGCTCGCGCATGTTGAAGCCCATCTTGCCGAGGCCGATCAGTCCGAGCTGCATGGTCGCCTTTCAGGGTCGGGTCGGGGGTCGCGGTCGGTGGGGTCGGTGGGGTCGGGTCTGGCGGCTCGGATCAGCCGGCGAACCGGACCGGCATCAGGACATAGCGGTACGTCGTGTCGGGCGCGCCCTCGGCGTCGGCTTGGCCGCTGAGCACCGCCGGCCGGCTGGACTGGGTGAACGCCAGCCGGGAGTACGCCGTGCCGACCACGTTCAGGCCGTCGAGGAGGTAGTGCGGGTTGAAGGCGATTTCGATCTCCGGTCCGGTCAGGGCGCATTCCACGGCCTCGGAGGCCTGGGCGTCGTCGCCGGTGCCCGCGTCGATGGCGACCTGACCCTCGGTGAACCGCAGCCGCACCGGCGTGTTCCGCTCGGCCACCAGCGCGACCCGCTTGACGGCCTCGATCAGCGCGGCGGTCTCCACGACCGCCTCGGTGTCGACGCTGGCGGGGAAGATCGAGGCGACCTTGGGGTATTCGCCGTCGAGCAGGCGCGAGGTCGTCCGGCGTTGTCCGGCCTCGAAGCCCACCAGCCCGTCCCCGCCGGCCGCATCGCCCATGGCGATCTCGACCGAGGCGGCCGCGCCGAGCGCCTTGGCGGTCTCCGCGAGGGTTCGCGCCGGGATCAGCAGCACCGCGGCCGCCGCCGTGTCGCGCGGGTTCCACTCCAGCTCGCGCATCGCCAGCCGATAGCGGTCGGTGGCCAGCAGCGTCATGGTGGATCCGTCGATCTCGACGCGCACCCCGGTCAGGATGGGCAGGGTGTCGCTGCGGTCCGCGGCGATCGAGACCTGCGCCACCGCCTGGGTGAACACATCTCCGGCGACCGACCCGCTGGGCTCGGGCGAGACCGGCAGGCTCGGGTATTCCTCGGCGGGCATCCGCAGCAGGCTGAACCGGCTCGAACCACAGGTCAGCTGCACCTTGTTGCCGTCGGTCGAGACCTCGATCGGGCGAGCCGGGAGGTTGCGGGAGATGTCGGCCAGGAGCCGACCCAACACCAGGACCGTGCCGCCCTGCGCGACATCGGCCGGAACGGTGATCCGCGCCGAGGTCTCGTAGTCGAACGCGGAGAGCGTTAGCGTGCCCTCCTCGTCGGCCTGCAGCAACACCCCGGCGAGCACCGGGACGGGGGGCCGGTTGGGAAGGCCGCGGGCGGCCCAGGTGACGGCCTCCGCGAGGACGTCGCGCTCCACACGGAACTTCACTGGTGTCTCCGGTTCTTGTGCTCGGTGCTGCGGCCGGTGCGGACGCCGTGGCGGCGCCGGTGACCTCCGACTGTAGTGCCGATGCGGGGCTCGGCCAATCGCGGCGATTCTGCTCAGGTCCGCTGGCCCGATGCCGATGAGGGACGGGGAGTTCTGTCCACACGGTTCGTACGGGTCATCGGATCGAGGGTGATCTCTCTCATCATCGTCATAGCGGTTGTGGATTCTGGGGACCGACGCTCGCCGCACCGGTCAGCGTCGTCACGGGCCTGTGGATCGCGGGTGGACGAAGGACAGGTGCCGGCTCCGGGGGTGGGGACGCCGGCGGCCGGTCGACAACGGCCCGCGGACGACGCACCGCGGATACACAGCCGTGGGCGCGGCTGTCCCCGGTTTGTCCACGGCTGTGTGGCCACGGCGCGGTGGCGCCGGAGCGTCGGAGGGTCCTGGTCGGTTCCATGCTCGTACGTCGTTCGAACGCGCCGGCCCGATGTTCTCCACAGGGTTATCCACAGCTGTGTATGACGAAACCGCACGTGAGGGGACAGTTGCCGGGACCGAGTCGAGCGCCCTCGCGGTGCCCTCTCCACAGCTGTGTATGCAGATGTGGACAGGCGTCTGGGACGGCGGCCCGTGGGACTTGGGCGATGTCCAGAACAGTCGTCTGAGCTGGGGGAACTCAGGGATTCGTCGCCAGGCGCAGTCGGGTGGTCCGGGGCGTCAGCCTGTGGATAACTCGTCAGGAGACCGCCTGGGCCCCGCTGAGCCCCGGTGCCGGACTGGGGGTCGACCGGTGCTGGACCGGGGGTGGAACCGCGCGGATGCGGCTCAGGCGGACGACGTACGGATCCGCGTCGTCAGTTCGGTGACCTGGTTGTAGACGCTGCGCTTCTCGGCCATCAGGGTGCGGATTTTGCGATCGGCGTGCATGACCGTGGTGTGATCGCGGCCGCCGAACTGCTGCCCGATCTTGGGCAGCGACAGGTCCGTGAGCTCGCGGCAGAGATACATCGCGATCTGGCGCGCCGTGACCAACACCCGGGACCGAGATCCGCCGCACAGATCGTCGACGGTGAGGCTGAAGTACTGCGCCGTCTGCGCCATGATCGTCGCCGCCGTGATCTGGCTGGCGTTGCCGTCCGGCATCAGGTCCTTGAGGACGATCTCGGCCAGGGACAGATCGACGGGCTGCCGGTTGAGGCTGGCGAACGCGGTGACGCGGATCAGGGCGCCCTCCAGCTCCCGGATGTTCGTCGAGATCCGGCTCGCGATGAAGTCGAGCACCTCATCGGGGATCGTCAGGCGTTCCTGGATGGCCTTCTTGCGCAGGATCGCGATGCGGGTCTCCAGGTCGGGGGGCTGCACGTCGGTCAGCAGGCCCATTTCGAAGCGGGACCGCATCCGATCCTCGAAGCCCTGCAGCATCTTGGGCGGGACGTCGCTGGTGATGACGACCTGCTTGTTGTTGTTGTGCAGGGTGTTGAAGGTGTGGAAGAACTCCTCCTGGGTCTGCAGCTTCCCGCCCAGGAACTGGATGTCGTCGATGAGCAGGACGTCGACCTCGCGGTAGCGCTTCTGGAAGCTCGCGGCCCGGTCGTCGCGGATGGAATTGATGAAGTCGTTCGTGAACTCCTCGGAGTTCACGTAGTGGACCCGCACGTGCGGATAGATCTGGCGGGCGTAGTGGCCGATGGCGTGCAGCAGGTGGGTCTTGCCCAGCCCCGAATCGCCGTAGACGAACAGCGGGTTGTAGGCCTCGGCCGGGGCCTCGGCGACCGCGACCGCGGCCGCGTGGGCGAACCGATTGCTCGCGCCGATCACGAAGCTGTCGAAGGTGTACTTCGGATTGAGGCGTGCCTCGCCACCATCGACGCGGGCCCGCGACCCCGTGCGGGCCGCCTCGTCGGCGGGGACCACCGCGAGGTGTCGGGGCGCCGTGGCCGCGTCATCCGCGGAGGCGTCCGGCTCGAGACCCGACTCGGGCGTCAGCGCCGGGGGGTCGACACGCAGCTGCGGGTCGACGGTCACGGCCACCGCCGTCGTTTCGCCGATGCGTTCGCTCAAGGCCGCGCCCAACTCGCGTCGGACCCTGGTCTCGACCACGTTCTTGGTCGAATCGTCCGGCACCGCAACGATGGCCGTGCCGGGCAGCAGCCCCAGCAGCTTCGCTTGGTGGAGGAAGGCGCGATCCCGGGGGGTGAGTTCCAGCGACTCCAGGGCGTCCCGCCAGATGGCGGCGTAGGCATCGCTGGAGTCGGTCACTGGGTATCCCTGCTGGTAGGAGCGCTGTGCACGGTTGCGCAGGCTGTCATCGTACGCGCCGCATCGTGGATGGGCCATCGCAAGGGACACCTTTGTCCACAGGTTTATCAACAGCATGTGTGTACGCCGACAGGGCCTCCCGACGGGACCGGGGGACGACACGTGGCAGTGAAGGTAACTCGCGTTCCGGCCTGTCGGCAAACGCCCAGGAGGATTCGGCCGCCGCGTCGGCGTGTCGCTGCCCCGCGGTCGCCACCCGGGTGCCAAGCTGGTCGGTTGCCCAGCCATGGCTGGGTTCGATGCCGTGGTTTGACCCACTCTCACCACGCCGTCTACCGTTGATCCCTGGCCCTGTTTTGGCCGCCTTCGCATGCCCGTTCCCCGGGCGCCGCCGCCTCCGCGCCTGCGGGGTCTGGTTCGTGCCGTGGACGGAATGGGTGTCCGAGTGCGGCCGAACCATCGGGTTTCCTCGCTCGTTCCCCGTTCGACAGCCGTCGACCCGCCCGGACCGGAGATCACCGTGACCAAGCGCACCTTCCAGCCCAACAACCGCCGTCGCGCCAAGACGCACGGCTTCCGCAAGCGGATGATGACGCGCGCGGGCCGGGCCATCCTGGCGGCGCGGCGCCGCAAGGGCCGCAGCGAGCTGTCCGCGTAAGCGCGCCGGCCGTGCTTCCGGCGCGGCATCGGCTCCGCACCCCTTCGGATTTCGCCGCCGCGGTGCGCAGCCGACGCAGCGGCGGCCCACGTTTGGTGGTGCACGCTCAGCGAACCCAGACCCGGGCGGGACTGCCCCCCCGGGTCGGTTTTGTGGTGTCCAAGGCCGTGGGCGGGGCGGTCGTGCGCAACCGCGTCAAGCGGCGCCTGCGGGCCTTGATGGCTGCGCGGCTGATGACCCTGCCCCGCGGCTGTGACGTCGTGCTCCGCGCGAATCCGGGGTCGGCGCACGCGACCTACGCCGAGTTGAGCGCCGATCTGGAGCGTCAGCTGGCGGCGGTGCTGCGGTCATGACCGCCGCCGACCGCCCAGGCGTGGTGACCCGCGTTCTGACCTGGCCGCTGGAGGTCCTGGTGATCGCCTACCAGCGTCTCGTCTCGCCGCTGTTGGCGCCGTCGTGCCGCTATTACCCCGGGTGTTCCAGCTATGCGTTGACGGCACTGCGCCGGTTCGGGCCGGTGGTAGGCACCTGGCTGGCGGTCCGCCGGCTTGCGCGGTGCCACCCGTGGACCGCGGGTGGCGTCGATCACGTCCCGCCGCGCGGCCGTCGCGGGCTGCCCGACTGGGCGGCGTACCGGCGGGACGCCGCGCAGCGCGAGGCCACCTGGGAGGCCGAGTGGGCCGCCGAGCGCGAGGCGCCAGCGGCACCCGGCGTACGGAATGATGACTGCGAGAACGGGAGCCCGGCCGCGGCAGCGCCGGTGCTCTCGCCCGGCCCGCTCCCCCCCGTGAGACGAGGAATGCCCTGATGTCCTGGTATGACCAGTTGCTCTGGCCCCTGCGGTGGGCGGTGGAGTGGGTGCTCGTGGGCTTCCACGCCGTCTTCACCGGCCTGGGGGCTCCGTCGGCCAGCGGATGGACCTGGGCGTTCGCCATCGTGGGGCTGGTCCTGGTGGTCCGCGCCGCGCTGATCCCGCTGTTCGTCAAGCAGATCCAATCGTCCCGGCGGATGCAGCTGATCCAGCCGGAGATGCAGAAGATCCAGGCGAAATACAAGGGGCGCACCGACCCGGAATCGCGCCAGGCCATGTCCGAAGAGACGATGGGCCTGTACAAGCGGACCGGGACCAACCCGTTCAGCTCGTGTCTGCCGCTGTTGGTGCAGATGCCGATCTTCTTCGCCCTGTTCAGCGTGCTGAACAACCTCGGCAACGTCGCCTACGGCCGGATGGCCGCGGCCGGGCCGTTGACCGCCGACCTGGCCCGCGAGGCCGAGAACTCCGCGGTGCTGGGCGCGCCGCTGTCCAGCACGTTCATGAGCACCGATGTGCTGTCCACGAAGATCCTGACGGTCGTGATGATCGTCCTGATGTCGCTGTCGCAGTTCTGGACCCAGCGCCAGCTGATGACGAAGAACATGCCGGCGTCGGCGCTGGACAACCCGTTCATGAAGCAGCAGAAGATCCTGATGTACGTGCTGCCGCTGGTGTTTGCCGTGACCGGCGTGAACTTCCCGATCGGCGTGCTCATCTACTGGCTGGTGTCGAACGTGTGGACCGCCGGCCAGCAGTACTTCGTCATCATGCGGATGCCGGCCCCCGGCAGCCAGGCCGAGAAGGACCTGGAGGCCCGGCGTGCCCGCAAGGGCAAGGAGCACAAGAAGTTCACGGTGCCCGGCCTGCACCGCGAGGACCCGGCCGGCGGCGCCGGCTCGGGCTCGACCGGCTCGGGGGTCTCCTCGGTCGACCAGGACTCGCCCGTGCAGGACCAGCTCCGACGCCCCTCGGGACAGCGATCCCAACCCGTCCGGCGCAAGAAGAAGCGCTAATCGAGCCGCCCCGGGGGGCTCCGGCGCTACGCCCGCCCGACCCGCAGCGGCCCGCCCGACCGACCCCGCGGACGTCCCCCGTTCGCGCAGCCGCAGGAGAACGACATGACAGAGCAGGACACGATGCCCCCCGTCACGACGGACGATGCCGCCCCCGATGCAGATGCCGCTCCCGATGCAGCGGACGACCTGTCGGCGGGTGAGGCCGGCGCGCCGGCGGAGGATCGTCCGGCCAGGACCGGTGGCAAGGACCGTACGGCGCAGCTGGAGCGCGAAGGAGAGGTGGCCGCCGACTTCCTGGAGCGGCTGCTCGACATCGCCGACCTCGACGGCGACATCGATGTCGACGTGGACGGCGATCGAGCCGCCGTGGCGATCGTGGATTCCGAGGACGGCCGTGTGCCGCGCCGCCTGGTCGGCACCGACGGGAAGGTGCTCGAGGCCCTGCAGGAGCTGACCCGACTCGCGGTGCAGGCGGCCACGGGCGACCGGTCCCGGTTGATGCTCGACGTGGCGGGCCACCGGGCGACCCGGCGGCGGATCGTGCTCGCCGACGCGCGGGAGGCCATCGAGCGGGTGCGCGGGGGCCTGGAGAAGGTCGCGCTCGAGCCAATGACGGCCTTCGAGCGCAAGGTCGTCCACGATGAGGTCCTGGCCGCCGGGCTGGTCAGCGAGTCCGACGGGGTCGAGCCCCGGCGCTACGTCGTCGTTTACCCGCGCTGAATCCGGACCACATGGCGGCCGCGGACGAGGCGGAGCCCGTTGCGACCGCTCACCTCATGGACGCTCACCTCGCGGCCGCCGCGGTGTTCGGTGACCGCTTGCCGCTGGCCCAGGCGTATGCCGCGGCCCTGGCCGACACGGGGGTGACGCACGGGCTGATCGGCCCGCGCGAGACCGCCCGGCTGTGGGAGCGACACCTGCTGAACTGCGCGGTGGTGCAGGAGCTGGTGCCGCCCGGGGCCGTCGTCGTGGACGTCGGCGCGGGCGCGGGGTTGCCGGGCATCCCGCTCGCGGTGGCCCGGCCCGACCTGACCGTCGTGCTCGTCGAGCCGCTGCTGCGGCGCACCCGCTGGCTGGAGACGGTGGTCGCCGAACTCGGACTGACCACCGTGCAGGTACGGCGGGCGCGGGCCGAGGAGCTGGCGCGAGAGTTGAGCGTCGACGTGGTGACGTCTCGGGCCGTGGCTCCGCTGGGCAAGCTCGCCCGCTGGTGTGCGCCGCTGCTGCGGACCGACGGAGTGTTCCTGGCGATGAAGGGCGACTCGGCCGCGCAGGAGATGGCGCGTGACGGCGGGGACTTCGCCGCCGCAGGTCTGGGCGCCGTCGAGCTGGTGCGGGCTGGGGTCGGCCTCGTCGAGCCGCCGACCTTCGTGGTCCAGGCGATCAGGACCGCGGACCATCCCACCGATCGGTCCGAGGCGGCGCGCTCGGTCCGTCAGCCCCGCCAGCCAGGTCAGCCGCGCCCCGGTCGGCGCTCCCGGCGCCGGTAGCTCCGTCGGTTGGGTTGTCCGTTCAAGGGATGGTCCGCGCCCCGCCTGTGGATGTCCGCCGGGGGGCCGCCGAACTGGATTACGGTAGAGCGTCACCTAGCCCTACCTCGGAGGATCCTCCACATGCCACCTCGTGTCGTGCCCGGGCTCGGATGGCCGGAGATCAGGCCCCTTATTGCCGACGCGGTCCGGCATCTGGGTTGGCCGGAGTCATCGAAGAACACCGCTGTGGTTTCACGTGAAACAACACCTCTGTCATTCGACCCGGCGCAGCCCGCTCCCGCGGAGGACGTTGAGCCGCCGCCCATCGCGCCGACCGACACCGAACAGGTCGACACCGAGCAGGCCGGCACCGAGCGGGCCGACTCGGAGCAGGTCGGTCCCCCAGACGACGTCGCGGATCGACACGAGACCACGACGCCGCCCGCGGCGCTGGCGAACGCCCCCGCCAGTGCAGAGCCGTCCCCGCCGGAGAGCGCTGCCGCTGCCGAATCGGCCCCCGCCGCCGACCTCGCGCCGAGCACCGAGCGTCCCGTCGCGTCACAGACCCGTCCCCCCGCAGAGTCGGCGGCCGCACCACCGGCGTACGACGGGCCGGCGGCTCCACGGGACTACACCCAGGCTCCGGCGACGCGGGCGGCGCGTCGTACGGCCCCGACGCTGCCCAAGCCGGCCGCGCCGCGGATCATCACGGTGGCGAACCAGAAGGGCGGCGTCGGCAAGACGACCACGGCGGTCAACCTCGCCGCTTCGTTGGCGCAGGCCGGCTTGCGGGTGCTCGTCATCGACACCGACCCGCAAGGCAACGCCAGCACGGCCTTGGGCCTCGACCATCGGCAGGGGGTGCCGAGCATCTACGACGTCCTGGTCGAGGACCGGCCGCTGGCGGAAGTCATCCAGGACTGTCCCGACATCCCCGGCCTGACCTGCGCGCCGGCCACCATCGACCTAGCCGGCGCCGAGATCGAGCTGATCTCGTTCGTGGCCCGGGAGACCCGGCTGCAGCGCGCCGTTGATGCGTTCGTTCAGGAGGCCGGCGACGCCGCTCCGGACTACGTCCTCATCGACTGCCCGCCGAGCCTCGGACTGCTCACGCTGAACGCCTTTGTCGCCGGGCGCGAGGTGCTCATCCCGATCCAGTGCGAGTACTACGCGCTCGAGGGGCTGTCGATGCTGCTGAAGAACATCGAGATGATCCAGCGGCATCTGAACCCGGGGCTGCGGCTGTCGTCGATCCTGCTGACCATGTACGACGGGCGCACTCGCCTCTCATCCCAGGTGGCCGACGAGGTGCGCGAGCACTTCCCGGAGCTGGTCTTCAAGACCCGGGTGCCCAGGTCGGTCAGGATCTCGGAGGCGCCCAGCCACGGGTTGACGGTGATGTCCTACGATCCGACGAGCACCGGCGCGCTCTCCTACGCGGAGGCGGCGGCCGAGTTGGCGACGATGGGAGCGATTCGATGACGGAGCGGCGGCGGGGTCTGGGTCGAGGGCTGGGAGCGCTCATTCCGACCGGCCCGCTCGAGGATGTCGGCCGCCCCTCCGATCTCTTCTTCCGAGAGCGCCCCGCAAATGACATGGCTGTGGTTTCACGTGAAACCACGGGCTCACCGATCGACTCGACTGGAGTATTCGAGTCCGGCGTTCCGGGCCCATCGGGCGACGCCATCGCCGCAGGCTCGGCGCAGCCGTGGTCCGCACCGGCAGAGCCGTCCGGGGAGGGCACAGCGCACCGCGACGGCGCCCCGGACCGCGGCGCCGGACCCCGGCGGCCGGACACCGATGGGCTGCGGGAGGTGCCCGGGGCCTGGTATGCCGAGATCCCGCTGGAGCGGATCCGCCCGAATCCCCGACAGCCGCGCACGGTCTTCGACGCCGACGAGCTCGACGAGCTGGTGGCGAGCATTCGCGAGATCGGCGTGCTGCAACCCGTCGTCGTGCGGCCGGCCGAGCCGGATGGCAGCTATGAGCTCGTGATGGGCGAGCGTCGCTGGCGCGCGGCCGGCGAGGCCGGCCTGGCGGCGATCCCCGCGATCATCAAGGAGACCGCCGACGACGCGATGCTGCGCGACGCGTTGCTGGAGAACCTGCATCGCACCCAGCTGAACGTTCTGGAGGAGGCCGCCGCCTACCAGCAGCTTCTGGATGACTTCGGCTGCACCCATGACGAGCTGGCGACCCGCATCGGCCGGTCCCGGCCGCAGATCAGCAACACCCTGCGGCTGCTGCGCCTCCCTCCGCTGGTGGCCCGCCGCGTCGCCGCCGGGGTGCTGTCCGCCGGACATGCCCGCGCCCTGCTCGGGTTGGAGGACGGTGCGGCGATGGAGCGCCTCGCCCAGCGGATCGTCGCCGAAGGCCTGTCGGTGCGGTCGGTGGAGGAGATCGTGACGCTCGGCTTCGACGGCCCCGGCCGGGAGCGGCGCGTCCGCGACCCTCGGCCTCGTGACGAACGGCTCGACGACGTCGCGGCGCGCCTGTCCGATCGGTTCGACACCCGCGTGAACGTGGCCATGGGGGCTCGCAAGGGCAAGCTCACCGTGGAGTTCGCTTCTCTGGAGGACCTGGACCGCATCCTGGCGATGCTCGAGGCCTGACCCGGGGGCGGCAGTCCACGCCACGGACCGGGCCTGTTCACGTCCCAGCCGCCCGCAACGGCGCCCGGCGTCCTAGCGTGGCGCTCAAGGGCCGTCCGACAGGAGAGGCGCATGACTGAGGAACCCGAACCGGCAGCGCGGGGCACCGCACCCCGATTCGCGCTGGTGCCGGCCGTGTACGTCGTTCTTCGCCGCCGGCACCACGACCACCGCGAGGTCCTGCTGCAGTTCCGCGACGGCACCGGATTCATGGACCGGCATTGGGCGTGCGGCGCCGCCGGTCACGTCGAGGCCGGCGAAAGCCTCTTCCAGGCCGCGGTGCGCGAGGTCCGTGAAGAGCTGGGGGTCCAGATCGACGCCGACGCCCTCGTGCCGCTGGTCGTCGTGCACCGCCGACACGAGGACGACGACCCGGTGAATCAGCGGATCGATGTCTTCTTCGCGTGCGATACCTGGGTCGGTGAGCCCGCCATTCAGGAGCCGGACAAGAGCTCGGAGCTGGGCTGGTTCGACGTGACCGAGCTGCCCGACCCCGTCGTACCGCATGAGGGCCGCGTGCTGCGCGCCCTGGCGACCGGCGACCTTCCCCTGGTCGCCACGTACGGCTTCGAGGATTGAGGGCCCCGCCGGAGTGTCACTGAAATCAGCCTCCCGGACTGCCGACACACCAACCGCCATCGCTGGATCAGGTTCAGTGGAATGCGGTGTAACTGATCACCGCGGGAACGGCCACGTTGAGTTTCCCTGGGTTGGTCGTCAGCATCTCTTCAACGTCCAAGAGGCGCCCGTCGAGGGGGTCGAAGACCACGGTCTGCACCACGGGCAGGCCGCCGTGATCACTCTGAATGGCGAAAGCCCACCCCTCGCGGTGGAGGCGATCCCTGGTGATGCCGGCGAACGTGAGTCCCGGTTGCTGGCGGAGATACTGCAGCACGCTGATTCGCGCTTCGCGGCCGAGCGACCAATCAAAGTTCAGGTCCTCCACCGCGACGATCGCCTCGGGCGTGCCCTGAGCCGCGATCGGGTGTCCTACGGACAAGTAGGCGCCCATGGCCCCCGCGTCTGTGGGGGGCTGTTCGGTGAAGGGGCCATTGAACTCGAGTTCCCCTTCGCTCACCACCTCTCCTGGATGGACGTTCTCGACCGTCGCGGGAGCCCCGTCGGCGATCCAGGGAGTCGCCCACCGCTTCACCTGGCGGATGGTCCCAGCCGCGGTGGGTGTCCTCTGCACGGCAACGGGGACGATTGCGGAGGTCACGAGGTTGTCATCGACTCGCGTCCACAGACTCCATTCCGTCCAGGCGACCCGCCCCCGAACGGAACCCCCTTCCGTGGATCCTTGCGCCGCACCGATGAGTCGCTGCCACGCTTCGTCAGTGGCCAGCCCCGGCTGCTGCTGGATCGCCAGCGGGGGTGGGGTGACCGCGAAGGCCGGCGCGGGGGTCCGTCCTAAGCCTGACCACGCCAGAGCTGCCACCACGATCACGACCACCGACGCCGCGACGGCGACCCATCGAGGACGCATCGCCGGGCGAGGGAGCCACCTCAATCCCTTTGGAGCCGCGCGGGGAGTGGCGAGGATCGTCGCAAGGTCTGTTCGCGCCCGTTCGTCGAGCACCTCCTCCGACGGGTCGAGCGCTCTACACGCGGGATTGATCGAAGCCAGCTTCTGAAGTGTGTTCATCGGAACGACCCCTCCACCTGATCTGGTGTCTTGACGACCGGCCTGTCCATGGCCATGAAAAAGTCCCCAGTGGTGGCCAGGTGAGGTCCCCGTTGGTGGCCAAGTAGAAGTCCCCACCCTCTGCTCGTCGTGTCGACCGGGAGCTTGAGGCCTGAGCGGTGACGGTGGCG
>JAIUNK010000036.1 GCA_020161845.1 Actinomycetota bacterium
GAGCGGCAGGCCCGCGACGATCTCGCGGATCGCGTCCTGGGGGACGCGGGCGGCGTACGGCGTCGTGGTGGCGATGCGATTCGCCACCCGCCGGTCGACCTCCCGGCGCACGAGGCGTCCTGGTGTGCCGGTGTCGGGCGCGTCCGTGTCGGGCGCGTCCGTGTCGGGCGCGTCCGTGTCGGGCGCGTCCGTGTCGGGCGCGTCCGTGTCGGGCAGGGTGAGCGCCTCCAGCGCGCGCAACTCGGCGGTGCTCAGGTGGCGCGACGCCAGCTCAATGCCGTCCTCGACGACGGGCACCGGCACGGAGTGCCGGCGCAGCCCGCGCAGCCGCCGGGTCGCGGCGCGGCCGGTCACCGGCTCCCACAGCACCCGCAGTTCGCCGGGTTGGGCGGGCAGTCCCGCGACCAGGCAGGCGCCGAGCCGCAGACCTACCGCATGCACGGGGCGACCCGGGACCATGGCCCGGGCGTACGCCAGCGCGGCCGCGACGGCGGCCGGCCACGTCGCGGCGAACGGTTCGGATGCGCCGAACAGCCCGGGCGCAGCGGCCGGGGAGTCGCCGTCGCCGGGCAGGTCCGGGCTCACCGCGACGAAGCCCGCGCGGGCCGCCTGCATGGCCAGGACCCGGGCGGTCCGCAGCCCGACCACCCGTTCGTGGCCGAAGGGCGGCAGGACGAGCACCGCGCCCGCAGCCGTGCCGGCAGCGGGTCGGTCGATGCGCACGGCGATCGGAGCCGTGGGGAGCCACGTCGTGGTCGACACCACATCCGGCCAGGGCGCGCTGAGCTGCAACGCGCTCTCCAGCGTCTGGTCGACGCCGCAACGGTCCGAGCGGAGCGGGTCCCCCGGCGCGGTGGGTGCGGATCGCGTGAGCAGTTTCACTGGTCCGCCCCTCCCCGGCCCTGGCGCACCCCGGATGTTCCGGGCCCGCGCTCGGGGACACCCTCGGGAGGGCTGGTGAGCAGTCCCCAGTCCGCCAGCACCGCATCGATGTGCCCGGCCACGATGTGGCGCGAGCGCGCGGCCACCGCCCCATGGTCGAGGATCGGCTCGACGGTCCAGCGCAGCCGCGGGCGGCGCCCCCGGCCGTGCCAACCGCCCCCCTTGGCACGGAAGAGCACTGACTCCCAGCCGCCCGTCACGAGGTAGAGGGAGACCTCGCGGGGAACGCGGCGGAGCATGCGTCCCACCCGGTCCCGGGCATCCTTCGGGTGGCGCAGCAGGGCCAACTGCGGCAAGCGCGTCAGCGCGGCGCGGCGGACGACGACCAGCGGGCTCTCGCGCCGGGGCGCGGCAGCGACAGCCGGGCCCTTCGACGTGCCGTGCCAGCGGGCGACCACGTCGTCGTCGTAGTACCACGACTCCGGCGCCCAGTGCGCCTGGTTCACCGACAGGATCGCCGTCGGCGGCGCCAGCTCCGCGCCACGCATCAGACACCACGGCCCCGCGCACACCCCGACGGCAAGGACCGGCGCAGCGCCCGCGACGCGCCGCGCGGCCCGGATCAGGTCCGCGCAGTCCTGCGCGGCTTCCTCGGTATAGGGCACCACGCCCGACGCGACGTCCGGGTCGAGGCTGTCCCCGAGGCCGCTGCGGTCGGCGCGGATCGAGACGACACCGTACGGCGCCCGCCGCCGCGCCTGCGCCGCCCACAGGTCACCTGGACCGGTCGCGAGCTCGGTGCCCGTCGCCGTGAAGGCCAGCACGGCCACCGGATCGCCCCCCGAGGCCGTCGCGTCGTGCCGGATCGCCCGGGTCAGGACGGCGCGGCAGCGGCGCGGGCCGAGCACCATGAGCGTCTCCTCGACGCCCGGCGCGACCAGCGCGGTCGCCCGCACCGGCAGCTCCCCGACCGGCGTCGCGGCCCCGGTGGGAAGGGACTCGACGAGGTCGGCGATCCAGCCGTAGGGCACCGCCGCCACGTGCGGCGGGCAGGTCGCGAGCAGCGCCGCCGCGGCCCGATCCGACTCCACCCGCACGACCTGCTCCGGTCCTTGCGGCGCGGCGGCGGCGGGCGCCGGCTCGGCCGGCAGTGTCAGGGCCTCGAACGCCGCCACTTCGGCGGGGGTCAGCAGGCGGCCGGCCAGCTCGTCGCCGCCGTCGACGAGCGGGACATCGATCGCGCGCCGCCGCATCCTGCGCAGCCGCTGCGCGGCCTCCTGGCCCGAGATCGGTTCCCACAGGATGCGGCGCTCCCGGCGATACCCCGGCAGGGCCGCGGCGATGCAGGCGCCGACCCGCAGGCCGATGGCGTGCACGGGGCGGCCTGGCACCGCGGCCCGGGCGTACCGGACGGCCGCCTCCGCCGCCGCCGGCCACTGCGCCGGGAACGGGGCCTCGGCGGGCGCCGGCGAGTCGCCATCACCCGGCAGATCCGGACTCACCACGACGAATCCGTGCCGAGCCGCCTGCAGCGCCAGCACGCGCAGCGTCCGGAACGCGACGACGCGCTCCTGACCGAACGGCGGCACGATCACCAGGGCGCCCACGGCCCGGCCATCGGCCGGCCGGTCCACGCGCACCGCGACCGGCAGCTCCGGCAACCAGGTCGTCTCGCTGCTCACCTCCGGCCACGGCCGATTCAGCTCGACCCGCGCCGGGTCCGTACGCCGCGGCGCCGCGACGCGCTCAACCGGCGCACCGGTCCCGAGCGACATGACCGGTTCACCGGTCCCGAGCGACATGACCGGCTCAAGCCGGCCGGGTTCCTGGACGATGGACATCGCGAATCTCCCCCCGAGCATCACTGCCGCCCCGATTCGGCAGAGACCTGGCCAGGGTAGGCGGACGCGCGTCCAGGACGGTAGCGCTGTTGTGTCTCAGCGAACCGTCCCGACGGCTAGCGCAGCGCGATGGTCATCGCGTCCGGTCGAGCGGCCAGCGGGCCGGCGAGCTCGTCCGGCTCCACCGAGGCGTCCAGCTGCGGATCCGCGTCGGGCGCGGCGAGATAGTCCTCCGGCACCGGCACCCGACGTACCGCCTGCCGCCACGCCGCCACCACCAGCCACGCGATCCCGGCCAGCCGCAGCACGGAGAACACCATCAGCCACGGCAACGGCAACCCCCGGTTCGGGTCGGACTGACCGCCGAGATAGAGCCAGATCGCTACGAAGTACAGGACCTCCCCGGTCACCCAGACGAGGTGGTCGCGCCAGCGCAGGCCGGCCAGCGCCACGAGCGGGAGCAGCCACAACGCCGCCTGGACGGGCAACGACCGGCCGGTCATCAGCACGACCCCGACGACGACCAGGCTGACCTCGGCGATGGTCGGGCGGCGCGGCACCGACAGCGCCAGCGCCGCCCCCAGGGCCAACGCCAGCACCCACCCGGCGACGGCGAGGGAGACCGCGACCGTGGGGGACAGGGTGCGGTCGGCGGCGCGCAGCAGATACCACAGCGAGCCGTAGTCGGGGCCGGCGGAGGCCCACTGCCGGTACGGCGTGGCCAGGCCCGCCAGGTCACCCAGCCCGCGGGCGCCTCCGGTCAGCAGCCCCATCCCGAAGATGACGACCAGCGATCCGACAAAACTGAGCATCGCCGTGCCTGCCATCGCCGCCCACGCGGCCAGCCGGCCGGCCCGCACCGCGAGCAGCCCGATGACCAGCACCAGCAGGATCGGATAGGTGCGCGCCGCAATGGCCAGGCCGAAGAGCACCCCGGCCCACTCGGGTCGATGGCGGGACCACAGGAACAGGCCGTACGACGCGAGCATGACGCCGAACAGGTCCGGGGACACCAATGCGGTCGTGATCAGCAGCGGGCTGGCCGCGATGTGGGCCGCCCGCCAGGGGTCCCGCCGGGCGCTGCGGGCGGTGACCGTCACCAGCACCGCGAGCACGCCGACCAGCGCGACCGCCCAGGCCAGGACGAAGAACCGTTGTTGGTCGGCGGGCGTGCCGTCCGGGACGATCGCCGCCAGCAGCCACAGCAACGCCCCGGTCAGCGGCGGCTGCGCCAGGCCGGCGCCGCTGTTCGGATACGGATAGTCGCCGGTGGCCAGCGGCGAGGAGGTCTGCAGATAGGGCAGGTCCGAATAGCAGGCCCGCCAGAACACGTCCGGGACCGACCAGCCGTTGGCGGTGCAGTGTCCCTTCTGCAGCACGCCGAGGGCCACCATCACCGAGGCCACGAACGTCAGGGCTGCGGCGGCCGGCTGCCAGGGCAGGGCCGCGCCGACCCGGGCGTACCGGCCGAGCGGCCCCCCGAATAGCGGGGTGGCCGCCCGCGCGACCGGGTCCGTCGAGGGGACCTCGATGTCGCGCACGCCGATCATCCGGATCCCGTCCCCGGATCGGTGGGCAGCCCGGCCGGGCCGACCCCGTCGCCGCCGTCCCCGCCGCTGCCGTCCGCGCCGCCGGCTCGCGGCTGAATGGTGACCGTGCCTCCGGGTCGGGGTGGCCGTGGCGTCGTCCCACCGGTCGTCGGCCCCGTCGAGTCGGTCGGCCCTGTCGACTCGGTGGGTGCGTCCGTCGTGGTGGTCGTGCTGGTGGTCGGCCGCGTGGTGGTCGGCGGCGGCGGCGGGGTCCACACCTTGTCATCCCCGATCCCGGCCCGCGGCGGGAACTGCTCGATCGGCTTGTTCTGCAGATAGGCCCGCGCGAACTGCACCCACACGTCGACCGGCAGCGAGCCCGACTCCAGGCCGTAGAGACCGTTCATGGACTGCGGGGTGCCATTGGCGTCGGGCAGATACATGCCGACGGAGATCGAGACCTGGGGGGTATAGCCCACGAACCAGGCGGACTTGCTCTCGTTCGACGTACCGGTCTTGCCGGCCACGGGCCGACCCACGGCGCTCGCGCCCGACCCGGTCCCGCCGTACCGCGTGACCGCCCGCAGCGCGTCCGTCGCGTCCGCGGCGACATCCTTGTCGAAGGCCTTGGTCAGCTCCGGGCCGCCCTCGAACAGCACCCGATTGTCGATGCCGGAAACGACCTGCTTGACGATGTAGGGCTTGGCGCGCTGGCCCTCGCCGCCGATCGTCGCGTAGGCGTTGGCCAGGTCGATCGGCCGGACCGCGGCGCTGCCGAGCACGTTGGCGACGTTGGCCTCCAGCCCGGGGGAGTTCGCCGGGGCGTCACCGTCGGCGGGGGAGATCCCGGCGGCGATTGCGGCCTTCATCGTGTTCTCGGGGCCGACCCGCTCGTTCATCCGGACGAACGCGGTGTTGATCGAGCCGGCCAACATCTGCGGCACGGTGACCCGGCCGTGGCTGGCGAAGTCCCAGTTGTTGATCGTGTCGGTCGTGCCCGGCGGACGATAGGGGGTGCTGGAGTCGTAGGACTCCCGGGTGCTCAGGCCCTGCTGCAGCCCGGCGAGGGTGGCGAAGGCCTTCATCGTCGAGCCGGCCTGCATGTGCCCCTGGGTGGCGTAGTTGAACGGCTCCTTGGCGAAGTCGGCGCCGCCGTAGAGAGCCAGGATCGCCCCGTCGTCGGGCTTGATCGCGACCGAGCCGATCTTCACCCCGGCCGCCCGGCCCTGCGTCGGGCGATTGTCGTTGACCGCCTTGACCAGCTGGTTCTGGGTGGCCTGCTCGATGGTCGTGGTGATCCGCAGGCCGTTGCGCTGGATGTCCTCGTCCTTGATGCCGCGCTCGGCGAGCTCGGCCTTCACGACGTCGACGAGGTAACCGTCGGTGCCACCCAGGACGCTGGCCGGCTTGTACGGCAGGGTGGCCGGGAACTGCATCGCCGCCCGGTCCGCCGGCTTGAGCCAGCCCTTGTCGACCATGCCGTCGAGCACGTAGTTCCACCGGGCCGTGGCCTTGGTCTTCGCCGCCGGGCCGGTGTTCGGGTCGAGCGCGCTGGGCTCGTTGATGACGGCGGCGAGGAAGGCGGACTGCGGTACGTCGAGAGCGGTGGCGTCCTTGCCGAAGTAGGCCTTGCTCGCCATCTGAATGCCGTAGGCGTTGCGGCCGTAATAGATGGTGTTGAGGTAGTTGGCCAGGATCTCATCCTTGGACTGCTCGCGGTCGATCTTGACCGCGATGATGATCTCCTTGCCCTTGCGGGTCAGGGTCTGATCGCTGGTCAGGAAGTAGTTCTTCACGTATTGCTGGGTGATCGTCGACCCGCCGCCCGCATTCTCGCCACGGATCGCGCCCCAGACCGCCCGGCCCAGCCCCGTGATCGAAATGCCCGGATTCTCCAGGAAGTCACGGTCCTCGGCGGACATCACGGCGTACCGCATCACCGTGGGGATCTTCTCGATCGGCACCGACTCGCGGTTGCTGCCCGCCCCCGAGATGCGGGTCATCTCGGTCTTGCCGTCGGCGTAGTAGACGACGGAGGCCTGCGCGTTGGCCATCTCGTTGGGGGAGGGGATGTCGACCATCGAGTACGCGAGGCCGGCCAGCCCCACCGCCAGCAGGGTCATCGCCAGGAGGGTGAGCAGCGTTCCCTTCCAGGGGAGTCGGCGCCGTCGCCGGGTGTCCACCCGGATCGCCCCTGTCGCCCCGGTTGCCCTTGAGGAGTGCGGGGACCCGGGCGTGGAACCTCGCGGGGAACCTGGTCGCGGGGAACCTGGTCGCGGACCTGAGGATCGGCTCACGCGTTCGACTTCCTTCCTCGGGCGGCCGACCGTTCGGCGCGCCCTCCGCATACCACGGTACGGGGAGGGGCGGCCGGACGCCGCCTTGTCTGGTACGCCGACCCCGCGGGGCCCGCCGCCGTCCGCCACGTCGCCGGGCGGGGATAGCAGCCGCTGCGGGGAGGGTTTGCTCCCGAGTTCGGGAGCAAACCCTCCCCAAAAGGTCAGGAAAGCCGCAGCCCAGGGCGTGGCTGTGGATAACTCGATCGGCGTGATCGAGCGGCCGGGCACGCTGAGGACATGGACCTGCCCGACCGCCTCGCCGCGCTGGCCCGCGCGCAGAACGGATTGCTCACCATCGCGCAGTGTCGCGACGCCGGAATCAGCCCTCGGCGCGTCGCAACGGCGTACCGCACCGGTCGATGGACCCGCCCTCAGCGCGGCGTCTACCAGACGCTTCCCGGTCGCGACGACTGGCAGACCCGCGCCGTCGCGGCGCTGCTGAGCTGCGGGCCCGACGCGGCCCTCAGCCACGCGAGCGCGGCTCGCGCCTGGGGGATCATGGGTCCGTGGTCCGGACGCGGCCCGGAGCAATTCGACATCCTGGTTCCCTGGGAGCGACGGGTGGCCACCCCGAACGGCGTACGGCTGCATCGCTGTCGGGCCTGGCGGCTGCGGGTGGCGGCGCGGGCGTGGCCACGACGGACGACAGCTGCGGATACCGTCCTCGATCTGGCCGCGACCGCGGATCTCGATGCGACGATCTCCTGGGTCGGGCGGGCCCTGCAGCGCGAGACGACCACCGAGGAGCTGCTGCTCGAGGCTCTCGATCGACGGGGCCGGCAGCGGCACGCGGCCGAGCTGCGCGAGATCCTCGACATCGGCGGCATCGAGAGCGCGGCGGAGCTGCGCTATCACCGTGACGTGGCGCAGCGGCACGGCCTGCCACCGGCCCGGCGCCAAGTGGTCGATGCGCGAGCGGGGTCGCGGCGGGTGGATGTGGAGTACGAGGAGTATCGGCTGCGCGTCGAAATCGACGGGCGGGTCGGGCACCAGGGCTGGGACGAACGGCGCGGCGACGCCCGCAAAGATATTGCGGCGGCGCGGAACCGGTGGATGTCGATCCGGCCGGGATGGCGCGACGTCGCGATCAGCCCCTGTGACCTGGCCGCCGCCGTGGCCGAAATCCTGTGGGGGCGCGGCTGGCGCGGTCTGCCGTCGCCGTGCCGCGCCGCCGACTGCGCGATCCGCGGCGTGCTGGAGAAGGCGCCCCGCGGGGCGGCCTAACCACCTCGGCCCCCCAACCGGCCCACCCACCCGAGCCCATGGGGAGTGATAGCTACACATTCCGGTAGCTATCACTCCCCGCGGGGGGCCGGGGATGAGCCGCAAGCTCGGGCTGCGCGAGATCGGGACCGAAACTGCCGTGTGCTAGGTGACAAAGCGGGTGTTTGTCACCTAACCTGCTGGGTGTCGGTTCGCGGGCGGCGTACGCCTGGCACGACGTACGGGGAACGTTCGACAACGGCGCCGACGCCCCCCGTACGCCGTGGCGCGAACCACCCCCACCCCATCCAGGAGAGGCCACCTATGTCCCCGATTCGCGTCGCCATTGCCGGCGTCGGCAACTGCGCCAGCTCGCTCGTCCAGGGCGTGCACTACTACCGCGACGCCGACCCGGCCAGCAGCGTGCCGGGCCTGATGCACGTCGAATTCGGCGGCTACCACGTGCGCGACGTCGAGTTCGTCGCCGCGTTCGACGTGGATGCGAAGAAGGTCGGCACCGACCTGTCCAAGGCGATTCTGGCCAGCGAGAACAACACGATCCGGATCTGTGACGTGCCCGAGCTCGGGGTCACCGTGCACCGCGGGCCGACGCTGGACGGCCTGGGCAAGTACTACCGGCAGACCATCGAGGAGTCGCCCGCCTCCGCCGTCGACGTGGTGGCGATGCTGCGCGAGACCGAGGCCGACGTGCTGGTCAGCTACCTGCCCGTGGGCAGCGAGGCGGCCGACAAGTTCTACGCCCAGTGCGCGATCGACGCCGGCGTGGCCTTCGTCAACGCCCTGCCCGTCTTCATCGCCAGCGATCCGGTCTGGGCCGAGAAGTTCCGCGCCGCCGGCGTGCCGATCATCGGCGACGACATCAAGTCCCAGGTCGGCGCGACGATCACGCATCGGGTGATGGCGCGGCTGTTCCAGGAGCGCGGCGTGGTGCTGGACCGCACCTACCAGCTCAACGTCGGCGGCAACATGGACTTCAAGAACATGCTCGAACGCGAGCGGCTGGAGTCCAAGAAGATTTCCAAGACCCAGGCCGTGACCAGCAACGTCGACCACGAGATCGCCTCCCGCGATGTGCACATCGGGCCCAGCGACTACGTGCAGTGGCTCGACGACCGCAAATGGGCCTATGTGCGCCTCGAGGGCCGGGCGTTCGGCGACGTGCCGCTGAATCTGGAGTACAAGCTGGAGGTCTGGGACTCCCCCAACTCCGCCGGCATCATCATCGACGCCATCCGCGCCGCCAAGATCGGCCTGGACCGCGGCATCGGCGGGCCGCTGCTCTCGCCCGCGGCGTACCTGATGAAGTCCCCGCCGGAACAGCGCCCCGACGACATCGGGCGCCAGCAGGTCGAGGCGTTCATTCGCCAGGAAGTGCCCTGCTGACGTCGCGTTCCCACGCCGGAGCGCCCGATCCGGGCCCTGATCCACCCCTGCCGGCGACGCCCCGGACCGCCACCCGCGGCCCGGGGCGTCGCCGTGACCTGGCTCACCCGCAGGCGCGCCGGTCCTCCTAAGGTCGGGACGGGGTGAGTCGATGCGGGAGGGGTACCGCAGGACCCGACGAGGCGGCCTGCCACTGATCCCCACCGACTCCCCACGTCGCCGGGGGCCGTCACGTCACCCCCTTCGGGTCTCCCACCGCACCCGAGAGGTCGTCCCCACGTGTCCCTCGTCTCTACCCGACGTTTCCTGTTCGCCGCCACCGCCGTCGGAATGACCGCCGGCAGCCTGTCCGCCGCCATCCTCACCGCCCCCGCCGCAGCCGCCGTCACCAGCACGATCACCCCGATCACGACCGGGTCGACCTGCCGCTACCTCAACCCGACCGCCGCCCCCACCGGCACCTGGTCGGCCCTCTCCTACGCCGACTCCGCGTGGCGGCAAGGCCGCAGCCCGTTCGGCCACCTGGAGACCGTCGGCACCGACATCGGGGTCCCGGCCAAGACGTCGTACTACCGCTGCGGCTTCACCCTGCCCACCGGCTTCACGACCCGCTCGGCCACCCTGAGCGCCCGCGTCGACGACGGCGCGGTGCTCTTCGTGAACGGCACCGAGGTGGCCCGCACGAACCTGCCGTCCGGGACGGTCGGTTATGGCACCTCGGCGAGCACGGTGGATTCGTACGACGGGACCCGCTGGCTGTCCTGGACCATTCCGGCGGCGCTGCTTCGGGCCGGCGGCAACGTGCTGGCCGTCGAGGTACATCAGAACTTCACGACCACCTGGGTCAGCGGCGACGCCATGCTCGACGCCAAGCTCACGGTCACCGGGGATCAGGCCCCGGCTCCGACGACGAGCCCGACGAGCCCGACGAGCCCGACCGCCGCCCCGACGAGCCCCACGACGAGCCCCACGACGAGCCCCACGACCGTGAGCGCCGCGGCCCTCCCGACGTACCGGGTGAGCACCGCAGCCACCCCGATAGCCGCCGGCGGCCTCACCTGGGAGGCCCGCCGCGGGTTCACCGGTGGCGTGGTCAGCTCCAGCCTGTACGCCGGGGACGTGCTCGGCACCAGCGATGACGCGCTGTATCGCAACTCCTATTACGGGATGAGCGCCTGGAAGCAGGCGGTGCCCAATGGCACCTACGACGTGACCCTGAAGATGCGCGATACCTATTGGACCGCGGCCGGTCAGCGGGTGTTCGACATCTCCGCCGAGGGCAAGCCGCTCGCGACCGGGCTGGACATCATCGCGGCGGTCGGCCGGAACACGGCGTACGACCGGACCTACCGTGTCACCGTCGCCGACGGCGAGCTCACCCTCGGCTTCACCCGGCGAGTGGACAACCCGATCGTGTCGGCGATCAGCGTCGTGCCCGCGCCCACCAGCACCACCACCACCACGACCACGACCACGACCACGCCGGCGCCCACGACCACGCCCGCGCCGGCGCCCACGACCACGACCACGACCAGCCCCGCACCGGCCCCGACCACCACCAGCACGCCGTCGGGCTACCGGCTCTACGCCGCCGACGAGTTCACCGGCACCGGCGTGGACGGGACGAAGTGGAAGGCCTACAACAACACGTACGGCGACGGCGACCCCACCATGCTGCACTGCCTGACCCCGAACAATGTCGCCGTCGACAACGGATCGCTGAAGCTCACCGCCAAGAAGCAGACCGTGACCTGCGCTAACGGGAAGGTGCGTGATTACACCTCGGGCTTCCTCGGCAGTCGGGATACGGGGACGTACTACCCGCTCTACGGCCGTTACGAGATGCGCGCCCGGGTGCCGCACGGCCAGGGCCTGTTCCCGGCGCTGTGGCTGCGGCACCGCAACGGCTCGAACGCCGCCGAAGTCGACATCTTCGAGAACTTCTTCACCCAGATCCCCGGCAAGGCCATGAGCACGCTGCATTTCCCGACGACGCTGGGCTACAACGTGGCGAAGAAGGCGGTCTGGTACGAAACGCCGCTGCAGGGTCGCGGCGGCTGGCACACCTTCTCGGTCGACATCGCGCCGGTCACCCCCGGCGACGACTCGAAGGTGACGTTCACCTTCCAGGTCGACGGGGTCACCTCGCTGCAATACACGAACACCAACGCGAGCGCCTGGACCAGCGTGGACAAGAACGCGGCGTGGGACATCGCCCTGCAGCTGTACGTCGGGGGCAGCTGGACCGGCCATCCCGACCAGAAGCTGGGCTGGCTGCCGGCGAACGGCGGGATCTGCTCGCTGACCGCCAAGGCCCCGACCAACGGCGATCCGTCGACGTGCCCGACCACCGGCCTGTGGCTGGCGCCATGGAAGGACTCGACCTTCGAGATCGACTACGTCCGGGTCTACACCAAGGCCTGACCGCGGCCGGCGTCAGACGCGGCGCGGGCGGGGCCGGAGTTCGACGTACCGGCGCCGCATCGACACCAACGCGAGCAGGCCGTTGAGGATCAACAGCGCGGCGTACGCCTGCAGGAACAACATCGGCAAGCCGACCAGCAGGAACATCGCGCAGATCACGCCGGTGTCGGAGGGCAGCTGCAGGACGGCGCGAAGGCCGGCGTGCCGGTCCTGCGCCTCGTCCATGGTGCGGGCCTGCCCCGCGCGCCGGAACTGCTCGCCGAGGATCTGGCTCAGGAACCGCGCGCTGGTCACGACCGCCCAGGCCATCGGCAGCAGGTAAAGCGCCGGGGCCGGCTCGACGAACCGGTAGAGCCAGATCAGCACGGCCATGTGCAGGGACACGGTGCGGGCCTGGTCGGTGACGTGGTCCAGCCATTCGCCGGCCGGCCCGCTGCGCCCGGAGAGCCGGGCGACCTGCCCGTCCGCGGAGTCCAGCGCGTAGCCGAGCAGCAGCAGCACCGTCACGCCGACGGCCACGACCGGGCCGGGTTCGACGAGGCAGAGCAGGGCCATCCCCAGGTACGACGCGAGCATGCTCAGCCCCGTCACCGCGTTCGGGGTGAGCCGCAGGATGGCGGCCATCGCGGCCAGGCGGCGGCCGAGCCAGCGGTTGACATAGCGCGTGTACGGCGGGACGCCGTGGCCGCTCTTCTGCGCGGCGGCCAACCGGGCGACGTTGTCGCGGTACTGATCGTGGAACCCCCGGGGCACCAGGGCGCCCGGGGCGATCGGTTCGCCCGCCGCCGGGGCCCCGAGGTCGGCGCCGACCGACGACGCCGACGTGACGCGGCTCGACGGGGCGCTGCCGGACGTGACGCCGCTGGACGTGTCGGTCGCCGCTGACGCGGGGGCCTCGACCGGCGGGTGCGTCCTGGGCCGCCGGGCGGCTCCGCGCAGCCGACGACCGAGGCCGGTCACGCCGCCCGGCCGACCGATGCTGGGCAGGGACACCGGCGGGCGGGCGGCCGCGCCGGTGTCGGCCGTGCTGATCGTGGCCGCACCGGTGTCGGCCGTGCTGATCGTGGCCGTGGCGTCCGTGCTGTCTGGGGCGATCGTGGCCGTGGCGTCGAAGCGTTCGTCCGGTCGGGCGGAGGTGGTACGCGGCGGGGTCAGGGAAGGCATGGGGGCTCCGTGGGGGTGGGGGGACTGGAGATCGGGTGCGGGTCGCGGGCCGACGGCGGTGCGTTGCGGGCTGACACGGCCCGCCCGGCACCCGACGTACGAGGGGGTGGCCCGGCCACCGCGCGCAGGCGGCGGACGGCCAGCCAACCGGGGCCGCGCTCGACGGCCCGCGCCATGTGGGTGCGGACCGCCGCCGCGGTCTGCGCCGCGGGCCGCTCCCGCCGCGTCCGCAGCAGGAAGGCGGCATCGCCGGCGGCGCGGTCCAACAATTCACGCAGCGCCGCGCTGTCCCGCGCCACCACGCAGTCACCGAGGCGTTCCATCAGATCCGCGAAGACGGACTGGTGGTCGTCGACGACCTCACGCAACACCGGGGACCGGGGCACCACCACCGGCAGGTGACCCGAATCGTGCGCATCGACCATGGATCCGGGTCCGGCCTGGGTGATGACCACGTCGGCGGCGCGCATGGCGTCGAGCAGCTGGGCGCGGGCCACGATCTCGAGATTGTCGGCGTACTTCGAGGGGCGGCTGTGCCCGTGTTGCAGCGTGACGGTGACATCGGCCTGGTGCTCACCGACCCAGTCGTCGAGCCAGTCCACCAGCCGGTCGAAGCGATGGTGGTCGGTGCCGAGGGAGACGACGATGCGCAGCATCAGTAGACCCTCCCCACGACCTGCCCGGCCGGATAGGCGAGCTTCTGCTCCGGCCACTGCAGCAGGAATTCGTCGGTGATCGGATAGCAGAGCCGCCCGGTCAACGTCGGGGTAGTGATCCGGTCGAAGACCTCCAGGTAGACGGTCGGGATGCGGTAGAGGCGGGCGGCGACGAAGAACGGTACGGCGACGCCCGCCCCGTCCGAGACGATGACGTCCGGCCGGTCGCGGCGCAGCATTCGCACCGCCAGGCCCAGGTTGCGCAGGGCGTTGCGGACGTTGCGGGTGGTGGGGAAGTGGGCCCAGGTCACCCGATCGGGGCCGCACTGCGCGGCCGCGTCGCCCTTTCGGAAGGTCACCCAGTGCACGTCGACGTCGTGCCAATGCGCGCGGATTGCGGCGAGCTGGGCCAGGTGCCCGCCGCTCGACGCGATCAGCAGGGCCCTCATCGTGGCGCCCCAGTGCGCTCGTCGGGCCGGTGCCGGACGCGCAGGCGCCGTCGGCCGGGAGCGACCCAGGCGGAGTCGTCGGGACGCTGGTGATGGTCCTGGGCGGCGGGGCTCATCGGGTCGCCGGGCTTGATCGGGTCGGCGGAGGGGCTCGGGCGTCCCGAGCGCCGCGAGGCGACGGACCACCGGGGCCGCCGCAGGAACAGTGCCGCCGCGACCCGGGCCCCGCGCGCGGCGAGGACCTCGTCGACGTCGTCGATGAGGCCCAGCGCCGTGTCGTCCGCCACCGCCACCAGCACGACGTCGCCGGAGCGGGCGCGCGCCGCCGCCGCGGTGGGCCGCCGCGCTCCGGTCTCGTCGATGATCTCCGGCGCCGCCGTGCCGAACTCGCGGCGGAACTCGGGGCCGGAGGCGTTGCCTGACTCGGGGCCGGAGGCGTTGCCTGACTCGGGGCCGGACTCGCTGCCGGGCGCGAGATCGCGCAGCTGCAGGGTCAGCTCCGCCAGCAGTTCGGGGCAGCCCCGGCCGGTCAGGTCGAGGATCAGATAACGGCCCGGCCCGTCGGTCGGGCGCATCGCCAGGGCCCGCTCGACCGCCCCCACGGCCGGCGCGACCGGGTCGGGCCGCACCTCGTGGACCGGCCAACCCGTCGCCCACGCCAGGCGGGCCCCGGACCGCGCGCGGGTGCCGAACCGGTCACCCAGCACGGCGATGAGGATGCCGACGAGGAGCCCGAGGGCCTGGCCCCCGACGACCATCGCCGCGAACGGCAGCGAGGCCGATTCGGTGGGCGGCACCGCGGGGGTGATGACCCGACCCGGATTCAAACCCACCGTGGTCAACGTCGAGATCCGCTCGCGCAGGGCGGCGATGTCCTGGTCGGCCAGGGCCCGATCGGCCGGCGGCTGGGCGGCCCGCGTCGCGAGGCGGGCGTCGAGCTCGGCCTGCAGACGCTCGATGATCCGCGTGGCCGCCTCGTCGGCGAAGACCGTGCGGTCGACGAGATAGGCCTGCGCGACCGCGTTGGCCCAGCGCGCCGCTTGCTGCGGTTCGCGGGTCGTGCTGGTCACCTTGAGGATCAGCGACTGCGACGGGACGACGACGCTCAGCGAGTCCGCCAGCGCCTCGGGATCGTCCTGCTGCACCGATCGGGCGGCCCGCTCGACGACGCTGGCCGAGGTGACCGCGGAGCGTTCGCTCTCCATGTTGACCACTTGCGTGCTCTGGCTGGAGCCGAACTGGTTGACCGTGAGCGGCGCGACATTGACCACGGCCGTCGCCGCATACTTCTGCGGCATGAGCTGGCTCGCCAGCAGGCCGGCGAGCAGGCCGACCAGCACACTCCCCAGGATCACCAGCCGACGCGCCCACAGCCGCGCCCCCCAGGCTCCGAGGGTCCCCGAAGGGTTCCTCCCCACCATCCGCACCCCCTCGGTGCGCAGGACAGGACGCGTCGCCACGCCGAGCCCCACAATCGCCAGGTCCCCGCCGCGGTGACGTCCCCCTGTCGCGGCAGATTAGCCACGACTATAAGTCGGGCCGCGAGTTATGTTGTATCTCTAAGGCGGCGAGTTATCAGTTCGAGACGATCGCCGCCCCGCAATGCCAGCAGGAGCGACCCCAGCCCGACGACCAAGGCCACCGTGAGACCCCCCAGGGTGGGGCCCAGCAGCCAGCGGGCCGCGAGCGCGGCGGTCCCGACGCAGCCGATCACCAACGGTCCCATCGCGACCACCGGGCGCAGACTGACCGCGATCCCCATTCGGCGCCGCACGGCCCAGGCGACCAGCACGGTGTCGACCAGCACGGTCAGCAGCCAGGCCAGCGCCGCACCGAGGGCCCCCCAGTGGGGCGTCAGCAGCAGATTCGCTCCCACGCAGGTCGCCAGCGCGGCGGACTTGTTGAGCAGCTGGCGCGCGCTGCCGCCGCCGAGCAGCAGAATGCTCTGCAGCGAACCCGCCGCGGCGAACGCCGCCACCCCCAGGCACATCACCCGCAGCACCGGTGCGGCGGCAGCGAAGTCGGCGCCGAAGAGGCCGACGGCGACCTCCGCGAACACGGCCAGCACGAGCAACGCGGGCCACACCAGCGCGATCATGGCCGCGGTCGCGGCCTCGTAGAGGCGCTGCACCGCCTCGATGCGGCCGGTCGCCAGCCAGGCCGAGATCCGCGTCGAGATGCTCACCCGCAGGGCGTTGTCGACGAGCAGGGACACCTTGACCAGGCGCGTGGCTACGGCGTACAGGCCCGCGGCCCGCTCTCCGGCGAGCACCGCGACGAGCAGCACGTCGAGCCACTCCAGGACGATCTCGACCAGCGCCGCCGCGGCGCGGGGGAGGCTGAAGGCCCAGAATTCGCGCCACAGGGCCGCCCGCCCGGTGGCGGGCCGACGGGCCGGCGCGGCGCGCAGCACCCGCCGCAGCGTCGCGGCGAACAACACCGCCGCCAGCAGCGCGACCAGCGGCAGGCCGGCCGCCCAGCCGGTGATGGCGCCCGCCACGCCCAGGCCGAGGGCGGCCGCGGCGGCGACCCCCACCAGGCGGGTCCCCGGCAGGACCACGTTCTGGACGAGCGCGAACGCCCCGACCCGCCCCAGCCCGCGGGTGCCGGCGGTGAGCACGGTCGTGAGCGCCAGAAGCGGGAGCACCGGGGCCACCTGCCGCAGCAGGGCGGCGGCCGTGGCGGCGTGGCGTCCGTCGAGCAGCTCCCCGATGCCGCCGCCCAGCGCCGCCAGGGCGAGCGCGGCCAGCGCCCCGACGCCGAGGACGGGTAGCAGTGCCGCCGTGGCGAGCGTGGGCAGGTCCGCCTCCCGGCCGGTCGCCCGCGCCCGCGAGGCGAACCGGGTCAGTCCGGTGTCGGCGCCCAGCTTGAGCAGGTTCGCCAGCACGAGGACGACGCCGATGACGGCGAAGAAGAGGCCGGTGTCCGCCGGACCGTACGATCGGCCGACCACGACGACCAGCGCGAAGTTGACCGCCGCGCCGGCCCCGGCCGCGGACAGGGCCAGCACGGCCGAGCCCAGCAACGACCCGTGCAGCGGCGGGGGCGACGTCGCGACGGGCCGGCGCCGGGCCCGGACCGCCCTCATCGCGGCGCCGCGTCGGAGGTGGTCCGCGGATCGCCCGCGCGCAGCACCAGGGCGCAGGCTGCGGCCAGCGCGAACAGCTGAATGGAGTCCAGGCCGTAGAAGGCGATCCCGACGACGGCGGCGCAGACGGCTGCGTGCACCCACAGCAGGGCCGTGTCACCGCCCCCGCCACGTTGGTCACCAAGGCGGGCGCCGCGCAGCGCGACCCCGACCAGGAAGGTCAGGAAGAGGGCGGCGCCGATGAAGCCGTAGGAGAACAGGTACATCCAGATTGCACCCTGGGTTCCGAGCGCCACCCCGATCTCCTCGGAACCGCGCGGCGCACCGTAGCCCAGCAGCGGCGACTCCAGCGTCGCGCGCAGCGTCGCCAGATAGACCTCCGCCCGGCCGGCGGTGGAGTCGCTGGCCTGCGCGCGTTCGGCGATGAGACCGAGCACGTCCAGGCGGACGAACAGCACCCCGACGGCGAGCACGCCGCCGGTGACGAACGCCGCGGCGGCGACCCGGCCACGCACGGCCAACCCGATCAAGGCGACCACGACCCACACGCCGGTCATGATGAGCATCCCGCGGTTGCGGGTCGCCGCGGCCGGCACCAGCGAGGCGGCGATGCCGAGCAGGATCGCCGTCCGGGCCCACCGGGAGCGCAGCCGGGTCCGCAGCGCGAGCATCAGCGGGGTGAGGAAGGCGACCGCCCAGCCCCACCCGTTGGTGTAGGCGAACGGCGCCGACGGCCGGTTGAACGGGGCCGCCGCCCCCCACGGGGTCTGCACCTCGGCAAAGTGCGGCACCAACAGATCGTGGACCAGCTCGTTCGACAATATGGGGGCCGGCATCACCGCGGCCATCGGGGTGCGGAAGCCGCCGTCCGGCCAGAGCACCCCGAGGTAGCCGCCGACCAGCACCAACGCCCACAGCCCGGCCAGGGCCAGCAGGACCCGGCGGGTGGTCAGGCCGCGGGAGTTGGCGACGTGCGCCACGACCACCGCCGCGGCGGCGAGCGAGGTCCACCGCACCGCAAACCCGACCAACCGCAGCCCGGAGTCGAGCATGACGGCGCACGGCAATGCCCAGGCTACGAAGCCGAGCAGGGGTCCCGCACCGGCCGGGAGCCGGAGCGCGCCGGGATGCCGGGCCGTCGCGATCATGCCGCCGACGACCAGCAGGTAGGCAACCGGGAGGAACGGCGTCAGCCCGAGCACCCACCACAAGGGCATTCCGCCGAGGACCGTCAACAATGGCCAGGCCGGCAGGTCGACGCGCCGCCGCGCCGATGCGGGGGGTTCGGCGGTCAACGGCGCAGGGACTGACCCGGGGGCTCGGCTCACAGGCCGTGCCCCCGCGCGTTCACCCGCTCGAGCAAGCTCTCCGCGCGAACGACGCCGCTGGCCACGGCGATGGCGCCATAGGCCCGCAGTTGCCGCGGATCGTCGCGCAGCGTCTTGGCCGCCCATTGCACCGCCCGCCCGCGGCGCCCGGCGGCCGCGTGCGCGAACGCGATCTGACCGCGCATCCGCGCCCGGCCGACTCGGTCGCTGCCGTACTCCGGGTGCTTGGCCAGGATGTACCCCAGCCCCTCGGTGATCCCGTCCCAGCGGGTGGTGAAGTAGGACAGCCGATCCCAGTGGATGATCGTCAGCAGCGCCGGCACCGAGAGCACCGGCCCACCGTGCGACATCCGCAGCAGCAACTCGTAGTCCTCGCCGTACGACGTGGGTAGCTCCTCGTCGACGCCGCCGGCCGCGAGCAGATCAGCGCGACGCAGCAGGAACGCCGACGGCGCCAGACCGACGACCCGAGAGCGCAGCAGGTCGGCGAGGGTGACCTCCTCCGGCGGCACCCGCGGGACCCGCTCCCGCTCCGTGACGATGAGGATGCCGGTGGCGACCAGTGACGCCTCCGGACGACGTCGGAGCAGCTCGACCTGGGCGGTGATCTTGCCGGGCAGCCACTCGTCGTCGTCGTCGCAGAAGGCGATCAGCTCGCCGGCGGCGGCGTCGACGCCGGTGTTGCGGCCGCCGGCCAACCCGGGGCTGCGCGTGTTCGCCAGCACCCGCAGGGACCGGCCCGCCGGCAGATCGGGCATCGCGAGGTCGTCCTCGCACCGATCCAAGACGACGACACACTCCAGCTCGCCCGGATAGTCCTGATTGAGGATGCTCGACACCGCGCGGCGCAACAGCTCCGGGCGGTCCCGGGTGCAGACCACCGCCGAGACGCTGGGATGCGGGCCGGCCGTCACGGGGTCCGCACCCCCACCGCGGTCAGGTCGAAGGAGATATCCCGGGTGGCCCGGTAGCCCAGGTGGGTCTGCGCCGCCAGCACGTTGCGCCCCGTGACGAACTGCGTCCCGGGGATCGTGAGGACCAGCGGGTTGGCCCGGGCCGTGCCAGTGCGCGGCGAGAGGGTCGCGTAGCTGTTCTGCGTGATCGGGCCATCGGCCAGGTTCTTGCGACCGATCTCGGTGCCGTTCAGGAAGACGATCACGCCGTCGTCGGCCGGGACCGTGATCGTGACCGTGCCGAGCGCCGTCGGGTCGGGCACGTCAACCCCACGCCGGAACTGGGCGGTCAGCGGCGGAGTGGTCCCCGGCGCGGTGATGGTCGTGCCGAGCGGGCTGGAGCCGTAGCCCAATGGGCTGGCCCCGGTGGCCCAGTCCGCGTCGGCGAAGCCGGGGCCGGCCCAGTCCGAGTTGAGCGGCGCGCCGTCGAAGCGCCACGACCAGACCGCGCCGGGTGCGACGAGCACGGTGCTCACTGGAGCAAGCGCCGGATCCACGGTGACGACGGGGGTGCTCGCGGAGCGGTTCCCGGCCGGGTCCACGGCCCGTACGACGTACCCGGTGGGCCGCTCGGGCAGCGACACCGACAGGGTCGTTGCGGTGCTGGTCGCGACGACCCGACCGTCCGCGAGAACCTCGTAAAGGACCCCGGCCTCGGCCGACGCCGACCAGGACAGGGACACCGTCGACCCCGTCACCCCGCCAGCGAATGCGCTGGCCAAGTCGCTGGGCGGCGGTGGGGGAGTGATATCCCGCGGCGCGAACCGCACGAAGCCACCGGACCATTGCGCGCGCCCGCTGGTGGTCACTGAGCTGGCGAAGCTGCCACCGACCCACAGGGTGCCGCGGCTGTCGACGGTGCTCGCCCACGCGCCGTAGCCGGCCCGCGCGTCCAGGATCGGATCGAATTCGGGCAGGAAGGCGCCGGTCGTGCCGTCGAACGCGCCGACGAAGCCGAGCTTGTCGCCCTGGGCAAAGTTGTACGGCCAGCCGTAGATCGTCGGGCCCGAATAGAACCAGTCGTTGCAGTGGCAGCCGCCGTAGACGGTGTCCGTGGCACGGTCGACAAAGCTGGTTTGGAAGTCACCGCCGGACATCGCGATGCCGCCCGAGGCGAAGGTCAGCGGCCCCCGGGCGTAGGAGAACAGGCTGTGCTGCGAGCCGCCCGCCCAGACCCGTGCGGCGCTCTCGGAGACCGTGAACTGGAAGTTCGCGCTCTTGGCCGGATCGACGCTGAACTTGGTGGCCCAGGGCAGCACCGGCGCGCCGGCAGCGGTGCTCACGGCCGCCAGCTTGTCCACCGCCGTCGCATTGGACGCCGTGAAGTAGCCCGCGGCGTAGACCCGCGGGTCGGTCGCCGCCGGCGTGATCTCGTTGACCGCCCCGTTGAACGCCGGGTTCCAGCCCTGGTCGGGCAGCCCCGTGGTGTAGTCGACGCGGCCGGCGGCCCGGGCGTAGGCGGTGCCGCGGCTGCCCCCGTTCAGATGGGTGAACGCCCCGCCGAGGTAGAGGTAACCACCAGAGACCTTCAGGGAGCGCACCGAGAGCACGCCGTTGGTGAGCCGGTTCTCCACCTGGAGTGCGAACCCCGGGGCCGCCGCACCGGTGAGCGGGTCGAGGACGGCCACCCCCGCCGCGGGCGCGCCGTTCAGGGTGGTGAACTCGCCGCCCACGGCGAGCAGCCCGTTGGGCAGCGCGGTCAGCGCCTTGACCTGCTCGTTCAGGACCGGGCGGAAGCCGCTGACGAATTCGCCGGTGGTGATGTCGAATCCGGCCAGGAAGGGCTGCGGGACGGCACCGGTGCCGGCGGCATCGCGCTGCACCGTCGCGAAGTTGCCCCCGACGTACATCACGTTGCCGATCTGCGCGAACGCCTGCACCTCCGAACGGAGCTCGCTGCTGATCCCGCCGCCGCCGGCCAGCCCGGCCACGCCCCACCCGGTGGGGACCGCGCGGGTCTCGGGCAACGCCCGGCGCGTGCTCGCCGCGAGGCCCCCGGCCGGCACCGTGGGATAGGTGAGGTCGGCCGTCCGCAGCTTCGGCCGCAGGTACATCTGGGTGAACGGCCGGGGGTTGGACGCGCCGGTCTTGGCGGACCACACGTAGCTGTCCGGGCCGGTCACCCCCGTCGCCGTGGTGCCGAACGCAAATCCGCCGGTCCAGCCCTGCGCAGGGGACAGCTCCGTGTTGACCCGGTTGAACACCGAGTCGGTGCCGAAGTCGAGGGTGTTGCCCACCCCGCCGTACGCGCCGTCGAACGTCATGCTGCCCGACCTGAGCGGATGGCGGCCCCGGAAGGTCCAGATCCACCGGTCCCGGTTGACGAACCGGAAGCGCACCTCCTGGCGGGTGCTGCCGTCGACCGCGGTGGCCCGCCGCAGCCGAACCCCATCCGGCAGAGCATCGACGCGCTGCCCGCCAAGCAGCCCGTCCACGACCGTGCTCGGCAACTGCCGCACCCGGAACGCGGCGGGGCCGTCGACGACCGATCGGACCTCGGCGACCGTGCCCTGGCCCTCGTATTCGCTGCGCCAGCCCTCGCGACCCCGCGCCACCAGCACCCAACCACCACCGTCGGTGGTCATGTCGCAATAGAACTGATCCGGTTGCACGAGCTGCGGCGTCACGAGCCAGTAGATCCCGTCCGCCGCCGCCGGGTTGTCCTGCTTGATCTCCCAACAACTGGCGGCCGCGCGGTCCATGGCGGAGCCGTCGTTGGCCGGTGTCGTCGCGGCGCGCGCCACGGGCGTAGGCGCCCCCGGAGCGAATGACACGGACCCGACGATGAGGCCGAGGCCGATCGCGGCGAGCCGGGATCGTGTCGCGGACAACGCGCTCACCGCTCACACCTGGTGTCGATGGGCATCGCATGGGACAGCACGACCCACCGCTTGCCGGTCTCCTGCAGGACGAACTCGTGCAGGTCGAGGCGCGTGCCGGCGGGGGCAGCGGAGCGCAGGACGTGGGGTGTCGATCGGACGCCCGGCCGCTGCTCCGTCGCGTCCCCGTCCTGCACCACCTGCACGGCAGAGGAGTCCAGGCAGGCCACCACCAGCAGCCGGTGGGGTTGCTTCTGGGTGAACGCGGAGGCCTTGGTGACCGTCACCGTCCCGACCTGGCGGCGCTGTGCGGCCGCCAACTCCTGAAGTCCCGCCTGGACCTCACCGCGGGCCGAGCCGATCGCGAGCTTGTCGTCCTTGATCGGGGCGAGCTCGAGGGTGGCGTAAGCGGCATCGGCCGCCGCCAGGAACTCGCCGACCACCTGGATAGCCTGCGCCGCCGGGCCGCCCTCGGCCGGGGTGCCCCACTCGGCGCGCGCCTTGACGGCGGGCAGCGCCCGCTCCGCAGGCGAGGCTGACGGTGACGGTGACGGTGACGGTGACGGTGGCAAGGCTGGCGGTGGCGGTGGCGAGGCGCTGACGGTGGCCAAGGCGGCCGCCACGCCGACCGAGGTGACCTGGTCAGCAGGCGGGTTGCCCCCCGAAGCGGTCGCCAGGATGGTCCCCGCCAGCGCCACGCTGGCCGCCCCTACGACCGCAGCCCATCGGCTCTGCATAGTCGTCCCTCCCCGATCGCCGTCGCGATCCCTTGTGTGCTGTGCGCGAATTGGGCTCTCTCCCCAGGCCCTTCGCTTCCGCCACCGATCGGTGCCGGAGCTGTTCGTCGGATTATGCGGCTGGTCGGGCGTTATGAGCACCCGTCCCAGTCACGATTCGAGATGGACGCGCGACCTGAATTGCGTGCTCGCGGGAGTTCTCTCCGCGCGGCCGACGGCCTGGCCGCAGCTCGGGCAGCGCCGTGCCGCGGAGCGCGCCGCGGCGGGATCGAGGGCCGAGCGGACGTCGTTGGACGCGGCGGCCTGGGCCGTGACGGCGGCCGGGGCGAGCGGGGTGGGCCGCTCATCCAGCGCGACCGGCTCGACCGGGGTGTTGGCCAGTCGGGTGAGCACGTCGCGCAGCAGCGAGCTGGAGGTGTGCGCGGTGTAAGGGAAGAACTCCATCCGGGCCCCGACCTCCGCCAGGCGCCGCGCCAGACTCTCGCCCCGGGGGGTGCCGGCCCAGTCGTCGCCCTTGAAGAGCACGTCGAACCGGACCAGGTGGCGCCACGAGTCGACCCTGTCGACGTAGGGGTCGACCAGCACGTCGTCGACGTCTCGCAACCCGCGCACGATGTCGAGGCGCTCCGCCACCGGGATCACCGGCGCGTGGCCCTTCATGGCGACCACCACCTCGTCGGTGACCACCCCGACGACGAGCCGGTCGCAGCGCTCCCGCGCGCGCATGATGATGTTGAGGTGGCCGATGTGAAACATGTCCCAAACTCCGGAAACATAGCCCACGACCGTGCCGTCGGTCCCCATGCGGATCACCCCCAGGGGCTCGGCGGATCCGCGGATCCGCGCGCCCCAGTCGCCAGTTGCGCTGCGACGTCCGGGATTTCCCGGGGCGGACGGGTGACGTTGGCCGGCCGCGCCGCGCGCGTCTTCACTGTACGTCCCCGGCGCGGCCGCGGGGGTAGCGGGCGACCTGCCGTTCGGCCCAGCGCTGCAATTCGGCTCGCGTGGCCTCGGGCGTCGTGGCCACGTCCTCCCAGACATACGTGAAGACGATCCAGTCGAGCATGCCCAATCCCGCATAACGGGCCCGGTCCTTGCGGAAGCCCTGCCGCGTCCCGTGCGTCTCGTAGCCGTCGCACTCCACGACCACCCCCAGCTCGACATCGGCAAGGTCGACCCGCCCCACGAATCGCCCCGGCTCCCCGATGACCACCTGCACGCTCATGCGGAACTGCGGGATGTCCAGCAGGATCGCGCGCATCCCCGACTCGAAGGCGTTGGCCGCCCCCGGCGAGGCGTGCCGCGCGACGCGAAGCACTTGGGCCCGACCCGGTCCTCGGTGCCGCTGCGCCGCCGCAATCAGCTCCTCGGGACCGACCGCCCCCGAGCGCAGGGCAGCATCGGCGATGCCCAGGGCCTCGACAAACGGCAGGGTGCGGCAGCAGTCGACGACCGTGCGCAGTGGCGTCGTCAGGCGCGCCTTTCGCTCCGCGTCGGACAGCACGCCCCAGCGCACATCCGCAGCCACCCGGCCGGTGGTCAGTTTTCGTACGCGCGGCACCATGACCTGCGGTCGCGCCGGCGGCACCAGCACCGACCACCCGTAGGCGACGGCCGCGGAGGCGTGCGAGAGCACGCCGCCAGCGCTCAGGGCGGCGCGCTCGGCGGAGGCGATCCCCGGCAGGGCATATCGGCCGCACGCCACTCGATGGATCACACCCTCCGCCACCGCGCGAGCCAGCCAATAGTCCGAGCAGATCAGCTCGGAGCGCTCCGCGATGCCGTTGATCCGGGCCAGCTGATCGCGTACTTCGGCAACGTCCATGCCGCCAGGGTGGCGGGGTGGTGCGGCCCGACCTCCGCGATATCCACAGCGCAGGCGCAGGCTGTGGATAAGTCAGGGTCCACGCGGGTGGTCCGCCGGTCAGGCGCCCGGGGTCGCCGCGGCGTCGAGGCGCTCGGCGAGCCGCGCGGGATAGGCGGCCACCACCGCGGCGAACTCCGGCGGCCCCACGACGCGCAGCCGCGCGCCGAGATCCACGGCCACCGTGATGAGGTGCCAGGCCAGCCCGTCGAAGGAGTCGGCACCCACCACCACCTCGGTGCCGAAACCGTCGGGCGCCCAGCTCAGTTCGCGGACCTGCCCGACCGTGCCGGGGATCCGGTCGCGCACGGCCGCGGCCGGGACGTCGTAGCGGACGGTGACGACGTGCAGGTATGGCGCGGTGGTGACCGCGTCGCGCACGAAGGTCGCCGCATCCGGCGCCGGCCGGGCGGTGAATCGGAACGTGCTGGCGCTGACCCGCTGCATCCGGTCCAGCCGGAAGGTTCGCCAGTCGTCGCGGTCGGGGTCGAAGGCGAGCAGGTACCACCGCCGACCCGTGGTGACCAGTCGATACGGCTCGACGTCTCGGTCGGTGAGCGTCCCCTCGCGCGCGGCGTACCCGAACCGCACCCGCACCCGGTCCCGCGCGGCGCGCGCCAGCGTCATCAGGGTCTCGGCGTCGACCGGGGCGGCCAGGCCCGGCAACGCCACCGTGGCCTCCGCGACGGCGGCCACCTCACCCCGCAGCCGCGGCGGCAGCACCTGGTCCAGCTTGGTCATCGTGCGCATCGCCGGCTCGGCCAGGGCGGCGACGCTGCCGGTGGCGGCCAGCCGCAGGCTGACGGCGACCGCCACCGCCTCCTCGTCGTCGAGCAGCAGGGGCGGCAGCCGGCGGCCGGCGCCGAGTCGGTAGCCGCCGCCGGCGCCGCGCTCGGCCTGCACCGGGTAGCCCAGGTCGCGCAGTCGCTCCACGTCGCGACGCACGGTGCGCTCCGTGACGTCGAGGCGCGCCGCGAGTTCCGGTCCGCCCCAGACCGCTCGGGACTCCAGCAGGGACAGCAGCCGCAGCACGCGTTGGGTCGTCTCCGCCATGTTCTCGAGCCTGACAGAGCCAGCGGACCGAATCTGTCCTGTATCGCCGCCAGGGTGGCCGACATGACACCTACTCCTGCCGCACCCACGCCCTCGGACGCCGACGCCCGTCCCGCGCTGGACTGGACCAGGCAACTCCTCGAGCAGGTCGACTGGCACTGGACCCACCAGCTGCGTCCCCGCCTGGCCGGGCTCAGCGACGCGGAATACCGGTGGGAGCCGGTGCCGGGATCGTGGACGGTACGCCGACGCGGCGAACCCGGTCCGGTCCCGGCGCAGGCCGGCGGCATCCAGGGTGGGGCCGGCGACTGGGTGATCGACTTCGCGTGGCCGGAGCCGGTGCCGGTGCCCGTGACGACGATCGCCTGGCGGCTCGGACACGTGATCGTCGGGGTGCTAGCGGCGCGGAACGCGAGCCACTTCGGGGGTCCGCCGGCCGACTATATGACCTGGTCGTACGCGGGAACGGCGGCGGAGGCGCTGGCCCAGCTCGACGAGGCCTACGCCGGCTGGATCGCCGGGGTCCGCGGCCTGGACCCGGCGGCGCTGGCGGCCCCGTGCGGACCGGCCGAGGGGCCCTATGCCGCCGAGCCGATGGCGACCCTGGTGCTGCACATCAACCGCGAACTCATCCACCACGGCGCTGAGATCGCCCTGCTGCGCGATCTGTACGCACACCGCTGACGCGCGGCCCCCAGGCGCCATCGTGGCGTCTGACCCAGCCCGAAAACCCCTGTCCCAGATCGGAGATCGCTATGTTCCAGCCCGGCTTGCACGACGAGGTCGAGACCTACGTCGGCTACCTGCAGACCCAGATCGACTCCCTGCGCGAGGCGGCCTACGGCCTCACCGAGGAGCAGGCCCGGCTCACGCCGTGCCGCAGCGCGCTGTCCATCGGCGGCCTGCTCAAGCACGCGACCTTCGTGCTGGACGGCCGGGCCCGGCGCGCCGACCTGGGCGGCGCCGTCCCGACGCCCAAGCAGTTCGCCGAGCACGCCCAGGCCTTCATGGCCAGCTTCGCGCTGGCGCAGGGCGAGACGCTCGCCGGCACGCTGGCCGAATTCGACCGGGCCGCAGCCGCCTTCGTCGCCGACGCGCGCCGCACCGACCCGGCGGCACAGACCGTGGAGCCGCCCGCGCCGTGGGACAACCGGCCCGACCCGAGCCCGGCGTACGAGCGGTTCCAGCTGGTCCACATCATCGAGGAACTCGCCCGGCATGCCGGCCACGCCGACATCATCCGCGAGGAGATCGACGGGGCGCAGGCGATGTCGCTGGCCTTCGCCGCCACCGGCAAGCCGGGCAACCGGTTCGTGCAGCCGTGGCGCCCGGAGCAGCCCTGACCAAGGCGATCAGGCGATCAGGCGATCAGGCGATCAGGCCGAGGCTTCGGGCTGCTCCGCCCACCAGCGGCGCAGCTCGGCCTCGGCCGCCGCGGGCCCAACCGGGCCGGCGTCCAACCGGTAGGCGAGCAAGTGCTGGTAGGCCCGGCCGAGCACCGGCCCCGGCGAGATCCCCAGCACGGCACCGATCTCGTGGCCATCGAGTTCGGGGCGGATCTTGGCGAGCTCCTCCGCGGCGCCGAGCGCGGCGATCCGGCGCTCCAGCTCGTCGTACGTCGTCCGCAGCCGAGCCGCCTTGCGCGCGTTGCGGGTGGTGCAGTCGGCGCGGGTCAGGCGGTGCAGCCGCGGCAGGAGCGGGCCGGCGTCGGTGACATAGCGCCGTACGGCGGAGTCGGTCCACTCCCCGCTGCCGTACCCGTGGAACCGCAGGTGCAGCTCGACGAGCCGGGCCACGACCTGGACCGTCTCCTTGTCGTAGCGCAGCGCCCGCAGCCGCCGGCCGACCATCTTGGCGCCGACGACCTCGTGGTGGTGGAAGCTGACCCCGCCGCCGGGCTCGAAGCGCCGGGTCGCCGGCTTGCCGATGTCGTGCAGGAGCGCCGCGAGCCGCAGCGCCAGGTCGGGGCCCGGCAACGTCACCCCTGAGCCGTCGCGCACCGATTCCAGCGCGATGGCCTGCCGCAACACGGTCAGCGAGTGCTCGTAGACGTCCTTGTGGCGGTGGTGCTCGTCGATCTCCAGACGCAACGCGGGCAGTTCGGGCAGCACCCGCTGGGCCAGTCCGGTGTCGACGAAGGCCCGGATCCCGGCCACCGGGTCGTCCGCGAGGAGCAGCTTGGAGAGTTCGTCGCGGACCCGTTCCGCCGACACGATCTCCAGCGAGTCGGCCATCTCGGTCATCGCGGTGCGCACCGCCGGGTCCAGCTCCACGCCGAGCTGCGCGACGAACCGCGCCGCGCGCATCATCCGCAGCGGGTCGTCGGCGAAACTCACCTCGGCGGGCCCGGGGGTGCGCAGCCGGCGCGCGGCCAGGTCGGCCAGGCCGTCGTGCGGGTCGACGAAGGTCAGCTCGGGCAGCCGCAGCGCCATCGCGTTCACCGCGAAGTCGCGGCGGCGCAGGTCGTCGGTCAGCGAATCGCCGAACTCGACGACGGGCTTGCGGGTGGTCCGGTCGTAGGCGTCGGCCCGGTACGTCGTGATCTCGATGGTCCGGGCCGCCCCCGCGTCGTCCTTGCGCAGCCCGATCGTGCCGAACGCCCGGCCGACGTCCCACTGCGCGTCGGCCCAGCCGGCGACGATCGCCTCGATCTGGTCGGGTCGCGCCGAGGTGGTCAGGTCCAGGTCGGCCGACATCCGGCCGAGAAAGGCGTCCCGCACCGGGCCCCCTACCAGCGCCAGCTCGTGACCGGCGGCCGCGAAGCGCGCCCCCAGCTCCTGCAGCATCGGCAGCACCGGGGCGAGGCGGCGGACCGCCTCGCGGAGCAGAACGTCGACGGACGGGGTGGTCGTGGGCACGATCCCCAAGCCTAAGGGAGGCCGGTACGCCGGGTGCCGCCCGCAGGTACGCCGGGTGCGGCGAGGACCCCGGCGAGCCGTACCGCCCCGGTACGCCGTCCCCGGAACGGCGCCATCGCCTCGCGCCGAGCGCCGGATACAGTGACTGAATGACCGCCTCCCCGCGCCCGGACCGCCTGCCCAGGCGGCTCCCGGCCGTGTTGGAGACCTCGGCGGGCGGGATCGTCGTCGACGTGTGGGAGGGTCAGGCCCGCATCGCGGTGATCGCCCGTCGCAACCGGGCCGGCCGGGTCGAGTGGTGTCTTCCGAAGGGTCACCAGGAGGGTGAGGAGACCCTGGAGCAGACCGCCGCCCGGGAGGTCGCCGAGGAGACCGGCATCGAGGGGCGGGTGCTGACCGTGCTCGGCACGATCGACTACTGGTTCAGCACGCAGGAGAAGCGGGTCCACAAGGTGGTGCACCACTACCTCCTGGAGGCTATCGGCGGGGAGCTGACGGTCGAGAACGACCCGGACCGGGAGGCCATCGACGTCAAGTGGTTCCCGCTCACCTCGGTGCACGAACGCTTGACGTTCCCCAACGAGCGACGGATCGCGCGGCTGGCATGGGAGAGGCTGGCTGGCCAGCGATGACCCCCCAGCCGCGGGCGGCCAGGACGGTAGCCGAGGGCGTGGGCGGGGCCCGGAGGCGGGGCCGCCGCGCCGGGGTCACCCTGACGCTCGCCGCGATCGTGGCCGCGGCACCGGCCGGATGCGCCTGGGACGCGAACGTCCCGGTGCAGACCGGCGCCACCGCGCTCACCGGCAGTGCCGGCACCACGACACCCTCTGGCGGGGCCGGCGCCGCGACCAACGCTGGCGCGGCCGGCGCCACGACACCCGCTGGCGGGGCCAGCAGCCCCACATCCGGCGCCGACCAGACGGCGCCGTACCCCGAACTCTTGCCCCGCACCATCGGCGACGCCGCGCTCGAGGTCTCGTTGACGCGGCTCAGCCCGTCCATCGCCACCCCCGATGCCGCCGTCAGCATCGACGTCACGATCGCCAATCGCGGCCTGACCGCCGCCAAACCCGCCGTCACCGCCCGCGTCGGCGAACCGCTGTCGTCGCGGGCGGATCTGGACGCCCCGCTCGACGTCGCCGGCACCACCGTGGTCAGCGACAGCGTGCCCGCGCCGGACATCGCCCCCCAGGGGTCGGCCAGCGTGCGCCTGACCATCCCGGCGCAGCGGCTGGCCTCGGCCGCGGCCTATGGGGTCCGGCCGCTCCTGGTGCGCGCCGAGACCGCCGGTGGCTCGGCGGCGATCCGCACCTACCTGCCGTTCGAGCAGCGCAAGGAGTACGAGCCGCTCTCCCTTGCGGTTGCCGTCCCGCTGACCCAGGACCTGGACCCGGCGCGCAGCGGCGCCGACCCGGCCGCGGCCGAGCGGGCCTGGGCTCGGTCGACCGCAGCCGGGTCGCGGCTGGATCGGATCCTCACCGGTACGGCGGGAGCCGCGGTCACCTATGCCGTCGACCCCAGCCTGCTCGGACCGGTGGTCGGCCCCGGCCCGGGAGCCGGCCCGACCAGCTCCAGCGGCACGACCAGCCCCGCCAGCGCGACCACCTCGAGCAGCTCGACCAGGGCGAACGACGCCACCATCACGACCGGCTCGACCGGGACGAACGCGCCGGGCTCGACGGGCTCGACGGGCTCGACGGGCTCGACGACCGGGGCGACAGCGACCCCGAGCGCCCCCACCAGCCCCGTCGTGACCGTCGGGGCCACCCCGCCGCCCAGCCCGGCCCGGGCGGCGTTCGCCAAGCGCCTGGCCGACCTGGCCAAGACGCACCCGATCTGGGACCTGCCCAGCGAGGATCCCGACGTCGCGGCGCTGCTGTCCGACGACATCAGCGCAGACGATCTGCCCGGCCTGCTGGCCGGCGATGCTCGAGTGCGGGCCGCCCTGGCCCCCGCCTCCGGCCACCGGGTGGCCTGGCCGGTCGTCGGCCTGTCCGCCGACCAGGTCCGCCGGCTGACCACGGCGTACGGGCAGGGCTGGTCCGGCCCCATCGTGCTGCCGCTGACCGGCAGCCAGCAGCCCGGCTGGACCGGCGACGCGGCCCGCCGATTCGGCGACGGGCCGACCGTGCTGGCCTACGACGAGACGTTGAGCCGCCTGCTCGCCGACACCGCCGGCACGGCCGGGGGCGTCGGTCCCGGGCTGACCCAGCGGTTTCTCGCCGAGACCATGACGATCTTGCAGGAGTTCCCGGGGCGGCCGCGCCGGCTGCTGGCGGTCGCCCCCCGCGACTTCGACCCGGACCCGACTACGCTGGCGGCCCTGCTGCGGACCGCGGAGAGCACCCCCTGGCTGCGGACCGCCTCCACCGACAGCCTGCTCGCGGAGGCGCAGGCGCCGACCGCGCCCGCCGCCATCGCGACGGATGACCCCGCGGGGCGTCCGGAACCGTTCCCGTCGGGCAGTTCCCCGCTCGACCGGGACCGGGTCGACGACATCGAGGCGGACCTGCAACGGGTCGCCGCCTTCGCCGCGATCCTGCCGTCCGGCTCGGCGACGCCGGCCACCGCCCGCTCCGCCGGGATCGGCCTGCTGTCGGCCCGCTGGCGCGGCCACGGCATCGCCTGGGACGACGCGCACCACGCGGTGCAGTCCCGCATCGACACCCTGCTGAACGGGGTGTCGGTCGTGGACAGCCAGGTGAACTTCTTCGCCGAATCCGGCACCCTGCAGGTCACCGTCCTGAACACCCTCGACGTCGACGTCCGCGACGTGCAGCTGCACCTGATCGCGCAGGGCCGCACGGCCCGACTGCGGCTGCCGAGCACGCCGTACGTGTTGAACATCGCCGCCCGAAGCCGCGCCACGGTGAAGGTACCGGTCGAGGCCATCGCCGCCGGCCCGGCCGTCGTGTCGGCCCAAGTGAGCTCGCCCGACGGCACTAGGCTCGGGGCTCAGGACGCGACGCTCGCGGTGGAGGTGCAACCGAACACCGGCCGGCTCGTCGTCGGCATCGGCGGGGCTGCCGCGGTCGTATTCCTCGTCGGCCTGTTCCGGACCATCCGGCGCAACCGCCCCCGTGTCACCGCGGAGGACCTCAAGGAGATCGACCTCGAATGACGACCGAGACGAGCGCCGGGGCCACACCAGCGCCCCTGGACCGGAACCGGCGGCCCGTGGGCGAGCCGCCCTCGGGGTCCGGCGACGGGGTGGCGCGGGGCAGCCTGTTGATGGCGTCCGGGAGCCTGGCCTCCCGCGTGCTCGGGGTCTTCCGGATGACGTTGATCGCGTGGGTCTTCGGCGTGGTGACCTCGGCCGGCAACGCCTGGCAGGTCGCCAACACACTGCCGACCACGGTCTACATGCTGATCGCGGCGGGCGTCATCAACGCCGTCTTCGTGCCGCAGTTGACGCGCGCGGCGCAGCGGCCCGACGGCGGCCGCGAATACGTCGACACCCTGATCACCCTCGCGCTGTTGCTGCTCGGCGGCGCGACCCTCGTCGCGATCCCGCTGGCCCCCGGGCTGGTCTGGTTGTTCGCCCCGCACGACCCGGCGTGGCCGGGGGCGACGTTCGACCTGGCGGTCGCCTTCGCGTACGTCGTCCTGCCGTCGGTGTTCTTCTACGGCCTGTACGCCGTGCTCGGCCAGGTGCTCAACGCGCAGAACAAGTTCGGCGCCTACGGCTGGGCACCCGCCCTGTGCAATGTCGTGTGGCTGATCGGCCTGGCCGCCTTCCTGATCGCCTATCCGGGGCAGGGCCGCGCCGTCGAGGACTGGCGGACCCCGATGATCGTGCTGATCGGCGGGTCGATGACGGTGGGGGTCGCCCTGCAGGCGCTGGCCCTGCTGATCCCGCTGCTGCGCTCCGGGTGGCGCTATCGCCCCCGATTCGCCTTCCGCGGCGTCGGCCTGGGCACCGCGGGGCGCATCGCCACCTGGACCGTCGCGGGCATCGGCGCCACCCAGGCCGCGCTGGCCGTGGCGTCTCAGGTGCTGAACTCGGTCACCGACGGGCACGTCGGTCGGCTCGGATTCGACAGCGCGTTCTTCCTGTTCATGACCCCGCACGGGCTGATTTCGGTATCGCTGGCGACCGCCCTGTTCACCGCGATGTCGAGCGCCGCGGCGCGGCAGGACCTGTACGGCGTCCGCACCCACCTGCGCCGCGGCCTGCGCCTGATCGGGGTCGCGACCATCCCGGTGACGGTCGCCGGACTGTGCCTGGCCAACGCGGGCACGGCGATCGTGTTCGCCGGCAACCCCCTGGAGGAGACCCGCGAGGTGGCCCAGGTGTTCCTGGTGCTCGTGCTGGCGTTGCTGCCGTTCGGGGTGTTCTTCCTGGTGCAGCGGGCGTTCTATGCCTTCGAGGACGCCCGAACCCCGTTCTACCTGGCCATGATCGCCGCGGTGGTGTTCGCGGTCGGCTCGCTGGCCGCGATGGCCGTGCCGTCGGGGCAGCGAGCCGTGGTGGTGGCGATCGCGGCGACGCTCTCGGACGTGGTCGCCGCGGCCGTGGGACTGCGCTGGGTGACCGCTCGGCTCGGCGGGATGCGGCTCTTGGACGTGGCCGAATCCTGGACCCGGGCGCTGTTCGCCTCGCTCGTGGCCGGGCTGTGGACGCTGCTGTTCGTCGGCATCCTGCAGGCCCTGCTGCCGGGTCGGGGCGGGGCCGTGCTCACGCTGATCCTCGGCGGCGGCGTCTTCGTCGTCGCCTACCTGGCCACCGGACGGTGGCTGCGGATCCGCGAGTTGGGCGAGCTGCTCGGGCCGGTGCTGCGGCGGGTGCCGCGGCTCGGCGCGGCGTACGGCGGTCGGGGCCGAGCCTGACGGCCGTCCGTCCTAGGATGGCGGGACGACGACTCCGGCGCCTGGCAGGGGCGTCTACCGCGACGAAGGAGCTGGCGTGCAGGACGTAGCGCCCGGCCGCACCATCGGTGGTCGATACACCCTCAACGATCGCCGACTCGCCTCCGCCGACGGCGTCGAGGTCTGGAACGCCGCCGACGCCGCCCGGCAGGCCGAGGTGACCCTGACGCTGTTCCCGGCCACGGCCGCCACCTCACCGGCGATTCTCGATGCCGCCCGCCGCGCGGCCCGGGTGCAGGATCCCCGCCTGGTGCGCATTCTCGACGTCGGCACGTCCGGGCACCTGTCCTGGATCGTCGAGGAACACCACCCGGGAGCGGTGACGCTGGTCGATGTGGTCGAGGACAATCCGTTGGGCGGGGAGGGCGCCCGCACGGTCGTCGGCGAGGCCGCCGCCGGCCTGGCTGCTGCGGCCGAGTCCGGGATGCACCACCAGCGCCTCACCCCCTATTCCGTGCTGGTGACCCGATCCGGCGAGGTGAAGGTCAGCGGGCTGGGCACCGTGCTGGCGCTGGAGGGCGGATCGGCGCCGCCGCCGGATCGCGCCGAACGCCTGGACACCCTCGGTCTGCTCGCGCTGGGCTATTACGCGCTGACCACCCGTTGGCCGCTGCCCACCGAGGTGCCCGGCATCCTGCCCGCCCCGCGGCTGGCGGGCGGAGTCCCCGCCCCCTCGGAGATCGTCGCCGGCGTGCCCGCGGACTTCGACGCCCTGTGTCGCACGGCCCTGAACGGTCGCTCCGGCCCGGCCCGACCGGCGGAGCTGGTCGAGGCGTTGGGGTCCTGGCGGCCGAGCCTGCACGAGTCGCCCGATCGGGTCGAGGCCGGCTGGCCCGAGGCCGGGACGCATCGCCCGGACGCCGCGGACCTGCCGCTCTTGCCGCTGGCCGGCGCGCCCCTCGCCCCCGCCCCTGCGGCCGCGACCGAGTCCGAGCCGCTGGCATCGGAGCCCGTCGAGCCGCCCGCCGAGGCACCCGCAGAACCACCCGTCGAGGCGACGGCCGAGGAGACCGACCGACGCACGTTGGCGGCGCTCGCCACGGGCTCCGCCGCGGGGGCTGCGACGGCCGCCGGCGAGGTCGTCGGCAGGCTCGGGACCTTCGCGCGATCCGCCGCGGGCCGGGCCCAGATAGCCGGCGACGAGCTGCGCGCCCGGGTCCGCGCGGAGCGCGCCGAACGCGAACTGGCCGACCAGCACGCCGTACGGCTGGCCGATATCCCCCACGAGACCGACCCCGAGCCGCCGGGCCCGTTGATGCGGATGCTCGACCCGGACGAGAAGCCCGGCACCCACTCCAGGGTCGTGCTGGCCGCGGTGGCGGGCTTCGTGGCCGTCGCCCTGCTCATCGCGTCGTTCGTGGTCATCCGCGGGTTTGGCCGGACCGGTGATCAGGTCGCGGCGGCGGCAACGGCGACGACCAGCGCCGCCAGCCCGGCCAGCGGGTCCGCCGGGACGCCCGGGGCCACCGCCGGGACGCCGTCGGGACCCGGCGCGCCGGTCGCGATCACCGCCGGCACCTCGATCGACCCGGTCGGGCGGGACGGCGAGAACGACAACCAGATCCCGCGGACGTTCGACGGCAACCCGGCGACGCGCTGGCAATCGGAGAACTACTACGCGGACCCTCGCTGGGAGGCCGGCCCGAACCGCAGCGTCGGCCTGGCGTTTCGGCTGACGCAACCGACGACACTGCGCGCGGTCCAGCTGACCTTCCCGGCGTCCCCGGGGCAGTCCGGGGTTATCTACGTGGCCGACGAGCCGGCGATCGCGGGCGCCACGAAGGCCGGCGAGTTCAGCGACGCGACGGGCAGCACCGAGGTGGCCCTGACCGGGGCACCCCAGGCCTCCTACGTCATCGTGATGTTCACCAAGGCGCCCCGCGACGGGGGCGGCTATCGCGCCTCGCTCAACGAGATCGTGCCCTTGGGATGACGGGACCCGCGCGGGGAGGAACCGGAGCGAGCGGCCAGATCACGCCCGCGCCCGCTTCCGCGCCCGCGCTGGAGGTTCGCAGCGCGCTGGATCGGGACCTGCTGGCCGCGCACTGCGCCGGCCACCCGGAGGCGTTCGCTGAGCTGTTCCGGCGGCACCGGGACCGCATGTGGGCCGTCGCGTTGCGCACCACCGGCGACCGGGAGATGGCGGCCGACGCAGTCCAGGAGGCGTTCCTGTCGGCGTTTCGCCGCGCCGACTCGTTCCGGGGCGACGCCCAGGTCACGACGTGGCTGCATCGCATCGTCGTGAACGCGTGTCTGGACCGGTTGCGCCGGGCCCGGCCCACGACCGATCTCGACGACCTGCCGCAGGGACGGCTCGCGGACCCGCACGACCAGCCGCACGCCGTGGAGCTGCGGCTCGCCGTCCGGGACGCGCTGCGCACCCTCCCGGAGGGTCAGGCCGCCGCGCTCGTGCTCGTGGACATGCACGGCCTGCCCGTCGCCGAGGCCGCGGCGATCCTCGGGGTGGCCGAGGGCACCATCAAGTCCCGATGCGCGCGGGGACGGACGGCGTTGGCCCCGCTGTTGCGCTCGGTGCTTCCCGGCGGCTGACCGGCGCACCGGGCACGACGTACGGGCCGGCGCCCGGAACCCGCGGCGGCGCTCGCGCGTCGAACCAGTCGAGCCCACGTCCCTGCACCGGCCGCACCCGGTGCGGGCAGCGATGCCGCACGAGCCGAGGTGACGATGACCCATCCGGAGGACCCGCGCGCGTCCGGACCCCTGCATCCGGACGCTGATCCGGTCGACGATCCCACCGGGGTGCACGCCCTGTTGTCCTCGCTCCCGGAACCGGGCCCCATGCCCCCGGACCTCGTCGAGCGGATCAACCAGTCGCTGCGACAGGAAGCCGGCGAACGGGCCCCGGCCTCCGAACGGGTCTCCTACGCGCTGTTCGCGGGGCGGAACGGCCGGACCGGCAGCACCCCGTGGCTGCGGGTGGCGGCGGTCGCGGCGATTGCGCTCGTGCTCGGCGGCGGGATGCTTGCCGGGACCGGCGCGTTCGGCACCAACCTGCTCACCGTGCTCGGCGCCCCGCCCGCCAAGAGCGCGACGCCGACCACACCGGTCGGCGCTGGGTCGACGGGCGACGGTACGGCGTCGCCAGGCGCCACCGAGCAGCGTGCGGACCCCCGCCGCGGGCCGCAGACGTTCGTCTCGAGCGGCCGTCGCTACGTGAGCGAGACCCTGCGGCACCAGGCCGCCACGGTGCTCGCGACGCCGCCCACCCCGCTGCATGAGCTCGCCGCGGAGGCGCCGCACCTCGGCCCCATCGCCACGCCCACCGGACTCGCCGCCTGCCTGACCGCCTTGGATCTGCCGGGCGACGCCGAGGCGCTCGTCGACCTGGCGACCTACCAGGGTCAACCGGCGGCTGTCATCGTCACGCGGTACCCGACGCACGACGAGGTTCGGGTGGTCAAGCGCAATTGCTCCACGGCGGGCGCCGAACTCGTCGCGGGGCCCTACCCGCTCTGACCCGCCTGGGTCGTCGCCCCGCCTCGACCGAGGTGTCTCGCGGCCGGTCGGCGGGGCGGCGGCACGTCGTGCTGGAATGATGGTCCGCGGCGCCGCGTTGTCGCCCCCGAAGCGCCGCCGCGCGATCGCCCCCGTGGTGTCCCGGGCGGCGGCACGGCAATCGGGCCGCATCCGCGAACGAGCGGCCATGGCAACCGGGCGGCACCCCGCCCGCGACGAGGAGAAATGGCATGACATCCACGGACGTGCGCAGCGTCATCATCGTCGGCTCGGGTCCCGCCGGCTACACCGCCGCGATCTATGCGGCCCGCGCCAACCTGCGGCCTCTCGTGTTCACCGGTTCGGTGACGGCCGGCGGCGCCCTGATGAACACCACCGATGTGGAGAACTTTCCGGGCTTCCCCGAGGGGATCATGGGCCCGGACCTGATGGAGAACATGCGGGCCCAGGCCGAGCGGTTCGGCGCCGAATTGGTCGCCGACGACGTGACCGCCCTCGATCTGTCCGGGGATATCAAGGTCGTCACCGACGGCTCGGGCGGGCAGCACCGTGCCGAGGCCGTGATTCTCGCGATGGGCTCGGCGTACCGCGAGCTCGGCCTCCCCGATGAGAAGCGACTCTCCGGGCGAGGCGTGAGCTGGTGCGCCACGTGCGACGGGTTCTTCTTCCGCGACCAGGACATCGTCGTCGTCGGCGGTGGCGACTCGGCCGTCGAGGAGGCGACCTTCCTGACGAAGTTCGCCCGGTCGGTCACCCTGGTGCACCGCCGCGACCAACTGCGGGCCAGCAAGATCATGGCCGAGCGGGCCGAGGCGGACCACAAGATCCGGTTCGCCTGGAACAGCGCCGTCACCGCCATCCATGGCGACGCCAAGGTCACCGGGGTCACGCTGCGCGACACGGTCACCGGGGCCGAGCGCGAGGTGGCCGCCACCGGGATCTTCATCGCCATCGGCCACGATCCCCGCAACGAGCTGGTGCAGGGTCAGGTGACGCTGGACGAGGGCGGGTACGTCGTGTGCCGCGACCGGTCGACGCTGACCAACCTGCCGGGCGTGTTCGCCTGCGGTGACCTCGTCGACCACACCTACCGGCAGGCCATCACCGCCGCGGGCAGCGGCTGTGCCGCGGCGCTGGACGCGGAGCGCTACCTGGCGACCCGCCACTCGGCCGGAGCCCCGAACCCCGCTGCGGCCGTCACCGCACCCGCTGACGAAGCCACGGCGCAGGAGGCGGCGGCCTCGCGCTGACCGCGCGCCCACCCCCGACGTACAGGCACCAGCCACCCGACCCACGCACACTGGACCCAGACCACTCGACGAAAGGATCCCGCCATGGGAGCCGTAGCCCAGACCACCGACGCCACCTTCGAGCAGGATGTGCTCAAGAGCGAGGTCCCCGTGCTGGTGGACTTCTGGGCCGAGTGGTGCGGGCCGTGCCGCAAGGTCGCCCCGATCCTTGAGGAGATCGCCGCCGAGCACGGCGACAAGCTCAAGATCGTCAAGCTCGACATCGAGGCAAACCAGAAGACGGCGGCGCAGTACGGGATCGTCAGCATCCCCACCATGAACGTCTACTCCGGCGGTGAGGTGGTCAAGTCGATCACCGGCGCCCGGCCCAAGCCGATGATGCTCAAGGAGCTCGCCGACTTCATCGGCTGAGACCGGGGGACCGCGGGCATGCGTGCGGTGGAAGCGCTCGACCTCGCCCGTTTGGCGGGGACGGCGGCGGCAGGCATCGCCCGCACGTCGCTGCGCACCCAGGAGGCCGTGACTGAGGCGGCCTACACGGCCGTCGAGGCCGGTGTCGGGCCCGCCGTACGCCCCTTGCGGTTGCTGCACCGCGGCGCCGTCCGCGGCATCTACGGGTGCGTGACGCTGGGCCTGCGGGGTGCGGCGGCGCTCGCCGGTCGACTCGCCGAAGACCGGGTCACCGGCGAGGGGACCGTGGCGGAGTCGCCCCGCACGCGGCCGGTGCTGGGCGCGTTGAATGCGCTCGCCGGGGATCGCCTGGCCGCGCAGGGTTCGTCGTTGGCCTATCAGTTGTCGTTGCGTCACCAGGGCCGGCCGGTGCCGCTCGAGCCGACCGCGCTGACCACGACGTACGGCGTGGGGGAGCGCCGGCTCGCCGTTTTCGTGCACGGACTCGTCGAGGACGAGACGGTGTGGACCTACCAGGCGGTGCGCCGGCACGGCGACCCGGCGATGTCCCTGGGGGTCACGCTGCGCCGCGAGTTCGGGCATCTGCCGCTGTTCGTGCGCTACAACTCCGGTGCCCCGATCGCCGCCAACGGCGCGGCGCTGGCGAGGTTCCTGGACGACCTCGTGGCGAACTGGCCCGGCGGGGTCGATGAGCTGCTGCTGGTCGGGCACTCGATGGGCGGCCTGCTCATCCACTCGGCGCTGGCCCTGGAGGTCTTGGCCTGCCGAGACCTCGTGACGGCCGTGATCACGCTGGGGGCACCGACCGACGGGGCGCCCCTGGAGCGGCTCGCCGACACCGTCGCCCGCACCGCCGTGGACATCCCGCCCGCGACCTGGCTGGCCGACGTCCTGGACATCCGCAGCCGCGGCATCGTCGACCTGGGCGCCCCGATCGACCCCGTGGGGTACGACGGGACGCCCCGGCACCTGGCCGTCTACGGCTCGCTGGCGCCATGGTCCCATCCGGTGACGAACCGGCTCGGCGACGGCATGGTGCCCGTGCCGGTGGGCGTGCCGTGGTACGGCTCCGCCCCCGCCGACGGTGGCACGGTCGTCCTGCCCGGCCTCGGTCACCAGGGTTTGGTCAACCACCCGCGCGTCCACGAGGCGGTCACGGCCTGGCTGCGCGGCTGAACTCCGCGGCTCCGCCGACCGCCGGCCGGCGACCGGCGACCGTGACCAGCACCTCATCAGGGAGGCTGGGACGGTCACGGGCGTAATATTCAGCGGCCACGTGGACATGAAGGGGTTATGAGCGAGAGTTCCCCGGGGGCGCAGGAGAGCTACACGGAGGTGTATCGAGCCTGCTACGGCGCTGTGCTCCGCTATTGCCGGCGACGTCGTGATGAGGAGTCGGCGCGGGATGCGACGGCGGAGACGTTCATGGTCGCGTGGCGTCGCTGGGGCGAGGTGCCGGATCCGCCACTGCCATGGCTCTACGGGGTGGCGCGGCGAATTCTTGCGAACCACGACCGGGGGGCACGGCGACAGATTCGCCTTGCCGAGCGCATCAGTGACGAATACAGCCGTCCAGCGGATGGCTGCGACACCGACGGCGGCGGGAGGGTTGCCGACGCCCTGGCAACGCTGAGCGAGCGGGATCAGGAGGTCCTGCGACTTTCAGCCTGGGAGGAGCTTTCTCCGCGGGAGATTGGACAGGTGCTGGGTCTGACGGCCGGGACCGCGGCGGTCCGGCTGCACCGAGCCCGACTCCGGCTGGGCGCTGCTCTGGACGCGTGGCCGTGTCAATGGCCAAGCTCAGGTCCCCGCTGGTGGCCAAGTGAAAGTCCCCACCCTCTGCGGGTTTTTCACTTGGTCAGGGGCTCACCTCCGTGGCGGGTTCGGGCTTGGCGCATGCGGTAGGACTGGC
>JAIUNK010000037.1 GCA_020161845.1 Actinomycetota bacterium
CCAGCGCGAACCTGCTGATGCGGGCCCGTGCCGTCGCCCTGGCCGGGTGATGACAGGGCGGTAGCCTGCCCGAAAACGGCCACAACGGCCCGAAAGAGCAGATCAGAGGGGCCACCAGCAGCCTCATCGGCACCGGATCCGCCAACCCCGGCGCCGCACCCACGAATTGGCCGATAGATCAGCGCTTCCCTAGTTTCCCAGCGGGCGGCACTGCCTCACGCTAGTCGCGACGCGTGAAGTGCTTGCCCTCTGATCAGGTCGCCGGGCGCCATTGACGTACGGTCGTAGATCAATCTGTCTACACGCGCGTACCATCGTGACCATGGCCGAAACGACGACGATCCGCATCAGCCGGGACACGCACGCGCGGGTGGCCCGGCTGGCGGCCGAACGCCACGAGACGATCGACGAGACCGTGCGGCAGGGGCTCCGGGCGCTGCGCCAGGACGCGATGGCCCGCGACCTTGCCGGGGAACTCACCGACGACGAGGTGTCGTGGCTCGATGCTGACGCCGGGTGACGTCGTCGAGGTCGACCTGGGGACGCCGGCAGGCAGCGAGGCCGGACTCCGTCGCCTCGCGGTCGTCCTGACCGCGGGGCGCATCCTGCGCGGCGGGCCGAACGTCGTCCAGGTGGTCCCGCTGACCCGTACGATTCGGCCCAGCGGCACGGAAGTGCTCATCAACCCAGATGACGCCAATGGCCTCGACGCGCCGTCCGCCGCGCAGTGCCAGCACGTCAGGTCTATCGCTACCACGCGGATCCGGCAGCGCCGAGGCAATGTCGGCCCTGCCATCCTCGCCGAGCTTCGCGAGACCGTCGCGCTGTTGCTGGACCTGTAGCGCGCCCAGCCACGACGTACGTCGCAAAGGGAGCTTCCGCCGAGAACCTGCCCCAGGTCTCACCTCGCGCTGCCTTGGCGCTCTGGGCGCAGGTGCTCGCATGGCATATTCTGCCAATGGAGGTGGTTGGCAATGGTCACGAGAAATGTGGTGCTCTCCCAGCATCAGCACGAACTCATCGCCTCGCTGGTGGACTCGGGGCGATACCAGAACGCCAGCGAGGTGCTGCGCGAAGGGCTGCGGCTGCTGGAGCGCGAGGAGGCCGCGGAGTCGGCGAAGATCGCGCTGTTGCGGCGAGCGGCGGATCAGGGCTGGTCGGACCTCGCATCGGGACGATTCGACGACATCGACGACGACTCCCTCGATGACTTCGTTGCACAGCTTGGGGCTCGGGCGGCCAAGGCTTCACCGGGGGATTGATGGCGGTCTATCGCCTCACCCGCGCAGCTCAGGCCGACATCATCGACATCCTCGCGTGGTCACATGACCGGTTTGGAGAAGAGGCGCGCAAGCGATACGAGTCGCTGATCGCCACAGCCATCCGCGATGCGGCCGCTAACGGCGACGGGGTAGGCCTTACGGCACGTCCGGAGCTGGGTGACGGGGTGTACTCCTGGCACTTGGCGCGAAGTCGTGGCCGCTTGACTGGTGGAGCCGTTCACCGGCCACGTCACTTCCTGATTTGCCGACGCGATGGCGAGGTATTGGTCGTGGGTCGGGTGCTGCACGATGCGATGGATCTGCGCCGCCACATCGAGGCCCAGAAGCCCTGGGACTAGTGCGACGCCTCGGCCGGGCCGACTACGCCGTACGGCGGGTGCGGCAGACTTCGGCCATGCGAGAACCTCACGTGGTGGCAGTCAATCGCGACGACATGCACCGGTTCAGCAAGGCGACCGTCGACGCCATCTCCGTCGTCGCGGGCCTGGGCGTCGTGGGAGACGCGCACGCAGGGACTCTGGTGCAGCACCGGTCGCGGGTGCGGCGCGACCCCAGCCAGGTGAATCTGCGCCAGGTCCACCTGATCCATTCCGAGCTCTTCGACGAGGCCCGCGCTATGGGCTACGAGCTGTCGCCGGGCGACCTGGGCGAGAACGTCCTCACCGCCGGCATCGACCTTCTCGCGCTCCCGACGGGCACGGTGCTGCGGATCGGCGATGCCGCCCTTCGCCTGACCGGGCTACGCAACCCGTGCGCGCAGATCAACGCGTTCCGGCCCGGCTTGCTTAAAGTGGTGCTTGCAAAAGCAGACGGTACGCCGACCGACACGCCCGCGCCCCCCACTGGCCCGCCCGACGAAGGCACCACCGCCACGGCAGCCGCACCGGCGCCCATGATCCGCAAGGCCGGCGTGATGAGCGTGGTCGACGTGAGCGGCGAGATCCGGCCGGGGCAACGAATCGTGGTCGAGCTGCCTGATGAGCCGCACCAACCCCTCCAGCCGGTCTAGCCGCGCGGATCCCCGACGTCCTGCCAGGCACCTCCTCGCGACGCTAATCCATGAGCACCACGGGCGGACCGTGATGGTGGCTGCGCGCGACGAGCCGGCCATCAAGGCGCAGCTCCGGGCCGTGGGCCGCGATCGTGTACCCGTCGCCGCCGTCTGCCGGCGGCACCCCTTCCATGCTGATGTGGGCAATCGGCTGTCGCTGCCGCGCGGCGTCGATCAGGGCGTCGACGGCGGCGGACTCCTCGGCGGGCCAGTACTGGCGGGTGATCGACTGCCACACCACGGTGAGAATGTCCGGCGCCGAAGGCTCGGCGAGCTGCCGCTCCAGCCACCGGGAGGCGCCCTCACGGTCGACCTCCACGGGGTAACGGGCGGCGACGCGGAGCGCCCCTCATTCAACCGCAGCCCGACCGATCAGCTGCCGCTGCCGGTGGCGTTCCACGGATTGACGCAGGCGACGCCAAGAGGTTCGACGTGCTTGATATTGCGCGTCACCAGAGTCATGCCAGCGGACTCAGCGACGGCGGCGATCAGCGCGTCGTCGAAGGGGGCCCGCTCCGGAACGCGATACGAGGCAAGGACTCGGGCGGCCGACAGGTCGAACGGCAGCACCCGGTCATCGAACGTGGGCAGGACGTGTTCCTCGAACCAGCGGCGCAGTACCGAGCCCTGTCGGGCGTCGGTTCGCTCCCTGGCGATGACCCCTCGCTCGATGTTCGCAATGGTGAACGCGGCGACGAATTGGTCTCCGATTGGCACCGACGCGGCCCACTTCTCGACGGGCCGGTTCCGTCCTCGGATCCGCAAGGCGGACACCACGTTGGTGTCCAGGACGTACCTCACAACTGCGCTGAGCGAGCCGTCAGGCCCAGCCGCTCAGGTTCGAACTCAAAGTCCGCACCGTCATCGGTGCCGAGGAGGTCGACGATGCTGATGGGGTCGCCCTTCAACGCCTGGGTCAGCACGTCGCGCGCCTCAGCCTCTACTGATCGGTGGCGCAATTCGGCACGCGCCCGCAGCGCGGCTTTCGTGCCCACGGGAAGGTTGCGGATGAGAATTTGTTCCAGCAGGATCACCTCCGATATCAACTCTACGCTAGCACTTTGCCGCTCTGAGACCAGTGGGCAGCGGCCGGGGAACACGCCTCCCGGATGACTGCTCACCTGGGAACACGGACGGCAGCGACTGATCGTCCGGGGTGCGAGGCTAGGCTCGGGTTATGCCGGAAAGCACCCCGCGCGAGCGCCTCTTGATGGCGCTGGAGATGGCCGACCTTGGGGAGCAGATGGTCCGGTCGCGGATTCGGCGTGAGCATCCAGACCTGGACGAGGCGGGGGTCCAGGAGGCCATTGCCCGATGGCGCCGGGACCGGCCGGGCGCTCCGCATGGCGACCACCCAGGTCGACTTGCGCAGCACCGACTCGACCGAATCGACCGGCGATTGGGCCGAGTGGGCCATAGCCGCCTCCCCGACTGATGCCGACCGACGCCCTTCTTGCGTCCCTGTCCCGACTGACGCGGGACCTCCACAGCGCTGCGGTCCAGTGGGCCTTGATCGGGGGCTTCGCCGTCTCGGCCCGGGCCGAGCCGCGATTCACCCGCGACGTCGACGTCTGTGTGTTGGTTGATGATGACGCGGGTGCCGAGCGTACGACGTACGCGATGGGCGGCCTGGGGTATCGCGTGGAGGCACTCATCGAGCATGAGTACGCCGATCGGTTGGCCACGGTCCGGCTCGAATCGCCCGTCACCGGTGGCGTTTTGGTGGACATGTTGTTCGCGTCCTCGGGCATCGAGCCGGAAGTTGTCGCCGCGGCCGAGGCGCTGGAGCTGGTGCCGGGGCTCGTCGTACCCGTCGCCCGCGCCGCGCATCTCGTCGTGCTCAAGCTGCTGGCGCGCGACGCGTCCCGGCCCCAGGACGACATGGACTTGCGCGCGCTGCGGGCGGTCCTGACCGCTGGCGATGCGGACGACGTACGTCGCCTCGCCGCGCTCGTGACCAGCCGGGGGTTTCACCGGGAGCGTGACCTCATGGGGCTGGCCGAGGACTATCTGCGCCAATCACCCTGACCCACGCCGACCTGGCACGACGGCCCGGGACAACCGCGTCGCACGTTACCCGTGGACCGGGCAGGCGGGGGCGCTGGGCCTCGGTCCGAAACCCTCGGCCGAACGACGCAGCCGTGATGAAACCGATGATGAGCTGCATGATTCCCGTGCGGAAACGGTCGTCCGGCCGACGGGTCGGTTAGCTACCGTGACGAGCATGCGGACACGTCGACCGGCACCGGCCGGCCCTGCGCCGGCGGGCACTCCCGGCACCACCGACACTTCGACATCACTCGACTCCTCGGCAACACCCGACAGCCCCGGCCGGGAGGCACGACGCCCGACGGACGAGCAGGCCCGATTCAGCCGATTGCCGTTCGGGGCGTGGACCCCAAGGCGGGCCGCGCTCGCCGCGGTGCTGATTCTGATCGTGATCAACCTGGCCGTGGCCAGCATGCCGGGCGGAATCGTCGCGGCGATCGTGATGCCGCTGTTCGGAGTCGAGCCGGACACCAAGCTGTTCGGCGCGGCCAACGGCCTGATCGAAAAGTCGACCATGCTGGCCGTGGGCGTGCTCTGTTTGGCGTTCCTCGCCCGACCGCGCATCGCCAGCCACTTCGGCCTGACGGGCCGACCCATCGGCGGATGGCTGCGCGTCGTCGCCGCTGGCGTCCTGGGGGCGGTGGCTATCAACCTCGCGCTTGCCGTTTACGAGGCGAGCGTCGGCAAGCAAGGCGCGACCGTCGGCGTGCAGCTCAGGGAGATGGGCCTCGGCACCGGCGCTGCCGCCGACCTGTGCCTCATCGCCGCCATCGTGATCGTCGCTCCGGTCGCGGAGGAATACCTCTTCCGGGCGCTGCTGCACAAGGGAGCCCGGGATGGCCTGGCGCGGTGGCTGCCGCCGACCCTGGCGATCGGTGTGGCCGCAGCGATCTCGTCGGTGGTGTTCGTGCAGATTCACCTGGACCCGGCCCAGGTCGGCTATTGGCCGATTTATCTGGTGTTTGGCCTGGCCTGCGCGCTCGCCTACGAATTCACGGGCTCGCTGGCGGCCCCCATCCTGGTGCACGTATTGAACAACGGCTGGGCCTTCTGGCGGGGCGCCAGCAGCACCGACGCCGCCTTCAGCTCCCCCTGGCTGTACGTCGTCTTGGTCCTGGCTCCCGTGGCCGCAGTCACCCTCAGCGTCGGCATGGGTCGGCTGCTCGGCGACCGGTCCGCCGCGGGTGCGCCGTCGACCCGCTAGCCCGTCGAACCGTCGACCCGTCGATCGCGTCGTCCCCCACAGGGGCGCTGAGGTACGCCGCGGCGCGGCTGCGTACGACCGCCCTGCGGGTCGCCGGTACGCCGCGATCATGCCGGCCGTCATCATCGTCAGCGGCAGGGCCGTGTTGGCTTCTTCGGTATCTGCTCCTGGCCGGACTGCGCCAGCAGGCCGGCTGAATGCTGCCCGACGGGTGGAGGTCAGCGGCGGTACGTCGGATCAGTGGTCACTCGGCATTGTCCGGGATGGGCACCTGACGCGAGACTGCACTCATGACTCGGGGCGCACGGGCCAATGGCACAGGCCTGCAGGGCGGGCGGCGTGCCCGGTTCGGCTCCCGTCCTCGCGACCTCACCCGCCGACCCACGCTGAGTGCCGCCCTGATCCGCCGTACCCAGGTGCTGCTCGCCTTTGCCATGCAGGTCGTCGGTCTGATCGCGACGTTCCTGGCGCTGCTCACCACGCCCGGCGCGACCGACGCGTTCCGGCTGGTGGCGGTGTCCTGCCTGGCGGTGAGCGTCGTGATCGCGGTGACTCCGCTGGTGTCCGGCCGCAGCCCAGCCCTCGGCGTGACGGCGTTCAGTGCGGTCTCCGTGGTCGTTCTCGCGCTGATGCCGGTGCTGGGCCGGGCCGGGCTGGGCGGGCCGGGCTACCCCGTACTGCTGCACGCCGTCTCCCTCGGGGTCGTCACGCTCCTGATGCGGCTGACGCCCCGGTGGGGCATCCCGGCCGCCCTGGTCTACGGGGTGTGGATCGCGCTGGTGCGCGCGCCGGTCACCGGGCCGCTGCAGGCCTGCTTCGAGGGCGGCATCTTCGCCAACATGGGCGTGCTGGTGGGCTGGACCTTCGCGATCGCCGCCCGCGCGGCGGCCGAGGTCGAGCAGGGGGCAACGCTGGCCAGGGCCGCCGGTGAGGCGGCGCTGCGGACCGAACGGCGCGCCTTCGAACGCGACAGTTCCACCCGATTGCTGCAGGACAAGATCCTGACGGCCCTGCACCAGGTGGGCTCGGCGAATCGATCGGTGATCCCCGAGGACGCCCGGGCCCCGGCGGCCGAGGCGCTGGCCGTGCTCGTCGGCCGCCGCCGCGACAAGGAAGCGATGCCCACCGCGGCCGCGATCAGCGCCGCGGCCGCCCGGATGGGCGTCGGGATCCATCTCGACATCGTGGGTGAAGTCACCGACTACCGAGTCCGTGCTGCGCTGGTCGAGGCGACCGTCACGGTCCTCACCGAGGTTGCCGGCCGCCGCGGGCGCCACCGGGTGCACGTGCAGGGCCGGCTGTCGGGGACCTTTGCCGAGGTCGTGCTCACCGCGGCGGACACCGCGACCACGCCGCGCGACCCGGGCGGGCAGCTCCTCGCCCGCGGCAGTGTGCAGGCGATGGATCGGGTCGGGGGTCAGGTGCTGGTCGAGACCCGCGACGACGGCGTCACGACCCGACTGCGGTGGGAGGGGGCCGGGGCCCCGACGGCGGCGCAATGGTCGGGCGCGGCCTTCGCGCCGCTGGTGGCCTGCGGGGTCGTGGCGATCCTGCTGCACGAGTTCATCGGGCTGCTCTACCTCGACGTGGTGCGCAGCGTGCCGGTGGTCCTCGTCGGCATGGTCCTCATCCCGGTGCTGACGGTGGGGCTGCTGCTGATCCCGCTGCGCGCGCGCACGGCGTACGGCGCGACCCTGCTCGCCCTGCTGGCCATCCCACCGGTCCTCACCCTCAACCTGCAGTTGCCCTGGCAGGACGACTGGCGGTTCTGGTTTGCGAACATCACCCTCGACTGTGGGGTCGCCATCCTGTCCTTCCGGGTGCGGCCGTGGCTGGGGGTGGCGGTGACGTTCATCTCCGCCGCGCTCTTCGCCGTGATCCAGGTCGTGCGGGGCGACCTGCTGGTCGTGCTGGTGGCCACGGCGTACGTCGGGCCGATGGCCTGCGCGCTCGGCGGCGGCGCCGTACGGATCCTGATGGACACCACCCGCGACCAGGTGACCAGGTCGGAGCAGGATCGCCGCAGCGCGGCCCTGGCGACCATCGAGGCCGAGGAGCGGGTCCGCGAGGCCGACCGCCGGATCGCGGCCACCGGAACCGACGTCCTGCCGGTGCTCGCGGCGATCAGCAGCGGCGGCACCATCCCGGACGACGACTTCCGGCAGACCTGCCGCGACCTCGAAGCCCGCCTCGGCACCGCGCTCGACGCCCCCCTGCCGGCGTGGTCCGAACCGGGTGCCCTGGGCGCCGAGGCGAGCGTGGTCGGCCGCACGTCGCCGGGCGCCATCTCTCGCGTCCCGCGCAGATAGCCTCCATCGCGACGGCCGGCAGGGAGGCGGGTGGGCAGCGTCGATGCTCTCCCTCCGGGCGGCAGCGACCGTTCTCGGTCGCCGCAACTACCCTGCTGTCTCATGGACTTCGAGCGGCTCGTGGCGCTCCGCCAGCACTCGGCGGCCTGGCGCCTGATGCGGGCCGACACGGCCCCGATGGTGCTGGCCATCCTCGGTCGGGTCTTCGTCGTCGACAACCGCCGGACGGTCGGCGAGAGCGAGCTGGTAGCCCTGGTCGCGGATCTGCTCGAAGCCGTCAACGACGCCGCGGGTGGGGAGCACGCGGCGTACCCGCGCACCGCGAAGGAGTACGTCGACACCTGGGCCGACCCTCAGGCCGGGTTGCTGCGCAAGTTCTATCCGGACGGGCAGGACGAGGCCGCCTACGATGCCACCAGCGAGCTGGAACGGGCCTACCGGTGGGCCTCGGAGTTGGAAAAGCGGGCCTTCGTCGGCACGGAGTCGCGCCTGCACACCGTGGTCGACCTGCTGCGCCAGATCGTGCACGGCGCCGCCGTCGACCCGCAGGCCCGGCTGGACCAACTGCGACAGCGACGCGCCGACCTGGACCGGGACATCGCCCGCGCCGAGGCGGGCGACAACCCGCCCCTGGAGCCCACGGCGTTGCTCGACCGGTTGCAGCATGTCGACCGCACCGCCCGGGAATTGCTCAGCGACTTCCGTGAGGTCGAGGACAACTTCCGGGCGCTCGATCGAGGGGCCCGGGAACTCATCGCCGGGTGGAGCGGCGGGAAGGGTGAGTTGCTGGATCTCCTCGTCGGAGACCGCCACGCGATCGCGGCGTCCGACCAGGGCCGAAGTTTTCAGGCATTCCACGACTTCTTGCTCAGCCGGCGCCGCCAGGACGAACTCGCCGAGTTGCTCGAAGCTTTGCCCACGATCCCCGACCTGCCCGTGAACGCGCGGTTGCCGCACATCCACGAGGACTGGTTGGTGGCGGCCGAGCGCACCCAGCAGACGGTCCGCCAACTGTCCGAGCAACTCCGCCGGTTTCTCGACGACAAGGTGTGGCTCGAGAACCGTCGGGTGATGGATCTGGTGCGCTCCATCGAACGCACCGCACTCGCGGTGCGCGCCCCCGCTGCGGGCGCTTCACCAGGCTTCATGGAACTCGACGCTGCCGCCCCTCGGCCGGCCCTACCCATGGAGCGCCCTCTTTATCGTCCGCCACCCACCGACGCCCTCAGTGCCCCCGGCCCCGATCCGAGCACGCCCGAGGATGTCGACCCGACCAGCCTGTTCCACCAGACCTTCGTCGACCTGCCGAGGATCACGGCGACGCTGCGCGATGCCCTACGGCGCCGCGCCCAGGTCGACCTCGCCAGTCATCTGCGCGAGCACCCCCCGGCGCTCGGGCTGGCCGAGATCGTGGCCCATCTCGCGCTCGCCGAGGACGACATCGACGTCGTCGTCGACGAGGCCCACCCCGTGACCATTCCCTACACGGCCCACGACGGCAGAGCTCGTCAGCTCACCCTCGCGCAGGTGACCTTCGTTCGGGCCCCCGCCGCGCACCGTGCCGACCGAAGGGGCTCCGATGACCTCTCGTGACGCGGAGTCGCCGAACCTCTCGATCGCGGCGATCGCGCTGATGAAGGGCGTTGTCTACCGCGACACCCACGAGCAGGCCTGGCAGCACGTCCACCGATTGCGTCCCCAGCTGATCGACCACATGGCGGTGCTTGGCCTGGACGTCATCGTCGACGAGGCCGAGGGCTGGGCCTACCTGCGGGCCCGGCCCGACGACCCCGAGCAGCCCCTGCCGAGACTCATCCCCCGGCACAAACTGTCCCTGCCGCAAAGCCTCCTCCTCGCCCTCCTGCGCAAGGCGCTCCTGGAGTTCGATGCCACCGACGGAGTCGGTCGGTTGGTCCTGAGCAGGGAGCGGATCGTCGCCGACCTGCGCACCTTCCTGGCCGACAGCCCCAACGAGGCGCGCCTGGTGGATCAGGTCGACGCCACCATCGGCAAGGTCGTCGACCTGGGATACCTGCGGCCGGTCAAGGGCTCCAGTGGGGCGAACGCCGAGTTCGAGGTGCGTCGAATCATCAAGGCCTTCATCGACGGCCAGTGGTTGCACGAGTTCGACGCCCGCTTGCAGGAGTATGCCGTCAGTCTCGGCGTGATCCAGGACCAGAGCGGAGCACCATCATGACCGTTGACCAAGGGGGTCTCTTCTCGGCGATCGAGCTCGACCTCGCCGACGACGCCCGCCCCGGCTACCGCCTCGACCGACTGGAGGTCTACAACTGGGGCACCTTCGACGGCCGGGTCTACCGGCTCCAGCTGGGCGGCGAAACGACCCTGCTCACCGGCGATATCGGTTCCGGCAAGTCGACCCTCGTCGATGCCATGACGACGCTGCTCCTGCCCGCTCAACGGATCAACTACAACAAGGCGGCGGGGGCCGACACCCGCGAGCGATCCCTCCGCTCGTACGTGCTCGGCCATTACAAGGCGGAGCAGAACGAGACGACCGGCAACCGGCGCTCGGTGGGCCTGCGCGATCACCGGCACTACTCGGTGCTGCTGGCCGTCTTCCGCAACCAGGGGCCCGGCGCCGCCGAGAGTGTCGTCACGCTGGCCCAGGTGTTTTGGAGCCGGGACGGCGGTGGCGGCCAGCCGCAACGGTTCTACCTGACCAGTGATCGGGAGCTGTCGATCGAGCCCGACTTCACCGATTTCGGTCACGACCTCGGCGCCCTGCGGCGACGCTTGCGGCACGGGGGCGCGCAGCTCTCGGATGCCTTCCCGGACTACGGCGCGAGGCTGCGGCGCCTGCTCGGCATCCATTCGGACCAGGCTCTGGAGCTGCTGCACCAGACCATCTCCATGAAGTCGGTGGGCAATCTCACCGAGTTCGTGCGCCAGCACATGCTCGAGGCCGCCGATGTCGGGGTTCGCATCGACACCTTGTTGCGGCACTTCGACGACCTCACCGAGGCGCACGAGGCGGTGCGGGTCGCCCGCGACCAGATCGCCGCGCTCGATCCCCTGGTCGCGCACTGCGACCGGCATGACCAGTTCGGGGTCGAAATCGCCGCCGACCAGCTCGCGCGGGAGGCGCTGCCCGGGTGGGTGGCCGGGCATCGGGTGCGGCTGCTGGACGCCGCGGCGGCCAAGCAGCGCGCCACCCTCGATGCGGTGCGCGACGAGCGCGACCGCGCCCGGGAACGGATCGTCCAGCTGACGGATGCTCAGCGCCGGCTGGAACGGGAGCGCGACGGTGCCGGCGGCGACCGACTCGCCGAGTTGGAGCGGACGATCACCCGGACGGAGCAGGAGCGGGACGAGCGCCGCAAGCGCGCCGACGCGCTCGCCGAGAGCCTGGCGGCGGCGGGGCTGCCGGCCATCGCGGACGCGGCCTCGTTCGCGAGCGTCCGGGCCCAGGCCCGGGAGCTGGTGGGCGAGCTGGACGGTGAGCAATCGAGACTCGACAACGAGCGCACCGAGCTGCTGGTGGAGCAGCACCACCTGCGCTCCGAGGGCGAGGAGATCGGGCGCGAGATCCGCTCCCTGGAGCGTCGCCAAAGCAGCATCGACACCCGGAGCCTGCGCATCCGGGAGGCCGTGGCCGCGGGCATCCAGGTGCCGGAGTCTGCCCTCCCCTTCGTCGGGGAGCTGGTGCAGGTCGGTGCCGAGCACCAGGACTGGCGGGGGGCTGCCGAACGCGTGCTCCGGGGGTTCGCCCTGTCGATCCTGGTGCCGGCCGAGCACTACGAGGCGGCCACCACCTGGATCGACGCACACCACCTCGGCGGCCGGATCGTCTACTACCGGGTCCCCGCCCGGTTCGTCCGTGAGGACGCGCCGCTAGCCAGCACACGGGTGCTCGCAGATCTCCTCGACGTCCGAGAAGGCCCACATCAGGACTGGCTGCTCAGCGAGCTGCGCACCCGCCGGGCCAATCACACCTGCGTCGAATCGGTCACGGAGTTCCGACGACATCGCGACCGGGCCGTCACCCGAGCCGGACAGATCAAGGACCGCAGCCGGCACGAGAAGGATGATCGATTCTCGATCGACGATCGCACCCGCTGGGTGCTCGGCTGGTCCAACGCCGACAAGATCGACGCCCTGATGGCCCGCGGGGCCGCCTGCCAGTCCCGCCAGAACGACGTCCTCGTGCGGCTGCGCGAGGTGACCGACCCGCTCGCCGCGCTGGAGAGCCGCCGGCTCGCCCTGGCCCGCGTCGAGGTCTACTCGAGCTTCGCCGACGTCGACTGGCGGTCGTCTGCCGCGACCATCACCGCGCTGGCCGGTGAGAAGGCCGCGATCGAGCGCGGCAACGAGCAGCTGGCCCAGCTCACGACCCAACTGGAAGCCGCCAGCCTCGAGCTGACCGCTGAGCAGCGCCGCGAGGGTGTCCTCACGGAGCGGATCGGAGCCCTGAACAGCGCCGTCGACATGCTGGCCGAGCGGCGCGAGCGGGCCGTCCGGGCCCGGGACGTGAGCCTGCCGGACGCCCAGCGCGTTCAGCCGGCGTACGAGCTTCTCACCGCGACCCTGCCCGAACCGCTCGACGAGCCTGGCTGCGACGATCTGGAGCGGCGGCACCGCGATCTGCTGACCGCCCGCATCGACAAGGGCCGGGAAGCCCAGGCGAGCGCGGCCAACCGTGCGGTGGCGGCGATGGCCCAGGTGCGCCAGACCTGGCCGGTCCTCACCAGCGACCTCGACGCGGCGATCGAGGCGGCCGACGAATACCGGGCGCTGCGCGACCGAGTGGCCGGAGACGACCTGCCTCGGTTCGAGGCGGAGTTCAAGGAGCAACTCAATACGAACGCGATCCGGGAAATCGCCTCGTTCGACAGCTGGTTGCGGCAGTCCGCGCGGGAGATCCAGAGCCGGATCGCCACGATCAACGAATCCCTGGCGGCTATCGAATACAACCCCGGTCGCTCGATCACGTTGCTGCACCAACCCACCCCCCACCAGGAGGTCAAGGACTTCCGCGCCGACCTGCGGGCCTGCACGGACGACGCCCTCGTCGGTGACGACCTGTATTCGGAGGAGCGGTTCCTGCAGGTCACTCGCATCCTGGAGAGATTCCGTGGGCGGACCGGCCAGAGCGAGCAGGACAGGCGGTGGACCGCGTTGGTGACCGATGTGCGGAATTGGTTCGTGTTCGCCGCCTCCGAGCGCGACCGTGAGACCGGGCGCGAGTGGGAGCACTACGCGGACAGCGACGGCAAGTCCGGCGGCCAGAAGGAGAAGCTGGCCTACACGATCCTGGCCGCGTCGCTGGCCTACCAGTTCCGGCTGCAGTGGGGCGTGCGGCACTCGCGGGACTTCCGGTTCGCGCTCATCGACGAGGCTTTCGGCCGGGGCTCCGACGCCTCGACCCGCTATGCCCTGGACCTGTTCCGGCGGCTCGGGCTGCAACTGCTCGTCGTGACCCCGCTGCAGAAAGTCCACGTCATCGAGCCGTTCGTGCGGGCCGTCGGCTACGTCGAGAACCGGAGCGGCGACCGGTCCCACCTTCGGACCCTGACCATCGAGGACTACCACGCCGAACGCGAGGCCTACCTCGCGGCAAAGGTGCCGGGTCACCATGCCTGACTGGACCACCGTCGCGGACCTGAGGGCGGCGGTGCGCCGGCGATGGACCAACGGCTCGCTGCTCACGGCATACGCCACGGGCCAGCCCTTCCCGCCACTGTCGCTGCCGATCCGCGGTCCGCGCGCCAGCGACATCGGCGCCCGGCTCGACGAGGCCCGCCGCTGGCGGGACGCGCTCGTGCGCACCGGCGCCGGGGGCGCCGCCTATGGCCTGGTCGAGAAGCCTGTCGGCGGCCGGATCGGGGGACGCAACAGCCTGCCGGACCGGGCCGTCCTCGACGACTATGACCAGGCCTGGCGGCTGCTGGGCGTGCAGCGCGAGGTGGCCGCCTTCGACGAGGTGGTGCAGTCCGTTCGCGCCGAGGCTCCGGAACTCCTGGGGTGGATCGCCGCGCATCCGCTGCGAGCGTTGCGGGCCGGCGAATCGTGGCCGGCGCTGCTCGCGGCGTACCGGTGGCTGCGCTCACCGGCAGCCGCCGGCGCCTGGCTGCGGCAGATCTCAGCCCCAGGGGTCGACACGAAGTTTGTCGAGAAGCAGCACACCCTGCTCGCCGAGCTGCTGATCGCCGGCGGCGTGGACCCCTTGCCGGTCGACGGCTCACCCGGCGGCGCCGGGACGTTCGCCCAGCGGTTCGGCCTGCGCGTGCCCGAACGCCTGGTGCACCTGCGGTTCGGCCCCGGATTCGCCGGTCTGCCGCCCGTGCTGACCGAGGCCAACCTGCGGCTGGTCGAGCTGGCGCAGCTGCGGGTCGAAACCGGCATCGTCGTGATCGTGGAGAACCTGCAGACCTTCCAGGCGTGGCCGGTCCCCGCGCAGGGCGTGGTGCTGTGGGGGGCCGGCTACCTCGCCCCGCGGCTGAGCCGCCTGCCGTGGGCCCGCGCCGCGCCGCGAGTGATCTACTCCGGGGACCTCGACACCCACGGCTTCGCCATCCTGAGCGGGCTACGGGCCGGCATCCCGCAGGTCGAATCGCTGGCCATGGATGCGCAGACGCTGCTCGCGCACCGCGACCGGTGGGGCACCGAGCCGTCGCCGACCGCAGCCCGGCTGACCCAGCTGACGCCGGCCGAGGCGGAGCTCTACCGCGATCTCGTCGAGGACACCTATGGATCGCGGGTCCGCCTGGAACAGGAACGACTCCACTGGCCGCACGTCGAGGGCTGCATCGAGGCGGCCGGCCTCGCGGAGCGGGGGCCGGGGCCGGATCCGGGGGCCTGACGCCTGAGCGGGGGCCTGACGTGGGTGCCGGAGCCTCGCCCGAACCCGTCGTACGGGGCTCGCAAGCGCGCGCCCTCAGCTGGAGAAGAAGAGCCCGCCGAACCCGCGTTTGCGATAGGGCCGCCCCTGGTGCTGTCCCCAGCCCGGGCCGAAATTCCCGTACGCCGGTTGCTGCGGCGGCGCTTGGTACTGCGCCACCTGGGCCTCGAGTCGGGTGAGCGCCTCCAGCTCCCCCATGTCGAGGAACACCCCGCGGCACCCGTCGCACTGCTCCAGGTGGATCCGTTGCGCTCGTAGGTGCGCATCGTGCCGCGGCACTTCGGGCAGGTCAGGGTGTTGGTCGCGCCGGCGACGGAATCGACGGGGGGCAGATAGGGCGGTGGCTGCGTCATGACCTCATCTTGGCGCGTCCTCGCGGACGATTCGAGCACAGGCACCCAGGAGGAGGTCGGTGGCTTCCGGGTCCTGCCCGCTGATTACGGCCCGGGCTGCTGCCGTGACCAGGGCGATGCGGGCGGGTCGGTCGAGCCGCCGCCACAGTTCGGTGTCGTCGGCGGGGATGCCGCCGGGGCGGCGCCGGTGGTACGCCGTGAGCAGGCTCTGCCAGGCCGTCGTGGGGAGCAGGCCGGCGGCCCAGAACGCCCCGAGTCGGGCGAGATCGCCGACCGGGTCGCCCACGGCCAGGTCGTGGTCGGTCGCGGCGGTGGTCGCGAGCACGGCGGTCAAGAGCGCCGTCGGCGCGGAGTCCGGGAGCCGGGCCAGGACGCGGCGCGCCCGTACGCCGGGGTCCACGCGGGGCAGACCGGGCGGGATCGGTACGTCGTGCAGGCCGGCGAGCAGATCCCCGAGCGGGGCCCACGGGTAGCCAGCCACGTCCTGCGGCTCGACGACCTCGACACGCGGCCAGAGGGTGACTAATCGGCCGTTCGGCGCCACGTGCGGGTGCGGTGCCAACGGGGCTAGGAGGATCTCCGCGAGTTGCGGGTCGCTCGCGACGGCGAGTAGGCGGGCGAGCAGTTCCGGATCGGTGCCCGGGGCATGGATCTTGGCCACGTGCTGGTCACCGGCCCAGACCTCGGCGTGATCGCAGCCGACCCGCATCTGGAGCGAGTGACTCGGTCGCGTCCTAGCCCCGCCCAGTTCGAAGCTGCTCGTCATGGCTTGGCTCTCCGTCGATACGTCGCCCCGCGATCGCCCCAGCCGCCGTCGATGTCGATCCATCCGGCCTGGCTCAACCGTTTCAAGGTATAACGCAGCTGATGCAGCTTCAGCCCGGTCCGGGCGGCGACCTCTGTCGCTGCCACATTGCCAGAACTCAAGGCCGGCCCGTACGGCGTGGCCGTGCGTGGTCACGTCGTCGCCTGGACCGACCGAATTCGCAGGCGCAGGCCGCTCGCCACGAAGAGTCCGTCCTGAGTGTGTGAAACACCGTCATTATCGAGCATCCGTGAGTCGCAGCTCGACGCGTTTGGTCTGACTGTGCGCGCTGAGGTCCCGGTGAACCAACGCGCTGGCCACAAGTTCGCGGACGGCGATGGCAGGGATCTCCTCGGAGTTAGGCGCGTCGCCGTCTACTCCGAGTCCACGATCACAGCCGACGACCAGCACTCTGCTCTTCTCTAGAGAAGACAATTGTTGTCTAGAGAAAGACTCTACCTGGAGTGTGAACGTGCCCGTGTCCTGCACGAATCCACCGCGCCGCCTGACAGTGAGGGTGCGCGGTGAAGGCCCACACGGCATCGTCCGGACCTAACCGCCTCCGCGACGTGCGCCGGTGTCCATGCGTCATGGTCTCGCATAGATATGAACGTCTCGTTGGTGAGGGCACATGGAGTCATAAGGTATTGATCCGTTTGAATGCGCCTCTGCTCGACCGTGGGTAGACCATGTGCACGGAAGTGACCACGAGACAGCAACGAAACTCCTGGCCGGATCGCCTCCGGCCCGGAGTTCGGGAAACTATGACGGGGTAGGTCAGGGAATTGCCCGAGACTTGGTAGTTCCCGAAATTCGCTGGTCTGCGCAGATAAGGCGCTGCATTTTGCTCCAGGCACAGCGCAAGGGGACCGCCAGGCACACCAGTTCTCGGTCCGGCGCTTCGCCCAGGGGCCGCACGCTGGGCCAGTGGTTCAGCCTGGTTGATCGGGCTCGTCGTCTCCATCGAGAACGGTGATGAAGCGCTCCAACTGCGCGATCATCTGCGGGAGATCATCGGCAGCCGTGGCGACGAGCGTCGCGACGTCAATGTCCCAGTAGCCGTGAACGATCCGATTGCGCATCCTTGTCGCCGCGCGCCAAGCGATGGCTGGCTCGGCGCTCTTCGTCGCCGGTGGCACCTGACTCGCTGCCTCACCGAGGACCGTGAAGTGCCACAGGAGGGCCGAGCGGCGTATCCCGTCAGCCTCGACTTGTTCAACGCTTCGCCCACCAACGAGCTCTCGGATCGCGAGCGCAGCGTCGCGCATCTCCCGAAGGAGCAGGAGCTCACGCCGCATAGAGGGGCTGCGCATCGGCAAGGACCTGCTCGCGGAGGTACTTGTTGACTGACCGACGCGCGACCAAGTCGACTGGCCGGCCGAAGAGATCGGTCAGCTCGTCCTCAAGGTCGAACAGCCGGAACCCCAAACCCACGCCGGGCTTCAACACGTAGAGCAGGTCCACGTCGCTGTCTGCACCGTCGTCGCCCCGCGCGACCGAGCCGAACACATCCAAGGACGCGACCCCGTAACGCTCGCACACCTCGCGCAAGCGCTCCACGTCGACATCTACGGTGGGCACCCGCTCAGACTATCGGAGCAGCTGACCGAGCACTTCGTCCAAGAGCACCTCCGAGTGGCCTCACTGCATACGAATCGGAGGTCTGACCGTCGGCCGGACCTCAGCGATCCCGCAATGACGAAACTCCCGGCCGGATCGACTCCGGCCGGGAGTTTCGGGAAACCGCGTCGGGTAGTTGAGGGACTACCCAAGAGTGCGCGAGGGGGGAGTTGAACCCCCATGCCCTTTCGGGCACACGGACCTGAACCGTGCGCGTCTGCCTATTCCGCCACTCGCGCGCGCCGTCCCATCATGCCAACACCGGCAGCGATCGACAAACCGGCTTCCCATGGCATCCATCGCCGCAGCTCAAGAGGCCACCCACCCCGAAAGCGGGGGTGCGGCAGCACGGAGCGCAGCGGCGGTTCGGGAGCGCGCGTGGGTCAGCTCGCAGGCGGTGCGGCGCCACGACGTACGCCGTGCGCTTCATAATGTCTCTGCGCGTCGGCACCCGCCCGCTTCAGGACGGCCGGCGGTGGCGATCCGGTCGGGGAGGCAGGCATGGGGCGAGGCGGCAATGGCCAGGACGAGGCGCAGCGCCAGCATGACGCGGCCATCTGGAAGACGCTGCTGGTCAACGAGCTGAGCGATGTCAACCGGTTTCACGAGGTCGAGACGGTGCCGGTGCTGTTCGCGCCGCAGTTGGCACCGGATGAGCGGTTCGTGGCGGCGGGGCACTTCCAGCTCTACGACTACGGGGCGGTGGGGGATGGGACGTACGAGCGCAACAGCGGCTTCTTCTTCGCCGCCGGCCCGGCCGGCCTCGCGCTGACCGGCGGCGTCGCGGCCGCCCGAGCGATCGGCAACGCATCGCGGCGGTCCCGGGCGGCCAGCGACGCGATCCCGCGCTGGAAGGTCATCGACCAGGGTCAGATCTGGGTCTCCCACCTGGGCTTCTCCATGCGCGGCCAGCAGAGTTTCCTGGTGTGGGACTGGCCCTCGATCCTGGCCGTCGAGCTGATCGGGCCCGGCCGGCTGTGTTTCGACGGCGAATCGGATCGCGGCCGGATCCGGTGGATTCTCCAATCCGACTGGGCCGAGCTGGCGTTCACGCTCTGGGCCCGGGCGCGGCACCCGCAGCATCCGCAGTTCGTGGGCCGCACCTGGATCCCGCCCGGCTGGGCGGAACGGACGATCGCCCGCGGGTACGCCCTCCCGCCCGCCCTGTCCGGCCGCTGGCAGGTCCGCGACATCCAGGACAGCTGAGTCCCGGGGCACCAGCGCCCCCCAGCGTCCGCTGTTCGTCGCGCCCTGCCGGCGCGGTCGTCATGATGGGTGGATGGCGTGGGAGTCCTGGGTCGAGAAGCAGATCCGACAGGCCCAGGAACGTGGTGAGTTCGACAACCTCCCCGGCGTCGGCAAGCCGCTCGACCTCGGCAACCCCGACGACCCCGACTGGTGGATCAAACGGTTCATCGCCCGCGAGGGCATCGACACCTCCCAGCCCCTGCATCCGACCCTCGCGCTGCGCCGCGAGGCCAAGACCTATCCCGCTGCCCTCGCCGACATCCGCGACGAAGCTCAGGTCCGCGAGATCGTCCGGGACTTCAACCGCCGCGTCGTCGAGGACCGGCTGCGCCCGGTCCGGGGGGCCGCGATGCCGCCGGTCGCCCCCCGCCTGGACGTGCAGGAGATGGTCGACGCCTGGCGGGAACTCCGCGCGCAGTCCACGGCGCAGCCCAGAGACAACGCCGAACCCTCTTCTGCTGCCGATGATCTCGACGCTTCTCGCAGCGGACCGGTGGGCCGGCCGACACTGGGCAGCCTGATCCGCCGCCATTGGCAACGACGCCGCCGCTGGCGGCGCCAACCGCCGTAGCCCCCACCCGAACAGGCGGCCGTCACCCCGCGGCGCTCGGCGTCGCTTCCCAGTCGGGTCGCAAGGCGTAGCCGGGCTCGCCACCATGCTCCGGCCGCGCGAACAGCACCTGGTGCAACTGGAACCAGTTCTGCTCGAATCCCAGCCGCGAGCCGGCCATGTAGGCCCCCCACACCTTCGCGGTCGGCACGCCCACCTCGGCCACGCACGCGTCCCAGCAGCGCACCAGGTTGGCGCCCCAATCCCGCAGTGTGTAGGCATAACTCGGCCGCAGATTCTCCACGTGCGCGATCTCCAACCCGGCGAGCGCCCCCGCCGCGGCCACCCGCGTCACCGGCGCCAGCTCCCCGTCGGGAAAGACGTAGCGGTCCGTGAACCGCTCGGGCCGCACCGACTGGTGCTCGTGCGGGCGGGTGATGCAGTGGTTGAGCAGCCGCCCGCCGGGCCGCAGTCGACGGGCCAACGCCCGGAAGTACGCCGGATAATGCCGCACCCCGATGTGTTCGGTCAGCCCGATGGAACTGATCGCGTCGTACGGTCCCTCTGGCGCCTCCCGGTAGTCCAGGTGGCGCACCTCCGCCAGGCCAGCCAGCCCGTCCGCCGCGACCTGCGCCGTGGCCCATTGCGCCTGCCGCCGGGACAGGGTGACGCCGAGCGCGCGGACGCCGTACTCCTTGGCCGCGTGCCGCACCAGCCCGCCCCAACCGCACCCGACGTCGAGCAGCGTCATCCCGCAATGCAATCCGAGCTTTCCGCAGACGAGTTCGTTCTTGCGCAGCTGGGCCGCCTCCAGCGATTCGTCGGGGCGGGCATAGCAGGCGCAGGTGTAGGTCATCGACGGGCCGAGGACGCGCTCGTAGAAGGCATTGCTGACGTCGTAGTGGTGCGCGATGGCCTGGGCCCGTCGCCCCGCGGGTTCGCGCAGCGACTCCGCCGCGCGGCGCCACCGGGGCAGCATTTCGATGTCCGGCGGGGCCGGCGGGTGCAGCCGGCTCCAGCCCAATTGCCGCAACAGGGAGGGGATTTCGCGGGCCGGTGGGCGGCGCAGATCGTGCGCCTTGAGCGCCTTGAACCCTCGTAGGGATCCCCCGGGTGGAACCCGCGGAACTGCAGCTGGTCGGTGAGATAGGCCCGGGCGACCCCCATGTCGCCGGGGGCGGTCACGAGGTGCCGCAAGCCCTCCTCGGAGGCGATGTGCCAGCCGATCGACGCGTCCGCGGGGCCGATGGCCGACCCGTCGTACGCCGTGAGCCGGAACGTCGGTTCGCCGCCGAAGAAGGCCCCCAGCAGCTGCGCCACCGGCGCCCGATCCCGAGCGGGAGCGCGTCGCCGGTGGGTGGGGCCGGTGAGGCGGACGGGCAGGAACGTCATCGCGCAGTCACCTTCTCGTAGCGGCCGGTCAGTCGCTGCTCGGGGTCGTAGCGGCGCTTGGCGGCGTCGTACGCCGCGCCGCCGTACAGCCGGTCGAATCGGTCCCGGTCATAGGTGACGTCGGCGTACAGCGACTTGTGGCCGCCGTGCCGTTCCACGGCGTCCTCGACGGCCCGATTGGCCGCGAAGTCCGCCGGCCGGGCACCGGCCGGGACCGGGACGGTGCCCCAGAAACCCACGTTCACGTAGACGCGGCCGGGCTGGAGCGGATACAGCGGCCAGGTGGGCGTGGGTGTGGGCGTGGGCGTCGGCTCTGCGGCGCCGCGGTCACGCAGCCGCAGCGGGCACAGCCACGCGGGCCGCAACGGCACGTGTTCGCAATACCAGCGCAGGAACTCCGCGGTCCGCTCCAGCGGGATCTCGACGTCCTGCACCAGGCGCTCCCGCGGCGGCAGCCCGCGCGCCGCGTCGACGCGCGCCGCGACGCCGTACCGGTGCTCCAGCCCCAGCAGCCGGTGGTAGACGTCGCTGCGCCGCCAGCGCCTCGGCCACAACCGCCGGATCACCGGATGTTGGGCGCCGAACGCCTCGGAGCACCAGAACCAGTCGGTGTCCCAGCGCCACAGATAGCCTGCCGCGGACAGCCGATCGCTGCGCCGATTCTGCAGCGACCGGTAGTAGATCGCCTGCCCCGTATAGTCGCTCACCGGCGACTCGGTGCCCGCCTCGAAGCGGGCCAGGACGAGCCGTACGTCGTGCGGGCCGAACAGCACCCCGTCGAGGGCGTCGACCCGCTGCCCGTCGTGGCTGCCGTCCGCGCAGATCTGCCCGATCGTCGCGAGCGCCGCGTCGAGATCGGCGTAGCCGAGGAGGGTCGTGGCGACGACCGGCCCGATCGGCTGCAGCTCCAGGCGGATCCGCGTCGTATATCCCAGCGCGCCATAGGAATTCGGCATCGTGGCGAACAACTCGGCGTGCTCGTTCTTGGCGTTGGCCAGGACGATCTCGCCGGCCCCGGTCAGCACCTCCATCTCGAGCACGGACTCGTGCGGCAGGCCGTGCCGGAACGAGGTGGACTCGATGCCCAGCCCGGTGACCGCGCCCCCCCACGGTGATGGTCTTGAGCTGGGGAACCACCAACGGCATCAGGCCGTGCGGCAGGGTGGCGGCGACCAGCCGCTGATAGGTGCACATGCCCTGCACGTCGGCGGTCCGAGCCACCGGGTCCACGGCAAGCACCCCGCCCAGCCCGGACACGTCCAGGCCCCGGGTCGCCGGCCGCCGGAGCCGGAACAGATTGGAGGTGGTCTTGCCCAACCGGACCGGCTGGCCGGGCGCGATGGCCTGGTACGACGTCTGCAGGCGCCGTACGGCGTCCTGGTGTTCCTCGGCCGCGACGAGCGACACGGACCGCGCGTCGGTGGCCGCTCGCTGGGTGCTCGCCCGAGTCGACACGGCTCCCCCCTTCGCAGGGATGCCGCCGACTATACGACCCGTCCAGGTCGGCTGCGACCCGGGGCGACCCGGGGTGACCGGGATCGGCTACAGCAGTCGCATCCGCTCCGCGGCCTCGGTGAGTTCGGCGCGGAAATCGGGGTGGGCGATGTCGATCAGCGCCCGCGCCCGTGCCTTGTTGGTCCGGCCGCGCAGCTGGGCTACGCCGTACTCCGTCACCACGTAGTTCACGTCGTTCTTGCCGGTGGTCACGTGCGCACCGGGGGTGAGCGTCGGCACGATCCGGCTGATCGTGTCGTTCTTGGCGGTCGAGGGCAGCACGATGAAGGCCTTGCCGCCGGCGGACCGGTTGGCCCCCCGGGTGAAGTCGACCTGCCCGCCGGTCCCGGAGTACGGCGTGAAACCCATCGACTCCGAACAGCATTGCCCGAAAAGGTCGACCTGCATGGTGGCGTTGACCGTGTGCATCCCGTCATGCATGCCGATCCGGAACGGGTCGTTGACGACGTCGACGGGATGCATCTGCACCGCCGGATTGTGGTCCATGAAGTCGTAGAGACGCTGGCTGCCCAGCGCAAAGGTGGCCCGCATGTGCCCGCGCTCGATGTTCTTCTTCCGGTTCGTCACCACCCCGGCCTCGACCAGCGACAGGATGCCATCGCCCATCATTTCGGTGTGGATGCCCAGGTCGCGGCGGTCGGTCAACTGCATGACGACCGCATCGGGAATGGCGCCATAACCGATCTGCAGCGTCGCCCCGTCCGGGATCATGTCCGCGACGTAGCCGCCGATCGCCTTCTGCACCGGACCGATCTGCGGCAGACCCACCGCCGTGACGGGCTGGTCGTCCTCGACCACCGCGGTGACGTCATCGATGTGAATGTGGCAGTCCCCGTAGGCGAACGGCACCCCGGGGTTGACCTCCAGGATGACCACGCGCGCCCGCTTCAGCGCCGCCATCGTGTAATCCGTGGCCAGGCTGATCGAGAAGTAGCCATGCTTGTCCATCGGCGAGGCCATCGTGACCGCGACGTCGCACGGGAAGAACCCGTCCCGGATGAAACCGGCCGACTCGAAGAAGAAGTGCGGGTAGTACTCGACCCAGCCCTCCTGCGCCGCCGCGCGGGTGGGGGCGTTCAGGAAGTACGCCGTGTGCCGCACGTTCTGCACGGTCTCGGGGTCGATGTAGTCGAACCGGCGCAGCGGCAGAATCTGCGCGACCGTCACGCCGTGCTTTTCCCGGCGTCGATCGGAGAGGGCCTGCAGGATCGCCGGCGGTTCGCCCGCACCGGTCGGCACCACGACCGTGTCGCCGTCGCCGATCAGGTCGATCACGTCGTGGGCGGGCCGACGCTTCGCGGCGTAGGCATCCTGCGCAGTCATGGCGGCTCCTCGGGGCTCGGGGACGGCTCGTCGGTGCGGGAACGGCTCGTCGGTGCGGGAACAACTCGTCGGCACGGAACCGCTCGGCTCAGGACACCGTAACCGACGGCGGGGCCCACCAGCGGCGATCGTGGTGACGCGGGGTTCACCAGCGCCAGGTCAGGCCGGCGACACCCGGGGCCAGATCGGTGAACAGCACCGTCACGCACGGGGACGTCACCAGCACCGGCGTGGACCGGACCTGGTCGGTGCGCATCGGTCGCTCGAACCGCTCGACCGTGGTCGGCAGCCGGTCCGGATGGAACGTGATGCTGACCAGGTAGAGCGGCATGGCCCGCATCAGCCCGCGCTCCCAGCGGGTGGAGTTAGGGGCCAGGCCGCCGGGCGTGCACTCGAACTCGATGAGCAGCGTCTCGCCCTCGTCCAGGGCATGGTCGAGCAGCACCTCTACCATGACCAGGCGCTCGTCCGGGGAGACGATCGTGCGACCCAACGTGCAGCCCATCAACGGGGTGATGGTCGGCGGTGCCCCGCGCGAGCCGTCCGGGGCGTCGTCGTCCATCCAGAACGACATGGCGAACCGCTCGGTCCCGGCCTTGGCGCAGCGCACCAGCATCCGGACCCGATTACGAACCTGGCGACCGGCGGCGTCGAGTTCGACCAGATCCTGATAGGACAGCCGGTCCAGCCCATCCTCGTAGGCCAGCCCCAGGCGCTCGACCAGCGCGGCCATCGTGCGGTTGGGGCCGTTGAGCTCGTACAACTCGTCCAGGCTGTACGTCGTGGCGGCCGGCCGCGACGGCAACGTGGCCAACAACACCCCAGGGGACAGCCCGAGGATGACCTCGAGCTCCTCGAGCGCAGCCAGGGAGGAGGCGCGTTCCGGCCGGCGGCGCCCGGAGCGCCAATAGCTCAACGTCGCGACGGACAGCCGGTGGCCCCGCGCGGCCAGGGCCCGGCGGATCGCGTCGAGGCTGAGCCTCGAGGCGGTCACGGCGGCGCCGAAAGCCTGCGCGAACTCGCTGCGGGTGGCGCCATTGGGGTCGGTCACGGGGCGCTCACCTGATGAAACGGTCGCCTCGGCGACCGGGCGAGGCGCGCGGCACAGGCGCCGGCAGCGCACTGCGGCGCCGACGGCAGGACCCTGCGCGCGGACAGGCCGGGCCGGGCGGGCGGTTCGTCACGGGTTCAAGGGTAGGCCGTCTGCCGTGACGGTGGCAGTAGACCTCGCCCGCGCCGGGTCGTCCCTGTTAGCCGCGTTACACGTCTCGGACCAGCAACGCGACGGTCGATAGGGGGTTGGTGCCGAGCGTTGCCGCCACTCGGTCCATGGCAACCTTAGGGTGAGTAGGAACAACACCGACTGGTGTGCCATGCGTGAGGGAGGTACCGGTGACCCCGTGGGAGACGACCATCCCGTCGGCGGAGTCGGCATCGCCCATGCAGATCCTCTCCGAGCAGGACTGCTGGGAGATTCTGCGTCGCCTCGAGTTCGGCCGGATCGCGTACGTCGTGGACGGCCAGCTCGACCTGGCCCCGATCAACTACGCCGTCCACAACGGCGAGATCGTCTTCCGCACCGCCGAGGGCAGCAAGCTGTCGGCCGTGCTCGCCGGTGACGAGGTCGTCTTCGAGGTCGACGAGATCGACACCCACGAGGCGGTCAGCATCATCCTGCGAGCGATCCCGCGCGAGATGCCGCACGACGAGGCCCGCTGGGCGGATCAGATCCGGTTGCGCCCCTGGATCGCCACCGTGAAGGACCACGTGGTCGGGCTGAGCCCGGTCCAGCTCAGCGGTCGGCGGTTCCAGCTGTCCCGCACCTGGCTGTCGCTGCGACCGCAGCGCTGACTAGCGCGTGCTTGCCGCGCGCATCCGGTCGGCGAACCGCCCGAACTCCAGCGCGCCGATCGGAGTGTTGGTGGGGTCCCAGCCCCCACAACACACCGGTCGGAGTGCTGGCGGGGGTCTTCCATGCGGCTCGGGGGCTGTTATCCACCGCCGCAGCCCACGGTGGTTCGCGCCGTCGGTGCCGTGTGCTGTGCTGGGCGCGTGACCACCACCGACGAATCCCCGAGCGACTCGACCACGGATGTCCCCCCGGACTCCGAGGCGCCGGGCCAGGCCAGCGACCTGCCCACCAGCGACCTGACCATCGACAACCTGACCATCGACGACCTGCCCGCCAACGACCTGATCGTCGACGACGACGGGCTGGCCCGCCCCTCCTGGGCGCGGGCGAACCCGCTGCTGCGGGAGTACTACGACACCGAGTGGGGCCTGCCGGTCCGCGACGAGCAAGGCCTGTTCGAGCGGCTCAGCCTGGAGTGCTTCCAAGCGGGGCTGTCGTGGGCGACGATCCTGCGCAAACGCCCGGCGTTCCGGACCGCGTTCGCCGAATTCGACCCCGACGTCGTCGCGGCGTACGGGGAGGCGGACGTGGCCCGGCTGATGGCCGACGCCGGGATCGTGCGCAATCGGGCCAAGATCGTGGCGACCATCGGCAACGCGGCCGCGACGATCGCCTTGCGCGCCGAGGGTGGCCTGGTCGAGCTGATCTGGTCCTTCCAGCCGGCGCAGACGCCCGCGCCGCGCACGCTGGCGGAGATCCCGTCCACCTCACCGGAGTCGGTGGCGCTGAGCGCGGAGTTGCACCGGCGCGGCTTCCGCTTCGTCGGACCGACCACGATGTTCGCGCTGATGGAGGCCGTCGGCATCGTCGACACCCACCTGGTCGGCAGCCACCGGCGCGGCAGCTCGGGCGTCTGGCCCGCGTGAGGGTCGCAGCCGGTCAGAGCGGGTCGCGCCGCCAGCGCGAAGCAGGCCGGGACTGACTCGTCCCGCAAGCGTCGCGTGCCGACTCAGTCCCGCATGAAGTCGTCCAGCCAGGTGCCCTGCCGTGCGTCCGCTGCGGAGTCGAGCCCAGCGTCCTCGTCGGGCAGCACCTCGGCGCGGGCCTTCCGTTCGCGGTCGCGGTGCTCCACCCGAGCCCGGCCGCGAGTCGCGCCGTGCCGGACGCCGAACCGGCGCGCGCGCTCACCGTCCTCGCCGCTGAGCGCCGGCGGGGGTGCCGGCTCGTCCTCCTCCGGGACCACCTCTGCCGGGGCTTGCCGGGGTGGGGTCGCCGCCGGCGTGGCGCCGGTCTGCTCGGGTCGAGGGTCGCGCAGGTTCACGACGTACGGCGCCACCTCCCGCGCGGGCGCGTCCGGTGCGTCGTAGGTGTACTCGGCGTACAGCGCGCCGTCCGGCCCGCGGAAGGCGACGCTGCCGAAGACGGGCTCCAGATCGGGCTCGGCTTCCTCGGGTACGCGGTAGTCGGTGACCTCCAGGTGTCCGCCGTCGGTGCGCACCCAATCGCGGGAGAGCACCGTCGTGGCCAGGCTGATCTCCCATTCCGGCAGGGTCAGCAGATCCTCCTCGGTGAGGCGACTGCCCGCCATGATGGTCACCGCGAGGTAGAGGCCGCCGCCGGTCTCCCGGGCGATGCGCAGGGCATTGGCCAGGTCACCCTCCTGGCGTCCGCCGAGACCGGCGAGATCCACGCGGCGCTTGGCGAGCGGGGCGATGTGTTTGACGGCGGCCATGACCTCGGGGGTACGGGCCGCATGCAGGTGCAGCAGCAGGGCGAGCTCGCCGACCAGGTCGCCACCGGCCGCCGCGCGCCACAGAATGCCGGGCGGGGCGTCGAGGCCGGCGCGAGTGCCGGGCGCGCTCCGTTCCAGCAACCCGAACTTGGGCGGCGGGACGATGTCGCCGCTGGAGAGCTGCAACCGCAGCAGATGCCAGGCGTAGCCGTTGGCCTCGTGCAGCAGCACGATCCACCGGGGCTGGATTCCGAGATCCACCCGATGCTTCGTGCCGACGAGGATGCTCGCGGTGACCGCGCTCACGACGCCCTCCAGATCCGACCGCATGTGTGACGCCACACGGCGTACCTGCAGGATACGCGCCCCCTCGACCGTTCGTCGCGCCTCCCTCCATACCGCGGTATGGGGAGTGGACCGTTCGGCGCGCGTGTCCCCATACCGCGGTATGGGCAGGCGGGGGTAGGGGTGGTTGTCGGGAGAGGAGGTGGTTGGCGCGGGTGGGGGCGGGGCAAGGGTGGCGAGATTTGGTTGACTGTTGACTGTTGACAGTCAACAAAGAGTGCGGGACAGTAGGGCCACTGGATGACAGCGGCGCCATCGAGAGCGAGGGGCGCCCAACCGGAAGGCTCCCTTATGAGCGACACCTCCCTCGACATCCGCGGCCCGGTCCACGGCACGGCCGACGTCAAGCGCGTCGCGCTCGGCTCGACCGCCGGCGCAGTGATCGAGAGCTACGACTTCATCGGCTTCGGCACCGCTGCGGCCCTCTACCTCAACACCGCGTTCTTCCCCAGCGACGACCCGATGGCCGGCACGCTGGCCTCGTTCGCCACCCTGGGCGTGGGCTTCGTCTTCCGGCCGCTGGGCGGCATCGTCGGTGGCCACCTCGGGGACAAGGTCGGCCGCAAGCCCGTGCTGGTCGCCTCTCTGCTGCTGATGGGCCTGGCCACCTTCGCGATCGGCCTGCTCCCGACGTATGCCCAGGTCGGCGCCCTCGCGCCCACCCTGCTCGTCATCGTGCGGATCATCCAGGGCATGGCCTACGGCGCGGAGTGGGGCGGGGCCATCCTGATGACCTACGAGCACACCGCCTGGGATGAGAAGGGCAAGTACACCGGCTGGGTCCAGGCCGGCTTCCCGGTCGGCCTGCTCATCGCCAACCTGGTCTTCCTGGTGTCGGTGAATCTGCCGGGCGACTGGGCCTGGCGGGTGCCCTTCCTGTTCTCCATCGTCCTGGTCGTCGTCGGCATGATCATCCGCTCGAAGGTGCCGGAGTCGCCCGTGTTCGACGAGGTCAAGGAGTCCGGCGAGGTCGTCAAGTCGCCGATCGTCGAGGTCATCAGGACCGACTGGCGCAACATCCTGCGCGGCATCGGCCTGCGCATCGCCGAGACCGCGGGGTACGCCGTCGCGATCACCTACATGATGAGCTACATCACCACGCACAAACCGCCGCTGGGCACCAAGGGTGACACCATCCTGGCCCTCTGCGTCGCGGCCGGGCTGGGCATCTTCGCCACCACCTGGTGGGCCCGGCGCACCGACACCAAGGGCCGCAAGCCGCAGTACGTCGCGGTGACGATTTTCAACCTGCTCTGGGCGATCCCGATGTTCCTGCTGGTCAACACGGGCAACCGGTGGCTGATCGTGATCGTCTTCATCATCAGCTACTGCGTCAGCCAGAACGCGCTCGCCGGCAGCCAGGGCACCTGGTTCCCGGAGCTGTTCAACGCCAACGTCCGCTCCTCCGGAGCCTCGCTGGCCTACCAGATCTCCGCGATGATCTCGGGCATCACCCCGTTCGCCACGACGTTGCTCTACATCAACTACGGCTGGATGGGCCCGGCCCTGCTGTTCGCGGGGTACTCCGTGCTCGGCCTGGCAGCGGCCCTGATCACCGCCGAGACCTGGACGCCGGAGATCCGCGCCAAGGTCGCCGAGGTCATGCGCACCACACCGCGCGACGACCAGCACACCACGTCCCTGGCCGACGTCGAGGGCAAGGCCGGCGGGCGGCGCTGAGAACAATGGCCCCGATCCTCACCCCGCGACGGCCGCCGGCCCGGCCCCCACGGCCCGGCGCCCCGTCGCGACCAAGAGCGACGTCGGCTGCGGGATATCCTGGCCGAGTGACCCCACGCACCGCAGTCAACCGGCTCACGCTCCGCGAGCAGGTGCTGGACGACCTGCGGCAGGGGATCACCACGGGCCGGCTCAGCCCGGGGGCCTCGCTGATCGAAACGGAGCTCGCGGAGCGGTACGACGTGAGCCGGGGCACCGTGCGAGAGGCCTTGCGGTTCCTGCAGGAGGCCGGACTCGTCGACGGCGACGCGCGGGGCAAGCTGCGGGTGCACACCCCGTCGGGACGCGAGGTCACCGAGTTGTTCCACGTGCGGGCCGCGTTGGAGGGGCTGGCGCTGCGGGAGATCATCGACTCCCCGCGACGGGATGAGATCACCGCCGACCTGCACCGGCACCTCCCGCCCGCGGGGGGTGGGACCTTCGTCGACCGGCTCAACCTCGACCTGGCCTTCCACGAGCGGATGTGTCGGGCCGCCGGCAACGACATCCTGCTCGGCACGTGGAAGCGTCTGGAGGATCGGATGCGGATCGTGCTGCTGTCGGTGGCCAGGGAGGATCCGCTGCCGATCATGGCCCGTGACCAGCACCTGCCGATCGTCGAGGCCATCGAGCGCGGCGACGCCCGCGACGGCGTACAGCTCGTCTTCGACCACATGAACGAGGCCGCGAGCTTCTACCGCGACGCCCTGTCCTGATCGGCGCCGTCTGATCGGCGCCCCGTCCCGATCGGCGGCCCTGGCCTGACCTGATCGGCCGCCGGGCCGCTCGAGATCCGCGAGAGCACGTCGCCGCCGCGGTCCACGCAGCGTGTGTTAACAGTCAACAGTTGCCTTGAGCACGGCGGATGACCCGCCGGAAAGGAATGTCCCATGAGCTACGACACCGGAGTCGGCCAGCGCACCGCGGTGGTGACCGGGTGCGCGTCCGCCCACGGCATCGGGTTGGCCACGGCCCGCCGATACGCCCAGGAGGGCTGGGCACTCGCCATGATCGACCGCGACGAGGCGGTCGTCGGCAACGCCGAGGCGCTCGCCGACGAATATGGCGTACCCACGATCGGCCGCGCCGTCGATGTCTGCGACCGGGCGGCGGTGTTCGCCTTCGCCGCCGACGTCGCCGCAGCCGACCTGCCCGCGGTCGGCGCGATCGCCAACATCGCCGGCGTCGCCTCCCCGGCGGCCTTCCTCGACCTGACCCCGGCCGAATGGCAGCGGGTCCTGGACGTCAACCTCACCGGGTCCTTTTACGTCTGCCAGGCGTTCATCCCGCAGCTGATCGAGGGCGGCTACGGCCGCATCGTCAACATGAGCTCGGTGACCGCGCAGCACGGCGGTGGGGTCTTCTCCAAGACGGCGTACGCCGCAGCCAAGGCCGGCGTCATCGGCCTGACCCGCGGCCTGGCCCGCGAGTTCGCCGCGCACGGCATCACCGCGAACGCGGTCTGCCCCGGGGCGGTCGACACCGACATCCGGGTCGGCTCCACGGCCGACCAGGAGGCCGCGCTCGCCGCGTCCGTGCCGCTGCGCCGGGTCGCCACCCGCGACGAGATCGCCGCCCTGTATGTGTTCCTGAGCAGCGGCGACGCCGGCTACATCACCGGCACCACCCAGTCGATCAACGGCGGCAGCTACATCTACTGACCCGCCCCTCCCGGCCACCCCCACCCGAAAGGACTCCCGATGAGCACGGCCCTGGCCGACCGCGTCGGCGTCTCGACCATCACCTTCCGATTCCGACCGCTGGACGAGGCGCTGCGCCTCATCGCGGCGATGGGCGCCGTCGAGGTCGACCTGGGCGCGATCCCCGCGGTCACCGATCACGTGCCGGTCCCCTTCACGGGGTCCACCAGCGGGTACGTCGAGGCGCTCGCCGCCCACCAGCTGCGCAGCGGGGCCGTCAACTCCGATGTGGGCGATCTGAACGACCCGGCCCTGACCCGCGAGGCGCTGGCCGAGATCGCCGAACCGCTGGTGGCGCTCGCAGCCGCGACCGGCGGCGCGCTCATCGTGCCGTGCGGGCGGGCCGACCACGCCCCGTTCGTCGACGACGAGGCCGACCTGGCTCGGATCGCGGACAACCTGCGCTACCTGGGCGAGCTGGCCCGCGCTCACGGCGTACGGCTGCTCGTCGAGGTGCTGCACCACAAGCGCTGGATCCACTCGGTGGAGCGCGCCGACGACCTGCTCGACCGGGTCGGCGCCGACGTCTTCGGCCTGCTCTTCGACGTCAGCCACATCGTGGCCAGCGGGGACGACCCGGTCGACTGGGCCCGCCGGCGGGCCGACCGCATCGAGCGGGTGCACCTGCGCGACGCCGTACCGGGGGACCTCAACGTCGGCATCGGCCGCGGGGTCGCCGACTTCGCCGGCACCATCGACGCCCTCGAATCCGGGGGGTTCACCGGCACCTACATCCTCGAACTCGAAACGCACGACGTGGCCGAGGCCGACCGTGAGGCCGACGCCGTGCGCAGCCGGGCGGCGATCGTCGACCTGCTCACGGCCGCCCACGCCTGATCGTCCTACAGCCCCCACCAGCTCAGCGGAGGACCAATGACCATCACTCACGAGCCCCAGACCGACCAGGACCTCGGCGTCCGCGTCAAGACCGTCGCCGACGCGGCGTACCAGATCCGCATGGGCGTCCTGGAGCAAGGCGAAGCCCAAGGCGAGGGGTACGTCGGGCAGGCGCTCGGCGCCGCCGACCTCTTCGCCGCCGTCTACGCCGACCAGCTGCGCTATCGGCCCGCCGAGCCCGACTGGGCCGACCGCGACCGGTTCCTGCTGTCCATCGGCCACTATGCGCTGGGCCTCTACGCGACGCTCGCCGAGGCGGGGGTGATCCCGCGCGAAGAGCTGGCGACCTACGCCTCGGACGGATCGCGCCTGCCCATGTCGGCGATGAGCAGCTACACCCCCGGCGTGGAGATCTCCGGCGGTTCGCTCGGCCACGGCCTGGGTCTGGGGGTCGGCATGGCGCTCGGGCTGCGGCAGCAGGGCCGCACCGACCAGAAGGTCTTCGTGATGTTCTCCGACGGGGAACTGGACGAGGGCTCGGTGTGGGAGGCCGCGATGAGCGCCAACCACTTCAAGCTCGGCAATCTCATCGCCGTCGTCGACATGAACGGGCTGCAGGCCGACGGTCGTACGGCGGACGTGCTGCACAACGAGCCGCAGGAGGAGCGCTGGGCCTCGTTCGGATGGCACACCCAGCGGGTCGACGGCAACGACGTGGCGGCGGTCCTCGCCGCCTTCGACGCCGCGATCGAGGAAGCCCAGGCGGCCGGCGGCACCGGCCGGCCGCACATCATCATCGCCGACACCCGGCTCGGCAAGGGCGTGCCCATGCTCGAGACCAGGGAAAAGCTGCACTTCATGAAGATCGCGGCGGAAGAGTGGGGCCCCTGCAAGGACCAACTCACCGCCGGATACGCCGGAAAGGACGTCTGAGCCATGAGCAACGCCACCGCTGCGACCACGTCGACCTCGAACGCCGCACCCGAGAGCGCCACTCCCGCCCAAGAGGAGAAGGCGGCCGCGGAGAAGGCGCCGCTGCGTTCCGCGGCGATGATCGCCTCGATCGCCGACCCTGGGGTCCGTACGACGATGGCGCCCTTCGGGCACGCCCTCAACGCCCTCGCCGCGACCGACGACCGGATCGTCGGGCTGACCGCTGACCTGGGCAAATACACCGACATGCACATCTTTGCCCAGGCCAATCCCGACCGCTTCTACGAGATGGGCATGGCTGAGCAGGTCATGATGATGGCGGCGGCGGGGATGGCCGAGGTGGGGCTGATCCCGTTCGCCTCGACGTACAGCGTCTTCGCCACCCGCCGCGCGTACGACTTCATCTGCCTGGACATGGCCGAGCCCAACCTCAACGTCAACATCGTCGCGGCGCTGCCGGGCCTGACCACGGGTTACGGCCCCAGCCACCAGGCCACCGAGGACATCGCGATCCTGCGCGGCATGCCGAATCTGACCATCTTCGACCCGTGCGACGCCGTGGACATCGAGCAGGGTGTGCCGCAGCTGGCCGCCACGCCCGGCCCGACGTACACGCGGTTGCTGCGCGGCGCGGTGCCGCGGATCCTGGACGACTACGACTACGCCCTCGAACTGGGCACAGCCAGGGTCGTCCGGCCGGGTCAGGACGTGGTGTTCGTCGCCTCCGGGCTGATGACGATGCGGGCGCTGCTGGCCGCCGAGGAGCTGGCCAAGGACGGCATCGACGTGTCGGTCGTGCACTGCGCGACGATCAAGCCGTTCGACGCGCAGACCGTGGTGCGCGAGATCGACACCGACCGGCCCGCGTTCACGCTGGAGAACCACACGGTGGTCGGCGGACTGTTCGATTCGGTGGCGCGCTCGCTGATCGAGCGCGGCATCGGGCGCCGGGTCACCCCGATCGGGCTGCCGGACGAGTTCCTCGACGCCGGGGCCCTGCCGACGCTGCACGAGAAGTACGGCCTGGCGACCAGTGAGGTCGTCGCTCGCGTCAAGGCGACGCTCAAGGCCTGACAGGGTTGCTTGGCTGACGGCGGATGGGGCCGGTCGCGACACCGCGACCGGCCCCATCCCGTGAGCTCGGTGAAACGTCCAGCGATCAAGCGCCGAACCACTCCTTGACCGTGCCGACGATCGCCTTCTCGAAGTCGTCGTCGTTGTGGGCCCCGCGGATCCAGTCGGCGAACGAACCCCCCTCGACCAGGCGGTCGAGTTCGCGGCGGCAGTCCTCCGGCGCGGTCACCGCCCGGACCAGCAGATTCTCGGCGGTCGGGGAGTCGTTGTAGAAGTACGGGTAGTTCTGCGGCACGAGCGCGCGCGCCCACGGCCGGTCCGGGAAGATGCCGATGGCGCCGGCGAGCATCGCCTCGACGTATTCCAGGCCGTAGGACTCCTCGTTGGCGGTGGCCAGGAACGCGGTGGTCCGGGCCAGGGCGTCCCAGTAGGCCTCGCGGGTCGAGGTGAGCGGGCCGACCCAGGCGTAATCCCGCAGCGAGAGGTTCATCGCCAACTTGCTGACCAGGTGCGACTCGTGCAGCCGGGCCTCGACGTGGATCGGGGTCTTCTTGGCGACCCGGTCCACGATCTCCAGGAACTTCTCGGGCTGCTTGCGGGAGTCCATCGAGATGGCCGGGTAGAGCACCACCGGCACGTCGCTGCTCACCCGCGGCTGCACCCGCTCCACGTGCACACCCAGGTTGACCCACGCGATCTTCGCCTTCTCGGCGAGCGGCTGGATGGTCCACTTGCGGACCACCTCACGCACCTCGGCCGCGGTCCGCGCGGAGTTGCAGAACGTCGGGAACATCGCGAACGACAGGCCCATCGCGGCGAAGTTGATCCGGTGGTGGTAGACGGAGGGGTTCTTCCACTCGAAGTTCATCAGCTTGGGCTCGGCGCCGGAGCTGTGCAGCGTCTGCCACACCGCGATCGAGTCGATCACGTCCATGTTGATGACCAGGGTGTTCTCGGCGTCGATGAACTCCAACGGCATCATGTCGAAGCCCTGCCCGCGACGGGTCTGCGAGCCGATCAGGATGGCGTCGGGAAACAACTTGAGCAGGCGCCGGATCAGGGTGAGCCCGGCCGACTGGCCCAGCAGCTCTCCGCGCTCATCGACGACCGGCTCCTGCTCGAACGCGCCGTACTTGACCGCCACCTTCATCGCTTCGCCTCCTGACTACCGGACGGGCCGCGTGCCGGGACCGGTATCTCTTAGGTAACCACCGGAATCCATGCCGCGACGTGGCTTTGGTCCTGGTTTCGACCACCCTACGACCAGGCGGTGGACCGCGGTGGGAGTGCTGTCCACGCAGGTCAGGCGTTCAGCAATCGCCGGGTGCCCCAGCCGGCGGCGAGCAGGCCGAGGACGGCCAGCGGGGCCGTCTCGGGGCGCAGCCGCTCGCCGAGGAAGAGCACCCCGGCGGCGCTGGGGAGCACCACCGCGAGCAGGTAGTCGCCGCCGAGCACGGCGGCCGAGGAGCCCCGGGCGAGACCGCGGGTCAGGGCCCACTGGCCGAGCACGATGCCCACTGGGATCAGCAGCGCCACCGCCCACGTGGCCGCCGGCCAGGCCCAGAACCGGACCACCTCTCCGAGCCCGACGCCAGTGCCCACCAGCAGCCGGGCGGCGACGGCGCCGACGCCGAACGCGCACCCGGCGAGGGCGCCGAGTGGCCAGGCCTGCCGCAGCACCGGCGTCGCCGCGGCAGCACCCGCCGCGACCAGCCACAGGGCGGCCACCACCCCGGCCCCCGGGGCCTGCGCCGATCCGGGCAGCACCGCCGAGGCGATGCCGCCGATGCCGACGACGACGGCGGCGACGGCCCACGCCGTACGGGCATCGAGCCGGCGCACTCCGGTGCCGTGCTCCAGGAGCACCGTCACGGCCAACGCCCCGGCGATGGCCGCCTGCACCATCAACAACGGGAGCACGGTGCGGGCCAGCAGGGCGAAGCCGAAGCCGGCCCCCTGCAACGCCGTACCCAGCCACCAGGAACGGGACCGCAGCGGCGAGCCGCCCGTGCGCGAGCCCGCGGCCAGCCGCAGGCCGGACCAGCCGTACGCCGCGACGGCCGCGACCAGGGCCACACCGGCGAGGATCACAGCGCTCAGGACAGCACGTCCTTGCGGCGGAACAGCAGGTACGCCGCGCCGACCGTGACCAGGAAGTACAGCAGGGACCACAACACGCCGCGCTGCAGATCACGCCAGGCGATCTCGGTGTTCAGCGTCTGGAACCAGACCCGGCTGTAGGCCATCGGCAGGGCGTGGCGCAGGTCGCCGAGGGCGTCGATGCTCTGCAGGATCGAGGAGACGATCGTGGCGAGTACGGCGCCGCCGGCAGCCGCCAGCGGGGAGTCGGTGCGAGTGCCGATCAGGAAGGCGATGCCCACGATCTGCAGCAGCGTCACCGCGATGAAGCCCACGCTCAGCGCCAACCGGGGACCGAAATCGACCCAGTCCAGAGCTAATCCTCCGGTCGAGGTGTAGCCGGCCCGGCCGTAGGCCACGGCGCCGACGATCAGCGACCACCCGACATAGAGCAGCACCGCGGCGACCGTGCACCCGATGGCGACCACGAGCTTGCTGGTCAGCAGCCGGGCCCGCGGCACCGGCGCGGCCAGCAGATAGCGCAACGAGGACCAGGACGCCTCGGCCGGGACGCTGTCCCCGGCGAACAGTGCCGCGATCACGACGAACAGGAAATCCGAGGCCGCGAACAGCGCGAACACGGTGAAATTGGCCGAACCGTGCTGGGCGAGGTCGACGAGCCGGCTGGCGCCGGTCGCGGGCGGGCCGCTGGCGTCACGGCTGCCGATCCAGAACGCCAGGACCAGGATCGGCGGCAGCGCCAGCAGCAGCCCGTAGCTCCACAGGGTGCGCCGACGACCCACTTGCCGCCGCAGTTCGACATGCCAGGCCAGCGGTCGGCTCATCGTGGGCGCACCTTTCGGGCCGACTCCAGATCGTCCGCGGCGATGACGCCGAGGAAGACCTCCTCCAGGTGGCGCCGCCCCGACACGGCGACGAATTCGCCGCCGGCGTCGAGGACCGCGCGGGCCACCTGCGCCCGGGACGCGGCGGCGTGGACGACGAGCCGCGTCGTCCCGTCGGCGACCTCCGCCGTGACCGACTGGACGCCGGGCAGCGCCAGGCGCAGCCGCTGCGCGAGTTCCTGGGCCGAGGCCAGGTCGCCGGCGAGGTCAACGACCGTGGTGTCGGCGCTCTCGACGAGGTCGGGCACCGCCCCGGCCAGGACGACCCGCCCGCGGTGCATCACCACGACGTGGGAACAGGTCATCTCGACCTCGGCGAGCAGATGGCTGGACACCACGACGGTCCGGCCGGTCTCGGCGTACCGCCGCAGGATCGGGCGCATCGCCGCGATCTGCGGCGGGTCGAGCCCGTTGGTCGGCTCGTCCAGCAGCAAGACCTCCGGCATCCCGAGCATGGCCTGGGCGATGCCGAGGCGCTGGCGCATCCCGTGGCTGTAGGACTTCACCGGGCGCTCCAGGGCGTCGCCGAGCGCCGCCACGTCCAGGGCCTCCTCGAACTGGGCCTCCTCGCGGGGACGCCCGGTGGCGGCCCAGTAGGCCTCCAGGTTGGCCCGACCGCTCAGATGCGGCAGGAATCCAGGACCCTCGACCAGCGCGCCGAGGCCGGCGAGGGCGGGCGATCCCGCGTGCACCGGCTGGCCGTGCACGTGGATGTCGCCGGAGTCGGGCTGGATCAGCCCGAGGATCATCCGGATCGTCGTGGTCTTGCCGGCGCCGTTGGGGCCGAGCAGGCCGACGACCTGGCCCCGGCCGGCCTGCCAGGTCACGTCGTCGACGGCGCGGTGGCCGTCGGCGTACGTCTTGACCAGGTTCGACACCGCCAGCGGGACGTCGGCGAGGTCGGGACGGGCGTGCGTGGCGTCGCCGCGGCGGCGCCCGGTGATCCCTATCGCGGCGGCCACGCCCAGCGTCGCCAGCACCGCGACGAGCGCCACCAGCAGCCCGGACGTCTCGCTGTCGCGCGGCGCCACCGGCTCGGCGGCGGTGGGCAACGTGGGCAGGGTCACGGCATCGCCTGCGAGGGCGACCGAGTAGACCCGGGCGTCGGTGGGGGTCGAGTACGCCGCATCGGTCGCGGACACCAACACCCGCCAGGTGGTGCCCTGGTCCAGGGCGTAGGTGCCGGCCGGGAGGGCGACCTCGACGGTGCTGGGTACGCCGGGCTGGGTGACCACCCGAACCGGGCTGACCTGCCGGCGCGGCGAGCTGGCCGCGCCGGCCGCGACCTTCCACCACGAGACGAACAGGGTCGCGTCGGTAGTCGTCGAGATGACCGTCAGGCGCACCCGGGGCGAGCCGACCACGGTGACGGCCCGGGGCACCGGCGCGGTGTCGAAGGCGACGCTCTGGCCGGGCAGCGCCGCGAGCCGGTAGGCGACCCCACCGATCGCGTCCGCGGCCCCGTCGCTACCCGGAACGTTGCTGGTGCCGGCGGGGTCGCCGCCCGGCGGGGAGATGAGCATCGCGCGCTGGTCGCGGTTGGTGAACGGGACCGTGAGCATGCTCGGCGTGACCGGGGCGGTGCCGTCCCCCGGGCCGGCCGCCCGGCTGGGCAGCCCCGGGTAGGCCGGGAAACTCACCCGGCGGTCGGGCGCGCCGCGGGCGTAGGCGGGGGCCGAGTAGACGAAGCCCGGTTCGGGCATGGGCCGAGCCCGGCGCTGCTCGGCGGTGCCGTCCCCGCGCAGGTAGGTGTCGAACCAGGCCAGGTAGGGCTGAGTCGCACCGGTGTTCGCGGCATCCTCGGCGCCCGTGGCGGCGCCGCCGTCGTGGCCCCCCTCCAGCCAGCGCACCGCGACCGGAGCACCCGCCGCGGCGATCTGCCGGGCGTTGGCCCCGGCCTGGTCCAGCGGGAACAGGGAGTCGTTCATGCCCTGCAGCAGCAGCGTCGGCGCGACGATGCGAGCGTTGGTCACCGCGGGGCTGCGCCGGTGCAGTTCGGCGACCAGACGCTCCGACGGCTTGCCGCTCTGGGCGGCCGCCAGGAAGAGTCCGCAGATGGTGGCCTCGAACCGGCCGCAGGTCGCGGTGGGTCCCGCCTGGCTCGGGGGTGCCGCGGCCAGTGCGGACACGAAGAAGTGCGAGGCCCAGCGGCGTTTGAAGGGGCCGGGCGCGGCCGGATCGGAGCCCGCGCCGCCGCCCGGTGCCAGCGCGTCGGTGGCCAGGTTCGGCGCGGCGTAGTCCGGGAAGAACGCGTTGGCCAGGTCGTTCCAGGTGATCGCCGCCGCGAGGGCGTCGAGACGCGGGTCCAGCCCACCGGCGATGAGGGTGGCCGCGCCGCCGTACGATCCCCCCGCCATCCCCACCCTCGGGTCGCCGGGGGCGTCCAGCTGTACGTCGGGGCGAGTGGCGAGGAGGTCGACGATGCGGCGGATGTCCTGGCCCTCGATCTGCGGATCCATCAGGTGGATCCGGCCGCCGGAGGCCCCGAAGCCGCGCGCCGTGTAGGCGACCGCCACGTATCCGTGGCCGGCCAGCTCGCGGGCGGCGCCGTCCAGATCGGCTCGCGACCCGCCGAACCCGTGGGCGAGCACGACGGCGGGGCGCCGCCCGCCGTTCGGGGTGGCGTAGACCGCGACGTCGAGCGTCACGGACGCGCCGCCGGCCCCCGGCTCCGGCGCAACGGGGACCTTGAGCACCTCCGGAGACCCCTCGAACACGGCCGCTTGCACGGCCCCGACCGGCCTCGCGGCCGCCGCGGCCGGATCGGCCTGGACCAGCGCGACGGGGTGTGCGACGGGGTGCGCGACAGGCAGTGCGGCCACAGGGCCGGCGCCGCCCAGGGTCGCGGCGAGCCCGGCTGCCACGACGGCGAGCCGGCGGGATGGCCAGGTGCGGCCGATCGCGCGACGCCCTCGGGCGCCGCGGCCTGGTTCGGAACCGTTCATCCGTACGTCCTCCTGAGCGTTCACCCTACGGGCCCGCGGCACGCGTCGAAGACGCGGTGTCCTCCCGCGTCGAAGCCCAGCGTCCTTCGGGCTCAACGAGGCAGCGCCCTTCGGGCTCAACGAGGCTGCGCCCTTCCGCCGCAACGAGGCAGTGTCCTTCGGAGAGCGAATGACTCACGCCGGAACGTCCAGAGTCGATAGAGGCTAAGCGCCGTTTATCCCGCGTCGCCGCGCCGAGCCCCGAGAAGCCGAGGTCTTGATGAGTCTCCGACGTCTGACGAGTGCCGCCTCCCTCACCCAGAAGGCCATGGCGCCCGCCGTGGTTCTGCTGCTGGCCGTCGTGGTGGGTGGTGTGTTTTCGCTGGTGCTGCTCGGGTCGATCAAGGACACGAGCACGCAACAGCAACGGGCGATGACCTATGTCGTGGAGTTGGAGAACGCGTCGG
>JAIUNK010000038.1 GCA_020161845.1 Actinomycetota bacterium
CGAGGCCTTCGGCGTCGCGTTGTTCGTATTCGCAGAAAACGGTGCGGCTCATCGGGTGACCTTCAGCGTGGCGGCAGCTGCGCGACGAGCAGGGTGCGGATCGGGGCCGGGATGCCGAGGCCCGGCAGGTCCGCTGCATCGATCCAGCGCAGGTCGCCATTGTCGCGCACCGCCGGCTTCAGCGCGACCTCGCGCCAGGCCAGCGGCTGCAGCGTGAGGCGATAGTGGGTGAACCCGTGCGCGATCGCGTCGAGCGCTTCGGCAACGTCGTAGCCGTCGCCGACGTGGCTGGCGAACCATGCGCGCGCGGCGTCGTGGTCGGGATGTTCGGGCAGTGACCACAGCGCGGCCCAGATGCCGGTCGATGCCCGGCGCTGCAGCAGCACGCGGCCCTCCGCATCGCGCAGCAGCAGGGCGAGCGCGTGGCGTTCCGGCAGCGGCTTGCCGGGCTTGGGCGTGGGCAGGTCGTCGACGCGGCCTTCGCGCAGCGCGATGCAGTCGTGCTGCAGCGGGCACAGCACGCAGGCCGGATCGTGGCGCGTGCACAGCGTCGCGCCGAAATCCATCTGCGCCTGGGTGTAGTCGGCCATGCGCCCGTCGGGCACGCCCTGCACGTGGCCTTCGGCGATCGCCCACAGTGTCTTTTCAACCGCGGGCGTGCCCGGCCAGCCATTGACGCCGTGCACGCGGCACAGCACGCGCTTGACGTTGCCGTCGAGGATCGGGAAGCGGTCGCCCCAGGCCTGCGACAGGATCGCGCCGGCGGTGCTGCGGCCGATGCCGGGCAGGGCGAGCAGGGCGTCGATGTCGCGCGGCAGGTCGCCGCCGTGGCGTTCGGCGCAGATGCGCGCGGCGGCGTGCAGGTTGCGCGCGCGGGCGTAATAGCCCAGGCCCGACCACAGCGCCAGCACGTCGTCGAGCGAAGCATCGGCCAGCGCGCGCACGTCGGGCAGCGCGGCGACGAAGCGCTCGAAATAGGGGATCACCACGCGCACCTGCGTCTGCTGCAGCATGATCTCCGACAGCCACACGCGGTAAGGCGTGCGTGGGTGCTGCCACGGCAGGTCATGGCGCCCGGATACGTCGAACCAGCGCAGCAGGTGCGTGGCGTAGGTATCGCTTGCAGGCGTGGTGTTCATCGCGTCGGCGCCGCGAGAGGCGTGTCGTCGTCCTCGAACTCGATCGTCACGCCTTCCAGGCGTGCGCCGGACACTTCCACCCGCGGCGCTTGCAGACGGCCTTGCAGCGGCGGCAGCGGGGAATCCTGCGCGCCGGCGGCGGCCCAGTCGGCGATGGCCGGCACGCGCAGGCGGCCGTCGAAGCGCAGATCCTGCCCCGCACCGGATGCGCGGTCGTCGCGCACGACACGCAGCTGCAGCGGATCGGACAGGTCCGTGCTGCCGGCATACGCGATCGAGACCGAGAGCGGCGCCTGCGATTGGCCCAGCGGCGGCGGCAGTGCCGGCCAGTCCGCGGGCCACTGTGCAATGCGGCCATCCAGTTCGACCAGCAGCCTGCCGCCGAGCGCGAACCTGCCGCGCGCGTCGAACGTCGGCACCACGCCTGCGCCGCGCACCGCGATGCCCGCGGGCGCCAGGGTCGACGTGTCGCCATGCCTGCGTAGCGGGCCGTGCACGCCGAGCACGAAGGGAATCGAAGTGTCGCCGGAGACGTAGCGTGCGCTGGCGCCGAGGTGCAGCGGCAGCAGTTGCACGCCGTCGTTCCAATGCAGCGCGCCCGACAGCGTGATCCAAGCCGGCAGCTGCCAGCCATCGCGCTGCATGGCGACGTGGCCGGCCACGCCGACGCCGCTGCCGCTGGCCTGGCGCATCAGCGTCGCCGCGAGGTTGAACGGCACGCGCGTGGCGTCATCGGCGTAGCGGCCGCGCAGCGTCGTGCGCAGCGGCTGCGCCGGCTGCAGGCGCGGGATGGACAGGTCGAGCGATTCGATCCGCCAGCCGTCGCCATCGACGCGGCCATCGCGCACGTGCACGCCTTCGGCCAGCGTCGGCAGCCGCGTGTCGCCCGGCGGGCGCGTGGCCAGCCAGTGCCGGAGCGCCGGCAGGTCGAGGGTCGGGGTTTCAAGTTCGATGCGGGTGAGGTCGAGCGGGTCGCCGAGGCTGCGCAGCGTGCTCCACGGCAGCGCGACCAGCACGCGGTCGACGCGCAGCAGCGGCGTGTCCGCGCCGGGTTCGCGCGCCACCACGTTGCGCACCACGAAGGTGGGGCGCTCGCCGAGGCGGGACGCGGGATCGCCCTCGGCGCTGATCTCGAGGTTGAGCGCCGCGCCCAGGTGCGCGAGCACCATCGGCACCATGCGTTCGGGCGGCAGCACGATCCACACCACCAGCCACAGCAGTGCCAGCAACAGCAGCGGGACCGCGCACAGCACCAGCAGCCACCGCAGCCAGCGCCGGCGCGCCCGCGGGGCTCCGGCCTGGCCCGTCGCGGCGTTCACCCGCCGAGGGCTTCGGGCAGCAGCGCGTCGACGAAGGCTTCGGCGTCGAACACGCGCAGGTCTTCGGGGCGTTCGCCGATGCCGGCGAAGCGGATCGGGATGCCGAACTCGCGCGCCAGCGCGAACACCACGCCGCCCTTGGCGGTGCCGTCGAGCTTGGTCACCACGAGCCCCGTGACGCCGACCGCGGCATGGAACTGGCGCAGCTGCGACAGCGCGTTCTGGCCGGTGGTGCCGTCGATGACCATCAGTACTTCGTGCGGCGCGGTCGGGTCGAGCTTGCCGAGCACGCGGCGGATCTTGCCCAGTTCGGCCATCAGCCCGCCCTGCGTGTGCAGGCGGCCGGCGGTATCGGCGATCAGCACCTCGGTGCCGCGCGACTTCGCCGCCTGCAGCGCGTCGAACGCGACCGAGGCGGGATCGGCGTCCTGGCCCTGCGCGATCACGGTGACGCCGTTGCGTTCGCCCCAGGCCTGCAGCTGCGCGACCGCGGCGGCGCGGAAGGTGTCGCCCGCGGCGAGCATCAGCGACCGGCCTTCGTCGCGGAAGCGGCGCGCAAGCTTGCCGATGGTGGTGGTCTTGCCGACGCCGTTGACGCCGACGGTGAGGATCACGAAGGGCTTCGCGCCGGCATCGATGGCCAGCGGCCGGGCGACAGGTTGCAGCAGCGCGACGAGTTCGGCGCGCAGCGCGGCAAGCAACGCATTGGCGTCGGCGAACTCGCGCGACTTCATGCGCTTGCGCAGGCCTTCGATCAATTGCGTGGTGGCGGCGACGCCGACGTCGGCGGTCAGCAGGGCGGTCTCGATCTCGTCGAGCAGGTCGTCGTCGAGCTTCGGGTTGCGCGAGAACAGGCCGCCGAACGAGCGCGCGAACGCGCTGCCGCGCAGGCGCTCGCGCCAGCCGGGCTTGCCGGCGGGCGCGGGCGGCGCGGCGTCGGGCGTGACGTCGGCGGGTGCCGGTTCGGGCGGTATCGCCTCCGGGATCGGCGCGGAACCGGTGTCGGCGGGCGCCGCATCCGGGAACGCGGCCGCCAGTTCGTCGACGCTGAAGCCGGCCTTGCGTCCCGCCGCGTCCTCGGCCGGCGGCATGGCCGTCGCGTCGGGGGCAGGCTTCTTGCGGCCAAACAGTCGGATCATCGGGCGGGTGCGCGGCCGGCAGGGGGTGTCCGGGAGGGCGCACATGCTATCACCCGGCCTGCGACGGTCCGTGACCGGGCGGTCGTGACCGCCAGCCCTTGTGCAGGCGCATCCGGATGCGGTTCCATCCCGCGCTGTTTCGTTCGATTCCCGCTGGAGGTTGTCGATGCCGTTCGTTCGCCGCATTCGTCCGATCGCGTTCGCCCTGGTGCTGTCGGCCCCGCTGCTGGCGTCGGCCCATGCCGCCCTGGCGCAGGACGCCGCGCCGGTCCCGGGCGAAGCCGCCACCGCCAGCGCCGCGAACCCGCCGACGCTGGTCTTCGACAGGCCGATCACGACGGCGGCGAGGGCCAGGACCAGCCCTGGCACGGACAGTGGCTCGACAGGCACGGGCCCTATCCTGCCGCGCCGGCCCACCCGCGCCGGCAGCCCCCGCCCGTCCCGAGGCTGTCATCCTCGTGCAGTGGTCCCGACCGGGGTCGACAACCGCTCGGCGCCCCCCTCTTCATACCGTGGTATGAGGAAGCGGGCGCCGAGCGGTCGGGTCGGGTGCTGCGGTACGCCGGGTGCTTCGGGTACGCCGGGGGCGGCGGCGCGATCGACGCCGTTAGCCGCCGAGGATCTTCATGGCCTCGGACGCCGGCATCGTGGTGCGCTCGCCGAGCGCTTCCCGCAGCTTGGCCCACTGGGCGTTGCCCGCAGCGACCGGGGCAGCGGCCGCAGGTGCTGCAGCAGCCGGCGCCGCCGACCGGGCGGGCACCTGCGCGGGCTCAGCCTTCGCCTCGGGGGCTGGTGTCGGCGCGGCCTCGGGCTTCGCTGGTGCCTCGGCCTCGGTCGGGGCCGTCGGCGCAGCGGCCGGCGACTTCGACTTCAGCACCGAGGCGAGCTTGACCGGGGCCTTCTTCGCCGGTGCCGCGGTTGCTTCCGGTGCGGCTGGCTCGGCCTGAGGCGCCGGAGCTGCCGCGGGGGCAGGTGCCGGTGCGGGGGCAGGAGCCGGTGCGGGGGCAGGAGCTGCCGCGGGCGCCGGTGCGGGGGCAGGAGCTGCCGCGGGCGCCGGTGCGGGAGCGGCCGCCGGGGCCTGGGCGGGGAGACTGCCCAGCACGGCCATGGCCTCGGACGCCGGGATCATGGTGCGGTCGCCGACCTTCTCGCGCAGAGCCGCCCATGCAGCAGCCCCGCCTGTAGGCGCCGCGACAGCCGGGGCCGCAGCTGGAGCGGCGGCCGGAGCCGGAGCTGGAGCTGGAGCTGCGGCAGCATCGGGTGCCGGGGCCGGAGCTACGGCGGGCGCAGGGGCCGGAGCCTCCGCGGCGGGGCCAGGAGCCGGGGCCGGAGCCTCGGCGGCGGGGGCCTCAGCGGCGGTGGCTGCTGGGGGCTGCTCTGGTGCCGCGGCCGGCTCGGCCTTGGCTGCAGCCGGTGCCGGCGTCGAACCCAACACGGCCAACGCCTCGGACGCGGGCATCGTCTTGCGGTCGCCGAGCTTTTCGCGCACCAGCGCCCAGGCCGCGGCGCCGGCAGCGCCAGCCGAAGGAGCGGCGGCGGAGACCGGAGCAGCAGTAGGTGCTGGAGCAGGCGGCGCGGTCTCGGGAGCCGCAGCGGCGGGCTCAGCGGGGGCGCTGGCAGCTGCGGCCGGGGCAGGTGCGGCAGGTTCAGCCGGGGCCGGAGCAGCTGGGGCGGCACCCATCGCGGCGAGCGCTTCCGCGGCCGACATCTTGCCCTTGGGCATGGTGGCGGCCGTCGCCGGTGCTGGCTGCGCAGCCGGTGTCTCGACCGGCGGCGCGACGGCCTCGGTCGCGTCGGTGTCGCCGCCCCCGACGGGGGCCTGCGCGGCCTCCTCCTCGGCACGCTCGAGCACGTCCTCGGCGGCCGGCGTGGTCGCCGTGTCGCCCTCGTTGGCCCCGGCCAGGTCGGCGTCGGTTTCCCCGGCCCGCTTCGACGCCTCGGCCTCGTCCCGGAACTCCCCGGCCGCCGCGGGCGCGGACGCACCCGGCGCCTCATCAAGAGGAGCCTCGACGACCTCGGCCGCCTCGGCCTTCACGACCTCAGCTGCCTCAACGGGCGCCGGTGCCGGAGCCGCGGCAGGCTCGGGTGCCCGATCGACGGGAGCGCGCACCGCCGCCAGCAGCATTTGTGCCACGTCGACAACCTCGACCTCGGCGCGCGCCGTACCGTTCTCCTTCTGCGCGTTCAGGCCGTCCGACAACATGACCCGGCAGAACGGGCAGCCGATCGCGATCCGCTCGGCGCCGGTAGCGACGGCCTCCGCCGTACGGTTGGCGTTGATCCGTTCGCCGAGCTTCTCCTCCATCCACATGCGCGCGCCGCCGGCGCCGCAGCAGAACGACTTTTCCTTGGAACGCGCCATCTCGGAGTACGACACGCCAGGCAGGGCGCCGAGCAGCTCGCGCGGCGGGGCGTACACGTGGTTGTGCCGGCCCAGGTAGCACGGGTCGTGGTAGGTGACGCTGCGTCCGGTGGAGGCGACGTCCTTGGCCGAGGCCACCTCGGGCCGGGACACCGGGGTCAGCTTGCGCTCGCGCACCAGCCGGTTGAGCAGCTGGGTGTGGTGGATGACCTCGTAGTTGCCGCCGAACAGCGGGTACTCGTTCTTCAGCGTGTTCAGGCAGTGCGGGCAGGTCACGACGATCTTGGTCGCCTGGGACTCGTTGAGGATCTCGATGTTCTGTGCGGCCAGCATCTGGAACAGGATCTCGTTGCCGGCCCGACGCGCCGAGTCACCGGTGCAGGACTCGCCCTCGCCGAGCACGGCGAAGGTGACGCCGGCGGTGTGCAGCAGCTCGGCCACGGCGCGTGTGGTCTTCTTGGCGCGGTCTTCGTAGGCCCCGGCGCAGCCCACCCAGAAAAGGTAGTCGACCGACGCGAGCGACTCCACATCGGCGCCGACGACGGGTACGTCGAACGGCAGGCCCTTGGCCCAGTCCATCCGATCCTTGGGCGCCATGCCCCACGGGTTGCCCTTGCCCTCCATATTCTTGAACAGGCCACCCAGCTCGCCGGGGAAGGCCGATTCGATGAGCACCTGGTGACGGCGCATGTCGATGATGGAGTCGACGTGCTCGATGTCGACGGGGCACTGCTCGACGCACGCGCCACACGTCGTACAGCTCCACAGGACGTCGCTGTCGATGATCGCGTCCGGGCCGAGCGCGTCGTACGCCCCGAGCGGGTACTTCTCCTCGTACCCCGTGGCGCCCACCAGCGGGATCTCCTCGAGCCGCTTGATGTGCTTGGGCTCGTCGTGGCGGGTGTCCTCGCTGGCCAGGATCCACGGCGCCTTCTCGTGCGCGTGATCGCGCAGGGTCATCACGAGCAGCTTCGGCGACAGGGGCTTGTCGGTGTTCCAGGCCGGACATTGGCTCTGGCAGCGACCGCACTCGGTGCAGGTGGTGAAGTCCAGCAGCGACTTCCAGGAGAAGTCCTCGGCCTTGCCGGCGCCCATCCGCGGCTCGCTCGGCTCGCCGTCGCCCTCGGGCTCCTCGCCCATCGCCTCGATGTCGGCCAGCGTCATCGGGGTGCCGGCCGGGGTCAGCATCGGACGGACCGCACCGAGCGCCGTACGGCCGGAGGACTCCCGCTTGAACCAGATGTTGACGAAGGCCAGGAAGCGGTGCCAGGCCACGCCCATGGTGGGTTGGGTGGAGATGACGATCATCCACGCGAAGCTGATCAGGATCTTGAGCATCGCGAAGATGTAGATGGCCTCGTAGAGCTGCGGCAGTGCCTCCCGGCCCGAGCCCATGTAGCCCCACATGCCGGCCATCCAGCCGGTCAACGGGAAGTGCAGCAGCATGCTCTCGCCGGGGCTGTCGATCTGCACCATCCGCGCCTCGAGGGAGCGCAGCAGCAGGATCATGATCGTGACGCCGAGGATGGTGGCCTCGACGTAGTACGCCTGCCACCAGGTCGAGCCGAAGAACCGGCTGCGGCGACCGTGCACGCCGGCGGCCGAGCGCGGGTGGTTGCGTTGCCGGATCACGATCAGCGCGATGATGCCGACCAGGCCGCCCCAGCCGAGCAGCTCGACCAGCCATTCGAACGGCGGGAAGTGCCCGATGATCGGCAGCCGGAACTCCGGCCAGACCAGCTGGAAGAACGCGTTGACCAGCGTGGAGAAGAGCACGAAGAAGCTGACGGCCACGAACCAGTGCGCCAGCGACACGATCGGCAGGCGCTTCATCCGGGTGTGGAACAGGAACTCCTTGATCACGACCCAGGTGCGTTGCAGCGGACGGTCCGTGCGCGTCGGGTCGGCGGTGCCCATCCGGAAGACCTGGGAGTAGGTCCACACCCGCCGGAACAGCATGATCCAGCCGAGCGACGGGACGACGAGGCACAGCACGATCGCCGTGATCTGGAGCGCTGACATGCTGCGATGATACGGAGCGGGGTGGTCGCGGATGGCTCGAAGGCCTGTGACGTCTCTCTCGAGCGGGACATTTCGACCGGTGACCTGCGGGTTGGTTACTGGTCGGTAGAGGACGCTCGCCCACCACCGGTCAATCCGTGAGACGGCATGCATAAGACTTTGTTGGAATATTCATAACGGTCCTACTGTTGCCCGGGGACGGACGTGACGACCGTCCACGTCTGTGACCCACCGACGACCTACCGCTGACTTACCCACGACCAACCGCCGACATCAGGGGATTGACACGACATGCCCGTCTTCGCCGACGTGACCGCCACCGTGGGGCGTACGCCCCTCGTCCGCCTCAACCGCATCGCCCCGGGCGGGGCCACCATCCTCGCCAAGTGCGAGTTCGCGAATCCGGCCGGCTCCGTGAAGGACCGCATCGGCGTGGCCATCGTCGACGCCGCCGAGGCCTCCGGCGAGCTCCGTCCCGGCGGGACCATCGTCGAGGCGACCAGCGGCAACACCGGCATCGCCCTGGCGATGGTCGGCGCCGCCCGGGGCTACCGGGTCGTCCTGACCATGCCCGACACGATGAGCACGGAGCGGCGCGCGCTGCTGCGGGCCTTCGGCGCGGAACTGGAGCTCACCCCGGGCGCCAAGGGCATGCAGGGCGCCGTCGACCGGGCGAACGAGCTCGCCGGGGCTGACAACGCGATCCTGGCCAGCCAGTTCGCCAACCCGGCCAACCCGAAGATCCACCACGACACCACCGGCGCCGAGATCTGGGCCGACACCGACGGCGTCGTCGACGTGCTGGTCGCGGGCGTGGGCACGGGCGGCACGGTGTCCGGGGCCGGGCGCTACCTCAAGGAGCGCAACCCCCAGGTGCGCGTCGTCGCCGTCGAGCCGGCCGAGTCGCCGATCCTGTCGGGCGGTACGCCGGGGCCGCACAAGATCCAGGGCATGGGCGCCAACTTCATCCCCGAGAACTTCCAGCGCGACGTCGTCGACGAGGTCGTGACCGTCGATGCGCCGACCGCCGTGGAGTTCGCCCGCAAGGCCGCCACCCAGGAGGGTCTGCTGGTGGGCATCTCCGCCGGGGCCAACCTCGCCGCCGCCGCACGCCTGGCTGCCCAGCCCGAATACGCCGGCAAGACCATCGTCACCGTCCTGTGCGACACCGGCGAGCGCTACCTGTCCACGATCCTCTTCGAGGGCCTGACCGGCTGATCAGGCCGCGTCCCTTCCGGGGATCCCCTGCCGACCTGCGACAACCCCTGCCGATCCGGGAGAAGGCCACCATGAGCGCCATCTGGAATGACGTACCAGCGGTCCGCGAGGACGAGGCCGGTCCGGTCTCGCGCACCTCGACCCGCCTGTTGCGGGTGATTCGCGGGGATCGCGACGTACGGCGTGGGCTGTGGGGACCCGACGGCCCCGACGGGGCGGACACCTCCAGCCAGGAGGAGGCCCGGGAGGCCGGCCGCCCGGAGTACGAGGTCCCGACCCCGCGGGAACGCCGCGACGCCGACCAGGCCGGACTGCACCGCAGGGGCAAGCTCGCCAAGGCGCGCGACTCGGTCCTGGAGGACCTCGACGCCGCCATCGAGCGAGACCCCGCGGCGACCGGTCGCCTGCAGATGGCGCTGGTCAGCCCCGGTCTCCACGCGATCTGGGCGCACCGGTTGGCGCACGAGATGTGGGCTCACGACAAGGGCAAGCTGCCCGCGCGGCTGCTCTCCCAATGGACCCGCGCCCGCACCGGCATCGAGATCCACCCCGGCGCGACGATCGGGCGGCGGTTCTTCATCGACCACGGGATGGGCGTCGTGATCGGGGAGACGGCTGAGGTGGGTGACGACGTGATGATGTACCACGCCGTCACCCTGGGCGGGCGCACCCTGGCCAAGGGCAAGCGGCACCCGACCGTGGGCGATCACGTGACGCTGGGCGCGGGCGCCCGGGTGCTGGGTGCGATCACGGTCGGCCCCGGCGCCCAGATCGGGGCCAACTCGGTGGTCGTCAAGGACGTCCCGCCGAACACGGTGGCCACCGGCGTGCCGGCCAAGCACCGCGCCATGGAGCTTCGGCCGGCCGAGGACCCGTACGAGGCGATGTTCGCCGAGCCGCAGCTGTGGATCTGAGGGCGTCCTGAGATAGCCGGCCCCGGCCGATCCGAGGTAGCCGCCAGCCGCCGTTGCGGCACCCGCCCGATGTGGGCGGCGCGGCGCTCCGATGTGGGCGCGCATGCTTCTCCGATGTGGGTGCGGATGTGGGTGCGCGTGCTTCTCCGGTGTGGGTGCGCGTGTGGGTGCATAAGTTGTCGTGATGGCAGCAGGTTCTGCACCCACATCTGCACCCACATCCGCTCCCACAGCCGCATCCACCGGACGGGCGGCCGAGCAGCCGGACGAAGTGGGGCGGCAGTCGACGGGAGTCGGGCCGAGCAGCCGGACGAAGTGGGGCGGCAGTCGACGTGAGTCGGGCCGAGCAGCCGGACGAAGTGGGGCGGCAGTCGACGCGGCCGGGGGCCCGCCGCCCGTCCGGCGCCGGCCTCGCCTCGCTCCGGCGGGCCGTGCTGCGCGGGACGCCCACCGCTGCCTAGGATTTCGGCGTGACGAGCGCTCCCGATGCGGCCCGCCGTACCCCGCCGTACCCCGCCGTTCGCGACCTGTGGTTGCAACACTCCGGCTGGGATCGGCGCGGGCACGATCGGTTGCGCGACGACGCCGCCGAGGTAGCGCTCGCCGCCCCCGGCACGCGCGTGTGCGATGTGGCACCCCTGCACGTCCGGCTCCGCGACGACCGCCGTGCCCTGGCCTGGCGCCGCCCCGAACCCGGCGACGGTGGGCCCGAGGCGTTGACGCTGTGGCTGGGCGGCCCCGAGGGGTCTCGGCGGCTGGTCCGGGTGCACCGCACGCCGGGGGATCCCGAGGACGGCTGGACCCCGTGGCGCGAGGCGACGGCGGCGTTGACGACGGCGGATGCCGAGGCGATGTCCGTGGGTCTGGGCGTGGGGCGATGGCACCGGCTGCACGGCTACTGCTCGCGGTGCGGGACGGCCACCGCACTGGCCAGTGCGGGCTGGCTGCGGCGGTGTCCGAGCTGCGACGCCGAGCATTACCCGCGGACCGACCCGGTCGTCATCATGGCGGTGCTCGACGCGGACGACCGGATCTGCCTGTCCCGGGGCCACCACTGGGCCTCAGCCGTGGGCATGTCCTGCCCGGCGGGGTTCGTCGACGCGGCGGAGTCGCTGGAGGACGCCGTACGTCGGGAGGTGGCCGAGGAACTCGGCCTCACGGTGACCGAGGTGTCCTATGCGGGCAGCCAACCCTGGCCCGCCGCAGCGCAACTGATGGTCGCCATGGTCGCGCACGTCGCCGACCCCGGCCTGGCCATCGACCCCGATGAGGTGGTCGCGGCCCGCTGGTTCACCCGGGCCGAGCTCGACGGGGCGCTCGCCGCGGGCGAGGTGACCCTGCCTGCGTCGTACGCCGCGGGCCGGTGGCTGATCGAGGGCTGGCTGGGACACCGGGTCCCCGACGATTACGCCACGATCTACAGCCGCGCGCCGTACTGACGAGTGCAATGCGGACGCGGGCAATCCTGACGCGTCGCCGCGTCGATCGCCCCGCTGCCCTGCCGCCCGGGCCGCGTCAGCGCGGATCGACGCTGCCGCCGGTGGCGTCCTCGGCGGTCCGCCGGATCTCGGCCTCCGGATTCTGGGTGCGTTCCAGCGATTCGGCCAGGATCGCCTCGGCCTGACCGATGGGGTCATCGCTCCCGGCCGCGATCTCCTCCGGCAGGAGCTCGGCGCGGGAGGTGTCCTCTGGGGTCGGGGCTTCGTCGCTGCTCATGGTCGCCGCCTGGGGTGGCTACTGACCCTGCTCGGAGTGCGGCGTCATGCCCTCGCGCATGTCGTCGTCGGCCTTGGCCTCACCCGGGGCGCTGCTGGCGCCCGTTGCGTCGGCGACCTTGGCCTTCGCGGTGTCGGCCGCCCCGCCGAGCTTGGCCTGCACCTCGGGCGCCTTCTCCTTGGCCTTGTCGACGACCGCGCCGCCCGTCTCGGCGACGAACGACTGCGCCTGCCCGACCTTCTCCTGCACGCGCGGGTCGTGCCACAGGCTGTCGGCCTGGGTCTTGATCTGCTCGTACCGGCCCCGACCGGCCTTCGCGCCAAGGACATAACCGGCCGTCGCGCCGGCGAGGAACATGAGTCGGCCACGCATCGCGGGCCCCCTTTCACCAGATGTGCTGCGGCGAACGAGGGTTCGCCGCACTGGTCGCGAGCCTAGACGGTACCCGCCGGGCCGGCATCCGGGAAGCCTCCGAGCAGGCGCGATGTGGGCGAGCGGGGGTAACTGGTTAGGCTACGTCGCTGACCGCATGCTCGCGGCGCCGATTCGGTGCCCGCCGAGCAGATGGACCGAGGAGAGGGTTCAGGGCCATGTACTGCGCCGTGTGTGGTGCCCAGCTGCCGGTCAGCGCTCGGTTCTGCGTCCGATGCGGCGCCCAGGTGGCGCAGCCCGGGTCGGACCAGTCGGCACCCGTAGCACCCGCAGCCCCGGCGGCGCCGGTCGCGCCCCAGGCTCCGGCCCCGGCCCAGCAGGCGCCGGGCGAGCCGAGCTATCCCGAGCCGGGTGAGCCGAATCACTCCGAGCCCACTGAGCCCACTGAGCCCACTGAGCCCACCGAGCCCACAGAGCTCACCGAGCCCAGCACGGCCGACCCGGCGCATGGCGGGGTCGAGCAGGCCACGGCGCCGATGAGCGAGGTGAGCAACGAACCGACGCGTCCCATCCCTGCGACGCCGGCACCGGCGCCACCGGCCGCGGTTGTCGGCATGTCGGCACCCGCCGCACCACCAGCGGCACAAGCGGGAGCGCGCACGCCGATCCAGGACCAGTTCGCGGCCTGGCCGGATGCGGCGCAGGAGCGGCCGGACGCCGGGCCGCCGCTGCTCCCCGGGCGCCCCGACGACGGGGCGCGTCGAGCGCCGGCGTGGCCGATCGTCGTGGTGGCTCTGCTCCTGGTCGGGGGCCTGATCTGGGCCTTCAGCGCGTTACGGGGTGGCGACTCCCCGGCCGCTCCGAAGAGCCCCGGCACCGCTGTTGCCGGGTCGACGACCACTCCGACGACGCCGTCCTCGACGACGAGCACCGGCGCCGACCCGGACGCGCAGGCCGCGCGGGTCGCGGTGAGCGAGATCCTGGACGCTGGGCGGGGGTCGCGCTCGACGCTCGTGCAAGGGATCACCTCGTACTGCACCAAGGGCGACAAGGCCACGGGGAAGACGCAGATGGACGACGCGCTGCAGGGTCGGATGGCGCAACTGGCCAAGCTCAACGACATCGGCGACGAGCCGTTCCGCAAGCTGCCCAGCGCCCTGGATGCGCGGGACAAGTTGAAGGCGGCGCTGCAGGCGTCCGCGGCGGCGGACCAGGTCTACGTGCAGATGGCTGCGGCCGGGACGGTTTGCCAGGGCGACGACGGGCTGACCCAGGCCAACGCCAAGGCCTCGGCTGCGAAGAAGTCGTTCCTGGACGCCTGGAATCCGCTGATGACGGCGGCCAAGCTCCAGCCCCTGGCCAGCGACGACATCTGACACCTGCGCTACATCGGCGGAGGGCGTGGGATTCGAACCCACGATGAGCGTTGACGCTGTCGTCTTGACCTGACGAGGGCGGGGCGACGCCAAGCCCGCGGCGGGAGTTGCTGTCATCATGGGGAGGTGACCCAGCCGGTTGATCTGCTTGAGCGCCCTGTGTATGGCATGGCGCAGATTGATCGCGTTCTGGGACTGCAGTCAGGGACCGCCAAGCGGTGGATCGACGGCTACCAGCGACAGGGCAGGCACTACGAGCCCGTCGTGCGCCACGAGTCCACCGGGAACGATGTGGCCACCTGGGGGGAGTTCGTGGAAACGCGGCTGCTCTCGGAATACAGGGACGCTGGCGTGCCGCTCATCAGGCTGAGGCCAGCGGTGGAGATGCTGCGCCGGGAGTTGGGCACGCCCTATCCGCTGGCTTCGGCGCGGATTTGGCTGGATGTGTCGGGGCGGGAGCTGGTTCGTCGGGTTCAGGACGTGGTCAGCTTGGACAAGCCGCTTCAGCTGGTGATCGTACGCACGGGTCAGCAGGTGTTGGACTGGTCGCCGCAGGCACGTGATTTTAGCGAGTCGAGCGACTGGGTGAACTCGGGGTTTGGCGAGCAGATCTGCCGGCTGCGACCGCGGGCGTCGATCGAGGAAGTGGTGATCGACCCGCTCGTGAGTTTCGGTGAGCCCACGGTGCAGGGCCGCGGAGTGCGTACGGAGATCATCGGGGAGCTGTTCCGTGCGGGGGAGCCCGTTGACGCGATCGCTGACATGTACGAGATGACGCGACTGCAGGTCGACGCGGCGTTGCGATATGAGCTCGTTCGCAGTCAGGCCGCCTGAGGGCGGAGATGACGGCACAGCGCGACGGGTTGCGTTTCTACGTCGATGAAAGCGCGCTCGGACTGGGGAAGGCCCTGGAGGCGGCGCGGCGCGACACGGTGCATGTGGGGCACGGGCTTGTTCCGGAGTGTCCATTGGGGGTGCTCGACCCGGTCTGGATTCCGGCGGTGGCCAGCCGAGGACTCGTCGCCATCGGGCGGGACAAACACATCCGCACCAGGCCGGCGGAGCTGGCACAGATTCGAGACTCTGGACTTCGGGTGCTCCGCATTGGTGGGAAGCGGGACTTGCCGACGTGGGACTGGCTGGTCAGGATCGTGCGGCGCTGGGACGCCATCTAGCAGCTGTTGCGCGAGCGCCCCGACGGGCCATGGATCTACGTGCTCAATGAGCGGAATCTGGTCGAGGTGCCTCTTCCGCCGGCTTCGTAGCCGGCCCAGGGAGCGGAGGGCGTGGGATTCGAACCCACGATGAGGGATCACCCCATAGCGGTTTTCAAGACCGCCGCACTAGGCCACTATGCGAGCCCTCCCGACCCGGTCACCCGGGCACAGGTCAGTGTACGGCGCTGGCCCCCAACCACCCGGCATCCCGGTCGGGCCGCCGATCAACACCGACCACCGGGCAATTCGCGCACCCGGGGACCGACGAACTGCGCCACCGTGGTCAGCTCGGCCGTCGCCACGTCGTACCCGCCGTCGCTCACCACCAGCACCGCCACCGCCACCCGCCCCCCGTCGGCCGTGGTCAGGACCCCGAGCTGCCGCGCCAGATATCCGCCCTCGACCCGCGGACCCCACCCGCCCTTGTACGCCTCCGCCCCGACCGCGCCCAGCCCCCACCCGGGCGACGCGGCCAGGGTGCGCAGGTGCTGATAGGCGGCCGCGGCGGCGGGTCGGCAGGGCAGGCTCGCCGCGTACGTCGCCGAGCGCGCCAGGGTCCAGTCGGTTTGACCGTACGGCGTATACGGGGCGCGCACCTCGGCGTACGGCACCACCGTCTGCGCGTCGCCACCCGCCCGCAGCTCCGCCTGGACGGCCGATGCGGCCGTGGCGCCCGAGCCCAGCCGTGTCCAGAGCACCCCCGCCGCGTCGTTGTCGGACTGTTCCAGCGTCCGCCGTTGCGTGTCGGCCTCGCCCGCGCCGAACGCGCTGCCGAACGCCACGGCCAGCGGCACCTTGATCGTCGACCAGGCCGGGCCGCCGGCCTGGCCACCCCAGGAGAACGACCACCTCGGAGATCCGAGGGGTTCGGGCGGTCGAACCGGCGTGATCGCCACGCCTGCCCGCCGCCCGAGGCCGTCGGGGAGAGCGAGGAAGGCCGCATCGGCGCCGGGGAGCGTGGGCGTGGCCGTGAGTGCGGACGCGGCGCCGGCCGACGCCGTACCCGCTGAGGCCGACGGCGGCCCGTCGGCACCCGACGTACCGCCGGTGTCGGCCGAACCGGCCGGATCGCCCGAACCGGAACCGGAACCGGCGCCACAGCCCGCCAGCAGCGCAGCGCAGAGCGCGGGCAGCGCACCGGCCGCCCCTCGACGTCCGCGCACGTCAGGCGAACGACAGGAAGATCTTCTCCAGCCGCTTGGCGTCCAGGCTGCTCTCGTCGCCGGCGTCGATACACCGCCGCAGAGTGGAGGCGATCAGGGAGTACGCCGCGCGGTCGATGGCCTTGCTCACCGCGGCCAGCTGGGTGACCACGTCCTCGCACTCGCGGCCGTCATCGATCATGGCGAGGACGCCGCCGAGTTGCCCCTGGGCGCGCCGCAGGCGGTTGACGACCGGAGCCATGTCAGTGGGATCGAGGGAGACCATGGGCGTCGCCTTCCGGACCGGACCGGCGCCGCCGGTCGACAACACGCCCGGCAAAGGCCGGAGGTTGCGACAATAATACCGGCGGGGGTATGACGGGCGCGAGGCCGGTCGCGACACGATGAGGCGGGGCAGCGTCGTCGCCGGCGCTCGCCGTGCGCGAGGATGGGAGCCATGCCGGGTGTCACTATGACGATGGTCGCGCGCGACGCCGGTGTATCGGTGAGCACCGTGTCGCACGTGATCAACGGGACGCGTCCGGTCAACCCCGATACGCGGCGCCAGGTGCTGGCGTCGATGGAACGCCTCGGCTTCCGCCATCGGCCGGTGACCGGGTCCCTGGCGGCCGGCTCGACCCTGACGATCGGGCTCGCGCTGTCGGCCTCGGTCAACCCCGCGCTGCGCGAACTCGTCGACGGGGTGGAGGCGGAGGCCTCCCGGCGTGGGGTGCAGATGATCCTCGCCGACACGCACGACGACGCCGAGCACGAGGCCAAGGTCGTGGCCCGGCTGCTCGCCCACCACGTGCACGGGCTGCTGGTGGTCCCGTCCGTGGATTGGCAGGACGGCGCGCTTCGCCTGATCCGGGAGCGGTCCGTGCCCCTGGTCGTCATCGACCGGCTGCAGGACATCCGCGCCGACCAGGTGGGCGTCGAAAACGAGGCCGCGGCCATCTCCCTGGTCGACCACCTGCTGCAGCGCGGTCACACCCGAGTGGCCTACGTGGGGGGACCGCACGGTCAGGCCACCTTCCGGGAGCGCAGGTCCGGCTACCAGGAGGCGCATCGCCGCCGCGGACTCGCCGTCGATCCCGACCTGGTGATCGAGGACAGCGTCAGCGAGGACACGGCACGCCGTGCCGTGGCCGCCCTGCTCGCCGGGCCCCAGCCGCCGACCGGCCTGTTCACCGCCGGTTATGCGGCGACGCTCGGCGCCCTGCGCGCGGCCCGCAGCGCCGGCATCGCGGTGCCCGGCGACCTCGCCATGGTCTGCTTCGACGAGGTGCCCTGGTCGGGCATCGTGGACCCCACCATGACGGCGCTCGCCCAGCCGTGGTTCGCGATCGGCGCCCGGGCCGTGCAGATGCTGATCCGGCGGATGAACACCCCGGACGCGCCCGTGCAGTCGTTGCGCCTGGCCGGCGAGGTGGTGCATCGGCGCAGCTGCGGGTGCGAGGGGTCTGGCCGCTGACGACATCCCCGGATGCCGCTCCCCGTTGGGCGGCCCAAAGAATCTGGGCGCTCGACCTGTTCGGCCCGAAGGGGCCCGTGCTACCGTGAAGCTTGGTTGCTTAGCGGTTCCTCGTAGCAAACCGGGCAGATCTGATCGGTCCGGGTGGGCATGTCCCGCGGTGTCGGGGGTGCGTCGCAGCCAGGTGCGCACGTTCCCGTGTCGCGCCGACGGCCTCACAGATAGAGAGTTGTATTTCGCATGGCTCAGGGCACCGTGAAGTGGTTCAACGCCGAAAAGGGCTTCGGTTTCATTGCTCAGGACGGCGGCGGCCCCGACGTCTTCGTTCACTACACCGCCATCCAGACGAGCGGCTACCGCTCGCTCGACGAGGCGCAGCGAGTCGAGTTCGAGGTGACGCAGGGCCCGAAGGGTCCGCAGGCGGACAACGTCCGTCCGCTCTGAGCGTCCCCACTCTTCAGACTTCGAGAAGGACCCCCGGGATCCCCGGGGGTCCTTCTCGTGTGCCGGTGCCCACCCCCTCATGTGCCGGTGCTGACCCCGTCGTGTGCCGGTGCTGACCCCGTCGTGTGCCGGTGCGGACCGCTCGTGAGTGGCGGCGCCGTCACCGCTGGCGCGCTTTTGTCTTGCGCTGGTCCGAACGGGTAACCTTGCCACGACCTCGACGGCCCCGCGCGGGCCGTCGACGCGTGGAGGCGTCGCCTAGTCCGGTCTATGGCGCCCGCCTGCTAAGCGGGTTTGGGGGTTATACCCCATCGAGGGTTCAAATCCCTCCGCCTCCGCCACGCGCGAAAGACCCGGCACCGCCTCAGGTGCCGGGTCTTTTCGTGGCGATCAGCCCCCTCGGCGCGGGACTGTCGGCCCGCGACGTACAGTACTCCGCCTCACGCCGGCAGCCGTTTTCATCGCTGCAGGTCAGGAGATCGACCGTTGCGGCGCAGGGGCCCAGAAGGGCGGTACTGTACGTCGCCAGCCGGCTGACTCGGTGCGTGGGCCTGGGGACTCCTCGAGGCGCGGCCCGGTCAGGACGTCGGGTTCGTCAGCGGCTTGGTCAGGTCGAAGAACGTCTGCCCGCCGATGCTGACCTGGGCGTAGTTGGCCTCCACCCAGGCCGAGATCTGTGCCGCGGCGTTGCTGCCGCCGTTCTGGCGCCCGCCCATCCCGCCACCGGCGCGGAAGTAGTGGATCTGACCGGCCCGGACGTAGTCCTGGAACTGCGCCAGCGTCGGGCTGGGGTCCGAGCCGTTGAAGCCGCCGATGGGCATGACCGGTTCGCCGGTGCCGAGCTGCAGGCCGGCCGCGTTCTGGGAGCCGATCGTGGCGGCGACCCAGCGGTACTTGGCAGCGTCGGCCTGCATGGCCTGGACGACGGCGCGGTCCGGCACGCTCGCGTCGAGGAGCCCGCCCCCGCCGCCGGGGGCCTGTGTGCCGGCGGGGAATTGCGCCGCGCCGGGCAGCAGCGCCCCGCCGGGGAATCGCGCCCCGCCGGGGAATTGCGCCCCGCCGGGGGCGCCCCGGCCGCCGAAGCCCCCCGGACCCCCCATCCCGGCCCCCGCCGGTCCGGCCGTGACGATCGAGCCGGTGTGCTGCGTCGCCACGGTGGAGGCCGCGTAAGCCGCCGGCCCCGCGAGCGTCGCGACGACGGCCGTGCCCGCGACGATCGGCACGACTCGGGCGTGGATCCGGTCGTGCACCAAGAGCAGCAGCGCGGTCGCCAGGCCCACGGTCAGCACCGCGTACCGCAGCGGCCCGTAGGCGACGCCGGCCACCCGGGTCAGCAGCACGAAGCCCCAGCTCGCGGCGGCCGCGGTGCCGACGGCCAGAGCGGCCGTCCACAGCCACGAGTCGCGCCGTCGCCAGCCGATCCCGGCGCCCAGGCCCACGAGCGCGGCGATGCCGGGGGCCAGCGCGACCGTGTAGTAGTCGTGATAGATCCCGGCCATGAAGCTGAACACCAGGGTGGTCACCACGGTCCAGCCGCCCCAGACGAGGAGGGCGGCGCGCAGGGGATCGGTACGTCGAGCGCGGGCGGTCGCCACCAGCCCGACGACGAGGAAGATCAGGGCCGTCGGAAGGAACCAGCTGACGTGCCCGCCGGAGACGCCGGCGAACATCCGGAACAGGCCGGTCGAGCCCCACATGCCGCCACCCGCAGCTCCGGCCGGAGCCCCGCCGGGCGGCCCGCCGCCCACCGAGCCGACTTCGTTGCCGTTGATGCGGCCGAAGCCGTTGTACCCGAAGGTCAGCTCGAGGAAGGAGTTGTTCTGGCTGCCACCGACGTACGGACGCATCGACGCCGGCAGCAACTCGACGATCGCGACCCACCAGCCGCCGGTGAGCACCATCGCGCTCAGCCCGGCCAGGGCACCGAACAGCCGGCGGCCCAGGGATCCGGGCGCGACGCAGAGGTAGACCAGGCCGAGCACCGGGACCAGCAGGAACGCCTGGAGTGTCTTGGTCAGGAACGCCAGCCCGAGGAACACCCCGACCAGCGCGAACCAGCGCACGCTCGACATGCCCCAGCGGCCCGCGCGCGACGGCTCCGGCTCGATAGCGCGCAGCGTCGCCCAGGCGGCGGCGACGAGCAGGAGCGTCAGCAGCGCGTCGGGGTTATTGAACCGGAACATCAGCACGGCCACCGGGGTCAGGGCGAGCACCGCCCCGGCGATGAGCGCGCCGCCGTGCCCGGCGTACCGGCGCACGCTGCGGTAGAGCAGCCCCACCGCGGCGACGCCCATCAGCACCTCGGGGACGAGCAGGGCCCACGTGGAGAGCCCGAACAGCCGCACCGACGCAGCCATCACCCACAGCGCCGCCGGGGGCTTGTCGACGGTGATCGAGTTGCCGGCGTCGGAGGAGCCGAAGAAGAAGGCGGTCCAGTCGACGGAGCCCGCCTGTGCGGCGGCCGAATAGAACGAGTTGGCGTAGCCGTTCGCGCCCAGCCCGTAGAGGTAGAGGCCGAGGGTCGCCAGCAGCAAGGCGACGTAGCCGAGCTGCTCGGATCGGGGCCAGGCGCGGAACCCGCGGCGGTCGATCGGCCCCGCCACGTCGGCCCCGGAGTTGGCGCCGGCCCCGGAATCGGGGATGGCGCCTGGTGTGACGCCTGCTTTGGCGCCCGGTGTGGCTTGCGGGTCGGTGACGGTGACGCTCATGCCCTCACGGTCGGCAGCATCGCTGTGGGGGAGCTGTGTGGGCACTGTCGCGGCACGATGACCGGTCAGGCCAACGGAAGGCGGACCGTGAAGACCGTGCGGCCGGAGCGGCTCTGCACGTCGACGCTGCCGCGGTGCGCCGCGACGACCGCATCGACGATGGACAGCCCCAGGCCCGTCGAGGGGGTCGGGGTGCCGTTCGCGGCGACGCGCGCCCGCGCCTCGTCGCCCCGGGCGAACCGGGTGAAGATGCGGGGGAGCAGCTCCTCCGGAATGCCGGGGCCGTCGTCGGTCACGGTGAGGACGGCGTGCCCGCCCTCGGCCCGGACCCGGGCGACGACGGTGGTACCCGCCGGGGTATGCGTCCGGGCGTTGGCCAGCAGGTTCACCACGACCTGGGTGAGTCGGGCCGAGTCGCCGACGGTCTCGACCGCCTCCTCGGGCAGGTCGAGCTGCCACGTGTGCTCGGGCCCGGCGGCGTGCGCATCGCTGACCGCGTCGATGACGAGCATCGTCAGATCGACGGGCTCGTGCGCCAGCTCGCGACCGGCGTCGAGCCGGGCCAGCAGCAGCAGATCCTCGACGAGATGCGCCATCCGCTCGGATTCGGAGTCGATGCGGGTGAGCGCGTGCGAGATGCCCTCCGGCACCGGATCAGTCTCGCGGCGGGACAGCTCGGCGTACCCGCGGATCGACGCCAACGGGGTCCGCAGCTCGTGGCTGGCGTCCGCGACGAACTGGCGCAGCTGGGTCTCGCTCCGGTGCCGCGCCCGCAACGAGCTGTCGACGTGATCGAGCAGCTCGTTGAGCGCGGCGCCGACCTGACCGACCTCGGTGCGGGTGTCGGTGTCCCGCGCCGCGACGCGTTCAGGGATCTGGACGGCGCCACTGGCCAACGGCGTCCGGGACACCCGCCCCGCGATGGAGGCGACCCGCTCCAGCGGGCGCAGACTCGCCCGGATCAGCCAGGCGGCTCCGCCGGCGAGTACGAGGATCCCCAGGGCGGCGCCGGTGGCGGTCACCACCACGATGCCGTTCAGGGTGTCCTCGACCGGTTTCATCGGCAACCCCGAGATCACGGTGCCCCCGCTGCGGTCGGTGCGGATCAGGCGGTAGGAGCCGAGCTGGTCGCCCAGGTTGACCGTGCTCGGGCGATCGGACAGGTTGGCCGCCAGCAGGGCGTTGATCGTCGCGATGCTGGCCGTGCTGTCGTCGATCCGCTTGTTGTCCGTGGTGAACGCCACGAACCGGTCGGGTAGGCCGCCGCGCATGTCGAGATAGAGGAAGTCACCGCCGATGCCAGGTCCGGGCGCCGCACGTCCCTCGCCGCGGCCGGGACCGCGGACGCCGTCATCGGTGGCCCGGTTCACGGTCTGGGTGACGCGCCGGTCCAGCTGGTCCGAGAGGGTTTGCTGGGTGACCAGCACCGTCATGACGCCGGTGGCGATCGTGACGAGGATGAAGAGCAGCACGATGGACAGGACCAACTTGCGGCGCAGGGACATGACACCCAGGATCCCTCGCACGCGCGTCGACATGGTTTCAGCACACGCCGTACCGCGGTGTCCCCGCTGTCCTGCGCCTGTGGCCCACCTGTGCAGGCCGGTGTTGTATCTGTCCGGGCAGCCCGGCGCAGGTCGACGTCATGGACGAATCTGGTTGACGCTGCTTACTGTTGAGTTCTGGGCGGGTCCCCGGTCGACAGCATCGGCGACAGGTGGCGCCGTCCAGGGGCAAGGGGTGTCGCCGTGTCTGCCGCTGATCCGTCTTGTACCCGCCATCCGCGCCGCCGCCTGCTCCCGACGGCTGTCGCAGTCGCCGCGCTGGCCGTCCCGGTCGCGGCAGCCCCCACAGCGGCGAGCACGCCGACCGCCACCGCCAGCCCCTCCGCGGCAGTGCCGGGCCCGCAATCGTCGTACGGCCTCGACGACCCGACGCAGCCCGTGGCCTCGGCCAAAGCCGCCGCCAAGAGCCTGCCGTACCGCCTCGTCGCGCGGACGGCAGCGGCGGCTATCTGACCAGCGCGGCCGGTGGTGCGGTGGCGCTGAACACCCCGGTGGACCACTGCCCGGACGGGGTGCCGCAGGACTGGCAGCCCACCGCCATCGGGCCCTCCGGGGTCACGCTCGGCCATCTGACCTGCGCGGTCAGCCTGGGGTCGCGGTCGGACACCGAGGTGGTCCGGTGGGCGGCGCCCGCGGCGGTCCCCGCGACGATCGGCGGCGCGCCGGTGATGAGCGGCGATGCGCACGGCATCGCCGTCAATGCCGCCGGCGCGGCCCTGGTGGTGAGCGAGCGGTGGTTCGCCGAGCCGTCGCTGGTGACGTACGTCGTGGGCGGTGGTGCGCAGCAGCGCGAGCTGATGCTCGACGCGACGACGCCCGTCGAAGGCTCCGACCTGGCCGACGACGGCACGGTGGTCGGCAGCGTCGTCACCTGGGACGAGCTCGGCCCGGCGCAGCGACCCGTGATCGCCTCGGCGACGGCCAGCCGGCCGACGCTGCTGCCCTGGCCGGCGGACCAGCCGCTGAGCTACGGCACGCAGAACGCGCCGCCGCTGCTCATCTCGCCCGATGCGCGGTTGATCGTGCGCAATGTCGCCGGTGGGGCCGGTGCTGCCGGTGGGGCCGGTGGGGCCGGTGGGGTCTTGGCCTGGGACGCCAAACGCCGCCCGACCATCCTGCGCGGATCGGAAGGGTTCACGGCGTACGACGTCAACGCCCGCCACGAGATTCTCGGCGGCACGCAGCTGGGCCCGGCGATCTGGCGCAACGGCACGGTGCGGCAGATCGACGTGCGGGGGCTGCCGGCCGGCGCCGCGATCCAGTGGGCCCTGCGCTTCAACGCGCGCGGCGAGATCGGGGCGCTGCTGCAGCTCAGCGACGGCAGCAAGCGCCCGGTGCTGCTCGTCCCGGCCCGGTGACCGCCGCCTCGATCGCCGGGCGTCGCGTCAGGCGGCGGGTTTGAGGACGTAACCCACGCCGCGCATCGTGTGGATCATCGGCTCCCGGCCGGCGTCGATCTTCTTGCGCAGGTAGGAGATGTAGAGCTCGACGACGTTGGCCTGGCCGCCGAAGTCGTAGTTCCACACCCGGTCCAGGATCTGCGCCTTGCTCAGCACCCGCTTGGGGTTGCGCATCAGATAGCGCAGCAGCTCGAATTCCGTCGCGGTCAGGTTGATCTCGGTCCCGCTGCGGGTCACCTCGTGGCTGTCCTCGTCGAGGGTGAGGTCGCCGACGACGAGCAGGGAGCTGGTGTCGTCGTTGCTGATGGCGGTACGCCGCATGAGGGCGCGCAGCCGCGCCACGACCTCCTCGAGACTGAACGGCTTGGTGACATAATCATCGCCGCCGGCCGTGAGCCCGGCGACCCGGTCCTCGACCGCGTCGCGAGCCGTGAGGAAGAGCACCGGCACGGTGGGGTCCTCGGCTCGCATCCGGCGCAGCACCTCCATGCCGTCGAAGTCCGGCAACATCATGTCGAGCACGACGGCGTCCGGAGCGAAGTCTTTGGCGGTGCGCACCGCGGTCAGCCCGGTGCCGGCGGTCTCGACCTGCCACCCCTCGTAGCGCAGCGCCATCCGCAGCAGCTCGGTGATGTTGGCCTCGTCGTCGACGACCAGGACGCGGACGGGGGATCCGTCGGGGCGGGTGAGAGTGGGGGCGGAGGTGCTCATGACAACGATTGAACGGCAGCGCCCGTGGCGTGCGCTATGGCGTGGCTGTGGCTTTCCTGTGAGCGCTTCTCAGGCAGGGCATGTGCCCGGCACAGCATCGTCACAGGCTCGCGACCGATGGTGCCGGTGAGCACGTCGTACGGTTGGGCCGCGCACAGCGGCCCCGTCGAGTCAGGAGCCAGCCATGGAACGGCCCGTCCCGCCATCCTCCCTCGAACCGCCCGCGCCTGGGCTGCCCGGCCGGTCCGAGCCCGGGATCGCGCCGTCCGCGACCACCCCGGCCGCCACGCCAGCCCGCTGGTCGGGCCGGAAGACGGCGGTGGTCGCCGCCCTGGCGATCGGGTTCGCCACGGCGGCCACGGCTGCCGCCGCGAGCGTGCTGCCGGCCGGCTCCGGCGCTGGCGGGGAGGGACCGGGAGTCCGCGGCGGGCAGACCCGTCAGCTGCCGAATGGAGCGCCGGGTCAGGGACGGGGCCAGCGCGGCCAGTTCCCTGGGCGGGGCCAGGACCCGCAGCAGGGTCAGGCGCCGCAGCAGGGTCAGCTTCCGCAGCAGGGCCAGGACCCGGCCCAGGGCCAGGCTCCGCGGCGGTAACCCCGGGCCAGAGCGCTCCCGACCGCGCGAATCACGCCAGCGGTCGGGAGCGGTGACCTCGGCGCCGTACGGTCAGCGCACCGGCTTGCCCGGCGGCACGGACAGGACGAGGAGCTGGCCGCCCTCGACGGTCTCGGCGTCGGTGGCATAGTGCGCCTGGACGTCGAGCAGGTACTTCCCGGCGCCCAGCCACGGCGCGGGAATGATCCCCGAGCTCTCCTCGTCGCGGGTGAGGAAGTTCTTGGCCCCCGGCACGAAGCGGTTCGGGTCGTGCTGGGCGATCTTGGCCAGCGCCTTGCTGGCGGGGTCGTACTGGAACAGCCCCGCGAGGTAGTCCTGGCCGCCCGGGTCCTCCTGCAGCAACACCTGGCCGCGGGAGTTGACGGTCATGTTGTCCATCATCCGCGGTCCGCGCTGGCCGGCGCTGCCCGCTGCGGCGTCGTACGCCGGGCTCGACACCGGCACCGTGGCCGTGCCGCCCTTGGTGACGTCCGACGGGTCGGCGAAGGAGAGGTGCCACAGCCGCGAGATCCCGGTGAACGAGCCCGTCGTGTTGACGTAGAAACCCTTGGGGTCGGTCGGATCCCACGAGCCGTCCTCCGGGCGCGCCAGCGAGCTGACGCCGAGCGCCTTGCTCGCGGTCTCCAGCTGCGCGCCGGTCATCGCGGCCGCGCCGGGGATGTGGACCAGGCTGAACCGCGCCCCGGTCGCCGGCACGGCGGTGGCGTCCGTCTCGGTGGCGACGTCGTCGATCTTCAGCCCGTAAAGCTCCCCGCCGACCAGACCGGCCCGCTCGACCGGGTTGCCGGTGGCGCGCTTGGTCCCGACGTACACGTAGACCTGCCCGCCGCCCGAGTCGTCCGTCCCGACGACGATCGTCTCGGCGCCGGTGCCGGGCTTGGCCAGGACGTTCTCGAAGCTGTAGTGACCCAGCCAGGGCAGCTGGTAGCTCGTGCCGGCCTGCGCCCCCGTGGCGACGTGCGCGAATGCGCGGCCCTCGGCGCCGTTCTCCTCTCCGGTGAGGAAGATCCGGTCGGTCGTGCCGAGCCCGGTCGCGGCGTCGTAGAACGCGCTGGGGTCGGCGAGGTTCGCCGAGCAGAACCGGCTGAATGCCGTGGTCTTCGCGGTCCACGTTCCCGCGGTGCCGTCGGCCAGCATGACCTTCGTGATGAGGTCCTCGCCCGAGCGGACGGCCAGGGTGGTCGAGTCGATGATCCACCTCGAGACGAATGCGCCCGTCGAGCCGTGCGCGCGAGCGACCCCGGCGGTGCCGCCCAGCTCGTGGTTCATCAGCAGGGTGAACGTGCCATCGCCGTTGTCCCAGCCGCCGAGGCCATCCGGGATGCCGACCATGCGGTAGCCGTTCTGCGCGCGGTCGCCCACGGTGAGCGCGCTGGTCGTGGTGATACCCGGGACGGTGCGGACCAGGTAGGGGCTCTGCGAGCTCGACGGGCCGGTCGAGGTGCCGGGCGCCGAGCCGCCGGGCGCGGCGGTGGCCGCGACGGCGGACAGGCCCGCGGTCAACGCCACGGCGGCAGCGAGGGTCATGGCGGCACGCGTGCGGGAGGGCATGAGGCTCCTTCGGGGGAGGGGCGGTGATCCGGATCAGGGGGGCCGGACTCCACGAACGATAGGCAGCGCTCATGACCGCTTCGGGACCGCTTCGGGACCGCAGGTCGTCGCCCCGGTGAACGGCCTGTGACCCTTGCCGTCCGGCCTCGACTGGCACAAACCGATATCGCATTGGCGCCGGGACTCGCGACATTATGACGAAGCAGCTGATCCAGAGCTTGCGCTCGCGGGAGGCCCGACCAATGCGATATCGGTTTGGGCATGGTCGCGCGCCGCGGCGGTACGTCGTCTGTCGAGGCGGGCTCACGTCCTGTCGACGACGACGCCTCTGGGTGGGCACTCACGTCCTGTCGACGTCGACACCCGCTGGGAGGGGACTCACGTCGTGCCGTCGTCGGGCCTGTGGGTGCGGGTGTGGGTGCCGAATCTGCTGCTATCACGACCACTTCTGCGCCCACAGGTGTGCCCACAGCCGCCGCAGCGGGCGGGACGCCAGCCGTGCCTCATGTCGTCCCCGACGACGACATGACAAAGGGCCGACCGCCTCGGGTGAGACGGCCGGCCCTTTTGCCGTACGAGCTAGATCATCGTCAGGCGCCGAGTCCTTCTGGCGCCTTCCTCAACGCTCGCTGCGCTCGACGTTCACGGGCGATCTCCTCAACGCTCGCTTCGCTCGCTAGATCGTCGATCGCCAGCGATCGTCAGGCGCCGACGCGCTTCTTCAGGCCCTCGAACTCGTCCTTCAGTTCCTGCGGGAGCTTCTCGCCGAACTTGCCGAGCCACTCCTCGATCATCGGGATCTCGTTCTTCCAGCCGGCCTCGTCGTACTCGACGGCGGTGGCGACCTGCTCCGGCGTCAGGTCCAGGCCGGTCACGTCCAGCTCCTCGGGCTTGGGCATGATGCCGACCGGGGTCTCGACGCCCTCGGCCTTGCCCTCGAGGCGGTCGATGACCCACTTCAGGACGCGCACGTTGTCGCCGAAGCCCGGCCACACGAACTTGCCGTTCTCGTCCTTGCGGAACCAGTTGACCTGGAAGATCTTCGGCAGGCCCTCTTCGCCGTGGGTCTTGCCGATGTTGATCCAGTGCTGCACATAGTCGGCCGCGTTGTAGCCGATGAAGGGCAGCATCGCCATCGGGTCACGACGGACGACGCCAACCGCGCCCGCCGCCGCCGCCGTCGTCTCCGAGGACAGGATCGTGCCGACGAACGTGCCGTGGTTCCAGTCGCGGGACTGGTAGACCAGCGGCACCGTGCCGGCGCGCCGGCCGCCGAACAGGAACGCGTCGATCGGCACACCGTTGGGGGCGTCGTACTCGGGAGCCATCATCGGGCACTGCTTGGCCGGGGTGGTGAACCGGGCGTTCGGGTGCGCGGCCTTCTCCTCGGAGTCCGGGGTCCAGTCGCGACGCTTCCAGTCGGTCAGGTGCGCCGGCGCATCCTTGGTCATGCCCTCCCACCAGACGTCGCCGTCGTCGGTCTTGGCGACGTTGGTGAAGATCGAGTTGCCCCGCTCGATGGTCAGCATGGCGTTGTTGTTGGTGTCCGCGCCGGTGCCGGGAGCGACGCCGAACAGGCCGGCCTCGGGGTTCACGGCGTACAGCCGGCCGTCCTTGCCAAACCGCATCCAGGCGATGTCGTCGCCGACCATCTCGGCCTTCCAGCCGGGGATGGTGGGCTCGAGCATGGCCAGGTTGGTCTTGCCGCAAGCGCTCGGGAAGGCCCCACCGATGTAGTAGGTCTTACCCTCCGGGCTGGTCAGCTTCAGGATGAGCATGTGCTCGGCCATCCAGCCCTCGTCGTGCGCGATGGCGGAGGCGATGCGCAGCGCGTAGCACTTCTTGCCCAGCAGCGCGTTGCCGCCGTAGCCGGAGCCGAAGCTCCAGATCTCGCGGGTCTCGGGGAAGTGGCTGATGTACTTCGTCTCGTTGCACGGCCACGGTGCCGACTTCTCGCCTGGCGCCAGCGGAGCCCCGACGGAGTGGATGCACTTCACGAACGCCGCGTCGGTCTCTTCCATCTGCTTCTGCACCTTGGCGCCGATGCGGGCCATGATGCGCATGTTGATCACGACGTATTCGGAGTCGGTGAGCTCCACGCCGTACTTGGGCTCGTCGGCCTCCAGGTGACCCATCACGAACGGGATCACGAACATCGTGCGGCCCTTCATGCAACCCCGGTAGAGGTCGGTCATCAGGGCCTTCATCTCGGCCGGGTCCATCCAGTTGTTGGTGAAGCCCGCGCCGTCCTGCGTCTCGCTGCAGATGAACGTCTTGTCCTCGACGCGCGCGACGTCCTTGGGGTCGGAGGCGCACCAGAACGAGTGCGGCTTCTTCTCGTCGTTGAGGCGTACGAACGTGCCAGCGTCGACCAGGTCCTGGCAGAGCCGCTCGTTCTCCTCTTCGGAGCCGTCGACCCACACGACCTTGTCGGGCTGGCAGAGGGCTGCGACCTCGTCGACCCACGCAGCAAGTCCGGCGTGCGTGGTGCCGCCTTCGGTGGGGATCTTGGTGGTTTCGGTCATCGCGGGTCCCTTCAGGTCGTGGGTTGCGGACGTCGTACGTCGTGAGCCCGCCTGCTCTCGGTCTGCGCGGGGCGGGGCTTGGGTCACACCTTACGAGCTGAGGTTGGGTAACGGTCCGGCGTAGTGGGGCGACTTGTGAGGAGTACCTCACAGCCCGACGTGCCGCCGCGGAGGGCGCGTCCGAAGGGCTCGACGCGCCCGTCGACGGCCAGGATCTGGTCGGACCGGCGAAGCACGGCGGGGGCGTGACCGGCCTCCAGCACGGTGGCGTCGAGCGCGTCGATCGCGGCCCAGGCGGCGCGCGCGGAGGTGTCATCGAGGGCCGAGGCCACCTCGTCCAGCAGCGGCAGCCGTCGCCGTCACAGCAGGTCGGCGGCTACGGCAGGTCGGCGGCTACGGCAGGTCGGCGAGAAGCGCGGCCTTGCGCTGGTCCCACTCGGCCAGGGCCGTGGACAGCACGGCGCCCAGGTAGCCGAACATCTGCGCATTCAGCCACAGCCGACGCCCCGCGGGGGTGGTCGGGCCGCCGGCGGCGGCGGCGCCCTCGGCGAGCAGGGCCTGCGTCGCCCCGATGACGTCGTTCTTGGTGGCGAGCGTGGCGTACCAATCGTCGCTGATCAGGGCGTGTACGACGTGCCGGGAGCCGGGTTCGCGCAGCTTGCGCGTCATGCCGATGGTGCTCAGATAGGAGGTCGCGGTCGAGATCGCGGCGGGGGAGACGCCGAGCGCCTGGCCGAGTTCGGTGGCGGTCATGCGCCCGTCGGGGTCGGCGAGCAGCGCGGCGAAGACGTGGGCGCTCAGCCCGGGCATGCCGGAGGCCTGCAGGAGCGCCCCGAAATGCTGGATGAACTCGGCGACCCGGGGCTCGTCGCGCGCGGGTTGCGCGGTCGGTACGTCGCGCGCGGGTTGCGCGGTCGGTACGTCGCGCGCATCCGTGGCCATGCTGCCTCCCCCACCTCATCGAGATCTCGGCTGGCCCGCCCCCATGGTCGCCCCCGGCGGACCCGACGTACTCGAAGATTCACAAAATTGTGAAATCAGCGTAGCGTACGAAGCGTGACTACCGTCATCGAGGCCCACGGCCTCACCAAGAGTTTCGGCACCACCCGGGCGCTGGACGATCTCGACCTGGCGGTCGAGCAGGGCGAGGTCCACGGCTTCCTGGGCCCCAACGGTGCCGGCAAGTCCACCACGATCCGAATCCTGCTCGGGCTGCTGCGGGCCGACGCGGGATCGGTCCGACTGCTGGACGGCGACCCGTGGCGCGACGTCGAGTCCCTGCATCGGCGGATCGCGTATGTGCCCGGGGACGTCAACCTGTGGCCCAATCTGACCGGCGGCGAGGTCATCGACCTGCTGGCCCGGCTGCGCGGCGACGCCGACCCCGCCCGGCGTACCGAGTTGTTGGAGCGTTTCGACCTGGACCCGACCAAGCGATGCCGCAGCTACTCCAAGGGGAACCGGCAGAAGGTCGCCCTGGTGGCCGCGCTGTCCAGCCGGGCCGCGGAGGTCTTCCTGCTCGATGAGCCCACCAGCGGGCTGGATCCGCTGATGGAGGCGCAGTTCGCCGAGTACGCCCGGGCGCTGCGCGACGAGGGGCGCACGATCCTGCTGAGCAGCCACATCCTCTCCGAGGTCGAGGCGCTGTCCGACCGCATCAGCATCATCAAGGGCGGCCGGATCGTCGAGACCGGCACGTTGGCCCAGATGCGCCACCTGCACAGCACCCGGGTGCGGGCGCAGACCCGGCAGCCCGCCGCGCTGGACGCCCTGGCCGGCCTGTCCGAGCTGCGCCAGGACGGGACGACGGTGAGCTTCGTCGTTGCCGACCCCGAACTCGACGCCGCGATCGCCGCGCTCAGCCGGTCCGGTCTGGTGTCGCTGGTCAGCGAGCCGCCGTCGCTGGAGGAGCTGTTCCTGAGCCGGTACGAGCGGGGCGAGGCGGGTGAGCCGGACGAGGCCCAGGCCGGCGCCGGCGCCGCGACGGCGGTGCGCTGAGATGAGCGGCCTGCTGCGCCTGGCCTGGCGGCGCGACCGGGTGATGATCCTGGTGACCGTCGCGGTGGTGTGGGTGCTGACGTACTACTCCGTGGCGGCCATGAAGACCCTCTACGCCTCGCCGGCCGAGCTGCGCCTGGCCAACGCCGAGGCGAATGCGAGCACGGGCGTGGTCGCCATGTACGGCACCATCCACGACCTCGACTCCGTCGGCGGCATCGGCGCGACCAAGCTGGCCATGCTGAACTTCCTGATCCTGATCTTCCTGGTCATCGCGATCGTGCGCCGGCACACCCGCGCCGAGGAGGAGACCGGCCGGTTCGAACTGGTGGGCGCCACGCCGGTCGCTCGCCGGGCGCCGCTGGTGACCGCGGTCCTGTTGGCCGCCGTCGTCGCGGTCGTGATGGGGCTGGGGACGACCGTCGGTGCGCTCGCCGGCGGCTGGCCGGTCACCGGATCGGTGCTGATGGGGCTCGCGCTGATCGGTGTCGGGCTGAGTTTCACGGGCCTCGCCGCGATCGCCGTACAGCTCTCCGCCAGCAACCGCACCTGCGGAGCGTGGGTCTTCGGGGCGCTCGGGCTGGCCTTCGTGCTGCGGATGGTCGCCGACGTGGCCGGCGACGGGCCCGCCGGGGTGCTGACCTGGCTGTCGCCGATCGGCTGGGCGCAGCAGGTGCGCCCGTACGACGGCGATCGGGCCTGGCCGCTGGTGCTGCCGCTCGTGTTCTCGGTGCTCGCCCTGACGGTGGCATTCGTGCTGCAGGGCCGCCGCGACCTCGGGGCAGGCCTGCTGCCGGATCGGCGCGGCCGGGCGACGGGTCGCCTGGGCACAGCGGCCGCACTGGCGTGGCGGTTGCAGCAACCGGGGTACGTCGGGTGGCTGGTCGGCTTCGTCGTCATGGGCCTCGTGTTCGGCGCCGTGGTGGGCACGATCGGCGGGCTGATGACCGGGCAGGCCGAGGACATGCTGCGTCGGATGGGCGGGGTCGGGGTCGCCACCGACCTCTACCTGACGATGGTCGGGGGGATCGCTGCCCTGGGTGCGGCGGCCTTCGGGATCGGCTCGGTCCTGCGGTTGCGCGCCGAGGAGAGCGCGGGTCACCTCGAGCTGTTGCTCGGCACGCCGGTGACGCGCCTGCGGCAGTTCTGGGCACATCTGGGGATCGCGCTCGCGGGCAGTACGTCGTTGCTGGTCGGCCTTGGTCTCGCCATGGCGGGGACTCATGCGGCATCGGCGGGCGGCGGCGCCTTCTGGCGCGAGTTCGGCGCGAACCTGGCGCCGCTGCCGGCGGTCTGGGTGCTGACCGGAGTCGCCGCCTGCGTGGTCGCGTTCCTGCCGCGCCTCGATTGGCTGGGCTGGGCCGTGTTGGCCGCTGTCGTCTTGGTCGGTGAGCTGGGCGGGCTGCTGGGGCTGCCGTCCTGGGTCATGCAGATCTCGCCGTTCGCGCACGTGCCGAAGCTGCCCGTGCAACCGATGAGTTGGACCCCCGAGGTGGTGCTGACGCTGCTGGCGGCAGGGCTCGTGGCCGTCGCGGCGGCGGGCTATCGGCGCCGCGACATGCCGGTGATCTGAGCTCAGCCGAGCACGGCGGCGATGCGGGCCAACACCGCCTCTTCGCGGGGCGAGGTGCCCTTGGCGGCGTCGGCGACGGCGCGGCAGGTGTCCAGGACCACGCGGGCGAACTCGTCGCGCAGCTGCGGCGTCCTGGCGTCCACGACGGCCAGCGCGGCGCGCAGGTAGCCCTCCATGCTCTCGTCGGCCGGGTCCTGGTAGTCGTCGGGGGTGTTGAAGTCGCCGGTGACGGCGTCCAGCAGCGGCTGCGGCAGCTCCCGCAGGGCCTTCGTGCCGGCGCGGCCTTCCTTGATCATGCCGAAGAAGCCGTCCTCGTCAGCCTCGGCGACTTCGCCCACCGCGTTCATCACGCCGTTGCGGACGATCTCGCGCTCGACAAGCGTCAGGTCAGTCATGGTCATCTCCCCGAGGTGTCCTGGTGTAGGTGTGGGACGGCGTTGTGCGGCAGGCGCCGTACGGCGTACCGCGCCGTTCCACCGACCCCAACGGTGCGGCCTGCGAGATCGTGCCCGGGTGCCTGTCACCGTTGCTGTCAGACTGGACAGGATGAGCCGCCGCCCCCGGGTGCCCGGCGGACGTCTCCCCATCGTTGCCGTGAGAGGAGGTCATGGACCGATCTGTATCCTGTGGGATACAGTGGTTTCGTGGACATCCTGACCACGGAGGCTTACGACCGATGGTTTCGCAATATCAAGGACCGGCATGCCAAAGCCCGGATCAACCTTGCGCTGAGGCGATGCCAGCTGGATGGTCGCGTGGTCGGTGACGTAAAGCCCGTCGGGGACCAGGTCCGTGAGATGCGGTTCCATTTCGGTCCTGGTTACCGCCTCTATTTCGTGCAGCGCTGCTCGACCGTGATCCTCCTCTTGGCGGGTGGGGACAAGTCGAGCCAGGACGACGACATCGCCATGGCGAAGCGCCTGGAGCTCCAGCTACGGAAGGAACAGCAATGGCCGTGACTCTGCGACGTTGGGATGCCAGCGACTACCTCGACACCAGCGAAGACATGCTGGCCTACCTCGATGAAGCGGCCCGGAGCGGCGACCCCGCCCTCCTTCAAGCCGCCCTCGGGGACATCGCTAAGGCCAAGGGCATGGCCGAGATCGCCCAGGCGGCCGGTGTCGGGCGCGAGTCCCTCTACAAGTCGCTCAGCACGACAGGCAACCCGTCCTTCCAAACGGTCGCAAAGGTCATCGACGCCCTCGGGGGCCAGCTCACCGTCGTCCCGAAAGATGAGGTCGCCTGACGCGCGACGCCCCGGCTCAGCTGTCGTGGCTGGTCCGGGGCTTGTGGTGGTGGCGCGCCCGAAGGGATTCGAACCCCTAACCTTCTGATCCGTAGGCGCATTCACGGACTGCACACGTGCGGCCACCTGGTGCTTCGGGTGCTCGGCGCCGCGCTGTTGTGCGTATTTCTCCACGCGCCGGTTAGCAGAGCGTTAGCAGGGCACGGCCGGTTCGGACAGGATGAGCCGCCGACCCATAGCGGAGCACAAAAGCCCGACGGAGTGTGGCTGGGTCAAGGGTGGCCAAAGGCCATCGCGGAGCGACGCGAAGCGCCCTGGACGCGGCCCGGAGTCGGGCGGATGGTCAGCGTCGGGTCGTCGGCGTGGGGAGGATGCGCGGACTCTGGAGAGGGCGCGGGGTTCGCCACAACCGCCGAGCCATCGACGGCCGGCGGGCGTCTTCTCGACTCAGCGCCACTCCCGCCCGACGGCTGCACCGTTGCGGGAGCCCGGATGGCTTCTGCTGACAGGTCAGCCGACGCGAGCGCCGAGACGCAGGTGCGGCCGGGACGCGAGAACGGCCGCCAGGCCGCAGCGCAGCGGGCCGGCCGCGCCAGCGGCGCGGCCGGCGCCGACGAAGTCGGCGCCCTTGAACCAGTACAGAAACTCGTCCCGACGCCGCCTGCGGTCCTCACGTCGCACGTTGGCGGGGGCGTTGGGCACGGGACGACGCGTCGGGGCGGCCCTGCCAGACTTGGTGACGTGTGGGACGTCGAGCAGGCTCAGGAGATCGCGCGCGACCTCGTTGCGTCGATCGAGCCGCGCTGGTCGCATTTGCAGGCGGTCGGTCGGCTCGCCGAGGAACTCGCGGCCCGGAAGGGGATCCCTGAGCACGTCGTCGCCGCAGCGTGGCTGCACGACATCGGGTATGGCGAGCGGATCAACGCCCGCGGCTTTCACCCCCTCGACGGTGCGGTCTACCTGCGCAGCGTCGGCGCACCCGCTGACGTCGTCGCGCTCGTGGCGTGGCATACAGGCGCCCGGTACGAGGCCGCGCAGCGCGGCCTCCTGCGCGACTTGGAACAGATGCCCCACCCCGCAGGCGAGGATCTGGATGCTGTGACGATGGTCGACCTTGCCATATCGCCTACCGGGGAGCCGATGCTCGACGTCGACCGGATCGGCGAGATCCTGACGAGGTACGAGGAGGACGACGCGGTCTATCAGGCGGTCAAGGCTTCTACACCGCACCTGCTCCGGTCGTCGTCGCGGGCGAAGGGGCGGCTCGGGCTACCGCAGGACTGGCCGATCTGCGGTTAGCGCGTCCTCGATGCGCTGGCGCATCGACGGGTGCATGTCGAGCTGAGCGATGTCCTCGGGCGCGACCCAGGCGACCTCGTCGCTTTCGCTGCTGGTTGCGGCCTCTCCCCCGATCAGAGTCGCCCGGAAGGCAATCGAGAATTGCTGGCGCACCTCGCCGTCGTCGTAGGCCATGACATGCCGGGGGTTGGTGTAGGTCCCCGTGATGGTCTCGACCTGTACGTCGTACCCGGTCTCCTCCTTGACCTCGCGCACAACGGTGTCACTGATCGACTCACCGATGTCGTGCCCGCCGCCCGGCAACGCCCACTTGCCGTTGTCGGTCTTGTGGATCAGCAGAACTCGGCCCCGATCATCGCGCACGATGGCGACGACGGACGGCACCACACTGTTGGCCCGAGGTGCCTTCGGGTCGTCAACATAGTCCACTCGCGCCATGGAAGCAGTCTATAGAGCCAACCCGGGGCGAGTCGGGTGCGATTGCAGCCACCAAAGACTCCGGCCAACCGAGCCTGCGCCATGTTGCGAGCTCCTTCGCGCGACCATACTGGGCCGGCCCCTTCACCGGCAGGCTGAAAGCGCCTCGCCGCCCTGGCCTAACCCTGATCAGGCCGTTCCGCGCCCGGACGACCCCGAACCTCTCTCGTGTGTGGACGACGACGCCGACTGGAAGCCGCCTGGCCTCCTTGTAGCACCTACCGGCCATAAACAGCCGCACCGAGGCGTCACTGACAGCCCGGCGTATCGCCAGCGACTCCCCCTCCAACATCCGGGCTAGCGCCCAGCGCTCTCCGGCCTTCCTTCCGTGATTCCGGATGGCGCGATGATAACGTTAGCGATGCGGCTGCCCCTATTTACCGGGCGGGAACTGGCGTCGTCGGGGCCTGGGTGGAGCAAGACTTCACGCGGTGGATAGTAATCCGTGCCGTCGCTGCGTTTAATCGTAAAAGTGGTTGCGAGCTTCGTGCGCTCAGCGACCAATGGAAAGTCAATGGGTGCGATCGCGTACCGCTCGCCGGGATGTGCCTGCGATTGGCCACAGATGCCCTCAGCGCAGGCTGACACCGTTAGTCCCGTAGCATCCTTCATGCTCCGAAGTTCCAGCCAGACAGATATTCCCACAAAGGCCGGTGGTCCAGCGCACGACGACACAAACAGGACTGCAGAAGTCAAGACAGCCAAGAGGGGCGTATAAAGTCGGGCAGCACGCGATGGTGATCCAGGGGTTGTATCGAGCGGAGGCAGGAACGGACATTTATTGGCGGTAGAAAGAAGCGCCAAAAGACTCTTGGATTCGAATGATATCACTGAACATGTTCTGCGGCCACGCCCAGCCCGTAATTGAACCATAAGCATATCCTCCACTGAATACTGGCCCTCCGCTATCCCCATGGTCAACGGTAGTCGTGGTTTGCTTGGTCCAAACAATGGAGTGATACAGTCGGCAGTCCGGAGGGAAGAGGCTATTGCAGACATACTCCACACTAAAGAGCGAGCCCGTCTTGGGGTTCGTGGCGCCTAGAGTGTCGCAATGGAAGCCGGTGGTCCGACCGAAGCGACAGACGAAGATCCCTGCTCGCATCCTGCGGCCATCCAGCAGGGTGGTGAAATTGCCCTGGCTTGTTTGGAAGATTGGCGCCACCGCGACTCCCGACCCCGGCGCGTAACGAGATTCTAGCAGCTCGATATCGAATGGGGACCCGGAGTAGTTTCTCCCCATTCGATAAGGGGTGTAGTATAGATAGTAGTCGTTTCCGTAGTTTAGGCCCCCACCGCAGTGGTCTGCCGACGTAAGCCCGTAGGTAAGTGTGGGCGGTTTCAGGCGGCGGTTTCAGGCGGTGAGGGCGACACCGTGTTCTCCCAGGAGCTTTGTGTAGGCCTCGATGGGTTTGAGCCAGTTGAGGGTCTCGCGGGGTCGGCCGTTGAGTCGCTCCGCGACGGCGTCGAGTTC
>JAIUNK010000001.1 GCA_020161845.1 Actinomycetota bacterium
TGCCTCGAAGACAAAGACGGTGCGTTTGCGCGGCTCGACCGGCAAAGTCAGCCCTGCCAGAGACGATACTACACCTGCATTTGGCCCCGCCGCGTTGATGACCGTTCCGGCTCTCATTCGAGCGCCGCTTCTCAGCGTCACGCCTGTCACGCGAGCGCCATCGCGCTCGATTGCGGCAACTTCCCCCTGAATCAAATCGACATTGCGTGTCTTCAGCGCCCGGCGCATCAGGCCGAGAAGCGCGTGGGCGTCGAACCATCCCTCGCCCGAGCGTCCATACGCACCGCCGGCAATGCCTTCGGCCGACAACCACGGAAACCGTCGTTCAAGCGCGGCCGCATCTTCGAGCACAATGTCGCCGCCTTCGGCAATCTGCGTTCGGTGATTGGCCTGCAGCACCGGCATGCCGTCCTCGCTGGCAAGGATCAGGTAGCCGCCTTCGCGAAAGCCGATATCGGCGTCGTCACCAAATTCCTGCTTCAATCGCCGGAAAAGTCCAAGCGTGAAGCGCGACAGACGGATGTTTTCGGCGATCGAGAATTGCTGCCGGATCGACGCCATCGACAGCGTGGTAGCGGCGTGGGCAAATTGCGGGTCACGCTCAATCAGCGCAATAGACCCCGCAAAGCCTTCTTCCCGCAGATAATAGGCGACTGATGCGCCGACAATCGCGCCACCAACAATGACGATATCGTAGTTCGCCATCGGAGCCTTCGCGGTGAACTTACTCGTCGTCCGACTCGGGCTCCGCCCGCTTCAGTGTCGAGAGTTTTGCAAAAACTGCATCGGCGTCGAGTTCATCATCTTCGCCACGCGGCTTTGGCGCTGCGTCCGGCGACATGCGCTCGGTCAGCGCCGCCGGCAACAGCGTATCGCCAACTGGCGCGGCTGGTGCGCGGCCGGACGAGGCGCGCTGCACCTCCAGATCAAGGTCGATCTGGCTCGCCAGGCCGAGTGTTACCGGATCCATCGGCGTCAAATTCTGCGAATTCCAGTGCGAACGGTTGCGGATCTGCTCGATCGTCGACTTGGTGGTGCCAACCAGGCGCGAAATCTGCGCGTCCTTCAGTTCCGGATGGTTGCGAACCAGCCACAGGATCGCGTTTGGACGGTCCTGGCGCTTCGACACCGGCGTATAGCGGCCACCACGGCGCTTGGCTTCCGGCACACGCACCTTCGGCTCGTTGAGCTTGAGACGATAGTTCGCGTCAGCCTCTCCGCGGGCAATCTCGTCACGCGTCAGCTGGCCGTTCATCACCGGGTCCATGCCCTTGATGCCCTGCGCTGCCTCACCATCGGCAATGGCGCGCACTTCCAGCGGGTGCAGATGGCAGAAGAATGCGATCTGGTCGAAGGACAGTGCCGTGTTGTCGACGAGCCAGACCGCCGTTGCCTTTGGCATGAGGAGTTGAGTTGCCATCAGATAAATCCTCTCGTTCGCCCGCGTCCCGGCGCGGGCGGTGGATAGACCACCAAAAATAGGGAAGAAGCATGGATATAGCTGTTGAGCGCATTCCGTGCAACTGCATTCACATCCGCAGACCTTGGGGCAGAAGACGGCTCTAACTATCCGACATCAAGAACGATCTTGCCGATATGCTCGCCATCCTGCATGCGCTCATGCGCCCGCCAGGCCTCTTTCAGCGGAAAAATCATGTCCATGACAGGGGCAAGTCGACGCTCTGCCAGCAGCGGCCAGACCTTGCGTTCAAGCTCACCCGCAATGCGGCCCTTGAAGTCGATCGGCCGTGGCCTGAGCGTCGATCCCGTATGGGTCAACCGCTTGACCATAAGCTTGGAAAAGTCTGCTTCTGCCTTTGCGCCGTTTAGTGTGGCGATTTGCACGATGCGCCCTTCGATCGCAGCCGCATCATAGTTGCGGGCAACATAGTCGCCACCCACCATGTCCAGGATAACATTCGCCCCCTTGCCGTCAGTCACCTCTTTGACGACGCGAACGAAATCCTCTTCCCTGTAGTTCACCGCCCGGTCCGCACCGAGCTTCAGGCAGGCGTCGACTTTTTCAGCCGAACCGACAGTCGCGATGACATAGGCCCCGAAAGCCGATGCAAGCTGTATTGCCGTGGTCCCGATGCCCGACGTGCCGCCATGGACCAGGAATGTGTCGCCCGGTCTGAGTTCACCGCGCTCGAACACATTGTGCCATACCGTGAAATAGGTTTCGGGGATTGCGGCCGCCTCCGTAAAAGTGAAACCATGAGGGATCGGCAGCGCGTTCGATTCATGCACAAGGCAGTATTCGGCATAGGCTCCGCCGGGCGTCAGAGCCGTCACCTCGTCGCCGACGCGCCAGCGCGCAACATTTTCGCCAGTTGCAGCTACTGTGCCTGCTGCTTCCAACCCCGGCAGATCAGATGCACCAGGTGGTGGCGGATAGGCTCCCATACGTTGGAAAACATCTGGCCGGTTGACGCCGGCCGCGCGCACTTTGATCAGGATTTCACCCGGACCCGGCTGCGGCAACAATCCCGCCTGCACCTGGCCGACCCCGCCCTCGCCTGCGCGGCTTTGGGGCTGAGCGCGGACGATCTGGCCGACCAGCCCGACCAGTATGCGGCCATCTTCACCGCCATGGCCGTCCACGACCTCCGCGTCTATCTCGAAGGCACTGGCGCCCGGCTGTGGCACTACCGGGACGAAACCGGGCTCGCCATCGACGCCATCATCGAATACCCCGACCGAAGCTGGGCCGCCCTGCAAACCCGCCTGGGCGAACACCAGCTCCTCGACGCCGAAATCCAGCTCTACACGCTCGTCGACGACCGGCTCGACCTCAGCCAGGTCGGCCGTCCACGCTTCCTCGCCATCCTCACCGCCACCACCCAGGGCCACACCACCAGAAGCGGCACCCGAATCATCCCCCTCCCGACCCTGACCGCCTGAACCCCCATCACCACCGGGCAGGCCACCACCAGAGCCCCCAGGAACAACAAGCCAATGTCGGTCACACCCGGTGCAAATCGGCAGAGACCGACGTTCAATGCGACCGGGGCGGTCGGAGGCTCCCAGTTCGGTCGGTCGGGTCTGCGACGAACACGGGCCGGCATCAGGCAAACTCGCTACGCTGAACCCAGTCCAAGTGTCGAGGAGTGCCGAGATCCCCTTCGGCAGCGGAGGACCACGGTGGGGTTCGGTCTTGAAGACCTTGCGGGGTTGCTCAACATGGGCCCCCCCATTGGTGCGTGGTTCGCTCAGACCGAGGCGGTGGTGGGGTTCGCGTGCGGCAAGGGCAGTGCGAACCGGCCGGTCATCGTCCGCCACTGGCCGAGTTCCGGCGCGACGGCCCACGTGTTCGCACGGACATCGAACCTCGACCGGATGGAGGTCCGGAACCCAGGGCACAACCATCGCAACGAATGGCCCCGATGCTGGCTCGGGGATGAGGGCAACATCGTTGTTTCCCGCCCGCTGCCAGTCCCGAAGGACGCTCTGGACGAGGATCACCGCCTGTGCAGCGAGGACGACCCGGCCACCATCGAGGCGGTGAAGTCGGCGCGATGGCAGGCGAAGTAGTCCCTGGCGGCCCTCTCTCGGACTTTGACGACCCGATCGATCTTGAGGACGCCCGGCAGGGCGACCTCGAAGCCCTCATCGACGAGCACAAGCGAGACGGCTTGGGATCGCTGTGGTTCGGCGAGATTCGGACGGCGGCCGTTCGCGTTGCCCGCCGCTACCCGCCCGCGGTATACGCTCGCGCCTCGTCGTGGGACGAGGACGCAATCGGAGACCTCGTTCAAGACGTATGTGAGCGGATGATCACCAGAGGACAGATCGACTACATCTGCGACGTCGCGAACGATTTCGGGCATGCACGCGCGCTCATCTACCGTCAGGTGAAGATGACTCTGATCGACCGGCGGCAACGCACCGCCGTAGACAATCTTTTCGATCGCGCCGTGCAGCGGCTCAGCGAGCCCCCCTTCGAGGTGGCAAGGCAGAATCCTCGATCGTGGCGCCTCTCCGGCCGAGCCGCGGCCAAGAGCGCGCCCACTCGACGTGTGACCATGGCTCTCGGTGCGCTTCCACGATTGCCTGGCAACGGCACCGAACGAGCGAGCGCGATCTGGACGGCCGACACTCTTGCAGACGCGCTCACACTCATCTGCGGGGCCGTTGGCGAAATCGAGGAGATCGATCTGAAGAGGATTCTCGAGGAAGCTTTGACAGTCTTTGCAACAGCGGAGGTTGTCTCTGATGAGGCCGGTGCCGAAGGCCGATCCGGAGAGCTCGACCCAGGCGACTTGGTCTTGGCCCAGGGCCTGGCCGGCAGACTCATCACGGCGTTCACGACGGAGGAGGCGACGGTGCTGGCCGGCAAGTGGATGGGCGACTCGGACGGGGACATCGCGCGCCGCCTGGGCGTCAGCCGCCCAACCGCAGCCAAGTACAAGGAGACCGCTTACGAGAAGGTGCGCGACGAACTGGGGTCCCAAAGCGAGGCGGTCGTCGGATACGTCTTCGGACGTCTGCAGTCGCTCGTCATCGTCAAAGGAGGAGGGGACGCGCAATGAGTGACATCGAGCTTGGCGACATCTACCGCTGTGTTCCGATGGACCCGGGGACCCCGGCAGCTCTCGTCCTCGTGACCGCCATCGACGAAGCGACCCAGTCCGTCGGTATCACGTTGCTCAGCCCCGACGTCGAATTCGGGACCAGTGCGGATCTCTTGCTCAGCAAACAGGACACTGGCCTCGCCTACGCGCTCGTGGCTGAGTCAGACATCTTTGGATACGTGTGGATCGTCCAGCTCGATCGGAAGCTGGGACACGTCGATGGTCCGGTGCTGGACGCACTATCTGCGCTTCGCGAGGAAGAACCGGTTGACCATCCCATTGCTGGCCCTCCAGCCCTTCAGCGAAGCGACCCACGCTGGAGCTTCAAGTTGCAGGAGCTGAAGCGGCTGCAGAGCCTCACTGCACATTGCACTCGGGAACTGATCGACGGTGAACGTATCCCCTCTATCGATCCGAACGCGCTGCGCGCCCCGTCGACGGAGACTGAAGTCGCAGCTTTCGAGGAGTTCGTCGTCGAAGTGGTCGAGAGCGTCGAGCGCGGCGCTGCTCGAGTTCCAGGTTGGCTCGTCGACATCGCCCTCGACGACGAACTCGTCGCCGCTTACCGTTCCGTGGGCTTGTACAACTCGCTCCGTCTTCTGTGGAGGCTAGCCGACCTGAGAGACACACCAGCCGGGAAGCAACCGACTCATTCTTCTCTCGAATACTGCCAGTGGCTCCAAGTCGAGTTGACCGCTGGCCGTGGGTATTCGAGCCTCCGGCTGCTTGGGCGGTCGACGGACGTCAAGGGCCCGATCGAGGCGCGGCCCGCCCGCACTCGGGACGGACGCCTCATCCAGTTGAGCCTTGTCTCCACCGGCGCACTCGCCAACCAGCACCGAGAGGTCTATGCATGAGTAACCCACTGATCGAGCGCCGCGCCTTCGGGATGCGTCGGGGCATCACGCTTCGCCGCTGGCGGCTACAGAACTTCAAGTCCATCCGCGAAGCCGAGGTTGAGCTTCGCCCGCTGACAGTCGTCGTCGGCGCGAACAGCGCCGGGAAGAGCACGCTCCTCCAGAGCATCCGGGCCGCGAGCCAAGCAACCGGCACGACCGGGTACCTCTACCCCCTCAACGGTCGCGGAGTACGTCTCGGCACGGTAGCCGAGGTGAAGTACCGCGGTCCCAACAGCGACGATGAAGAGCCGCTGATCATTGGCGCAGACTTCGAGATTCGGGCACCACGCGGTGCATACCGCACTGGGGAATCTGTGATCTTCCCACAAGATGCACCTGTGCTCGCAACGCTGTCCTGGGAGGTAAAACTCGGCGAGTCCTCCCAGCAGAAAGGGATCGCAAAGATAGAGCGCCTGAACGTTGACCTGAAGCCCGAGGATCCGTACATGCTCCCCCGGGGCGTCCCTCGCGTCGACCGTGCGTGGGTGCTTGCCATCGCTGACGACGGTGCCGAGGAGTTGGTGCCTCTGAATGAGGACGACGACGTCTCAATCCCGCACTATTTCTCCGGAAGGTTCGCCGGGGCCAACGGCAACCTGTTCGAGATCGTCGATATCCTCGTCACTGGTGGGTTTCCGCTTGACGCATCAGTGATGCGCCCGCGCGCCGAGGTCCTGTTCGAGACGTGGCGCGACATGCTTCTCCGGCGATCAGTTCATGAGCGAGAGGAGATTGAGCTCGACCTCCTGTCGGAGCTCAGGGCGATCGAAGAGGTGAGCCGTGAGTTGCTTGCGGTCCATGCTGACGTGGCCGACGCGATGGCTGAGTACGCCGACGCGGTCCGCTTTGAACTAGGTTCCAGCGCTCCTGAGAACCGCTCAAAGATCGATCTCAACATCGCGTCTTCCGAGACGTTCAGTGACGCGGTGGTGGACGAGTTGACGAAGGGCGGGATCGAGGGGATGGTCCCCTTTCCCCATCGGTTGGACGACCTCGGCAGGTCGTCGGATCTCGCGTCCTCGTTCCTAGGATCGGGAATCCGGTACCTCGGCCCACTTCGCGACGAGCCCAGAGCGGCATACCCGGATTCGCCCGAAGGAGATGACACATACGTCGGCGCGAAGGGCGAGTTCACTGCCTCCGTGCTGCAGCGCCACGGTAGGCGAAGGGTCAGCGTCCCGACACCGGATGACTACGGGTCCATCAAGACGCCGCGTCGCCCAATCCAGCTCATGACAGCGGTAAACCGCTGGGCCAAGTACCTGGACATCGGTGAGAGCTTCTCGGTATCTGACCAAGGCCGTTTCGGCATTCAAATGCAGGTACGGCAGGACGATGTCGAGGGCGACCTGGACCTCACCAGCGTCGGTACAGGCGTCAGCCAGTTGCTGCCGGTCATCGTGATGTGTGTGCAGGCGCCTGTCGGCTCGCTGCTCCTAGTCGAACAGCCCGAGTTGCACCTCAACCCGCGGGTGCAGCAGCGCCTTGCTGACTTCCTACTGGTGATCGCGCAGAGCGGCCGCCACCTCATCGTCGAGACCCACAGCGAGTACCTCATCTCGCGCCTGCGCCGACGCGTTGCCGAGGACGAGGGGGATAGTCTCCAGGACACCATCGGCATCTATTTCGCGAAACGGGTAGCCGGTGCGACGACGTTCAACCTCGTGCAGCAGAACGAGTACGGCGGCATCGAGCGGTGGCCTGAGAACTTCTTCGACCAGGCCACGGAGGAGGAGCACGCGATTCTTTCGGCCGCAGTCAGGAAGCGTCGCGCGAAGGCCGCGAACCCCGAGTAACCAACACCGCTCACATCGGTCCGTCCAAGCCGGATTGGCATCGGTGTCGGGTTCAAAGGCAACGACGACAGCACGAAGGGAGGCGCCGTATGGCACGAGTCGCACGCAAGATGGGGACCAAGACCCTCGAGCAGAAGCTGTGGGATGCCGCCGACGCCCTGCGGGGGAACCAGGAGCCGAGCGAGTACAAGCACGTCGTGCTCGGCCTGGTGTTCCTCAAGTACATCTCCGACCGATTTGAGGGTCGACGCAAGGAGATCGAGGCGGAACTTGCCGCCGACGGTCTCAGGCCCGAGCAGATAGGGCGGCTAGCCGAGGACCGGGACGAGTACACCAGCAACTCAGTCTTCTGGGTTCCTGCCGCCGCGCGGTGGGGCGTCATCCAGAGGGCGGCCAAGCAGCCGGAGATAGGTGAGTTCATCGACAATGCTATGGACCTCATCGAGCGCGAGAATCCCAAGCTGCGCGGGGTGCTGCCGCGAAACTACGGCCGAGAAGACCTCGACAAGGGCCGGCTCGGCCAGCTCGTCGACATAATCGGTTCCATCGGCTTCACCCCGTCTGACGATCATGGGTCCGACGACGTGCTCGGCCGGGTGTACGAGTACTTCCTTGGCCAGTTTGCCGGCAAGGAGACCGGCAAGGAGGCCGGCGCGTTCTACACTCCGCGTTCGGTCGTCAAGACGCTCGTCGAGATGCTTGAGCCTTACCGCGGCCGCGTCTACGACCCCGCCTGTGGATCGGGTGGCATGTTCGTTCAGTCTGCAGAGTTCGTCAAAGCGCACGGCGGCAGGCGAAATGACATCTCCGTCTACGGTCAGGAGTTCACCGCGACCACTTGGAAGCTCGCGAAGATGAACCTCGCTCTGCGGGGCATTGACGCTGACCTAGGCGACAGGTCTGCCGATTCCTTCACTCAGGACCTGCACCCCGATCTCCGAGCCGACTACGTGCTGGCCAACCCCCCTTTCAACGTGAGCGACTGGTGGAACGCGAAGCTTGCCGACGACCCCCGCTGGAAGTACGGCACTCCCCCCGAAGGTAATGCGAACTTCGCTTGGGTCCAGCACTTCATTTACCACCTCAGCCCTCGGGGCACCGCCGGCTTCGTCCTCGCCAACGGTTCCCTCAGTTCGAAGACCAACGGCGAGGGCGAAATCCGCCGAAGGCTCGTCGAGGCAGACCTTGTCGACTGCATCGTGGCGATGCCCGACAAGCTGTTCTTCAACACCGGCATCCCGGTGAGTCTGTGGTTCGTCAGCCGCGACCGTGGCGGCAACGCCCAGCACCGGGCGCGCAAGGGCGAGGTGCTGTTCATCGACGCCCGCAAGCTCGGCACCCTGGTCAACCGACGCCTCCGCGAATTGTCCGACGACGACATCCAGCAGATCGCGGGTGCTTACCACACGTGGCGGAACTGGGAGGGCGACTACCACGACTTAGCTGGCTTCGCGAAGGCTGCCTCCCTGGACGAGATCAATAGGCACGGGTTCGTCCTCACGCCGGGGCGCTTCGTCGGCACGGAGGTGGCCGAGGACGACGAGGAGCCCGTCGACGACAAGATCGAGCGCCTCACTGCGGAGCTCTTCGCGGAGTTCGAACGTGGCCGCGAACTCGAAGATGAGATCCGCGTGCGATTGAAGGCACTTTACCGTGGCAGGTGACGCGCCCTTTGATCACGATCCCGCGTGGCCGGTGGTACGACTCGCAGACGTCACGACCAAAATCGGCTCTGGAGCAACTCCTCGTGGTGGGTCGGAGTCTTATCTCCCGAGCCGTGAGACCTGGGCGTTCGTCCGCAGCCAGAACGTGTTCAGCCGCCGATTTGATTCCGACGCGTTGGCATTCATCAACGAGGAACAAGCGCGCGGTCTGCGTGGTGTGTCACTTGAACCTGGGGACGTGCTGCTGAACATCACAGGCGACGGGGTGACGTTCGGGCGAGCGGCAATGGTCGACCCGTCCGCGCTTCCAGCATGTGTGAACCAGCACGTTGCGATCGTGCGCGCCGACACCAACCGGGCGATCCCTGGTTATCTCTTGGCTTTCCTGACCCATCCTGACGTCAAGCCGTACATCGCATCCTTCAACTCGGGTGGTTCCCGGCGAGCTATCACGAAGGGGCACATCGAGTCGTTCCAGGTGCCCCTACCGCCGCTCGCTGAACAGCGGGCGATCGCATCGACTCTCGCCGCGTTCGATGAGAAGATCGAGTCCAATCGCCGCCTCGTGGACCTGATTCCGCAGCTGATCCGTTCGAAGGTTGACGCCGTCCTCGTCGGCGGGGACCAGGTGTCGGTGTCATCCCTCGCGCTGTTCATCAATGGCGGCGCGTACACGAAGGGTGCATCTGGCACGGGCCGTATGGTACTTCGCATCGCGGAATTGAACTCCGGGCCCGGAGGATCGACGGTGTACAACGATATCGACGTCCCTGACGACAAGACTGCACGCGCCGGGGACATCCTTATGTCGTGGTCGGGTTCCCTGGGGGTCTACCGATGGTTCCGTGACGAAGCGATCATCAACCAGCACATCTTCAAGGTGATCCCGACGGGGTACCCGGCTTGGATCGTATTTGACAGGCTTGATGCAGTAATGCCCGTGTTTCGCGGCGTCGCTCGAGACAAGGCCACAACGATGGGGCACATCCAGCGCGGTCATCTCGAGTCCACCTCGGTAATGGTCCCGTCGGCGTCATCGATCGCTCGGCTCGCCCACGCACTGGATCCTCTGTGGGAGCGCCTGCTGCTCGCTGAAAGGGAGAACATGGTTCTAGCTGTCACGCGGGATGCCCTTCTGCCCGAGCTGCTGTCTGGTCGCATGCGCGTGCAGGGACCGGTTGCATGAGCACCCTCGACACTGCTTGGGCGATCCGAGAGCTCGCAGACTTCGTGTACGCGTCGGGGACGGACGGGATGTATCAGCGCGAGGATGACGAGGTGGTCGCGGAGAAGGCGCACGTTGTCGAACAGGTTCTCGACAGGGTCCTTCCAGGGTGGCGGGCTCGGGCCGACCAGCGGCCACAGAAGCTCCGCGAGTACGAGCCATGGGGGCATCTTCGAGATTGCGCGAGCCGCGGCATCGCTGCGCTCAAGCGCCAGGACGAACTGCGTGAGAAGCTGGGTGATGACGCGCCATTGATCTCTGCCGCTCAGTTGCACCCCTGGGTGTGGGAGGGTGCTCGCTCGCTGTGGCAGTCGGGTCACTACCGATCCGCAGTCGAGGATGCCGCAAAGAAGCTCAACGCCGAGACGCAGAACAAGGTGGGCCGCCGCGACCTCAGCGAGACTGACCTCTTCAAGCAGGCGTTCACCATCGAGGCCGCCGTTGCGGGGAAGGCGCGGCTCCGTCGTCGGTCTCCCGACGGGAGCGATACGTACAAATCCGAGCAGCGGGGCGCGATGGCGTTAGCCGAAGGCATCTACGCAGGCATCCGAAACCCGTTCAACCACGAGGACCCGAAGGACATCGACGAGCAGACCGCGCTGGAGTATCTCGCGGCGCTGAGCGTGCTCGCCCGTTGGGTTGATGACGCACAAGTCGAGAAGGGATCATGAGCAGCTTCAACGAGTCCGTCGTCGAGCAGGCCACGCTGGAGTGGCTCGCCGACCTCGGCTACCAGACCTTGCACGGGCCGGACATCTCGCCGGGCGGAGACGGCGGCCAACTGCGCGACTCATTCGCCGACGTCGTGCTGATCGATCGTCTGCTGCCCACCGTGCGTGGGCTGAACGCCGGCATCGAGAGCTCCGTCATCGACCAGGCGATCAGGCGGCTGCTGCGGCCGGAGTCGCAGAACCCGATCGACGAGAACTACCGCATCCACCAGTTCCTCATCGGTGGCATCCCCGTCGAGCACCGCGGCGCCGATGGGCATGCGCGCACGATCCGCGTGAAGCTGATCGACTTCGACACCCCGGTGATGAACGACTGGTTGGCTGTCAACCAATTCACGGTGACGAAGGACGGCAAGAACCGCCGTCCCGACGTGGTCGTCTTCGTCAACGGCATGCCACTCGCGCTCTTCGAGCTGAAGAACCCGGCCGACGAGTACGCCAACATGAAGGGTGCTTGGAACCAGGTCCAGACATACCGCCACGACATCGCGCCGATCTTCGACTTCAACGCCGTCACGGTGATCTCCGACGGCGTCCCCAGCGCGGCGATGAGTTCCTTTACTGGAGCGTTCGAGCACTACGCCCCGTGGAAGACCATCGACGGCCGCGACGTCATAACCGACCGTCCTGCTCTCGAAGTGCTCATCCGTGGCGTCTTTGAGCCGAAGCGGTTCCTCGACATCCTGCGCAACTTTGTGGTCTTCAGCGACGAGACGGTCACCGACAGGGCGACTGGCCAACTGATGCGCTCGCTCGTCAAGCGCGTCACGAAGTACCACCAGTACTGGGCTGTGAACACCGCCGTGGAGTCGACGGTCAAGGCGGCGAGCCCCGAGGGCGACAAGCGCGGAGGAGTCGTTTGGCACACCCAGGGCTCAGGCAAGAGCTTGGAGATGGTCTTCTACGCGGCCAAGATCATGCGCGACTCGCGCATGGAGAACCCGACGCTCGTCTTCATCACCGACCGCAACGACCTGGACGACCAACTCTTCGGCGAGACGTTTTCGCCCGCGACGATCTTGCCAGAGAAGCCCGTGCAGGCCGAGAACCGTACCCATCTGCGCGAGCTGCTTCAGCGGGCCTCGGGCGGCATCGTCTTCACCACACTCCAGAAGTTCGCCCCCGAAGAGCTCGGCGACACGAATCCCGTCCTCACCGATCGCCGCAACGTCATCATCGTCGCCGACGAGGCTCACCGCTCGCAATACGGCTTCGGCGAGACCCTCGACTCCCAGGGCCGCCTCAAGGCTGGCCTCGCCAAGCACATGCGCGACGCGCTCCCAGGAGCGACCTGCCTCGGGTTCACCGGCACGCCGATCGAGACGACCGACAAGTCAACCCGCGCGGTGTTCGGCGACTACATCGACATCTACGACCTCACCCGCGCGGTCGAGGACGGCGCCACCGTCAAGATCTTCTACGAGCCAAGACTCGTGAAGGTCGGCCTCAGCGAGACCATCGGGGGCGAACTCGACGCCCTCGCCGACGAGATCACTGAGCAGGTCGAGGAGACCGCGGCGTCGGTCGCGAAGTCGCGCTGGGCGCGCCTCGAAGCAATCGTCGGCGCCGAGGAGCGCCTCGACCTCGTCGCCGGCGAGATCGTCGAGCACTGGGAGAAGCGCCGCGAGTCGATGATCGGCAAGGGCATGATCGTCGCGATGAGTCGCCGCATCGCCGTCAAGCTCTACGAGAAGATCGTCGCACTCCGTCCTGACTGGCACACCGACGATCACAAGACCGGGAAGATCAAGGTGATCATGACCGGGTCGGCCTCCGACCCACAGGAATACCAGCCGCACCTCCACGACAAGGCCACCCGCAAAGAAATCCAGGTTCGCGCGAAGAACCCCGATGACGAACTGGAACTCGTCATCGTGCGCGACATGTGGCTCACCGGCTTCGACGCTCCCGCCATGCACACCATGTACGTCGACAAGACGATGCAGGGCGCTGGGCTCATGCAGGCGATCGCTCGCGTGAACCGGACGTTCCGCGACAAGCCCGGTGGACTCATCGTCGATCTTATCGGCGTGTATGCCAGCCTCCAGGAGGCACTCAAGGTCTACTCGCCGTCCGACCGCGATCAGGCTGGCGTGCCGATCGACGAGATGGTCGCCGTCATGCTGGAGAAGCACGACATCGTCACGTCCCTGCTGCACGGCGTCGCGTTCGACTCCTCGCCCGAGCTAGCGGCGGGCGACCGCCTCGCCCAGTACGCGAAGGTGCTGGACTTCGTGATGGCCGACCCCGACCGGACGAAGCGCTACAACGACCAGGTGCTCGCCCTCGCGAGGACGTTCGCGTTGTGCGGCGCACGCGACGAGGCCGCGGCCATCAGCAACGACGTGCGCCTCTTCGTCGACGTGCGTGCCGCGATCCTCAAGGTTGTAGACCCCGGCTCGGGACGGAGCGGTTCCGGTGCCGTCGACGTCGACACCGCCATCGGCCAACTCGTCAACGACGCCGTGGTGGGTGATCAGGTGATTGACATCTACCAGCTTGCCGGCATCGAGACACCCGAACTGTCAATCCTGTCCGATGAGTTCCTCGACGGGCTGGTCGACAAGGACAAGCCTAATCTCCAAATGGGGCTGCTGCGGCGCCTCCTCGACGACCACATCCGCACGATCAGGCGCAGCAACATCGTGCAGACGCGCAAGTTCTCGGAGATGCTCGACGAGGCGATCAACCGGTACAACAACCGTTCACTGAGCTCGGCCGAGATCATCGCCGAACTCGTGAACCTCGCCAAAGCGATGCGGGTCGACATGCAGCGCAAGGCTGGACTCGGCTTACGCGAGGATGAGGTCGCCTTCTACGACGCTGTCGCCCTGAACGAGTCGGCAGTCACTGAGCTCGGCGACGAGACACTCAAGGCCATCGCCCGTGACCTGGTGCGCACAATCCGCGACAACTGGACCATCGACTGGGACGTTAAGGAAAGCGTTCGAGCCAAGATGCGCTCTGCCGTCCGGCGCATACTCGTTCGTTACGACTATCCACCTGACGCGGAGGTGGAGGCAATCGCGCTCGTCATCGAACAGGCCGAGATCTTCGCGGCGAATGACGAGGAATTCGGGTTCTGACGTTTACATCCTCCTGTTCAGGCCGGATTGATCAAGGTGATACAGGAAGGAGGTAGCCAATGAACGAAATAAAGTGCCCGCACTGCGGGACGGTGTTCACAATCGACGAGGCTGAGTACGCCAGCCTTGTGCAGCAGGTGCGCACAGCGGAGTTCGAGAAGGAACTCCACTCTCGGCTCGCCGAGGCCGACAAGACCAAGAAGGCCGAGATTGCGCTTGCTGAGGCGAAGGTCGCCCAGCTGGCGCAGGAGGTTGCCGCGAAGAAGGATGCTGAGATCCAGCGGCTGGAGAGCGAGATCGAGGGCGCCGGCAAGTCCCAGTCCCTCGCGATCGCGAAGGCCGACCAGGAGGCGCAGAAGGCTCTTAGTGAGAAGGATGCTGAGATCCAGCGCCTCACGAGCGAGCTCGCGGGTGCTGGGAACGCCCAGCAGCTTGCCCTTGAGAAGGCCGCTGGCGAGGCGCTGCGGACGGCGGCTGAGAAGGATGTCGAGATCGAGCATCTTCGAAGCGAGCTCGACAAGGCTGGTACGAGCCAGGAGCTCGCCGTCACGAGGGCCGTGGCGGTGGTGCAGCAGAAGCTGGGCGAGGCCGAGAACAAGCTCGTAGTGCAGGCCGCCGAGCAGCAAGCCAAGGAGTCCTCGCTCAAGGAGTCACACTCGAAGGAGATCGCCCTGCTCCAGGAGCAGGTCGAGCAGTATCGTGACTTCAAGGCGAAGCAGTCGGTGAAACTCCTGGGTGAATCGCTCGAACAGCACTGCGAGACTGAGTTCAACCGCGTCCGTGCGATGGCGTTCCCGAATGCCAAGTTCGGCAAGGATAATGACGCATCCACCGGCACCAAGGGTGACTACATCCTCCGTGACTTCAGCGACGACGGCGTCGAGTACATCTCGATCATGTTCGACATGAAGAACGAGGCGGATACGACGGCCACCAAGAAGAAGAACGGCGACTTCCTCGCGAAGCTCGACAAGGATCGCCGTGACAAGGGCTGTGAATACGCCATCCTCGTCTCGATGCTCGAAGAAGACTCCGAGCTGTACACGGGGATCACCGATGTCTCCCACGAGTACCCGAAGATGTTCGTCGTCCGTCCCCAGTTCTTCCTCGCGATCATCGCCTTGCTCCGCGGAGCTGCCCGGGAGACCATCCAGGTCAAGGCCGAGCTCGAACAGACAAAGAAGCAGAACATCGACATCACGAACTTCGAGTCGGACCTCGAAGACTTCAAGTCGGCATTCGGCCGCAACTACGACCTCGCGAAGCGGAAGTTCGACACCGCTATCGAGGACATCGACAAGGCCATCGAGCGTCTCCAGAAGGTCAAGGAGGGGCTCCTTGGCTCTGAGAACAACCTGCGCCTCGCCAACGACAAGGCGACCGCCCTCACCGTCAAGAAGCTCACTCGGGGCAACGAGACGATGAAGCAGAAGTTCGGTGAACTCGAGCCCCCTCACGAGCCCGAGGCCGCCTGACCTACACATGCGGTGCCCGCTCTCCCATGGTGACGAGGGGCACCGCATTGTCAGTATCAGCAAGAAGGATCTACCTATGCAGCACGTGAAGTACGACCTTGGACAGGTCAGGCGCGGATCGACGGTCGTCGTTACGCTCGACAAACAGGCGAACGTCCAACTCATGGACAACGGCAACTACTCCAACTACATCGCCGGTCGTCAGTACCACTACTTCGGGGGCCTCATGAGAAAGTCCCCCGCCACCATTCCGGTGCCCCGAAACGGCCACTGGTTCGTTGCGATCGACCTCGGCGGCGGTTCCGGCCGAATCCGAAGCGGCGTGAGTGTGCAGCCTCCGCCGCGCGGGAATCTCCCTGTGTACCAGGAGCCTGCCGTTCGCCCACTACGCGACGTGCTCGACGTTCGAGTGCCGCAACGTCCGAGCGACCCGGAGGTGCTTGACGGCCGCACGTGGGACGTCTTCATCTCGCACGCGAGTGAAGACAAGCTAGCTGTAGCCATTCCGCTGGCTGAGGCGCTCCAAGCACGCGGGGTGACCGCTTGGCTCGACAAGGCAGAATTGCGAATCGGCGAAAGCCTTCGGAGGCGTATAGACCAAGGGCTTGCGGCGAGCCGGTTCGCAGTTGTTGTGCTCAGCCCTGCCTACTTCGCTAAGGGCTGGCCGCAGTACGAGTTGGATGGCATCGTCACCCTGAGCGTCGCTGGCAAGCAGGATTTGCTCCCTATCTGGCACGACCTTAGCCAGGCCGATGTAATGGCGAGGAGCCCGAGCCTGGCCGACAAGCTCGCGCGTTCGACGGGCGATACCGACATCGAGACGATTGCGGACGAGATCGCCGAACTCGTGAGTGCTGCCCGGTAGGCGTGAAGTCCTCCCCCTTCGGGGGCCGCCTCGCCTATATCAGAACGGATTCAGCTTGCCGCTGGAGAGCGGAGACGTCCAGGTGAGGTCGGTCAGGTGGTGCGTGGAGGATGTACCCGCCGTTGCTCGAGCCGCAGCGCATTCGCGACCTCCTCACGTCGCTGTTGGCTCGCGCGTATGACCGCGATGCGGTTCGGCATCAGCCCCATTCTGCCTCACGCCCTTGCAGCAGGCCTTGTTGAATGACCTGAGCCGGTTCGCGCGCAACGACCATGGTTTTGCAGGCGCGCATCCACGCCCTGACCCAGGCCAGGCGACCGGGATGGAGGATCGGGTGGTGATTCCTCGCGGGCGGTCGCTACGCGGGGACTCCACGGCCGGTGCGGCGTGACAGTGTGCGCAGACGTCCGCAGGAGCTTGTTGTGCTTAGGATGCGGTTAGGATGCACGACGCCGAAAGCCGCTCCGACTGGAATTGAAATCCCTAGCCAGAGCGGCTTTCCGCTGGTCGGGGTGACAGGATTTGAACCTGCGACCTCATCGTCCCGAACGATGCGCGCTACCAAGCTGCGCCACACCCCGAACAGCCCTGACTGGGTCAGGGCCGAGTGGCAGTCTAGCCGAACTCCACCGCCTCAGCCATTCGGGCCAGGAGTGAGCGTGAGCAGGGTCACTTCGGGCGGGCAGGCGAACCGGTACGGGGCGAACGGGGAGGTCCCGACGCCCGCCGACACGTGCAGCCACGAGGTGTGGTCCCCGGCGTGGTAGCGGCTCAAGCCCTTGGCCTGGGCGGGCGGCAGGTCGCAGTTCGTGGTCAGCGCGCCCCACCAGGGCAGGCACACCTGGCCGCCGTGGGTGTGGCCGGCGAGCAGCAGGGGCAGGCCGTCCACCGCCATCGCGTCCAGCACCCTCGCGTACGGCGCGTGGGTCACGCCGATCGCCAGGTCGGTGCCCTTCGCCGGACGCCCGGCGACCTTCGCGTAGTCGTCGTGGTGCAGGTGTGGGTCGTCGGTGCCGCGGAACTCCAGCCGTACGCCGCGCACCTCGATGGTGGCCCGCTGCTCGTTGATGTCCTGCCAGGCGCCGGACGCCAGGGCCGCCCGCAACTCCTGGGTGGGCAGGTGCTCCCGGTCCTCGGGCAGGCCGTGGTGCGACGTCGAGCGCGCCAGGTACGACAGCGGGTTGGTGAACTTCGGGGCGGTGTAGTCGTTCGAGCCGAACACGAACACGCCCGGGACGTCGAGCAGGCGCCCGTAGGCCCGGAGCAGCGGCTCGAGCGCGTTGGCGTGGGCGATGTTGTCGCCGGTGTTCACCACGAGGTCCGGCTCCAGCCCAGCCAGCGCCGACACGAACCGGTGCTTCGCGTGCTGGCCCCGCGTCAGGTGGATGTCGGAGACATGGAGCACCCGCAGCTTCTCCGACCCTGCCGGCAGCACCGGGACGCTGACCCGGCGGACGCGGAACGCCCGCGCCTCCGCGAAGCCGTACGCGACGCAGGCCGCACCGGCCAGCGCGAGCCGGCCGGTGACCTTGCCGATCACGGCTTTCGTGGCTTCTTGGTCGGCGTGGAGGGGGTCGGCGTCGGCGTGGGATCCGGCAGCGGCTCGGGACCCTTCGACACCCGGATGCCGATCGCGCTGCCCTTCGGTGCGGAGCCCGATCGGGTGAGGCCGATCAGCCCGCCCTCGCCCACGATGTCGGAGTACTCCTTGGTCGTGTAGGTCGAGAAGCCGGCCTTCGCCAGCGTCAGGCTGCAGGCGGACGGGCCCATGCCCGAGCAGCTCGGCACGTCCACCGACTGGCCGTTGAGCACGGACGCGGGCGGATCGACGAACTTGGTGTTCTTGCCGATGTCGGCCAGGGCCTTCTGCATCGCCGGGCGCAGGATGCGCTGGCCGGCGTCCGCGCCGAAGCCGGTGAGCGTGACGCCGGTCTTCAGCCGCAGGTAGCGCAGGAACCGCTGGCCCCGGTTCTTCCAGAACTTCTTGAACTTGGGGCCGTTGTCGAAGCTGATGCCGGCGGCGGCCACGAGGTCGGGGGTGTAGGCCACCGACCACTCCGCCTTGTTCAGCGGCACGGTGCCGGTCTTGCCCGCCATGTCGTAGCCCCAGATGCGCGCGCCGCGCAGCGTCCCGCTGTTGATCGGGCCCTGGAAGACCTTGTTCACCGCGTCCGCGACGTCGGCGTCGATCACGCGCTTGCAGCCGGCGCTGGGCACCGGCACCTTCGTGCCGTCCTTGGTCGCGATCGACTTGATGATGATCGGGTTGCAGCGCACGCCACGGTTGGCGAACGTGCCGTAGGCGGTGACCATCGACAGCGGCGTCACGTCGGCGGCGCCCAGCGTGAACGCGGGGAACGCCTCTGTGGTGAGGTCCTCACCGCTGGCCAGTTCCAGGCCCACCTTCTTGGCCATCTTCACCACCGGGCAGATGCCGACGGCCTGCTCCAGCGGTACGAAGTAGTTGTTGACCGACTGCGACGTGCCGCGCCACATGTCGTACATGCCCTTCTCGGGCCCGTCGACCACCCAGCGCTTGTTCACCTTCACGCTGCCGTTGCAGGACGGGAACACCTGGCCCTCGTAGTTCCTGCTGTAGGGCACCTTGAAGCTCGTCCGGACGCCGAAGCCGTTGTCGAGGGCCGCGGCGGCGACGTAGATCTTGAACGTCGACCCGCCCTGGAACCCGTTGTAGCCGTTGTAGTCCTGGCCGACGTTGTAGTTGTAGAAGGTCTCGCCCTTCCACTTCTTGCCACCGTCGTTGTCGCCCATGGTCGGGCGGCTCTGCACCATCGCCCGGATCAGCCCGGTGCTCGGCTCCATCATCGTGATGACGCCGATCACGGGGTCCTTGGCCGCGACGCTCCGGCTGAGCACCTTCTGCGCGTTGCGCTGGGCCGCCGGGTCGATCTGCGTGGTGATGGTCAGGCCGCCGCGGTAGACGCGCTCGAGGCGCTCCTCCTCGGTGTTGCCCAGCGCGGTGGCCTGTTGCTTGAGCACCTCGAGGGCGTAGTCACAGACGAACGGGAACTCCGAGTTCGCGCAGCCCTTGAGCGACAGCTTCATCTTCTTCGGGTCGAACTTCTCCGCCTTCGCCGCTGCCGCCTCCTCCGGGGTGATCACCTCGAGGCTCGCCATGCGGGTGAGCACGTCGTTGCGGCGCTGGATGCCGAGCGCGGGGAACTTCACCGGGTTGGTCGCCACCGGGTTGCGCACCAGGCCGGCGAGCATGGCCGCCTGGGCCAGGTTGAGGTCCTTGGCGTGGACGCCGAAGTAGTGCATCGCCGCCGCCTCGACGCCGTAGGCGCCGTCACCGTAGTAGGCGATGTTCAGGTAGCGCTCAAGGATCTGGTCCTTGGTGAACTTCTTCTCCACGGCGATCGCGTAGCGCAGCTCGCGCACCTTGCGGGCCAGGGTGTTCTCGGTGGCCGCCGCGCGCGCGGCCGGGTCGTTGTTCTCCTCGGCGGTCTCCACAAGGACGAGGCGGACGTACTGCTGGGTGAGGCTCGAGCCACCCTGGGTGTTGCCCTGGCTGGTGGAGACGAGCGCGCGCAGCGTGCCGGTGAGGTCCATGGCGCCGTGCTCGTAGAAGCGGTGGTCCTCGATGGCCACCTGTGCCTTCTGCATGATGGGCGCGATCTCAGACAGCGGGCGGTAGACGCGGTTCTCGTCGTAGAAGTAGGCGAGCACCTTGCCGTCGACGGTCAGCAACCTCGACCGCTCCCACTGGTCCGGCGTGTCCAGCTCTGTGGGCAGGGTGTCGAGGCTGTTCAGGGCGTCCTTGCCCGTGGCCGCGGTCATGCCCACGACGGGCACGATCAGGCCCGCAGCGAGCAGCCCACCGAGGATCGCCACGACTCCGAGCATGACCAACGAGTAGAGCCGTTTCCCCATGCGCATGGGTTCAAGCGTACGTTACGCGCCCCAGCGGCCGCCCGAGCCGGGCCGCGCGCCGGTTCCCGGCCGGATCCCCCCTAGCCAACGGCAGCTTCTTGACATACCCTCACCCATACACCTAGCAATTGCGTATACCGCGAAGGCGGGGTGCCCCCGGGAAAGGATGAGAGCAATGACGCTCGGAGTCGACGACTGGACCCTCCAGGCGAAGTGCCGTGGCCTGCAGGACGAACTGTTCCCCGAGGGTGCCGACCAGAAGCGCGCACGATCGGTCTGTTTCACCTGCCCCGTGCGCAACGAGTGCCTGGCCGAAGCCCTGGACAACCGGATCGAGTGGGGCGTGTGGGGTGGCCTCACCGAGCGTGAGCGACGGCAGTTGCTGCGCCAGCGCACCGACATCACGTCGTGGACGTCGATCCTGTGCCCCAAGGCCCGCCGCTGCGACTGACCGTCGTCGCCGGGCCACGGGCGGGGGTGGACGCGCCCGCGGGCGGGTGACCGGCGCCGGACGTCCCCGCTGCGCCGACCCTTCCGCATCACCGATACTGGGCCCATGACCAAATGGGAGTACGTGACCGTCCCCGTGCTGGTGCACGCCACCAAGCAGATCCTCGACACCTGGGGAGCGGACGGCTGGGAGCTGGTGCAGGTGGTGCCGGGGCCGAACCCGCAGAACCTGGTGGCCTACCTCAAGCGCCCGGTCGCCGAATGAACGAGGAACTCGCAGAAACCCCCGCCTCGGCCCGGCTGGCCGCGCAGGGTCTCGTCCTGCCCGCCGTGCCCACCCCGGTCGCGGCCTACCAGCCCGCGGTGGTCTCGGCCGGCCAGGTGTTCACCGCCGGCCAGCTGCCGTTCGTCGACGGGACGCTGCCCGAGCAGGGCAAGGTGGGCGCCCTGGTGACGCCCGAGCGGGCCTCGGAGCTGGCCCGGATCGCCGCGCTGAACGCCGTCGCCGCGGCCGCGTCCGTCACCGGCGGGGTGGACGGCATCCGCCGGGTGGTGAAGATGGTGGTCTATGTCGCCAGCGACCCGTCCTTCACGGGCCAGCCCGCGGTCGCCAACGGTGCGTCCGAACTGTTGCGGGACGTGTTCGGTGCCCGTGGCGCCCATGCCCGCAGCGCCGTCGGCGTGGCGGTGCTGCCGCTGGACTCCCCGGTGGAGGTCGAGCTCGTCGTCGAGGCGAACGCCGCGTCGTTCTGATGGTCCCGGGCGAATCGCGGACGGCGCTGGTGCGGCGGGCGCGCAGGATCAACGCAGAACTCGGCGAGCTGTACCCCGACGCGCACTGCGAGCTCGACCACGCCGATCCGCTGCAGTTGCTGGTCGCAACCGTCCTTTCGGCCCAGTCCACCGATCGCCGGGTGAACACCGTCACGCCGGTGCTGTTCGCCCGCTACCCGGACGCGGCGGCACTGGCCGCCGCCGACCGCGCGGAACTGGAGCAGCTGATCACGCCCACGGGCTTCTTCCGGGCCAAGACCGACGCGCTGCTCAAGCTCGGCGCGGCGCTCGTGGAGCGCTTCGGGGGCCAGGTGCCCGGACGGCTGGAGGACCTGGTGACGCTGCCCGGGGTCGGCCGCAAGACCGCCAACGTGGTGCTCACCGACGGCTTCGGGGTGCCCGGCATCACGACCGACACCCACTTGATCCGGCTCTCCCGCCGCTTCGGCTGGACCGACCAGGTCAAGCCGGAGGCGATCGAGGCCGAGGTCGGCGCGCTCTTCCCGAAGGCGGACTGGATCCGCCTCAACCACCGCGTGATCTGGCACGGGCGCCGGCGGTGCCACGCCCGGCGTCCGGCGTGCGGCGCCTGTCCGGTCGCCCGGCTGTGCCCGGCGTTCGGCGAGGGCCCGACCGACCCGGCGGTGGCGGCGAAGCTCGTCCGGGAGCCCCGCGAATGACCGCCTCCCGACGCCCCGCTCGCACCGCCCTGGGCGGGTGGCTGACCGTGGGCCTGCTGCTGTCGGGGTGCGCCGGCATGCTGCCCGGCGTGGGCGGGCAGCGTCCTCCCGCCGCCACGGTGACGCCGGTGGCGCCCGCGCCGGCCACGACCGCCGCCGCGCCCGAGCCGTCGCCCACCGCGTCTGACCTGGTCGCCGCGCGCCGCGCGGCCGGCATCGAGGACTGCCCGCCGAGCAGCGACGCACCCGCCGTGCCGGGCGGCCTGCCCGACGTCACCCTGGAGTGCCTCGGCGGCGGCAGCAGCGTCCGGCTCGCCGGGCTGCGGGGCCCGCTGATGGTGAACCTGTGGGCCCAGTGGTGCGGCCCATGCCGCGCGGAGGCCGCCCACCTGGCCGCGTTCGCCCGGATCCAGAAGTCCGTCCGCGTGCTCGGCATCGACCACTCCGACCCGCAGCCGGAACTCGCGATCGAGTTCGCGCAGCTGACCGCCATGACCTACCCGCACCTGGCCGACGAGGAGCACGTGCTGAAGGCCCCGCTGGCGGTGGCCGGCATCCCGTACACGCTGCTGCTCGACAAGAGCGGACGGATCGTCGCCCGCCACCCCGGCGCGTTCTCCTCGTTCGAGGAGGTCCAGCAGTGGGTGGAGCAGGGGCTGGGCGGATGAGCGCCCCCGTCCCCGAGGAACTCAGGGACGCCCAGCGGCGCTTCGCGCGTCCGGACGCCCTCAGCTTCATCTCCGGTGCCCGCGAGCCCCGGGGGACGCGGCGCGCGGCCGTGCTCATCCTGCTCAGCCGGGCGGGGGACGACGGCTACGAGGTCGTGCTGATCGAGAAGCGCGCCGACCTGCGCTCCCACGCCGGCCAGGTCGCCTTCCCCGGCGGCTCGATCGAGTCGATCGACGTCGACCCGGTCGCGGCGGCTTTGCGCGAGGCCGACGAGGAGGTGGGGGTGAGTCCGGACGCCGTCGAGGTGCTCGGCGTCCTCCCGGCCGCCCACATCCCCCGCAGCGGCTTCGACGTCACCTCCGTCGTCGGGTGGTGGGGGAACCCGGTCCCGCTGGCGCCGGTGGACGTGCAGGAGGTGGCGGCGGTGCACCAGGTGCGGGTCGCGCACCTGCTCGACCCGGCCAACCGCAGTACCTGGGTACTGCCGGGCGGCTTCTCCGGGCCGGCCTTCGCCGTCGGCGAGCTGTACGTGTGGGGGTTCACCGCCTACCTGCTCGACGGCATGTTCGACCTGCTGGGCTGGACGCTGCCCTGGGACGCGTCGCGGACCACCGAGATCCCTCCGCGGTTCTTCAGCGAGCGGCTGTGACCCTCCCGCCGCGCGTCCGGTCCGACTAGGCTCAACGGCCGTGCGGATCCTGCTCACCGGCAGCAACGGGTTCATCGGGCGCCGGGTCACCCTCGACGCGCTGGCCCGCGGCTGGGAGGTGGTCGGCCTCGGCCGGCAGGACGCGCCCACCGCCCCGGTGACCCGGTACGTGCGCCACGACCTGGGCGAGCCGCTCGACCTCGACGAGGCCGTCGACGCCGTCGTGCACGCCGCCGGACTGGCGAGCCCGTGGGCGTCCCCGTCCGCCTACCAGCGCGGGAACGTGCGCGCGACGGCCACCGTGCTGGCCTGGGCGCGCGAACACGGCCGCCCGCCGGTGCACTACGTCTCCTCGTCGTCTGTGTTCTACCGGGACGCCGACCAGACGGCGCTGTCGGAGCGGTCGCCGATCCCGACCGATGCCGAGCAGATCAACACCTACTCGCGCACCAAGCTGGCCGGCGAGCGCCTGACGAGGGCCTATCCGGGGGAGTGGGCGGTGCTGCGGCCGCGCGCGGTGATCGGCGTCGGCGACACCGTCCTGCTGCCGCGGGTGCTGGAGGCGGCGCGCAAGGGCGTGCTGCCGCGCTTCACCCGGGCCGACGGACGGCGCGTCTGGGCCGACCTCACGCCGGTGGCCACCGTCTCGCACTACCTGCTGGAGTCCGTCGCGCAGCGGTTCACCGGGGAGCTCAACCTCTCCAACGGGGAGACCGTCGAACTCGACCCGTTCGTCGACGACGTGCTCGCCAGGCTCGGGCTCGACCCGCGGCGTCCCCGGGTGCCGGTGGCCGTCGCGATGGCGATGGCCGGTGCTGCCGAGCGGTACTCGGCCCGCTTCGGCGGCTGGGCCGAGCCGCCGATCACGCGGTACGGCGTGTCGATGTTCGCCCACTCCAAGACCTTCGACGCCACCCGGGTGCAGGCGGTCCTCGGGCCGCCGCCGGTGTCGGTCGGGCAGGCGGTGGACGAACTGGTGGCGGCGGGCGGATGACGGCTGCCGGCTGGGCGCTGCTCGGCGCGTACGCGGTGCTCACCGTCCTCCGGCTGGTGCTGGCCGCGCGGGCCTGGCACCCGCCGGCGCCGGCGGGGGAGCCGGAGGTCACCGTCCTCCAGCCGATCCTCTCCGGCGACCCGCACCTGGCCGACGACCTGGCCGCCAACCTCGCGACGCACCCGTCGGCGCGCTTCCGGTGGCTGGTCGACGAGGCGGACGCCGAGGGCGTGCGGGTGGCGACCAGGCTCGCGTCCGCGCACCCGGGGCGGGTCGAGGTGCGGACGTTCGGTGCCGCACCGGCGACCAGCAACCCCAAGGTGTTCAAGCTGGCACGCGCCATCGACCCCGCCGACGACCTGGTGGCCCTGCTCGACGACGACACCGTGCTGCCTCCCGGGACACTCTCCCGGGCCTGCGCCGCCCTCGCCGACGGCGACCTCGTCACCGGCCTGCCGTACTACAAGGAAGCACGCGGTGCCTGGGCGCGACTGGTGGCCGGGTTCGTCAACGGCTCCGCCCTCGTCACCTACCTGCCGTTGCTGGCTGCCGGCCCGCCGGTCAGCGTCAACGGCATGTTCGTGCTCACCACGCGGGGCGCCCTCGAGCGCGCGGGCGGGCTGGGGGCCATCGAGGGCTTCGTCTGCGACGACTACGAGCTCGCCCTGGCCTACCGGCACACCGGGCAGCGGCTGGTGCAGGCCGCCCTGCCGGTGTGGGTGCGGACGACCGTGCCCGACGCCGCGTCCTACGGGCGACTGATGCGCCGCTGGATGGTGTTCACCGGCCGGCTGGTGCGCGACGAGGTGGGACCGGCGATGCTGGGCCTGGTGCTGCTCCCCGCCGTCCTGCCCGCGCTCGCGCTGCTCACCGGAGTGCTCACGGCGTCGTGGCCGCTCGTCGCGGGGGTGGTCGTCGCGCTGCTCGGCAAGGCTGCCGCGATGGCCGCGCTGCGGCGCCGCCTAGTGGGCGCCACAGAGGACGCCGCGGCGATCGCTGCCGAGGTGCTGGCCGACCTCCTCCAGCCCGTCCACGCGGCGGCAGCGCTCGCGTCCGGCGGGCGGATCATCTGGCGGGGGCGCCCGATGCGCCTGGACGCCGAGGGCAGGGTGCGGCCGTGAGCGTGGCGACGGTGGCCGCACGGTGGGGGGCGCGGGGAAGGGACGACCTCGCCGGCGGGTCCGGACCCGCCGTGCTTGCGGCGGTCGACGACCGCGTCGCCTGGCTGTCGGGCCGCAGCTCGCCCACGCGCACCGCGCTGTCGCCCGCGGAGGACGCCCTGCTCGACGCCGCCGCCCGGCACGGGTTCGTGCCGCTGCGCAGCGGCTTCCCGTTCGCCGGGACGGGCCCGTGGGAGCCGGCGCCGCTGGCGCGGGCGTCGGTGCGCAACGCCCGCCAGTACTTCGCGCTGCGCCATGACCCGGCGACGCGCGCGCTGGTCGCGCCGCTGCTGCGTCCGCTGTTCGCCACGACGCGGAGCCGCCTGCTGGTGGTGTGCGGCTCGCTCGGCCTGGAGCTGCTCGCCGCGGGCCTGCCGGAGCCGGGCGATGCGCCGCGCCCGCGCCTGCGGGTGGTGGCACTGGGGCCGGTGGCCGGACGGGTGCCCGCGGGGCTGGACGTGTGGGTGGCGCAAGGCCGGCTCGACCCGATCTCCGCGCTCGGCTACCGCGGCGAGGTCCGGGTGCGTCCGTGGTGCGGGCACCTGGGCTACCGGGGGCCCGCCGTCGAGCGGCTCGTCGAGGACGCCTGCCGGAGCCCGTGGTGAGCCGCCTGCTGCTGGTGGCCCCGCCGTTCGCCGGGCACCTGTTCCCGCTGGTCGCGATCGGGAAGCGGCTGCGCGCGGCCGGCCACGAGGTGCGCTTCGCGTCCACGCCGGCGGCGATGGCATTGCTCGAGCGGCTCCGGTTCGACGCCGACGTGCTGCTGGCCGACGACCCGTCCGCCCTCGAACGGATCGCCGACACCGGCCGGGAGGTCGGCCACAACCCGCTGCGGCTGGTCGGCCAGCTGCGGCAGAACCTGGCCGTGCTGCCCCGCGCCCGCGCCGAGCTCGACGCGCTCATCGCCCGCCACCGCCCCGCGGCCGTGGTCGCCGATTTCACCGCCCCGGTGGCCGGCTGGGCCGCTCGCGACGCCGGGGTCGGCTGGATCACCACCATCCCGACGCCGTTCGCGATCGAGACCCGCACCGGCACCCCCAGCTACTGCGGCGGCTGGTCGCCGCCGACCCGTCCGTGGCACCGGGCGCGGGATGCCGCGGGCCGGCTCGCCGTCCGCGGGTTCAAGCGGACGGTCGGCGCCGTGTTCGCCGACGAGCTGCGGGCGCTCGGCACCGGCGTCTACCGGCCCGACGGCACCGAGGCGGTCTACTCCCCGACCCGCATCCTCGGCCTCGGGCTGGCAGAGCTCGAGTTCGCCCGGGACTGGCCCACCGGGTTCCGGCTCGTCGGGCCGGTCACCGAGTCGCCGGAGCCGCGCGCGCTGCCGCCGGAGCTCGCCCGGCCGGGACGCCGCGTGCTGGTCACCCTCGGCACCCACCTCGGCTGGGCCAGGGACGACCTGCCCGCAGCGGTGACCCGGCTGGCCGCCCGGTTCACCGACCACGAGTTCGTGATCTCCCGCGGCGATCCGGCCGGCAGCGGGCTGCATCGGGTGTCGGAGCGGGTCTGGGAGTGCGCCTACCTGCCCTACGACCAGGTGTTGCCCGGCTTCGAGGCGGTGATCCACCACGGCGGCGCCGGCGTGGCCTACAGCACCCTCCGGGCGGGCCTGCCCGCGCTGGTGTGGCCGCACGACTACGACCAGCCCGACTATGCCGCCCGGCTCGTCGCCCGGGGAGCCGCGCTGCGCGTCCGCGACCTCACCTCCCGGCGGTCGGCCGACGCGCTCGCCCGCGTCCTGCGCGGGCTGCCCGGCGTCCCTGCGCTGCGGGACGCGGTGCGTCGCAGCGACCCGTTCGCCGCAGCCCTCGACGCGGTGGCCGAGGTCACCGCCACGACCGGCTGACGCGACGCCGCTTGCCGGTCGCCTCCGGCGGGCTGAACGGCGCGGCGACGATGCTCGGCGCGGCAAACCCCGCCCGCGCGAGCGCTCCGGCGAGGGCGGCCGAGGCCGCGGGGAACGACGCCTCCGGGCTGACCGCGAGGCGCAGCCGGTCGGGGGCGTCCTGGTCGAGCCGGAAGTCGGCGACGCCGTCGGCGCCCAGCACCGCGCCGCGGACGAGGTCGGCGAAGCAGGGCGCGGGCGGGCCGTCGGCGCGGGCCAGCAGCAGGACGTCGTCCGCGCGGCCCTCGATGGCGTCGATCGCGCGCAACGGCGACCCGCAGGCGCACGCTCGGGCCGAGGGACGCAGCACGTCGCCCATCCGGTACCGCACGATCGCCTGGGTGCGCCGGAACAGGTCGGTGACGACCGGCACCATCCGGCCGTCGCCGAGCTGCTCGGCCTCCACGACGAGCAGGTCCTCGTTGAGGTGCAGCGTGCGGTGGGCGCAGGTGATCCCGAGGAAGCCCTCTGTCGCCTGGTAGACCTGGCCGGGCGCGACCCCGAAGCCCTCCTCGATCCGCTCCGCCACGTCGGGGTCGAGCACGTCTGCGATCGAGAACACCGCGGACGGCGCACACGCCGGACGCCCCGCCCTGGCCTCGGCGGCCAGCTGCTCGAGCAGCACCGGCGGTGCCGCGAGGACCGTCGGAGCGAACGCGGCCAGCTCCGCCCGCTGGCGCTCCGGGGAGGCGTAGAGGTCGACGAACCGGAAGCTCACCCGCCCGTTGCCGACCGCCGAGTACAGGGGCCCGCCGGCCCGCAGCACGAGGGCCACCCGCGCGCCGGCCCGCAGGCCGCCCGGGAGGGCCTTGGCCAGCACCGTGCCGGCCCAGCGGGCGCGTTCCGCCGGGCTGGTGAGGAAGGCGCCCTGGCGTCCGGACGTGCCGGTGGACAGGCCGACCGAGACGCCGCGCAGCCGCGTGTCGAACCGCCGCTCGGCCTCCTCGGCCCGCGCGGTCGCCAGGCACTCGGCCAGGCCGAGGCCGCGGTCGTTGAAGCCGTCGAAGCCGTCCAGCCAGGCGTCCTTGTCGACCACGGGGAAGGCCGACAGCTCGTCTGCGGCGACCCCTGCGTAGGCGGGGAACCGCGTCCGCGCCCGGTGCAGCGCGCGACGCAGCCGCGGCGCCTGCCAGGCCTCGAGGGCGGCACGGTCGGCGAACCGCCGGTGCCGGGTGGTGAGGTAGGCGGCCAGCACCGCCGCCTTTCCCGGGGCCACGGGTCAGCCCAGCGCTTCCTGCGCTGCCGCCACCGACGCCGCGCAGTGCGAGGGCACCACCAGCACGTCCGGGCGGCTGCGGGCGAGGGCGGCCAGCCGCTCGACGGTCGCGGCGGAGGCGGCCGGCTCGCCGAGCATCGCCAGGACCGGACGCGGCGGCAGGTCGCCGGAGAGGAACGCCTCGCGGTGCCAGCAGGCGTCCCCGACGAGGAACACCGGCCGGCCCTGCGTCCGCGGCAGCCACAACCCCAGGTGCCCCGGCGCGTGCCCGGGCAGCGGGACGAGGACGGCCCGTCCGTCGCCGAAGAGGTCGTGGCCGGCGCCGAACCCCGGCAGCCCGGTCGCCACCATCGGCAGGGCGGCGGCGTCGGTGGAGCGTGCGACGAGGTCGGGAGGCAGGAGTTCGGGCAGGAAGCCGTGCCGGGTGGTCCGCAGGGCGACCCGTGCCCGGGGACGGGCGCCCGGCTCCACCTCCGGGGGCAGGGCCGGTCCCGCCCGGACGATCCGGGCGGCCGGGAAGTCGCGCAGGCCGGCGATGTGGTCGCCGTGCAGGTGCGAGAGCACGACGGTGCCGACGGCGTCCGGCGGCACGCCGAGCGCCCCCAGCTGGGCCGTCGCCGCCTCGGCGGGCGAGAACGCCACGGGCAGCAGGAGGCGGTAGAGCCGCTGCGGGAACGGGCCGGTCGCGCAGAAGAAGCGGGCGGAGTACCCGGTGTCGAACAGCACGGGCGCCTGCCCGGGAACCTCGAGGAGCGCGAACGTCGCCGGGAACCGGACGCGGCGCAGCCCGCCGCTGCGGCGGGAGAACCACTCGGCCTGGAGGCTGTGGCCCGCCACCAGCAGCCGGACGCGGACGCTCATCCGAACCTCACCACGGCGGCGCTGAGCGACAGCCCCGCCCCGGTGCCGAGCAGGAGCGCGGTCCGTCCCGGCCCGAGCCGCCCCGCGCGCACGGCGTGATCCAGCGCGGTGGGCAGCGACGCCGACACCTGGTTGCCGTGGTCGCGGAGGATGTCGACCACCGCTCCGGCCGGCGCGCCGAGGCGCTCGCGCAGGTAGCGCAACCCCAGGCCGCTGGCCTGGTGCGGCACCACCACGTCGACCTCGTCGAGGCCGACCCCCGCGTCCTCCAGCACGCCAGCGACGAAGCCCGGCAGGTGCCGCGCCGCGAGCCGCATCACCCCCAGGCCGTCCATCCGGAACAGGTAGGCCGCCGGGTCGGGCGGCGGGACGGTGGCGTTCCACCGGGTGCCGCCGGCCGCGATCTCGCACAGGCGCGCCCCGTCCGGGTAGGTGCCGGAGCGACTCGCCAGGATGGCCGCCGGCCCGTCGCCGGCTGCCTCCAGGACACAGGCGGCGGCACCGTCGCCGAACAGCGCGCTCGACTCCAGGTCGGCGTGGTTCAGCCCGGGGGAGGCGATGTCGACCGCGGCCACAGCCACCCGGCGCCAGCGCCCCGCGGCGATCGCCAGCCCGGAGAGGTCGAGCGCGGTCAGGAAGCCCAGGCAGCTGGTGTTTACCTCGAACGCGGTCACGCCGCCGTCCGCGCGCCCCAGGCGCTGCGTGACCAGGGCTGCGGTGGTGGGCATCGGCTGTTCGGGCAGGACGGATGCGACGATCACCGCGTCCAGGTCGCCGGCGTCCCACCCGGCCGCAGACAGCGCCTTCTCCACGGCCCGGGTGGCCAGCAGCGACGAGGTCTCGCCGGGGCCGGCCCAGGTGCGGCTCGCGACGCCCGAACGGGCTTCGGTGGTGCCGGGCGGACGGCCGTGGCGCTCGTCGAGCTCAGCGGAGGTCACCACGACGGAGCCGGTCACCGATCCCGTTCCCCGGATCGCCACCGGCACCCCGCCACCCGTGCGCCCGGACATCGGCGTCACTCTAGTGGCCGGGCACCGCCGCGACACGGGATCGGCGTCCGTCGTTCTCGCCACGGGGTGCCCCGCGGGGTGGCCGGTGGGCAAGGATGGGCCCATGACGTGGTGGCACAGCGCAGTGGTGTACCAGATCTACCCGCGCTCGTTCGCGGACAGCAACGGGGACGGCGTGGGCGACCTGCGCGGCATCATCGGCCACCTCGACCACCTCGAGGCCCTCGGCGTCGACGTGGTGTGGCTGTCGCCGGTGTACCGCTCGCCGATGGAGGACAACGGCTACGACATCTCCGACTACACCGACGTGGACCCCCTCTTCGGCACCCTCGACGACCTGGACGCGCTGATCGCCGGGCTGCACGAGCGCGGCATGAAGCTGGTGATGGACCTCGTGGTGAACCACACCTCCGACCAGCACCCGTGGTTCGTCGAGTCGCGCGACCGCACCTCGACCAAGCGCGACTGGTACATCTGGCGTCCGGCGAGGGAGGGCTTCGAGCCGGGCACGCCCGGCGCCGAGCCCACCAACTGGGGCTCGTTCTTCTCCGGTCCCGGGTGGCAGTACGACCCGGCGTCGCACCAGTACTACCTGCACCTGTTCGCGGCGTCCCAGCCCGACCTGAACTGGGAGAACCCGGCGGTGCGCCGGGAGATCCACCAGATGATGCGCTGGTGGGTCGATCGCGGGGTGGACGGCTTCCGCATGGACGTGATCAACCTGATCTCCAAGACCTACCCGCTGGCCGACGGCCCGGCGAACGGGCCCGGCGGGCTCTGCTACGACCCGTCGCTGGTGGTCGAGGGCCCCCGGCTGCACGAGTTCCTCCAGGAGATGAACCGCGAGGTCGGGCTCGTCGACAAGCAGCTGTTCAGCGTCGGCGAGATGATCCTGGTGGACGTCGACGCCGCCCGTTCCCACACCGACCCCGCCGCCGGCGAGCTGGGCATGGTGTTCACCTTCGAGCACATGAGCATCGACTCCGCGCCCGGCGGGTCGAAGTGGGACGTGGTGCCGCTGCGGCTCCCCGCGCTGAAGGCGAACCTCGCGCACTGGCAGGACGGCCTTGCCGACGTCGGCTGGAACTCGCTGTACTTCGAGAACCACGACCAGCCGCGCTCGGTGTCGCGGTTCGGTGACGACAGCCCGGAGTTCCGGGTGCCGTCGGCCAAGACGCTGGCCACCACCCTGCACCTGCTGAAGGGGACGCCCTACGTCTACCAGGGCCAGGAACTCGGGATGACGAACGCCGGGTTCACCACCATCGCGCAGTACAACGACCTGGAGTCGACCCGCTTCTACGCCGAGGCGGTGGCGGCCGGTGCCGACCCGGCACGGGTGCTCGACGTGATCGGGTTCAAGAGCCGCGACAACGCCCGCACGCCGATGCAGTGGGACGCGTCCCCGCACGCCGGGTTCACCGACGGGACACCGTGGCTGCCGGTGACGCCCAACCACGGCGAGGTCAACGCCGCGACCGCGCTCGCCGACCCCGACTCGGTGTTCCACCACTACCGCCGGCTGATCGCGCTGCGGCACGAGCGGGAGGTGGTCCGGCACGGGCGCTTCGCGCTGCTGCTGCCCGAAGACGAGCGCCTGTTCTGCTACACCCGCACGCTCGGTGAGGAGGTGCTGCTGGTGGTGGCGAACTGGTCCTCCGGGCCGGTCGCCCTGCCGGCGTCCCTGCCGTCGAGGGACGGGGCGGAGCTCCTGCTGGGCACCCACGCCTCGACCGCCGACGACCTCGCCGGCTGGGAGTCGCGGGTCTACCTGCTCGCGCAGGGCTGAGGCCGGCGGGCGGTCGCGCTCAGGCCTCGAGCTCGGGACGCCGTCCCGTGATCGACATCGCCGCGACGTCCTGCTGGCCCTTCTCGACCGCGTCCTTGACCGCGGTGACCGCGGCCTCCGTGCTGGCCTTGGTGGCCTCGACGCCGGTGAAGTTCATCCGCGACTTCCCGATCAGGGCGAGCACGCCGGCGACGAGGAAGAAGACCACGGCCATCACGGCGAACCCCCAGGCCAGCGCGCCGAGAAGGTCGAGGCCGAACCACGACTGGAAGCCGAGCGACAGCCAGAAGGTGAGCCCGAGCAGCAGCAGCGTGAGGCCGGTGATGCCGAGGAAGGCCGCGCCGCCGAACAGGCCGGCTCCGATGCCCGCTGCCTTCGCCTGCGGCAGGAGCTCGGCCTTGGCGAGCTCGAGCTCGCCCTTGACGATGGTGGTGACGTCGGCCTGGATGTTCTTGATCACCTCGGCGATGTCGGACTGCTCGGCCATGCCCCCTCCTTCGGCGCGCTCTGACGCCAGCCTAAACCGTCCCGCCGACCAGCGGTGCCGCGTGCCGTCGCCCGGTCGTCCTCCTGCCCGAACGTGCCCGCGCCGCGGGACCGGCAAACCTGCGGCGGGTCACAACGTGATCTGGAGGCCGTCCTCGGGCGGACGCAGCGCGGCGGTGAGCTCGCTGTGGTCGACAGTGGCCCGCCAGCACAGCACCGAGTAGGGCAGGAGAAGGGGCTCGGGCTGCCGGGCGGACGTGTCGTACAGCCCGCCCACCTCGTCGAGCAGGCGGTCGGCGTCCGCGGGGTCGAGGGCGGCGATGCGCGGGGCGTTGGCCACCATCTCCAGCATCCCGTCCCTGGTGATGGGCACCCACAGCCGGAACGCGCGGTGCTCCACGACGGGGAAGTGCGACGACGCGGCGACGGCCGCGACGGAGTACAGCTCCTCGCCCTCGGTCATCGCGTCGGGGTCGTAGGTGCGCAGGATCGCGGCCAGCCGTCGCACCCAGGGCACGGAGTCGTCGCGCACCGTGTAGAGCACGGTCAGGCGTCCGCCCGGGGCGAGCACGCGGGCGAACTCGTCCAGGGCGAGCCCGGGCGGGAGCAGGTGCATGCCTTGCGCCACGAGGACCTGGTCGAAGCGGCAGGGCGCGAACGGCAGGGCGTCTGCCGCCGCCCCGACCGCGCGCAGGCCCGGGTAGCGGTGGTGGGCGGCCCGGACGGCGGAGGCCGACCGGTCGGCGATGACGACCTGGTGGCCCAGGCCGGCGAGCCTGCTCGCCATCGCCGTCGAGGCGCGGCCGATCGCGAGCACGCGTCCGGGACGCTCGGGGGCGACCCAGTCGAGCGCCGCGGCGGGGAAGGACCCGGTGGTCCGGGAGGTCATGTCCGCATGCTAGGTGACGCGGGCGGACGCGTCCGGCTGCCCCTCCGGGGCGGGGGCCGGCTTGTGGACAACCGGTGGCGGACGCACGGGGTTCATCCACAGGACGCGACGGGCCGTGACCGCCGCGCGGCGGGCCCGGCGGAAGGTGTCGGGCGTGGGGGTACCGGACAGGCGCAGGGACGTGCTGGTGGTGGCGCGCGCGGGAGAGACCCAGGACGTCATCCTCTCTGCGGTCGCCGCGCAGGAGCTCGACGCGGAGGTGGTGGCCGACCTCGAGGCGGTCGCCGGCCACTGGAGGTCCGCGGGCACAGTGGTGGTGGCCGACGACCAGGCCGAGCGGCTCGTCGCGCGGGCGCTGCCGCACCGGGAGGCGGTGTTCCTCGTGGGGCCGGACCGGGACCGGCTGTCGACCTGGTCCGCGCCGCTGTCCGCGCAGGTGATCCCGCTGCCCGAGGGCGGGGCCTGGCTGGGCTCCGTGCTCGCCGAGGGCGCCGGCCGGGTGCGGGCGCCGGTGGTGGCGGTGGTCGGCGGCTCGGGGGGCGTGGGGGCGTCCACCCTCGCCGCCGCCATCGCCCAGCTCGCGGGCGAGCGTCCCGGCGGGTCGGCGCTGGTGGACGTCGACCCGCTCGGCGGGGGCATCGACCTCCTGCTCGGCGCCGAGCGCACCGAGGGCTGGCGCTGGCCCCGCCTGAACGCCGCCGAGGGCAACCTCGGCGACCTGCGCCGCTACCTTCCCGTGGTCGACGGGGTGACGGTGGTGGCGATGGCGCGCGGGCCGGCGCCCGACCTGGCGCGGGAGCCGCTGGCCGCCATCGTCGCGTCGCTGCGCGCCTGGCACGGGCTGGTCGTGCTCGACCCGGGCCGCTCGCTCGCGCCGGCCGCACGGGAGGCCGCCCGGCTGGCGTCCCGCCAGCTGGTGCTGGTGGCGCCGGGGGTGCGGGGTGCCGCCGCGGCCCGGCAGACGGTGTCCGCGCTGGACCTGGATCGTGCAGAGCTGGTGCTGCGCGGTCGCCGGGCTTCGCTACCTGCCGACCTGGTGGCCGAGGCCGTCGGACGGCCGGTGGTCGCCAGGGTGGCCGACGAGCCGGGGCTGGCGGACGCCGCCGAGCGGGGGGAACCGCCCGCGCGAGGGGCCCGTCGCCGCTACCGCAGGGACGTCGCCGCGCTCGTGGGGCGACTGGTGGGGGCCCCGCATGGCTGAGGTGGAGCTGGAGGCGGTCCGTGCCGTCCTCGGCCGCAGGGGCCAGGAACCGGGCCCGGTGGAGGTCGGCACGGCGCTGCGCTCGCTGGGCGTGCTGGTGACCGACGCCGTCGTCCGCCAGACCGTCGCCGCGCTGCGCCGGGAGAGCGTGGGCGCGGGCGTCCTCGACCCGTTGCTGCGCGAGCCCGGCGTCACCGACGTGCTCGTGAACGCGCCCGACCAGGTGTTCGTCGACCGGGGTCGCGGCCTTGAGCCGGCGGGGGTCCGCTTCGCCGGGGAGGAGGAGGTCCGTCGGCTCGCGGTGCGCCTGGCGGCGTCCGTCGGTCGCCGGCTCGACGACGGCTCGCCCTTCGTCGATGCCCGGCTCGCCGGCGGGGTGCGCGTGCACGCGGTGCTGCCCTGCGTGGCCGACTCGGGCACCTGCCTGTCGCTGCGGGTGCCGAACCGGCACCGGCTGAGCCTGGACGACTGGGTCGCCGGGGGCAGCCTGGATGCCCGTGGCGCCGGGCTGCTCGCCGGCCTGGTGGCCGCGCGCCGGGCCTTCCTCATCTCCGGGGGCACGGGTTCGGGGAAGACCACCCTGCTGGGCGCGATGCTCGGCCTGGTGCCACCGCGGGAGCGGATCGTCATCGCGGAGGACTCCCGCGAGCTCCAGCCCGACCACCCGCACTGCGTCCGGCTGGAGGCACGACCGGCGAACGCGGAGGGGGCGGGCGCGGTCACCCTGACCGACCTCGTCCGGCAGGCGCTGCGGATGCGGCCGGACCGCCTGGTCGTGGGCGAGGTGCGCGGCGCGGAACTCGCCGACCTGCTGAGTGCGCTGAACACCGGGCACGAGGGCGGGTGCGGCACCGTCCACGCCAACTCCGCCGCCGACGTCCCCGCCCGGCTGGAGGCCCTCGCCGCGCTGGGCGGCCTGGGCAGGGCGGCCCTGCACGCGCAGCTTGCCGCGGCCCTCCAGGTGCTGGTGCACGTGCGCCGGCTGCCCGACGGCCGCCGGTGGGTCGACGAGCTTCGGGTGGTGCGCCCCGACCCGGACGGTGGCCACTGTCGCACCGTGCCGGCCATCCTCTTCCGTGCCGACGGGCACCGGGTCGCAGAGGGCTACCCCGATCTCGAGCGGTTGGTGGAGCAGTGAAGCGGCGGGGCGGGGAGTCCGCCCGATGATCCTGCTGGCGGCGGTCGCGGCCGGACTCGCATGGTTCCTCTGGGCGGGGCCGCCCGCCGCCCGCCGGCTGATCGCGTCCGCCCGCCCGCGCGACCGGCTGCGGGCCGTGGGGGCGCGGGTGCTCCCGGTGGCCGCCGTGGGAGTGTCCGCGGGTGCCGGTGCGGTGGCCGGCGGGGGAGCGGGTGCCGCGATCGGGTTGTCGGCCGGGCTGGCCGCCCTTACCGCGGGGGTGGTGCTGCGGGCACACCGGCGACGGTCCGCCGCCGCCGCCCGTGCCGCGGAAGTGGCCGATGCCTGCCAGCTGCTGGCCGGACTGCTGCGTGTCGGTCACGTCCCTGCCGGCGCCTTGCGCGTGGCCGCGCGGGATGCGCCGGTGCTCGCAGAGGCCGCGGCGATGCTCCGCGTCGGCGGCGAGGTGCCGCCGGTCCTCCGGTCGCTGGCTCGCGTGCCGGGACGGGCTGGCCTCGCCGAACTCGCCGCTGCCTGGGAGGTCGCCGCCGCGACGGGCGCCTCGCTCACCGCCACCCTCGACGCGCTGGCCGACCGGTTGGCATCCCGCCAGGGGGTGTCGCGGGTGGTGGCGGCCGAACTGTCGGCTCCCCGGGCCACCGGACGGCTGCTCGCCGTGCTGCCCGTGGCCGGGCTCGCCCTGGGGTACGCGCTCGGGGGTGACCCGCTGTCGTTCCTGACCGGTTCCTGGCCGGGTCGCGCCAGCCTCGTGGCGGGGGTGGCCCTGGGCTGCGCGGGCGTGGTGTGGACCGAACGCATCGCCGACACGGAGGAGGGCTGAGATGACCTGGGCCGTGGTGGCGGCTCTCGCCGCCGGAGCGGCGGTGCTCGCCTGGCGCGGTGCCCCGGGCGACCGCCTGCGTCCGCGGTCGGTGCGTGCCAGGGGCCGCCCGTGGACGACCGGGGCAGGACGGGACCGCTGGCTCGTGCCGGTGGCGGCGTCCGCGAGCGGCCTGCTGCTGGTCGTCGGGCTCGGCTGGTGGGGCTTGGCTGCGGCGATCGGGCTCGGCGTCGCCAGCGCGGTCGCACTGGAACGCCGGGAGGCTGACCGGGCAGGGCGGCGCCGGGCGCGCCTTGAAGCCCAGCTGCCGCAGGCCTGCGACCTGCTCGCCGTCTGCCTCGAGGCCGGGCAGCCGCTGCGCCGGGCGACCGAGGTGATCGCGGGAGCGGTGGAGTCACCGCTGTCCGAGGTGCTGGCCGAGCTCTGCGCGGTGGTGGCCCTCGGGGCTGATGAGGACCGGGCCTGGCGGGAGGCCGGGCGTGCCGAGCCCGCGCTCGCCACGCTGGCCCGGGAGGTCGGCCGGGCCGTGAACTCCGGGGTGGCGCTGTCCCTGGCGCTGCGATCGCTCGGCGTGGAGGCGCGGCGCGTCGCGGCGTCGGCGGCGGAGGTGCGTGCCCGCCGGGTGGGCGTGCGCAGCGTGCTGCCGCTGATGCTGTGCTTCCTGCCCGCCTTCCTCCTCCTCGGCGTCGTGCCGATCATCGGGGGCGTCGCCCGGCACCTCCTCCCGTGATGCGTTCCGGCGGCGTCGTCCACAACCGGGAAGCGTCCCGGAGCACTGTCCACAGGCGGCGGGTCGGCGTGACCGGCGAGGGCTGTCTCGTCCGGAAGGTGAGGGTGCGTCCGAACGGGCGCCGAGGGAAGGAGTCAGGCATGGCAGGTGGATTGGTGAAGGCCGCGCGCGTCCGCGACCAGAGGGGCATGACCACCGCGGAGTACGCGGTCGGCACGGTGGCGACGGTGAGCTTCGTCGGCATCATCATCGCGATCATCAACAACCCGGAGTTCCAGAAGGCGATGTGGGAGGTCCTGGCGGCGATCATCAAGGCCGTGATCCAGGCGATGGGCGTCGCGTGAGCCGAGGCCCGTACAAGCCGGCCGGCCGGGTCAACCCCGGCCGGCCGGTGGCCCCCCGCGCCGCGGAGGGTGGACGCTGCCGGCCGTCGGTGCCACCGCGGGCCGAGCAGGGGATGGTCACCGTCGAGATCGCCTTCGGGGCCCTCGCCGCTGCGCTGGCGTGCATCGCGCTCGCCTGGGTGCTCTCGGTGCTGGGCCTGGCCGTGCGGTGCCAGGACACGGCTGCGGAGGTGGCGCGCCAGGAGGCGCGCACCGACCGGTCGGCGGTGGCCCGGGCGATCGCCGACCGGCCGAAGGGGGCGACCGTCAGCGTCAGGGGGGACGCAGAGCAGGTCACCGTGACGGTCGAACTGATCGCGCGGCCCTGGGCGTCGTGGCTGCCGGCGATCCCGGTGAGCGCCCGGGCCGTGGTGCTCAGGGAGCCGGCGTGAACAGGCGCCGGGCCGGTGGCTGGCGGCGCGACGAACGGGGGGCGGGCACCGTGCTGATGGTCGCGGCCGTGCTCGTCGCCGCGGTCCTCGCCGGACTCGTGCTCGTGGTACAGGGTTACGTCGCCGCGGTGCACCACGCGCGCTCCGCCGCCGACCTCGTCGCCGTGTCGGCAGCAGCACGCCAGTCGCGGGGACACGACGCCTGCCGGGCGGCCGCGGCCGTGGCGGAGGCCAACGCCGTCCGCCTCAGGGCCTGCCGCGTGCGTGGCGACAGCTTCGACTTCGTGGTGTCGGTCACCGTTGAGCAACCGGTACGGGCTCCGGCGCCGATGCTGCCGGCCGTGGTGCCCGCCACGGCCCATGCGGGCCGGATCGGACTCCTGCCGTGACGGACGTCGGGCGGGCGGCACCCGGCCGTGCCGGACCGGAGCACTGGGGCGGGCCGCTGCGCCGCTGGTGGGCCTCAGTCGCCGCCGAGGAACCGCGAGACCAGGAGGGCGGCCGCGTCCTTGGCGAGGGGCTGGTTGCCGTTCCCGCACTTGGGGGAGACGACGCACGACGGGCACCCGGCGGCGCAGGAGCAGGTGCGCAGCCGGTCGAGCGTCGCCGACCACCAGGCCTCGGCCAGCTCGAAGCCGCGCTCGGCGAACCCGGCCCCGCCCGGGTGGCCGTCGTGGACGAAGATCGTGAGCTCCCCGGTGTCGGGATGCAGGGTGGTGGACAGTCCGCCGATGTCCCACCGGTCGCACGGCGCGAACATCGGCAGCAGGCCGATGGCGCAGTGCTCGGCAGCGTGGGCGGCACCGGCGAGGTCCCTCTGCGCGATCCCGCCCAGCAGGACGGCGGGCACCGTCACCCAGACCGACTGCGTGCGCAGCACGCGTCGGGGCAGGTCGAGGGGATGGCTGTCCCACACCTTGCCACTGGCTTCGTCGCGGCGCAGGAAGCCGGTGACCTGGCTGGTGAGCTCGACGGTGCCCAGGCACACGCGTGTCGCGCCGAACGGACGCTCGCGCAGCCCCTCGACCACGCGCACGTCGGACTCCCCGAGGGGCTGGGTGAAGTAGCCCGGGCGGTCCGGGGCGGCGAGCGCCGCTCCCGCCTCCCGGTCGTAGGTGAGCACGCGCCACTGCTCGCCCTGGTGCAGGTAGACCGCGCCCTCGTGCACGGTCCGGTCGGCGGAGGCGGCGTCGACCTGCCCGATGACCCGGCCGGTCGCGTCCTCCACGACCTCCACCGAGCGGCCGCCGGCCGAGCGCAGGTCGATGGCGTCGACCGCGCGGTCCGGCCGCGTCCAGAACCACCCGGACGCGCGCCGGCGCAGGTGGCCGGCCCGGGCCAGGCCGTCGGCGAGCGCGGGGAGGGTGTCACCGAAGTACCGCACGTCCTCGAGGGTGAGGGGGAGCTCCTGGGCGGCGGCGGCGAGGTGCGGAGCAAGAACGTGCGGGTTGGCGGGGTGCAGCACCGTCCGCTCGACGGGGCGGTCGAAGACCAGGTCGGGGTGCTCGCACAGGAACGCGTCCAGCGGGTCGGGACGGGCCAGCAGGATCCCGAGGGCGTCGCGGCCGGCGCGGCCCGCGCGGCCGGCCTGCTGCCACAAGGCAGCGAGGGTGCCGGGGAAGCCGCAGGTGATCACGGCGTCCACGCCGGAGATGTCGACACCCAGCTCCAGAGCGTTGGTGCAGGCGACGCCGGCGAGGCGCCGCGACTGCAGCCCCGCCTCCAGCAGGCGCCGGTCCTCGGCCAGGTAGCCGCCGCGGTAGGACGCGACCCGCGAGGGGTCGGCCACCTGGCGCTGGGCCCGCAGCGCGACGAGTTCCGCCTGCACCCGGGACGTGGTGAACGCCAGCGTCTGGCGCCCCTCGCCGACCAGCCGGGCGAGCATGTCCGCGGCCTCGTGGTGCGGGTCGCCCTCCGGCTGCCACAGCAGGTAGTCGAGGGCGGGACGGGCGGAGGTGTCGGACGCGACCTCGACCACGTCCTCCACTCCGGCGAGCCGGGTGAGCAGGTCGCCGGCGCCGCTGACCGTGGCGGAGGCGGAGAGGAAGACGGGGTCGGCGCCGTAGTGGTTGGCGAGCCGGCGCAGGCGGCGCAGCACGGCAGAGACGTGGGCGCCGAACACGCCGCGGTAGCGGTGCGCCTCGTCCACGACGACGTACCGCAGGGTGGACAGGAGGCGGGTCCAGTTCTGGTGGCGGGGAAGCACCGAGCGGTGCAGCATGTCCGGGTTCGTGAGCACGAGACGGCCGAAGTCGCGGGCGTACCGCCGTTCCACCGCGTCGGAGTCGCCGTCGAGGGTGCACCCCCGCGCCCGGGTGAGCTCCAGCCCGTTGACCACCCGCAGCTGGTCGTGGGCGAGCGCCTTGGTGGGGGCGAGGTACAGCGCGCTGTGCCCGCGGCCCAGCTCGAGCGGTCCCCGCCGCGCGACCTCGAACCCGACCTCGTCGTCGACGACGGCGGCCAGCACGGGAAGCAGGTAGCCGAGCGTCTTGCCCGACGCGGTGCCGGTGGCCAGCGCCACGTGGCGCCCGGCGTGGGCTGCGTCGGCCGCGACGACTTGGTGCTGCCACAGTTCGGCGACCCCGGACCGCTGGACGGCGGCGCGCACATCGCCCCCCACCCAGCCGGGGAACGGGGCCGTGACCCCGGCGACCGCCGGCCGATGGTAGTGGTGGCGCACCCGAGGATCCGCCGTCAGCCAGTCCGGTACCGCCACGCGCACAGCCTGCCACCTGCCGGGGACAGCGGCGCACGGCCCCGGACCGGGCCCCGGGCGGGGACGGGCCGTGTGCAAGGCTGGGTCCATGCTCGAACCGGCCGATATCGACCACTTGCGCGACGACCTGCTCGCGGCGGACTTCACGCTCGACGCGGTGTCCGCGAGGCTGGGCGAGGCGGGACTCGCCGGGCTGGCGCGGAACTCCACCGTGCCCGCCTCCCGGGCGCTCGGAGATGCCGACGACCCCCAGGCCGACGCGATCCGCCTGTGGCTCCTCCAGCAGCCGGTGCCAGGACGCCGGCTGGCGTCCTGGTCGAGCCTCCCGGCCCTCCGGTCCGCCGGCCTGGTCGCCGGTGGTGACCAGGTGGGTGCGACCGTGGAGCTGAAGCCGCACGGCTCGGAACGGCGGCAGGGCTGGATCTGCTCCGACCAGACCCCGCTCGACGGCCGCGTCACCCGGCCTCGCACCGACTTCGTGCTCGGCGCCTCCCCGGCGTCCACCACCCTCACCCAGCTCGTGCCGCCGGGCCCGTTCGGGCGGGCCCTGGACCTCGGCACCGGGTGCGGCATCCAGGCCCTGCACCTGGACGCGGGAGAGGTCGTCGCCACCGACCTCAACCCGCGCGCCCTGGAACTGGCACGGATCAGCCTGGGCCTGTCGGGGGTGGACGCCGACCTCAGGCTGGGCTCGCTCTACGAGCCGGTCGCCGGCGAGCGCTTCGACCTGGTCGTGACCAACCCGCCGTACGTGATCAGCCCGCCCACACCGGACCGCCTCGTCTACCGCGACGGCGGCTTCGGCGGCGACGACCTGATGCGCGAGGTCGTCACCGGCGCCCCGCGCCACCTCGCCGACGGTGGCGTGCTGGTCGTCCTCGGCAACTGGGCGATCACCGCCGAGCCGTGGGACGAGCGGCTTGCGGGGTGGCTGCGTCCCACCGGCAGCGATGCCCTCGTGCTCCAGCGGGAGGTCCTCGACCCCTTCGAGTACGTCGAGCTGTGGCTGGCGGACGCCGGGCTGGCGGGCGCCCCGGAGTACCACCGGCGCTACGCCGAGTGGCTGGACTACTTCGACGCCGCCGGCATCCGGGGCGTCGGGATGGGCTGGCTCGCGCTGCGCGCGGCCGGTCGCGGCGAGCCGGTGGTGCGGATCGAGGAGTGGCCGCACGCGGTCCACCAGCCGGTCGGCGCCGCGTTCGCCGACTTCTTCGCCGCCGTCCCGGCCTCCCGGCTGCCGGACGCGGACGTGCTCGCCCGCTCCTGGCGGCTCCACCCCGGCGTGGTGCAGGAGACCATCGGCAGGCCGGGCGCGGCCGACCCCCAGCACATCGTGCTGCGCCAGCAGTTCGGCTTCGGCCGGGCCGTCGAGGCGGGGACGGCCCTCGCCGCCGTCGTCGGTGCCTGCGACGGCGACCTGCCGCTGGGCGTGCTGGTCGGGGCGGTCGCGGGACTGCTGGACGTTGGCCCCGACGATCTCGCCGCCGACGTCCTTCCGCAGGTTCGTAGGCTGGTGGAAGAGGGCTACCTCCTGGACGGGTGACGTTCACAGGAACTCACAGGAACCGAACAGCCTCCCCATGGGCTGGGTGCCTTGACTGGGAGCCAGTCCAGATCACACAGGAGTCAGACATGGCCGAGAACGACGAAGGGCGTCCCTGGGACGCGACCGGCGACCAGGCCGCCAACGAGCCCACCCAGGCACTTCCCACGGCCGGAGACGACGCGACCGGGGTGCTCCCGCCGCCCGACCGTCCCGAGCCCACGCAGGTCATCGGGGCTGCCGCCCCGGAACCCACGCTCCCGCTGCCGACCGACGGCTGGGCCCGTCCCGCCGACCTCGGCGCGGCGTCCGGCGCCACCCCGGGGGCGCGGTACCCGGGCCCCCTGACCGGCCCGCAGGGAGGCGCCCCGCAGGCCTACGGCGCCCAGCCGTGGAGTTCCCCCGCGTATTCACCGGCACAGGGCTTGCCGGCACAGGGTGCGCCGACGCAGGGTTCGCCGTCGTACGGCCCGCAGGCCGCGCACACGGCCCCGTCCTACGGCCAGCAGCCCTACGGTCAGCCTCATCCCTACGGCCAGCCCACGCCGTCCGCCTACGGCCAGCAGCCCTACGGCGGGCAGCCCTACGGCCAGCAGTACCAGCCCTACGGCCCGGCGGGCCAGGGCTATCCGCAGCACCCCGGCTACTACGCCCCGAGCCAGTACTACTACCCGCCGCAGCCGGTGGAGACGAAGAAGCGCTGGCCGCTCGCCCTGGTGGCGATGCTGGTCGCGCTCGTCCTCGGCGGCTCTGGCTTCCTCTGGGCGGCCAACGCGCTCACCGGGGCGCTGCCCCAGTCGGCCCAGACCACCCAGCCGCAGGCCGACCCGGGCCAGGGCGGGCAGGGCGACCCCCAGCAGGGCGGCGCCGGCCCCGGCAGCCAGGGCGGCACCACCACCGGTAGCGCCGTCACCTCGGCGCAGTCCGCCGGTGTGGTGCTCATCGCCGCGAAGACCTCCTCGGGCACCGCCGCGGGCACCGGCATGGTGCTGAGCCCCGACGGAAAGGTGCTCACCAACTACCACGTGGTGGCCGGATCGGAGTCCGTCGCGGTCACGATCGCCGACAGCGGCGACACCTATACCGCCACCGTCCTCGGCTTCGACCAGACCAGGGACGTCGCGCTGCTCCAGCTCACGGACGCCCGCGACCTCACCACGGTGAAGACCGACACGGTCGTCCCGTCCACGGGGACGGCGGTCGCCGCGGTGGGCAACGCCGAGGGTGGCGGCGAGCTGGTGAAGGCGGCCGGGACCGTCACGGCCACCGACCAGAGCCTCACGGTCTCCTCCGACTCCCCCTGGGGCAGTTCCGAGGACCTCTCCGGCCTGATCGAGACCAACGCGCGCGCCGTCCCCGGTGACTCCGGCGGCCCGATGTTCGACGCCGACAACGAGGTGGTCGGCATGACCACCGCCGGCTCCACCCGCGAGCGCACCAGCTACGCGGTGCCGATCGCGACCGCGCTCGCCGTCGTCCAGCAGGTCGAGTCCGGGCAGGACGCGGGCACGGTGCGGGTCGGCCCGGCGGGCTACCTCGGCATCAAGGTGGCCGACGCCGACCAGACCTCCACAGGCAAGACCATCACCGCCGTCGTCGCCGGCAGCCCGGCCGACAAGGCCGGCGTGGTCGCCGGCAGCCGCCTCACCAGGGTGGGCGACACCACCATCAGGGCCACGACGAACCTGGCCACCGTGATCCGTGCGCTCGAGCCCGGCCAGCAGGTGACGATCCAGTGGACGGCGCCCAACGGCACCCACAAGCAGGCCACGGTCACGCTGGGCAGCAGCCCCGTCAACTGACCGCGTCCCCCAGCCGCCGGGTTCGCCACCGGCGCCCCGTGCCCCGCACCCGTCCTCGCTGGTGCGGGGCACGTTGCCGCCCCCGGGAGCTGTCCGCCGCGGCGGCGCCGCGCCCGGGCCGTTCCCACCCGTGGTGGACAATGGGCGCCTCACCCTGCCCGGCGACGGCGCTAGAGTGAGCGACCGATCGTCCCCGACGCCAGGAAGAAGCCCCGTGGCCACAGCTAGCAAACGCCGGCTCGTCATCGTCGAGTCCCCGACGAAGGCGGTCAGCCTGGCCAAGTTCCTCGGCGCCGGCTACGTCGTGGAGTCGAGCCGGGGCCACGTGCGCGACCTGCCGACCGGTGCCGCGGAGGTGCCCGCCAAGTACAAGGGCGAGAAGTGGGCCCGCACCGGGGTGAACATCGAGGCCGACTTCGAGCCGCTCTACGTAGTGGCCGCGGACAAGAAGGCCACCATCCGCGACCTCAAGGCGAAGCTGAAGGACGTGGACGAGCTCCTGCTCGCCACTGATGAGGACCGCGAGGGCGAGGCCATCGCGTGGCACCTGCTGGACGAGCTGAAGCCCAAGGTTCCGGTCAAGCGGATGGTCTTCCACGAGATCACCCCCGAGGCGATCCTCGAAGCCGTCCAGAACACCCGTGAGCTCGACACCGACCTCGTGGACGCCCAGGAGACCCGACGCATCCTCGACCGGCTGTACGGCTACGAGGTCTCGCCGGTGCTGTGGAAGAAGGTCATGCCGAAACTGTCGGCCGGCCGCGTGCAGTCGGTGGCCACGCGGCTGGTCGTCGACAGGGAGCGGGAGCGGATCGCGTTCCGCGCCGCCGCCTACGCCGACATCGAGGCCGTGCTGGACGCCGGTGAGGACGCCGAGCCGCGCACCTTCACCGCCCGGCTCACCACCTTCGACAGCCGTCGCATCGCCTCCGGCCGCGACTTCGACGCCACCGGCGGCCTGACCGGCAAGGACCTCCTCCAGCTCAGCCTCGAGTCCGCCCAGTCGCTGGCCGACCTGCTCGACGGCGCCTCCTACGCCGTCGGCTCTGTGGAGGCGAAGGGCTACACCCGGCGTCCCTACCCGCCGTTCCGCACGACCACGCTCCAGCAGGAGGCGGGCCGCAAGCTCGGCTTCTCGGCCCAGCGCACGATGAGCGTGGCGCAGGACCTCTACGAGCGCGGCTTCATCACCTACATGCGAACCGACTCGGTCACGCTGTCGACGACCGCCATCGCCGCGGCGCGCGACCAGGTGAAGCAGCTGTTCGGCGGCCAGTTCCTCCCGGCGCAGCCGCGCGTCTACACCTCGAAGGTGAAGAACGCGCAGGAGGCGCACGAGGCCATCCGCCCGGCCGGCGAGCACTTCCGGACCCCGCAGCAGACCGGCCTGCACGGCGACCACCTGCGGCTGTACGAGCTGGTGTGGAAGCGCACGATCGCCTCGCAGATGAAGGACGCAGAGGGCGAGACCGTCAGCGTCCGCATCGGCGCGACGCTGCCCGAGCGGGCGTCGGTGACCGACGTCGCGACCGGAGAGGTCGTGGAGTCGGGGCGCGCCACCTTCTCCGCGTCCGGCCGGACGATCACCTTCCTCGGCTTCCTCAAGGCCTACGTGGAGAGCGTGGACGACGACGAGTCCTCCGACGACGCGCAGGCACGGCTGCCGCAGCTGGCCAGTGGCCAGCGCGTGGACGCGGAGCGGCTGACCGCCCTCGCCCACGAGACCCGTCCGCCGGCCCGCTACACCGAGCCGTCGCTGGTGGCCAAGCTCGAGGAGCTCGAGATCGGCCGCCCGTCCACCTACGCGGCGATCATCCGCACGATCACCTCGCGCGACTACGTGTTCAAGAAGGGTTCGGCCTTGGTGCCGACCTGGCTGGCGTTCGCGGTGACCCGGCTGCTGGAGGAGCACTTCAGCAAGCTCGTCGACTACAAGTTCACCGCGGAGATGGAGGAGACCCTCGACGAGATCGCCAGCGGCGACGTGGCGCGGGTCGGGGTGCTCAGGGACTTCTACTTCGGCCCGGACGGCGCGCCGCACGAGGGCCTGGAGCGGCTGGTCAACGAACTCGGCGAGATCGACGCGCGCGCCCTGTCCACCTTCCCCCTGGGGGACGGCATCGACGTGCGGGTGGGCCGCTACGGCACCTACATCGAGGACACGGAGGGCCGCCGCGCCAACGTCGACCCGGAGCTGCCGCCGGACGAGCTCACGCTGGAACACGCGCGCGAGCTGCTGTCCCGCCCGGCCGCAGAGGAGCGCGAGGTCGGCACCGACCCGGGCACCGGGCTGGCCATCGTCGCCAAGGCGGGCCGGTACGGGCCCTATGTCACCGAGGTGCTTCCGGACGACGCTCCCAAGTCGGCCAAGCCGCGCACCGGCTCGCTGTTCGCGTCCATGAGCATCGACACGCTCACCCTCGAGGACGCGCTGAAGCTGCTCAGCCTGCCCCGCGTGGTCGGCACGGCCGCGGACGGTGAGGAGATCACCGCCCAGAACGGGCGCTACGGTCCCTACCTGAAGAAGGGCACCGATTCCCGGTCCCTGGCCGGCGAGGACCAGATCTTCGACATCACGCTGGCGGAGGCGGAGGCGATCTACGCCCAGCCGAAGACCCGGGGACGCGCAGCCGCGGCGTCCGCCGGCCCGCTGCGGGAGCTGGGCGCCGATCCGGCCAACGGCAAGCCGGTGGTGATCAAGGACGGACGCTTCGGCCCGTACGTCACCGACGGCGAGACCAACGCCACGCTGCGCCGGACCGACTCGGTGGAGGCCATGACGCTGGAGCGGGCCGCCGAGCTGCTCGCGGAGAAGCGCGCGAAGGGCCCCGCGCCCAAGCGCACCACCCGTCGCACCACCGCGACGAAGAAGACCACCACCCGCAAGAAGTAGGCCCGACGATGCCACCGGTCCCACCGCAGAACCCGGCCCCCGACGGCGTCTTCATCGTGTTCGAGGGCGGGGACGGCGTGGGCAAGTCCACCCAGGCCCGCCGGCTCGCCGACTGGGCGCGCCAGCAGGGACGCGAGGTCGTGCTCACCTTCCAGCCCGGCGACACCGCGATCGGCGCCACGCTGCGCGACCTCGTGCTGAACCCGGCCTGGGGCGACGTCTCCCCGAGGGCCGAGGCGCTGATGTACGCCGCGGACAAGGCCCAGCACATCCACGAGGTGGTGATGCCGGCCCTGCGACGCGGTGCCGTGGTGATCTCCGACCGGTACGTCGACTCGATGCTGGCCTACCAGGGTGCCGGCCGGGTGCTCGACCCCGACCGGGTCGAGCAGATCGCCCGCTGGGCGACCGAGGACCTGCTGCCGGACCTGACCGTCCTGCTCGACCTCGATCCGGACCGGGGCCTGGCGACCATCCGGGACAAGGACCGCCTCGAGGACGCCGGGGCCGACCTGCACCTGCGCGCGCGCCAGTTCTTCCTCGACCTGGCCGCCCGCGACCCCGAGCACTACCTGGTGCTGCCGGCCCGGACCGGCGTCCGGAAGCTGGCGGAACTGGTTCGTGCGCGGGTGGCCCCGCTGCTGTCGGTGCCCGGTGGCACAGTGGCACCGTGACGACGACCGCGGGAACCACGGGGGTCTGGGCCGACCTGATCGGCCAGGACCGGGTGGTGGAAACCCTCCAGCGCGCGGTGCGCGCCGCGGGGGCCGGCGGCAACCGGCACGCGATGAGCCACGCGTGGCTGCTCACCGGCCCGCCGGGGTCGGGCCGCTCGAACGCCGCGCGAGCCTTCGCCGCCGCACTGCAGTGCGCGGTGGGCGGCTGCGGGGAGTGCAACACCTGCACCACGTCCCTCAGCGGCGCCCATCCGGACGTCACCCTGGTGCGCACCGAGGCGCTGAGCATCGGCGTGGACGAGGTGCGCGAGCTCGTCCGCAGGGCGGCGATGGCGCCCACCATGGGCCGCTACCAGGCGCTGGTCGTCGAGGACGCCGACCGCATCACCGAGCGCGGCGCGGACGCGCTGCTGAAGAGCATCGAGGAGCCGGCCGCGCGGACCGTGTGGCTGCTGTGCGCACCCACGGCGGAGGACGTGGTAGCGACGATCCGCTCCCGGTGCCGACGGGTGGAACTGAGCACCCCCAGCACGGCCGCGATCACCGAGCTCCTGCGGCGGCGGGACGGGGTCGAGCCCGAACTCGCGGCGTTCGCGGCACGGGTGGCACAGGGTCACATCGGACGGGCCCGCGCGCTGGCCCGCAACCCCTCGGTGCGCGAGCGCCGCCAGGAGGTGCTGCGGCTTCCCGGCCGCCTCCGCTCGCTCGGCACCTGCCTGGACGCCGCCGCGACGCTGGTCGAGGCGGCCACGCAGGAGGCGACCGTGCTCACCGCCGAGCTGGACGCGCGGGAGCGGACGGAGCTCTCCGAGGCCCTCGGCCTCACCACCCGCGGCGTCCGTCCGCGCAACGCCCAGGCTGCGCTGCGCGAGCTCGAGGACCAGCAGAAGGCCCGGGCCAAGAGGATCCAGCGGGACGCACTGGACCGCGTGCTCACCGAACTCACCTCGTTCTACCGCGACGTGCTGGCGCTCCAGACCGGGGCCGGGGCGGAACCGATCAACGCCGAGTTCGCCGACGACATCGCCGAACTGGCCCGGCGCACCACGCCCGAGGCGACCGTCGGCAAGCTGGACGCGATCCTCGCCTGCCGCACGGCCCTGGAGACCAACGTCGCGCCCCTGCTGGCCATGGAGTCGCTGATGCTGACCCTCGGCGGGCCGGGCTGACGCGAGGCACGGCTTCGCCGTGTCGCTGAGAGGGTAAGCCTGTCGCGGATGCCAGCATGGACTGACGTCAGTGTGCATCGAGAGGACTTCCCCCGTGACCGAGCCGCGCGAACCCGAACAGCTGGACGACCCGCCCAGGCCCGACACCGGGAACTGGTACCCCGTCACGCCCGCCCCCGCCGAGGACACCGTCGCGCTCACTCCGCCGGCCGCCTCGCCGTCCGAGGAGGCCACCCAGGTCCTCCAGACACCTGCGCCGGTGGTGGACGAGCCGACCGAGGAGGCCACAGAGCCGGCAGAGGCGGACGTGGTGCCCGTCGCAGAGGAGCGCACCGACCCCGTCGCGGCGCCGATCGAGGGCGCGGAGGCGTACGCACCGGTCGAGGAGCCTGCGCCGTCCGAGGTTCCGGAAGCGGTCGCACCGGCCGAGGAGCCTGCGGCGTCCGAGGTTCCGGAAGCGGACGAACCGGTCGAGGATGTCGCGCCGGCAGAGGCTCCGGAAGCGGACGAGGAGCCCGCTCCGGTCGAGGCCCCGGAGTCGGTCGAAACGCCCGCACCATCGTCATCGTCCGGCCCCACCTACTTCAGCGCGTACCCGGAGGAGCCCACGGTCGCCCCCGAGACCGCAGAGACCCAGCGCCTGGTGATCGCGGACGAGCCGGTGCCCGCCCCCAGCCCCGCGCCGGCGGACGCGATCTTCCGGCCGCCGACCCCGACGTCGGGCCCGAGCCCCGAGCCCACCCGCCTGGAGCCGCTGTCGGAGGAGGAGCAGAAGCTGGCCGCCGAGCGCGCCGCGCGTCGGGACGCCCGCGTCGCGGCCCTGGCCGCCCCGGCCCCGATGCCGGTGGTCGCCCCGGCCCCGGTGGTGGTGCACAAGCGCACCAACGACAAGTTCTTGGGGGCCCTGGGGCTGTTCCTGCTGCGCCTCGTGCTGGCGGGGATCTTCGCCGTCCGCGGCCTGAACATCCTCACCGACATCCCTGCGGCCCAGGCCCAGTTCGCGACGACGATCATCCCCGAGCCGGGGATCATGGCGATCGTCACCGGGGTGGCGTGCGAACTCATCGCGCTCGCCCTGCTGCTCGGACTGCTCACCCGCGTGGCCGGCCTGGGCATCGCGCTGATCGCCGGCGGCGCCCTCGCCTTCGTCTACTGGGGAACCTGGAGCGTCTTCGTACCGGGCCGCCCCGGCTTCCTCGGCGAGTACGAGCTGCTGCTGGCCACCGTCGGCCTCCTGCTGCTGCTGATCGGGGGCGGCGGCTGGAGCCTCGACCGGGCCTTCCGTGCCGGTCGTGAGCGTGACAAGCGCGAACGGGCCGCCACCGCCCAGTGAGCGTCGCGGAACCCCGGCGCCGCCGCCCGGGGCTTCCGCTTTGGCTTCACCGTCACGCCGCGGGACCGGCGTCCCCTAGAGTGCCTTCATGCCCCGGGTGATGGCCGTGTCGTTCGAGCCCCTGGGCCGGCTCTACTACGTCGACCCCGGTGCGGCCGACTACGCCTACGGCCAGGCGGTGGTCGTCGCCACCGGCGAGGGCGCGGAGGTCGCCCGCTGCGTGTGGGGCCCCGCGGAGGTCGAGTGGGCCGGAGCCCTGCTGGAGTGCCTCGGCCCCGCCGGGGACCACCACCGCAAGAGGGACGCGGACAACCGCCGGCGTCGGGCGGAGATCGCCGCGGTCGCGCGGCGCCTGATCGCCCGCCACGACCTGCCCATGCGGGTGGTCGGGGTCGACTTCGTCGACCAGAGCGACCACTTCGACCAGCAGGCGGTGGTCTACTTCGAGGCGCCCGGACGCGTCGACTTCCGCGGGCTGCTCACCGACCTCGCCCGGGCGCTGCAGGCCCGCATCGACCTCCGCCAGGTCGGCACGCGTGACGCCGCGGCGATCCTGGGCGGCTTCGGGCCCTGCGGGCGCGAGTGCTGCTGCGCGGTGATGGGGCCGCCGCGCGAGTCTGTCCCGCCGCGGCTGGCACGCGAGCAGGCGCTGCCCAACAACCCGTCCCAGCTGCAGGGCACCTGCGGACGGCTGATGTGCTGCCTGACCTACGAGAACCCGCTCTACGTCGACTTCAAGAAGCGGGCCCCCGGCCTGGGCACCCGCGTCGACACCGACCAGGGCCAGGGCGTGGTGGTGGCGCACAGCGTTCCCCAGGACGCCGTGGTGGTGCAGCTCGAGCAGGAGCGCCTGACCTGTCCTCTCGCCCGCGTCCACCCGTCGCGCCCCACCGGGTCACCCGAGCCGCGCCCCACCGGGTCACCCGAGCCGCGCCCCACCGGGGCGCCCGAGCCCACGGCACCGCGTCCCTGAGCACCGCCGTCCAGCCTCCCCCGCCGAGGGCCAGCCTCCCCCGCCGAGGGCCAGCCTCCCCCGCCGAGGGCCAGCCTCTACCGCCCAGGGCCAGCCTTCCGCGCCGAGGGCCAGCGTTACGGCCGAGGGCCAGCCCCGGTGCACGAGCCCTCGACCGGAAGGCTGGCCCTCGATGCGGGGCGCACGGACCGTCCGCGACGCAGGGCCGGCTGAGGTGTGACGCCGTGACCGGCGTGACGCGACGGCACGAGGGCGGCACCGGAGGAGCAACTAGGCTGTGCGCGTGCACTCGGGCGTCCGCAGCGGTCTGGCAGCGATCGTCGCCGGGCTGACGCTGGCCGCGTGCGTCCCCGCGGCCAACCCCGATGCGGCGCAGATCCGCATCTCCTCGGTGCCCGGCCCGGCGGTCGACCGTCCGGTGCTGCCGCCCGTGGAGCCGGCCGTCGAGGGCCTCGTGCCCGGCCTCGAAGGGGACGACCTGGGCGTGTACCTCGCCCAGAAGGTGTCCTGGGACAACTGCGGCGGGGGCACCGAATGCGCGGACGTGCTCGCCCCGCTCGACTACGCGAACCCCGGCCGGCGGGCGGTGACGCTGTCGATGCGGCGCGTGCCCGCGACCAGGGAGCCACGGCTGGGCACCCTGTTCGTGAACCCCGGCGGCCCCGGCGCCTCCGGCAAGGAGCTCGCCGCACGGTTCGAGCGCATCGGACTCGAGCAGTACGACATCGTGGGCTGGGACCCGCGCGGCACGGGGGATTCGACGCCCGTGGTCTGCTACGGGCCCGCGGAGACCGATGCTCTGAACAACCTCGACTCCTCGCCCGACGACGCAGCGGAGCGGGCGGCGCTGATCCGCGGCTACTACGCGTTCGGCGCGTCCTGCTGGGAGCACAGCGGGGAACTGCTGGAGCACATCTCCACGACCGAGACGGTCCGCGACCTCGACCTGCTGCGGCAGCTGGTGGGGGACGCGAAGCTGCACTACCTGGGCTACTCGTACGGGACGCAGATCGGCGCGACCTACGCGGAGTTGTTCGGCCCGAACACCGGCCGGCTGGTGCTGGACGCCGCGGTCGACATCACCGACGACAGCGAGGTGATCCAGGCGATGGGCTTCGACCTGGCCCTCGGCAACTACGCGCAGTGGTGCGCGCAGCGCAGCTGCGCGCTGGGCGACACGAAGCAGGACGTGCTGGACGCCGTCACCGGCCTGCTCGACCGGCTGGACCGCGGCGCGCTCCCGGTCGGCCAGCGGGCGCTCACCCAGAGCCTCGCGGTGACCGGCGTGGCCGCGATGCTGTACGGCGGGACGCAGGCGTGGCCCACCCTGACCGCGATGGTCGCTGCGGCCGACAACGGCAGCGGCCAGCCGCTGCTGGCGGCCGCGGACTCCCTGAACGACAGGAACGGCAAGGGCGCCTACGGCACGATGTTCTACGCCTTCCCCGCGATCGGCTGCCTCGACACCGACCAGGACAAGGGCATCCTCGACGCGGACGCCACCTGGGCGAAGGACCAGCGCAAGGCTCCCATCTTCGGCCGCTACTTCGGCCCGGACTACCACTGCGCGCTGTGGCCGGTGCGCCCGGCCGCGCCCCTGACGATCCGAGGCGCCGCGGCCGCGCCGCTGCTGGTGATCGGCGGGACGGGCGACAACGCGACGCCCTACCAGCAGGCGGTCGACATGGCCGAACAGCTCGAGTCGGGCGTGCTGGTCACGTACGAGGGCGAGGGCCACGGGTCCTACGGCGGCAAGTCGTCATGCGTGGACGAGATCGTCATCGACTACCTGGTGGAGGGCGCCGTGCCCGCGGACGGCGTCCGTTGCCGGTGAGCGGCGGGCCCGAGTGAGTACCGGGCGCCCGGACCCCCTATAGTTGTGCCTCGGCCGGTCGACGGCCGCGCCGCCTTAGCTCAGTCGGTAGAGCGACGCTCTCGTAAAGCGTAGGTCTGGGGTTCGATTCCCCAAGGCGGCTCCGATGCCGGATCAGCTGGTGATGTCCTTGCTCCGGAACCACAGCCAGGCCGCGCAGAAGAAGACTGCAGCGTAGGCGGCGTCCACCCAGAGCCCGGTGAGGATCCGGTCGGGGAAGACCGGGTCCCGCAACAGGTCGACGAAGGCGGGCCAGCGGTCGACGAGCAGCCAGGGGTGCAACCAGTCGAGCTGGGGGACGGCGTCCAGGATCCACAGCACCGTGCTCGCCATCGCCGTCGCCACGGTGGCCGCGATCGGCTGCTCGGTGAGCGTGGAGATGAACAGTCCGATCATGCCCAGCGCGGCCAGGCCCGCGGCGACGTACAGGGTCGCCAGCAGCAGCCGCAGCAGGCCGTCGGCGACGCTGATCCGGCTGCCGGACAGGGTCACCAGCGGCCCGGCGCCGAACAGCGCCGTCCCCACCAGCACCCCGGTCACCGCCACCAGCGCGGCCCCGGTGAGCGCCCCGACGGCGAGGGACGCCGCCTTCACGCCGAGCAGCCGCAGCCGTCCGACGGGGGCGGCCAGCAGGTAGCGCAGCGTCCCGAGGTTGGCCTCACCGGCGATCGCGTCCCCGGCCAGCACCGACACCGCCAGCGGCAGGAACAGGGCGATCTCGATGGTGAGGCCGGCGAAGCCGAGGTACACGCCGTTGCCCGCCACGGCAGACATGAGGTCGCCGCCCCGCTCTCCCGGATGGCGCAACGAGGACGCCTTCAGCGCCACTCCGAGCATCACCACGAGCCCGGCGAGGACCGCCAGGCCGATCTGGTTGCGACGCCGCCCGAAGACAAGCCCGAGCTCGGACGCGAACAGGCGCGCCCACGCCCCGCGCCGGCGCGGACGGATCGTCGCGCCCGCCTCAGCCACTGACATCGAAGCCCTCCCCGGTGAGTTCGACGAACGCCTCCTCGAGCGTCGGGCGCACGGGCGCGAACGAGCGGACGGCGACGCCGTCGCCCACCAACTCCGCCACGATCCGGGACGGTTCCAGCTCGCCGAGGCTGCCGACGATGCCGTCCACGCCCTCGACGGCGTCGGCGACCCCCAGGCGCTTGAGCACGAGGTGGGCCGCCGCGGTGTCGGCGGTCTGCAGCCGGAACCGGCGGGCCCGCAGCCCGCCGAGCTCGTCCATCCGTCCCTGCGCCACCAGCCGGCCCTCGCGCATGACGCCGACGTGGTCGCACAGCTGCTCGACCTCGGAGAGCAGGTGGCTGGAGACGAAGATCGTCCGGCCCTCCGCGGCGAGGTCCGCGACGAGGTGGCGCACCTCGCGGGTGCCCTGCGGGTCGAGGCCGTTGGTGGGCTCGTCGAGCACCAGCAGGTCGCGGGGCTGGAGCAGTGCCGCGGCGATCGCCAGGCGCTGGCGCATGCCGAGGGAGTAGGCGCGATAGCGCTTGTTGGCGGCCGCGATCAGGCCCACGCGGTCGAGCGCCGCGCCCACCCGGGAACGCGCGGTGGCGGGGTCACTGGTGGCGTCCGCCGCGTCCACGCGCAGCAGGTTCGCCAGGCCGGAGAGGTACGGGTGGAAGGCCGGGCCCTCGACGAGGGCGCCGACCCTGGGCAGGACGGCGGCCGCGGCGACCGGCATCGGTTCGCCCAGCAGCGCGCACGTCCCCGCGTCCGGACGCACCATGCCCAGCAGCATCCGGATCGTGGTGGTCTTGCCCGAGCCGTTCGGCCCGATGAAGCCGTAGCAGGAGCCGCGGGGGACGTCGAGGGCGAGGTCGGCCACGACCTGCTGGCGGCCGAACCGCTTGGCCAGCCCCGTGGACGAGATGGCGGGCGAGTCGGGGCTCACCTCTTCGCCAGCGCGGCGTACACCCGGTCCGGGGTGACGGCCCCGGCGCCCACCCGGCCGTCGTCGGTGATCACCACGGTGAGCAGGGTCGTGCTCACCAGCCGGCCGCGTCCCCAGCTGCCCGACACCTCGGGCAGGGACTCCAGCACGGTGGACGTGGCCTTGTCCGGGGTGCCGGCGACCGTGGTCACCGCGACGGCCGTCCAGCCGGACCCGACGACGGTGGGCTTCTTCTCCTGCCCTGCTGTCGGGGTGCCGGTCGGTCGCTCGGGAGCGGTGAGCTCGGTGACCTCCGCGCCCGGCGGTGGGGTGAAGGCGAAGATCGAGGCGTCCGGGCGGGTGTACTCCACCGACGTGGCCGCCACGCTCACCGCGTCGCTGCCGTCATCCGCGATCACCCGCAGGCCGAGCGGCACGAAGGTCTCCGCATCGACGGACAGCCGCACCTGGCCGACCAGGCTGGCGTCGTCGGTGGGGCTCAGCACGAGCTGGTACACCGCGCGTCCCGCGACGTAGCCGGTGCCCGAGGTCGCGATGTCGGTGCTCGGCCCGATCGCGTCGAGGAAGCGCTGCACCGCCTCGCTCGGCGAGACCGGGGTGGCCGAGGGCTCCGGCTTCTCGCCCGGGCTGATGGTGGCGTGGCCGGCGCGCTGCTTCTCGCTCGACCAGGTCCACAGCTGGTCGCCGTTGCGGATCACGGAGGTCTCCGTCGCGCCGTCGACGAGCGCGACCTTCGCGCGGTCGGGCCCGTCGAGCCAGACCCGGGCGGTGTGGTCGCCGGTGAGCATCGCCAGCGCCGACTGCACGGCATCGCCGTCCGGCAGGGAGCCGGTGGGCAGCGCGGGCAGGCCGAGGTCGCTGCGCTGCTCGAAGGTGGCCGACAGGGCGTCGACCTTCGCCGTGGCGACCTTCGTCAGCAGCTCGGACGGGGTCAGCGGCGGCAGGACGGGGTCCGCGACGGCTCCGCGGGCGAGGAAGCCGGTGATCCCGGCCACCGTCAGCACTCCCGCGAGGAGCATCCACAGGGTCCGGCGTCCGGACGCGGCACGCGTTGTGCTCATGCCCCCATCATGCCCCTTCGGGGCAACCCCGGCGGTGTCGTGGACGGCGGCGCGAACCCGTCGGGGACGCGTCGCCCTCGGCGCCGGCGACCTCAGGCGCGGGCGTGGATGCCGGCCAGCTGGGCGGCCCCGACGATCTCGGCGCGACGCCCCAGGCCCGCAGACATGACCTGCACCGCGCCGGAGGTGGCCGGCTGGGCGAAACGGTTGACCGAGGCGCGGACGCCGTCGATCAGCGGCTTGCCCGAGGAACCCAGCTCGCCGCCGATGATCAGGGCCGTCGGGTTGAACAGGTCGCACAGCCCGGCGAGGACGGCGCCGAGCGAGCGACCCGCCTCGTTGAGGATGCGGGCAGAGATCGGGTCGTCGAGGGTGGCCAGGTCGATCGTCTCCGGATCGAGGTGGGGATGGGTGTGGCTGAGCTGCTCGCGGACGGACGGCACGGAGATGACGGCCTCGAGGCAACCGCGGTTGCCGCAGCGACACAGCTCGGGGCGCCCGGCGATGATGATGTGGCCGATCTCTCCGGCGAACCCCGACCCGCCCTGGTAGAGCTGGCCGTTCACGACCAGGCCGGCGCCGATCCCGTGGGACGCCTTGATGTAGAGGAAGTCGCGGTGCCCGCGTCCGGCCCCCCGGTGCAGCTCGCCGAGGGCGCCGACGCTCGCGTCGTTGCCCACGACGGCGGGCACGCCCAGTCGCCGCTCGAGCTCCTGCACCGGGAACATGCCGGCCCAGTTGGACAGCGTCGTGGTCGAGCAGACCAGGCCGGTGGCGTCCTCGATCGGGCCGGGGACGCCGGCGGCGACGCACGACAGCGACGTGACGCCGTTGCGGGCGCACAGTTCTTCCAGCAGCCGGACGGACTCGTCCAGGCCGCGGGTGGGGGAGAGGTCGACGTTCACGGGGATCGTGATCTGGTCGACCAGCGCGCCGGTGTCGTCGCCCAGCCCGACGGTGAGGTGGCGGTGGCCGAAGTCGATCGCGCCGGTGCGGGTACCGGTCGGCACGGCGTTGAGGATCGAGCCGGGACGCCCGCTGCCCGATCCCCGGCCCTTCGCCACGAGGGCCGACTCGGAGATCCGTCCCTCGGTCAGCAGCCGGGCCACCGCGTGGCCAACGGTGCTGCTGGGGAGGCCGGTGAGCTCGACCAGCGCCGAGCGGGTGAGGTCGCGGTGGTCGCGGATGAGGGCAAAGACCTCATCCCGGGTTCGATCCCGCAGCGAGGTGCGGCCCGTCGACGGCGACATAGGGGGAGCATAGGCCCCGTCGTCGTGCGATTCAACGCCTCTGGGCGGCTGATTTGACCGATCATGGAATGAAAACGATTCGATAACGAGGCGGAAACGACCGTTGACAGGGATAAAGAGGGTTCATAGTCTGCGGAAAGAGCGGTTCATTCCACGTGGGTGGGCCCTCCGTCCGAACAGCGTCGTCGACCGGTGGTCCAGTCCGCCACCAGAACCGGAGGAACCGTTGGCCAACGAGTCCGACCTGATCCTGGAGATGCGGGACATCTCCAAGGAGTTCCCCGGCGTCAAGGCCCTCGACGGCGTCTCGCTGAGGGTCCACAGGGGTGAGATCCACGCCATCTGTGGCGAGAACGGTGCCGGCAAGTCGACCCTGATGAAGGTCCTCTCCGGCGTCCACCCGCACGGCACCTACACCGGCGAGATCTTCTACAACGGGCATCTCGCCACCTTCAACAACATCCGCAGCAGCGAGCACGCGGGCATCGTGATCATCCACCAGGAGCTCGCGCTGATCCCGGAGCTGTCGATCACCGAGAACATCTTCCTCGGCAACGAGGTCCGTGGCCGCTTCGGGGTCGACTGGGTCGCGGCGCGCCAGCGCGCGCGCGAGCTGATGGAGCGGGTCGGCCTCCAGGACGACCCCGACACCCAGATCAAGAGCATCGGTGTCGGCAAGCAGCAGCTGGTCGAGATTGCCAAGGCCATCAGCAAGGACGTGAAGCTGCTCATCCTCGACGAGCCCACGGCCGCGCTCAACGAGACCGACTCGGCCCACCTGCTCGACCTGATCCGCGAGTTCAAGAGCCACGGCATGACCTGCATCATGATCAGCCACAAGCTGAACGAGATCGCCGCCATCGCCGACTCGATCACCATCATCCGCGACGGCCGGAGCGTCGAGACCATCGACGTGCCCCCGGGGGAGCGGGTCGACGAGGACCGCATCATCCGGGGCATGGTGGGCCGCGAGCTCACGTCCCGCTACCCCGAGCACACCTCGCACGCCGGTGAGGTCATGTTCGAGGTCAAGGACTGGACGATCCGGCACCCGGAGGTGACCGAGCGGCTGGTCTGCAAGGGCTCGAACTTCTTCCTCCGGCGCGGCGAGATCGTCGGCTTCGCCGGCCTGATGGGCGCCGGACGCACCGAGCTGGCCCGCTCGCTGTTCGGTCGCTCCTACGGCACCTACGTCAAGGGCCAGATCTTCCTCGACGGCAAGGAGATCTCGCCGAAGACCGTCGAGCAGGCCATCGAGCTGGGCCTGGCCTACGTCACCGAGGACCGCAAGGTGCTCGGGCTGAACCTCCTGGATGACATCCGCACCACCGTGGTGTCGGCGGAGCTGCACCAGATCTCGCCGAACGGGGTGGTCGACCGCAACGCCGAGTTCATGGCCGCGGAGAAGTACCGCAAGGAACTGCGGATCAAGACGCCGAACGTCAACGAGGGCGTCGTGAAGCTCTCCGGCGGGAACCAGCAGAAGGTCGTCGTGGCGAAGTGGCTGTTCACCGAGCCCGAGGTGCTGATCCTCGACGAGCCCACCCGCGGCATCGACGTGGGGGCCAAGTACGAGATGTACGGGATCATGAACGCCCTCGCCGACCAGGGCAAGGCGATCATGATGATCTCCTCCGAGCTGCCCGAACTGCTGGGCACGTGTGACCGCATCTACACGGTCAGCCAGGGTGCCATCACCGGGTGCCTGGACGTGGCCGAGGCCACCCAGGAGGACCTGATGCGGCTGATGACCCTCATCCCGAACACCACCAAGAGCGCAGCCTGAGCTGCGGGGAGAGACAACGATGGAAGCTCTGAAGAAACTGTTCGGTGGCAGCCTGCGCCAGTTCGGCATGCTGTTCGTCCTGGTCGCGCTGGCGATCTTCTTCCACCTCATGACCGGCGGCCTGGTCATCACGCCGACCAACCTCATGAACCTCATCAACGGCAACAGCTACGTGCTGGTGCTGGCCATCGGCATGGTGATGGTCATCGTCATCGGCCACATCGACCTGGCCGTCGGCTCCGTGGCGGCCTTCGTCGGCATCGTCGTGGCGATCGCAATGCGCGACTGGGGCATCCCGTGGTGGGCAGGCGTCCTGCTCGGCCTCGCCATCGGTGCGCTGTGTGGCGCCTGGCAGGGCTTCTGGGTGGCCTACATGGGCATCCCCGGCTTCATCGTGACCCTGGCCGGCTACATGTTCTTCCGTGGCGCCAACCAGTTCATCGGCAAGTCGCTGACCGTGCCGGTGCCCAAGGACTTCCAGTACCTGGGCGCGGGCTACCTGCCGGAGTGGGGCCCGAACACCGGCATGAACAACTCCACGCTGCTGCTGGGCCTGATCACGATCGCCGTCCTGGTGTGGATGCAGCTGCGGAACCGCCGTGCGCTGATCAAGGTGAACGCCGAGGTCCCGCCGTTCTGGGTGACCATCGTCCGGATCGCGCTGCTGGCCGTCGTGGTCGGCTGGCTGACCTGGATGTTCGGCTCCGGCCGTCCGGGCACCTCCTTCCCCGTCCCCGGCCTGATCCTGGCCGCGCTGGTGATCCTCTACACGTTCGTCACCCAGCGCACCGTCACCGGTCGCCACATCTACGCCGTCGGTGGCAACCGCCTCGCGGCGGAGCTCTCCGGCGTCAACACCCGGCGCACGTACTTCCTGGTCATGCTGAACATGTCCGTGCTGGCGGCGTTCGCCGGCATCATGTTCGTCGGCCGCTCCACCGCGTCCGGCCCGTTCGACGGCGTGGGCTGGGAGCTGGACGCCATCGCCGCCGTGTTCATCGGTGGCGCGGCGGTCTCCGGCGGCGTGGGCACGGTGATCGGGTCGATCATCGGTGGCCTGGTGATGGCCGTGCTCAACAACGGCCTGCAGCTGATGAGCGCCGGTTCCGACGTCACCCAGATGATCAAGGGCCTGGTCCTGCTGGCCGCCGTCGCCCTCGACGTGTGGCAGAAGCGCCAGGGCAAGGCGTCCATCACCGGGATGTTCGCCCGCAACAAGGAGGCCGCGACCACCACGCCGGCCGAGGCCGGCCTGCTCGAGGAGCAGGCGGGCGCCAACCCGACCGAGATGCGCTGAGCAGACGGTCACGCAAGACTTCCCGGCCACGCAGGGGTGGCCGGGTGGAACCGGGAGAGCCAAGTCGGCTGCCGGAAGAAGAAAGAGGTAGGGATGAAGAAGTTCGCTAAGGCTGCGGTTGTGCTCGCGGCCGCGGGCGCTTTGGCTCTGACCGGCTGTGGCGGGGGTCGCACCGAGACCCCGGCCGCCAGTGGCAGTGCATCGGGTGCAGCAGCCGGGTTCGCCAAGGACGCCGTCATCGGCGTGGCGATGCCGCAGAAGACCTCCGAGAACTGGGTCCTCGCGGAGAAGCTGTTCAACGACGGCCTCACCACCGCCGGGTTCAAGGGCACGGTGCAGTTCGCCAACGGCGGCGTGACCGAGCAGCAGAACCAGATCACCGCGATGATCGAGAAGGGCGCGAAGGTCCTGATCGTGGGCGCCATCGACGGCTCCCAGCTGGGCACCCAGCTCGCCGCGGCGAAGCAGGCCGGCATCACCGTGATCGCCTACGACCGCCTGCTCACCAACACCCCGGACGTCGACTACTACGTCGCGTTCGACAACTACAAGGTCGGCGTGCTCCAGGGCACCGCGCTGCTCGATGGCCTCAAGGCTCGCAAGGGCGACAAGACCAAGTGGAACGTCGAACTGATGGCCGGCTCGCCGGACGACAACAACGCCAAGGTCTTCTTCGACGGCGCCATGAGCGTCCTTCAGCCGAAGATCGACGACGGCACGCTGACCGTCCTGTCGAAGCAGACCACCTTCGAGCAGGTCGTCACCCAGGGCTGGAAGGCCGAGAACGCGCAGAAGCGCTTCGACACCGTGCTCTCCGGCTTCTACCAGAAGGCCGACCTCGACGGCATCCTCTCCCCGAACGACACCCTGGCCCGCGCGGCCATGGCTTCGGTGGACGCCGCCGGCAAGCCGCTGCCCGTCGTGACCGGCCAGGACTCCGAGGTGGAGTCGGTCAAGTCGATCATGGCCGGCAAGCAGTACTCGACCATCTTCAAGGACACCAACCTCCTCGTCGCCCAGTCCATCAAGATGGTCCAGGCGCTGCAGGCCGGTGGCACCCCTGAGGTCAACGACACCAAGTCCTACGACAACGGTGTCAAGGTCGTCCCGTCCTACCTGATCGCCCCGGTGATCGTGACCAAGGACAACGCTGCTGAGGTCTACGCCAACGACGCCACCCTCGGTCCGCTGACCAAGGGCTGATCGTCCCGCACGCACGGTGCCGGGTCCCTTCGGGGGCCCGGCACCTGCCGTTTCCGGGCTCTGTCGCCCGCGTCCGTGGGTCGGGCGCAGCTCCCGCCGTCGCCGGCGAGCCTGGACCGCCGAGCGCACGCCTCCGACGTCCAGGGCCCGCCTGCCCCGCCGAGCGCCCAGCCTCCGGAGTCGAGGGCCAGCCTCCGGTGTCGAGTGCCCGCCTCCGGTGTCGAGGGCCAGCCTTGATGCCGAGGGCCAGTGCACCGGTGCTGGCCCTCGGCCGTAACGCTGGCCCTGGGGGGTGACGGACCGGGCGACGACGGCGGACGCACGCAGGTCGTGGACGGCGGCGGTCCGTCCATCTGATGGAGGTCCTGATCCGCCGGTACGCGTCATTCGGCATCGAGGGCCAGCCTTGATGCCGAGGGCCAGTGCGCAGGTGCTGGCCCTCGGCCTTAGCGCTGGCCTTCGGCGGGGAAGGCTGGCCTCGACGTAACGCTGGCCCTCGGCCTTAACGCTGGCCCTCGGCGGCGAAGGCTGGCCTTCGACGGGGCGGACGCGCGGCGACAGGGCGGGACGAGGACCGCCTCAGCGGGCGACGCCACACGCGGCGGCGGCGTCCACCAGGGACTGCTTCAGGGCGGCGCGCTGGGCGTCGGTGAGGCGTCCGAAGGGACGGGTGAGCTCCGTGCCGGCGAGGCACTGCTGCTGCTCGACGCTCAGGGACGCCCAGCCGAAGCCCAGGCGGTCGCGCCCGGCGAGCTTGTCGGGAAGTTCGACCCCGCACTCCTTCAGCGCGGCGCGCACCTGGCCGGCGAGCTCGGTGCGCTGGGCATCGCTCAGCGCGCCCTTGGGACGCTGGAGTCCCGCGTCGGCGAGGCACCGGCGCTGGTCAACGGTCAGGGCACGGTAGAACCAGGCCACGCCCGCGCCCCGGGACGCCGCCGTGCCCGCGGCCGTGGACGCGGTGGGCGACGGTGTCGGCGTGGACGGGTCCGCTGCGGCCTGGCCGGCGTACAGGACGCCTCCGGCGACCACGACGGCGGCGCCCGCGACGATGGACCTGACGAACCTCATGACTTCCCCTCCCGGTGTGCTTTCGTGACGAGCCTGGCGGCCCCGGCTGGAGTCGGCGTCAAGGAAAGCTGGAGATCTGCTGGAAGCCGGTGCGGGTCGGCTCGTCCGCGGTGGCGCTTGCTGGCATCTTGTACCCGTGGAGACAGCCGGCCCCCGCGTGCTCGTGGTTGACGACGAGGAGAACATCTCGTTCCTCGTCGGCGCAGCCCTGCGGCTCCAGGGCTGCACGGTGGAGTCCGCCGCCACCGGAGCGGCGGCGCTGGCCGCGGCCGCCACGCTCGACCCGCAGGTCGTCGTGCTCGACATCCAGCTGCCCGACCTCGACGGCTACGAGGTGCTGCGCCGGCTGCGCGCTACGGGCAGCCAGGCGGCGGTGATCTTCCTGACCGCGCGCGGGACGACGTCCGACCGCGTACGCGGGCTGACCTCCGGCGGCGACGACTACGTGGTGAAGCCCTTCGCGCTGGAGGAGCTGGTCGCGCGCGTCCAGGTGGCGCTGCGACGCCGCGGCGGCCAGCCGGAGCCGTCCCGCTGGCAGGTGGCCGACCTGGTGCTGGACGCCGACGCCCACCGGGTCTGGCGGGGCGGGCGCGAGCTCACGCTGTCCGCCACCGAGTTCAAGCTGCTCGCCTGCCTGATGGCCAACGCCGGACGCGTGGTGACCCGCGGCCAGATCCTCGACCAGGTCTGGCAGTACGACTTCGGTGGCGAGTCGGCGATCATCGAGTCCTTCATCTCCAGCCTGCGCAAGAAGGTGGACGCCCAGGAGCCGCGGCTGATCCACACGGTGCGCGGCATCGGGTACGCCGTCCGGGAGTCGTGATGACCCTGCGCCGCCGGCTCGTCGTGGCGATCAGCACGCTGCTGGTCGTCGTCGCGCTGGCGTTCGCCGGCGTGGCCCTCGTGCAGCGGTCGTACCTCGTCTCGCAGGTGGACGAGCGCCTCCGCGTCCTCTCGGCGAACACGAAGGCGCTGGTCGCGGTCTCCACCCGGGCGGAGGCAGGGACGGGCGCCGCAGCAGACCTGCTCACCGACGTCTACGTCGGCATCCACAAGCTGAACGGGACGCTGAACACGGTGCTCGCCCCCGACGCGGAGCCGGGCCTGGTGCCGGTGCTGCTGGGCAACGAGCGGGACGCCGGCCCGGTGACCCGTGCCACGACCGGGGGGTCGGGCGAGCGGGTCCGGCTGGTCGAGGCGCCGCTGGCCCAGCGGACGGTGGTCGTCGCCCTGTCGATGGACGGGGTGGAGGCGGCCTCGCGCCGGCTGGTCATCGCCCTCGGGCTGGCGTGGCTCGCGGTGGCGGCGATCACCCTGCTTGTGAGCTACTGGGTGGACCGGCTGGGGTTGCGCCCGATCGCCCGGCTGACCGCGGCGGCAGAGCACGTCACCGCCACCGGGGGACGCGACCCCGTCCTTGTCGAGACCGACCACCCGGCGACGGAGGCGGGACGGCTGGGGGCCGCCTTCAACGCGATGGTCACCACCACGTCCGCCGGCCAGGAGCAGCTGCGCCGCTTCGTCGCCGACGCCAGCCACGAGCTGCGGACGCCGCTGACGACCCTGCGGGGCTACTCCTCGCTCTACGCCCAGGGCGGCCTGGTCGGCGAGGAGCAGGTTGCGGACGCGATGCGCCGGATCAACGCGGAGGCCGGTCGCATGGGACGGATCGTCGACGACCTGCTGGACCTGACGGCGCTGAGCGACGGCGCCGCGCTGGACCTGCGTCCGCTCGAACTGGGCGAGGTGCTGGAGGACCTGGCCGCCGACCTGCGGGTGCGTGAGCCGGGACGCCGGGTGACCGTCCAGCGGTCGGGGGCCACCGGCGTGCTGGCCGACTCCGACCGTCTTCGCCAGGCGCTGACCGCCCTGGTGGCCAACGCGGTGAAGTACTCCGACGACGGCACGCCCGTCACCCTCTCGGCCGAGCAGCGGGGACCCGTGGTCCGTGTCCTGGTTGCCGATCGCGGTCGCGGCATCCCGCCCCAGGAGCTGCCCCGGGTGTTCGACCGCTTCTACCGGGTGCGGGACACCGGTGAGCGGGGGTCCGGCCTGGGCCTGGCCATCGTGGCGGCCATCGTGACCGCGCACCGGGGGCGCTACGGTGTGGACTCCGTCCCCGGTCATGGCTCGACGTTCTGGATCGAGCTGCCGGGTCGTCCCGCACGGCCCTGACCGGCGGGCGACGCAGCGTTCGTGATACCCTAGGGGGTATACAGAGAAGGAGTTCGCATGGCCACCACCACCCTGACCGCCGCCAACTTCGAGCAGACCGTGTCGGACAACGACATCGTGCTCGTCGACTTCTGGGCCGCCTGGTGCGGACCGTGCCGGATGTTCGCGCCGGTGTTCGAGGCGGCCTCGGAGCAGCACCCCGACCTGGTGTTCGGCAAGGTCGACACGGAGGCCGAGCGTGAGCTCGCCGGTGCCGCCCGGATCATGTCCATCCCGACCCTGATGGTGTTCCGCGAGGGCATCCTCGTCTACGCCCAGCCCGGCGCGATGCCCGCGCCCGCGCTGGAGGAGCTGATCGGCGCCGTCCGCGCCGCAGACATGGACGCCGTTCGCGCCGAATTGGCCGAGCAGCAGGCCGCGGAGACGACCGCATGAGCCCCTCGGCCCATACTCCGGCCGGTATGATCGCTCTCATCCGCCAGACCGAAGGGGCCGCAAGCATGCAACTCGACACCGACGAGCTCAGCGGAGTGCTCAAGCGGCTGAAGCGGGCGCAGGGACAGATCGGCGGCATCATCCGCATGATCGAGGACGGACGCGACTGCGCCGACATCGTCACCCAGCTCGCCGCGGTCTCCAAGGCCCTCGACCGGGCCGGCTTCGCCGTCATCGCGGCCGGCCTGCGCCAGTGCATCACCGAATCCGGCCCCGAGGGCGGCGTCGACACCGCCTCCCTGGAGAAGCTCTTCCTCTCGCTGGCCTGAACGGCCCGCACCCGACGCGACACGAGGCTGCCACCCGCACGGGTGGCAGCCTCGTTCGTCGTCCGGGACGGGCCTAGTGGTGGCCCTTGATCACCATCCGCATGATCCGGGAGTTGAACGCCAGGAACCGGGTGAACTGGAACGGCAGGTTGCGCCGCATGTCCAGGGTCTTCTTCGTCGGCAGGGGGGCACTGGAGAGGTCGACCACGGGGTCGCCGCCGCCGGTGGGCTCGTGCATGGTCAGGTGTGTCATGGTCACTCCGGAATCAGCTGCCAGCCCGGACGGGCCTTGGCCTTGTAGAGGAAGAGGTAGTGGAGCATCAGCTTCACCCAGTGGCCGTGCAGGCCGAGCTCGCCGCGGGTCTCCCGCTCGTCGCGTCCGGTGGTGAAGCGCTGGTAGTCGGGCACGACCGGCAGCATGGTCATCGCCGCCGCGGAACCCTTCGTGAGGCCGGTGCCGGCCGACGCGACGCACGCCGCGCCCATCCGCGCCATGGAGGCGGTGTGCGCCGGGGCGCCGGGACCGTTCTTGATGCGGTCGGCGATGGTCATGGCGACGGTCTTGCCCATCACGCCCGACGGCATGCCCGTGCGGGGCGGGGAGGGCGCGATCATCGTCCCGTTCGCCGACTTCCTGGGCCGTGAGATCTGGTGGGGAGGAGCGAACGCGATGCCGACCGCCCAGACGTTGTCGTAGCCCGGCGCGGCATAGGTGGTGGGCCAGTCCTCCGCGCGCCACTCCTCGTAGGGCTTGGCGGTGTAGTCGGCGTCCACCTTCATGAAGCCGGACGGGGCGAAGAGCTCGGCGGTGATGTCGTTGTCGTCGGCGTCGAACGCCTTCAGCGGCACGCCGCCGAACGGCGGGATGAGCATCGCGAAGTCGAAGCCGAGCGTGTGCGTGGTGCCGTCGAGCGTCTCGTAGTGGATCAGCCCGTCCTCGACCCTCGACACGTGCGCCCCGAGGATCGCCTCGACGTTGCGCTCGCGGAACAGGGAGCCCGTCCACAGCTCGCTGGTGGTCTGGAAGCCCTGCTGGTCGAACACCATGCCGTCGACGCCGAAGTCGCCCAGGGCCGCCTCGTTGGTCAGGTAGACCACCCGGGCGAGGTCACGGACGCCGGCCTCGCGCAGTTCGTGGTCGACGTTGAACACGTACTCGAACGCCGCGCCCTCACAGGTGCAGGTGCCGTGCCCCATGCCGATCACCAGGGTCTGCGGGGTGCCGGTCTTCAGCACCGCGATCACCTCGCGCAGCTTCTCGTTGGCCTCGACGGCGTGGTCGGCCGTGCACACCGACTGGGTGTAGCCGCCGGGACCCATGCCCTCGGTGGCCTCGAACCGCAGCTTCGGGCCGGTCGCGTTGATCAGGTAGTCGTAGCGGATCCGCTGGGTCGTCCCCGCCTTGTCCGGCGAGGTGAACTCGATGTCGACCGCGCCGCGGGAGTCGTCCCGGTCGCCCTTCGGCCGGATCGCGACCGCCTTCGCCTGGTGGAAGCCGATGCCCTTCCTCGCGTACACCGGGGCGAGTGGGAACACCACGTCGGACTTGCCCATCTCGCCCACGCCCACCCAGATGTTGGACGGGATCCAGTTCCACTGGGAGTTCGGCGACACCACGGTGACGGTGTGCTGCCTGCCCAACAGGCGACGGAGGTGCAGTGCGGCGGTATGGCCTGACACCCCCGCTCCCAGAATGACGACCTCTGCCATTACCACTCCTTCTGCCGGCAGCTCCGCCGACGACCGAAGCATACCCTAGGGGGTATCCTGTCCGTGCGTCGAGACGAGCCTGCTCCGTTCCTCCCACGCTAGTGGCGACCGGCGTCGCGCGCCGGGGGTTCTGTGGACTCGTCGCTGGGCACACACTGCGGGCGTCGGCAAGAATGACCGCACAGAGAAGAGGGAGATGTGATGCGAAGGCTGATCACCGGCGTGGCGATCCTGGTGGCCCTCGCGGGCGCCACCGGCTGCGCGAGTACCACCCCGGGCGCACCGGCGCCGACGGGGTCGGCGGCCGGGACGGCGTCCGCGGGAGACACGTCCATGCTCATCGTCGAGAGCCCGTGGGTGCGCACCACCACCGGCGCCAAGGACGCGAGCATGACCGGAGCCTTCATGACCATCGTCAACTCCGGTGAGACGGACGTGAAGCTGGTCGGCGCCGACTACACAGACGCCGGTATGGTGCAGGTGCACGAGATGGTGATGAAGGACGGCGCCATGGTGATGCAGGAGGCGAAGGACGGCGCGGTCGTCCCCGCCGGCAGCCACCTGCACCTCGCCCCGGGCGGCTACCACGTGATGCTGATGATGCTGAAGAAGGAACTGGCGGTCGGCGACGAGGTGAACCTCACCCTGCACTTCTCCGACGGCAGCTCGCTGCCGGTCACCGCGCCGGTGAAGGAATTCGTCGAGGAGGAGGACCACTACCACTCCCCGATGCCGAGCATGAGCCCGTCGGCCTGATGCCGGACGAGCCGGGCGTGCCGCCGGCCGGGGACGGGATGGAGCCCGGCCTCGGCCGCCGACGGCTGTTCGGCTACGCCGGAGCGGCCGGTGCCGGGGCGCTGGCGGGCGGCCTCGCCGGTGCCGCCGTGGCGCGCGCGGGCGCCCCTGCGTCCGCGCCGGTCGAGACGGTCGTCCGCAGGGACTACTCACCGCACGAGGTGCACCAGGCCGGGATCGTCACCCCCACCCCCGCGGTCACCCGCCTGCTGGCGTTCACCCTGCACGACCTGGCCGTGGAGCCCCTGGTGAAGCTACTCAAGCTGTGGAGCGGCGACATCCAGGCCGCCATGGCCGGCACGCCGGTGCCGGGCGATCCGACGCCCGAACTGGCCCGCTCAGGGGTCTCGCTGAGCGTCACGGTGGGGCTGGGGCCGCGCGTGTTCACCCTGCCGGGCCTGCTGCGGCGGCGTCCCGACGGCTTCGTCGAGATCCCGGCGATGCGCCACGACCGGCTCCAGGACCGCTGGAACGGTGGCGACGTGCTCGCGATCGTGGCCGCGGACGACGCCACCACCGTGGACTACGTCGCCCGTCGCCTCACCCGCGACGCGGCCACCTTCGCACGCCCGGCCTGGGTGCAGGAGGGCTCCTGGCGGGGCACGGACGCCGGCGGGACGCCGGTGACGGGGCGCAACCTCTTCGGCCAGCTCGACGGGACCGGCAACCCGACCGGCCCCGACCTCGACGCCGCGGTGTGGGCCGACGACCCCCTGCCGTGGTTCGCCGGCGGCACCTGCCTGGTCGTGCGCCGCATCGAGATGGACCTCGACTTCTGGGACCGGACCACCCGCGACCGCCAGGAGAAGGTGATCGGACGGCGGCTGGACACCGGCGCCCCGCTCACCGGGACCCTCGAGACCGACGCGCTCGACCTGGGCGCGACGGACGCCGCCGGTGCGCCGGTGATCGCCCTCGATGCGCACGCGCGCCGCTCGCACCCGCTGGAGAACAACGGCCGCCGGATCCTGCGCCGCGGCCTGAACTACACCCTCACCGAGGCCACCGGGGACGGCCCGGCGACCTCCGCGGGCCTGGTGTTCCTCGCCTTCTGCGCCAACATCGCCCAGCAGTTCGTGCCCATCCAGAACAGGCTCGACGCCGGCGACGCCCTCAACGACTGGACGCACGCCGTCGGCTCGGCGGTGTTCGCGATCCCTGGCGGGTTCGGCAAGGGCGACTGGATCGCGCGCGGGCTCTTCGAGTAGCTCAGGGGTGGCGGGCGGTGAACAGCCGGGCCTCCGCCAGCGCCGACCAGCCGCCGAAGAACTCCAGTCCGACCAGCGTGGCCGGGGGGAAGTTGTACCGGATCATCGACAACGCCTCACCGCTGGAGTGCCGGCGGTCGGCGAGGCTGCTGGCCAGGGCCGGGATGCCCGGCGCGTGGCCGACCACCAGGACCGTCAGTACCCGGTCCTCGACCCCGGACAGTTCGGCGAGGAGCTGGCGGGTGCCGGCGTTGTACAGCCGGTCGAGGTAGCGGATCGGGGCGCGCAGGTTCAGCAGCTCCGTGGTCTGGCGGGCCCTGGTGGCGGACGAGCTGAGCACGAGCTCGACCCGTTGCGGGCCGAGCACCTCACCGACCTCGCGCGCCTGCGCCCGTCCCTTCGGGCTGAGCTCCCGGGAGACGTCCCGGGCGTCCAGGCCGTGGTTGGCGGCGTCCGCGTGGCGCAGCAGGTACAGCCGGTGTGCCTTCGGTTCGCCGCGGGTGGCCATCTAGATCGTCGGGCTCAGTCCCTGGTGAACTCGTTCTCGTAGGAGGTTCCTCGCGCGCGCTCCCAGCTGGAGCGGATCTCCATCTCGGCCTCGGCGCGGCCGACCCAGACCGCACCCTCGACGGACTTGCCGGGCTCGAGGTCCTTGTAGACGGAGAAGAAGTGCTCGATCTCGAGCAGGGCGAGGTTGGCCAGGTCGGTGAGTTCCTTGAGGTTCTGCTGGCGCTGGTCGGCGACCGGGATGCACAGCACCTTGTCGTCGCCGCCCATCTCGTCCTTCATGCGGAACATGCCGATCGCGCGGCATTCGATGAGGGCGCCGGGGAAAGTGGCCTCGGGAACCAGCACCATGGCGTCCAGCGGGTCGCCGTCCTGGCCGAGGGTGCCCTCGATGAAGCCGTAGTCGTTCGGGTACTGGGTCGAGGTGAACAGCGTCCGGTCCAGCCGGATGCGGCCGGTGTGGTGGTCCATCTCGTACTTGTTCTTGGTGCCCTTCGGGATCTCGATCGTGACGTCGAAGTGGAGGCTCGGCTGAATCTTGGGGCGTGCAAAGCTGGGGCGTTCCGTCGGAGTCATCTGAGCCTCTCTGTCATGATGGGTTCTCGATGTGTGAGCCGAGCCTATCGCTAGCCGGGGCCCCGACAAGGGTGGGGTCACCCCGGCGACGTCCCGGACGGGCCGGCCCCGGCGTGATCGCCGCCGCCGTGTGCGCCGTCCTCCTCGCCGGCTGCACCCCCGCCTCCGCCGGTCCTGCACAGGGCCCGGCGGCCGTCCGGCCCACCGCCCCGGACGCCTCCCCGGCGTCCGCGACGCCGGCTCCCGTCCCCGATCCGGAGAAGCTCGCCGCCCGGCTGGCGAAGGTCTCGCGGACCGGTATCGCCCGGAGCGGGATCGCCGTCCTGGCCGACGACGGCGCCGTGCTCGCCGACCGTGGTGCCGACCGTCCCCTCGCCCCGGCCTCGACGCTGAAACTGCTGACCACCCTCGCCGCCGTGGACACCCTCGGCGCCGACCACACCTTCACCACGAGCGTGGTCAGCCCGTCAAAGGGACGGATCGTGCTGGTCGGGGGCGGCGACCCGCTGCTCACGGACAAGACCTCCACCTCGGCCACCAAGCCCGCCTCGCTCCAGGCGCTCGCCGTGCACACGGCGGAGGCGCTGGCGGCGTCCGGGGTGACGAAGGTGCGCCTGGGCTACGACGACTCGCTGTTCTCCGGCCCGGACTTCAACCCGGCGTGGAAGTCGCGCTGGCGCGGCTACCTGTCCCGGGTGACCCCGCTGATGGTGGGGGAGGGCCGCTTCGACCAGTGGCGCTCCGACCCGGAGCCGGCGCTCACCGCGGCCACCGCCTTCGCGAAGCGGCTGCAGAAGCAGGGCATCCGGGTCACCGTTGTCGGACAGCAGGAGGCTCCCGACGGGGCGGCAACGGTGGCGTCGGTGTCCTCGGCGCCGCTGTCGGCCGTCATCGCGCGCACCCTGCGGCTCAGCGACAACTCCGCCGCGGAGGTCCTCGCGCGCCACGTGGCCCTCGCCACCGGCCGGACGCCGAGCTTCGCCGGCGCCACCGCCGCGATCACGGCCTGGCTGAAGGACCACGACCTGTGGGACGACGGCATGGTGCTGCGCGACGGCAGCGGCCTGTCCGACCGCTCGCGCGTGACGCCGTCCGTGCTGGCCCGGGGCCTCCTGCTCGCCGTGCACACCCCGGAACTCCGCGCGGTGGCCGACGGGCTCCCCGTGGCCGGAGAGAACGGGACGCTGAAGGACCGGTTCGACGACAGCTCGGAGGCGATCGCCCGGGGCAACGTCCGCGCGAAGACCGGGACGCTGGCCGGCGTGGCCAGCCTGGCCGGCTACCTGACCACGGCGGACGGCGCCCGGCTGGTCTTCGCCGCGATGGCCAACGGGACCGCGGGGCAGAACACCGCCTACAACTGGCTCGACCGCTCCGCCGCCGCGCTCGTGCGCTGCGGCTGCCGCTGACCCCGCGCGTCCTCCTGCGGCTCCCGGCCGCGCCGTAGGGTGGAGCCATGGAGCACCTGCCCGTCGTCGACTGGCCCTTCGCAGCGAGCACCGGCAGGGCGCTCGTCCACCCGGGGCCGGACGCCGGCCCGTCCGAGATCGCCGGCCTGGTCGCCGACCTGCGCGACGCCGCGTCCCGGGCGACCGGACACGTCGCGGAGGTGACCCGGCTGGAGCGTCCCGCGCCCGCGGAGGTGCTCGTGGTCGACCGGGCCAGCTGGGTCACGGCGGTGTGCGGCTCGGCGAGTGCCATGCTGGCCGGCGTCGGCGCCCACGAGCCCGACTCGGCGGTGGCCCGCGTCCGCGCCCGTGCCCTGGGCGCCCAGGCCGGTGGCGTGTTCGCCCTCGTCGCGGCGCGCATCCTCGGCCAGTTCGACCCGTTCTCCGACCCGTCGCGGCTGCTGCTCGTCGCCCCCAACGTCCTGCTGGTCGAGCGCGAGCTCGGCGCGGTCCCGTCCGACTTCCGGCTGTGGGTGTGCCTGCACGAGGAGACCCACCGGTTCCAGTTCGGGCACGCCCCGTGGCTGCGCGGGCACCTTCTCGGCCTGTTCGCCGAGCTCCTCGAGGGTGACGAGCTGCGGTTCGGCTGGCCGGAGGCGGGACGCCCGACGAGCGTGCGTGACCTCATCGCCAACCCTGCGCAGCGGGAGGCCTTCGACCAGGTGACGGCGGTCATGTCGCTGATGGAGGGCCACGCCGACGTGATGATGGACCGCGTCGGCACGGCGGTCGTGCCGAGCTACCCGGCGATCCGCAGGGCCTTCGAGTCGCGCCGTGACCAGAAGGGGTGGGGCAGCTGGGTGCGCCGGCTCCTCGGCTTCGACCTCAAGCGCGAGCAGTACCGCGACGGTGCGGGGTTCTGCCGCCAGGTGATCGACGCCGCCGGCGTCGAGACCCTCAACCGGGCGTTCGAGGCGCCCGGACTGCTGCCGACGCTCCACGAGGTGCACGACCCGCAGCTGTGGCTGCACCGGATCTGATGGCCCGTCGGGCGCTCGGGCCCGCGACCCTCGAGGTGGTGCGGGCGGTCGAGGCTGCCCTCACCGGCCCGGCCCTCGTCGCCTGCTCCGGCGGACCCGACTCGCTGGCGCTGGCCGCGGCGGCCGCCGTGGTGGCGCGGCGCACCGGCGTCGTCGTGCGCGCGGCCGTGGTCGACCACGGCCTCCAGCCGGGCTCGGACGCGGTGGCCGCACTGGTCGCCGAGCGGCTTGCCGGGCTGGGAATGCCGGCCCGGGTGCTCACGGTCGAGGTGGACGCCTCCGGAGAGGGTCCGGAGGCCGCAGCGCGCCACGCGCGCTACGCGGCGCTGGAGGAGGCCGCCGGAGGTGACGACCTGCTGCTGGGCCACACTCTCGACGACCAGGCGGAGACCGTCCTGCTGGGGCTGGCCCGGGGGTCGGGCGCACGGTCGCTCGCCGGGATGCCGGCGCGCCGCGGGCGCGTCGTCCGTCCGCTGCTCGGGGTGCGCGCCGCGACCACCCGGAGGGCCTGCGCGGAACTGGGCCTCGAGCCGTGGCTCGACCCGCACAACGCGGACGACCGCTTCACGCGGGTGAGGGTCCGTGCGCGCGTGCTGCCCCTGCTCGAGGCCGAGCTCGGGCCCGGCATCGCCGAGGCGCTCGCCCGCTCCGCCACGCTCGTCCGCGCCGACGCCGACCTCCTGGACGCCCTCGCCGCCGCCGAACGGGCGTCCCACCCGGAGCCGGAACCGGCCTGCGACTGGCTGGCGTCGCTGCCGCCCGCGCTGCGGGGACGCGTCCTGCGGGACTGGCTGCGCGAGGCCGGCGCCGCCGACGTGACGGCGGGGCACGTCGCGGCCGTGGACGCGCTGGTCACCGCCTGGCACGGCCAGCGCGGGGCGGACGTGCCCGGGCTGCGGGTGCGGCGCGTCGACGGCCGCCTGCGGGTTTCACCGCCGGGGCCGGGGCGACCGCCGGCTTCGTCACGGGGGTAAGGTCTCCGCGTGGATTCCGCTGACATCACCGCCGACCTGTCCGAGGTCCTCTACACCAAGGCCGACATCGAGACCCGCCTCGCCGAGATCGGCGCGCAGGTCGACCGCGACTACGCCGGCAAGAACCCCCTGCTGGTGGGCGTGCTGAACGGCGCGGTGATGGTCATGGCCGACCTGTCCCGCACGCTGCACATCGACTGCGCGATGGACTGGATGGCGATCTCCTCCTACGGCATGGGCACCCAGTCCTCCGGCGTGGTGCGCATCCTCAAGGACCTCTCCACCGACCTCGAGGGACGCCACGTGCTGGTGGTGGAGGACATCATCGACACCGGGCTCACGCTGACCTACCTCATGCAGAACCTCGCGTCCCGCAACCCGGCGAGCCTGGAGATCATGGCGATGTTCCGCAAGCCGGACGCCATGAAGGCCGAGATCGACGTGAAGTACATCGGCTTCGACCTGCCCAACCAGTTCGTCGTGGGCTACGGCCTGGACTACGCGGGCCGCTACCGCAACCTCACCGACGTCGGGATCCTGGCCCCTCACGTCTACAGCTGACCCCGCCCCGACCAGCGGGCGGGACCGCCGGAGCCGGTTGCGCGCTTCGGTATCGTCCTATGTGCGCAACCGCGCCGCTGACGAAGGCAGGTAATGAAACCCAACCGGTTCTTCCGCTCCCCGCTCACCTGGGCCGTGCTCGGGATCGTGGCGATCGTCCTCGTCATCGAGGCCTGGGGCAACGTCGGCGGCTACACCGACAAGCCCACCTCCGACGTGGTCGCCCTGATCAACAGCAACACCCCGCTGGCGGAGGTGGTGCTCACCGACGGCGAGCAGTCGATCAGGGTGACGACGAAGGACACGCCGCCGCAGAAGCTGCGGGCGTACTGGGTGGGCGACCAGAGCCAGCAGATCATCCAGGCGCTCAACGAGCGCAAGGCTGCCGGCACCCTCGACTCGTGGAACGGCCAGCCCGCGCAGCCGAATCTGTGGAGCACATTCCTGTTCAGCGTCCTGCCGTTCCTGGTGCTGGGCGTGCTGTTCTTCTTCATGCTGAACAACGTGCAGGGCGGCGGGAACCGCGTGCTCGGCTTCGGCAAGTCGAAGGCCAAGCTGGCCAGCAAGGACACCCCGAAGACCACCTTCACCGACGTCGCGGGCTGTGAGGAGGCGATCGAGGAGCTCCAGGAGATCCGGGAGTTCCTCTCCGAGCCGGCCAAGTTCACCGCCGTCGGCGCCAAGATCCCCAAGGGCGTGCTGCTGTACGGGCCGCCCGGAACCGGCAAGACGCTGCTGGCCCGTGCGGTCGCGGGCGAGGCCGGGGTGCCGTTCTTCTCGATCTCCGGCTCCGACTTCGTCGAGATGTTCGTCGGCGTCGGCGCGTCCCGCGTCCGCGACCTGTTCGAGCAGGCCAAGGAGGCGGCGCCCGCGATCGTGTTCATCGACGAGATCGACGCCGTGGGACGCCACCGCGGCGCCGGCATGGGCGGTGGGCACGACGAGCGCGAGCAGACGCTGAACCAGCTGCTGGTCGAGATGGACGGGTTCGACGTCCACGGCGGCGTCGTGCTGATCGCGGCCACGAACCGTCCCGACGTGCTCGACCCGGCGCTGCTGCGTCCCGGCCGCTTCGACCGGCAGATCCCCGTCGAGGCCCCCGACATGAAGGGACGCCTCCAGATCCTGCGCGTCCACGGCGCGAACAAGCCGCTGGCGCCCGACGTCGACCTGTCGTCGGTGGCCAAGCGGACGCCGGGCTTCACCGGTGCCGACCTGGCCAACGTCCTCAACGAGGCGGCACTGCTGACGGCCCGCATGAACCTCCGCTTCATCGGCAAGCCGCAGCTCGACGAAGCCATCGACCGGGTCATCGGCGGGCCCCAGAAGCGCAGCCGGGTGATGAACGAGCGCGAGCTGCTCATCACCGCCTACCACGAGGGCGGGCACGCCCTGGTGGCTGCGGCGATGCCCGGCACCGATCCGGTGCAGAAGGTGACGATCCTGCCTCGCGGCCGCGCGCTCGGCTACACGATGGTGATGCCGGACGACGACAAGTACTCCCAGACCAGGGGCGAGCTGCTCGACCAGCTGGCCTACATGCTGGGCGGCCGCGCGGCGGAGGAACTGGTCTTCCACGACCCCACCACGGGCGCCGGCAACGACATCGAGAAGGCCACGAAGCTGGCCAGGGCCATGGTCACCGAGTACGGCATGACCGAGGCCCTCGGCGCGGTCAAGCTCGGCTCCGGCGACCACGAGCCGTTCCTCGGCATGAGCTACGGCGCCGGCTCCTCACGCGAGTACTCCGAGGAGGTCGCGGCCAAGGTGGACGCCGAGGTGGCGCGGCTGATCGCCAACGCCCATCAGGAGGCGTTCGACGTGCTGGAGGCCAACCGCGAGGTGCTCGACGAACTGGTGCGCCAGCTCTTCGAGAAGGAGACCCTCGACAAGGAGCAGGTCGCGAAGATCTTCGAGCCGATGAAGCGCTGGCCGAAGCGTCCGGCCTGGACCGGGTCCGAGACCCGCAAGCCCAGCTCGATCCCTCCGGTGGACCCGCCCGAGCGGGTGCTCCCTCCGGAGCCCGCACCCGTCCCGGTGCCGGCGGGCGGCCCCGAGCAGCTGCCGCCGGGCTTCGGCTACGGCCAGCCGCCGATGGGCCAGCCGCCGTACGTGCAGCCGCCGATGGGGCAGCCGCCCATGGCCCAGCAGGGCTACCCGGGCCAGCCGCCCTACGGCGGATGGCCGCAGGCCGGCCCCTACCCGCCCCAGCCGCCGTACGGCCAGGCCCCCTATGGCCAGGCTCCCTACGGTCAGCAGCCCGTGGCCGGCGACCCGCAGGGCAACGGGCACGGCGGGCACCCGTTCGCGCCGCCGCAGGCCCCGTCCAGCGAACCCACCGGCAAGGACGGTGCCGCACAGGACAAGCCGGGAGCCTGAGGTGGGCATCGACCTGGAGCGGGTGGCGGCAGCCGTCCGCGAGATCCTGATCGGCGTCGGGGAGGACCCCGATCGCGATGGCCTGCGCGACACCCCGATGCGGGTGGCGAAGGCGTACGGCGAGATGTTCAGCGGGCTGCGGTCCGACCCGGCGGAGGTGCTCTCGACCACCTTCGACCTCGGGCACGACGAGATGGTGCTGGTGCGTGACATCGAGGTGTGGAGCACGTGCGAGCACCACCTCCTGCCGTTCACCGGCGTGGCCCACGTCGGCTACATCCCCTCGCACGGACGCATCACCGGGCTCAGCAAGCTCGCGCGGCTCGTCGACGCCTTCGCCAAGCGGCCGCAGGTGCAGGAGCGCCTGACGTCCGAGGTGGCGGACGCCCTGGTCGAGCACCTCAGCCCGCAGGGCGTGATCGTGGTGATCGAGTGCGAGCACCTGTGCATGACGATGCGTGGCGTCCGCAAGCCCGGCGCGAAGACCGTCACGAGCGCCGTCCGCGGCGTGATGGCGAACCCCGCCACCCGCGCAGAGGCGATGAGCCTGATCATCGGCTGAACCCGCACCACCCCCGCCGCCCGCCCCACCCCGTCCCCGCCCCCTCCCCCTCCCCACCCCGCGTTTGCTGCCGATCGCAACTCCCGCTACCGGAATTCCGGTAGCGGGAGTTGCATTCGGGGGCGAACGCGGACCTGGGGGGCGGGCCGGGTGGGCGAACGCCGGGCCAATGCCGGGCTGGTGGGACGGCGGAAGGAGAGGCGGAGAGCCGGGCGGAAAGGGGGCGGAGAGCGGGAGAGGGTGGGGTTCGTTAGGCTTTCGCGGTGACCACGCTGCCGCAGCCCGGACGCACCCTGGTGATGGGGATCCTCAACGTCACCCCGGACTCGTTCTCCGACGGTGGCGAGTTCCTGGCCGTGGAGGCGGCGGTCGCGCACGGGCTGGCCCTGCACGCCGAGGGGGCCGACATCGTGGACGTGGGGGGCGAGTCCACCCGTCCCGGCGCCCAGCGTGCGGACGTGGAGACCGAACTGGCGCGGGTCGTTCCGGTCGTCGAGCGGCTCTCCGCCGCCGGCGTGCCGGTGTCGGTCGACACCATGCGCGCGGCGGTGGCCGCGGCGGCCGTCCACGCCGGCGCCGTGCTGGTGAACGACGTCTCCGGCGGGCTCGCGGACCCCGCGATGCTGCCGACCGTGGCCGACCTCGGGGCGTCGTACGTCGCCATGCACTGGCGCGGCCACTCCGAGACGATGTCTGACCTCGCCGTCTACGACGACGTCGTGATCGACGTCTGCGCGGAACTTTCCGAACGACTCGCCGCCGCGCTCGCCGCGGGCATCCGGCGTGACCGGGTGGTGCTCGACCCGGGCCTCGGCTTCGCGAAGACCGCCGCGCACAACTGGGCGCTGCTGGGCCGGCTGGACGCCCTCGCGGCCCTCGGCCAGCCCCTGCTCGTGGGCGCCTCCCGCAAGCGCTTCCTCGGTGCCCTGCTCGCCGAGGGCGACGACCCGCGCCCTGTCCGCGAGCGTGAGGACGCCGGCGTCGCCATCACGGCGCTGGTCGCGGCGGCCGGCGCCTGGGGCGTGCGGACGCACACGGCCCGGCCCCACCGGGACGCGATCGCCGTCGCCGGGCGCCTGGCGGCGGAGCCCCAGCGGGAGGGACGCGCCGGACGGTAGGGTCGGCGCAGAGGAGGTGGCTGCATGGACCGTCCCGACCAGATCAGGTTGACCGGCCTGGAGGTGACCGCGCGCCACGGCGTGTACGCGGAGGAGAAGGTCACTCCGCAGCTGTTCGTGATCGACCTGTGCTGCAGCCTGCGTCCCCGTCCCGACACCGACGACCTGGCCACCACCGTCGACTACTCCGAGCTCGCGCAGCGGGTCGCCCGCGTCGCCGGGGAGGGATCGCTCGACCTGATCGAGACCCTCGCCGAGCGGGTCGCCCAGACCTGCCTGGCGGAGGAACTGGTGGTCGCGGTCGAGGTGACCGTCCACAAGCCGCAGGCGCCGCTGCCGGTCCCGGTGGCGGACGTCGCCGTCAGCATCACCAGGAGGAAGCCCGCATGACCTACCTCGACGTCGACACCCTGTCCGGCATGGCGCCGCTGAGGGTCGCGGTGTTCTCCCTGGGGTCGAACCTCGGTGACCGCTTCGAGTACCTCCAGGGCGCCGTCGGTGCCCTGCGCGCCACCCCCGGCCTGAAGATCACCGGCGTGTCCTCGGTCTACGAGACCACGCCCGTCGGGCTGGTCGAACAACCCGACTTCCTGAACATCGTGGTGGTCACCGAGTCCACGCTGCCGTCCATGGTGATGCTCGAGCGCGCCCTGGCGATCGAGGACGCGTACTCGCGCGTCCGCGTCGTACCCGGGGGGCCGCGCACTGTCGACGTCGACCTGATCGCGGTCGGCGACCGGGTGCTGAACGGCGAGAACCTCACGCTTCCTCATCCGCGAGCCCACGAGCGGGCGTTCGTGCTGGCGCCCTGGCTCGAGGTCGAGCCGGAGGCGGAGCTGGTCGGGCACGGCCGGGTGGCCGACCTGCTGGCCGGGCTGGACGCCACCGGCGTGCGCCGGCGCGACGACCTCCGGGTGGAGTGATGCCCCCGTCCGTTCGCAGCCCGGGGACGGTGCGCCCGACCGGTTGGCAGGCGGTCGGCGTCGCCGTGGTGGTCGGCGCCGGCATCGGCTGGTCGCTGTTCACGGCCCTGGACAAGTTCGGGGTGGAGCTGCCGCGCCTCCCGCTGATGGTCACCCTGGCGATCGCCGTCCTCGCTGCCGTGGTGGGGACGCAGGCCGTGCTGGCCCACCGGATGATCCAGGTGCGGCGCCAACCGGTCCCTCCCGGACGCGCGGTCGCCCTCCTCGTGCTGGGCAAGTCCTGCCTGCTCGCCGGCGCCGGGCTCGCCGGCGGCTATGCCGCGGTGGCGGCCTACTTCTGGTCGCGCCTGGAGGCCAGCCTGCCCAGGGAGATCGTCGTGAGTTCCGCCGCGGCCGTGGTGGCGAGTGTCGCGCTCGGCATCGCCGGTGCGTTCCTGGAACGTGCGTGCCGAATTCCGGGTCCCCCGGACGAGGACGCCACGCCGCCCGACATTCCGGGAAGTGCGGATACCCCTAGCTAGACTCCGGGGCGTGAATACCGCCGTCACGCCGAGAAAAGCGAATCCTTCCCCGCTGCGCCGTTACGCGTGGCTCTCGTTGCTCTCCACGGCCGTCGTCGCAGTTGCCGCCGCTTTCGGCGGGGTCTGGATGGTTCGTGCCGGGGTCGCGGTTGCCGTGATCGGTGGCTTCCTCGCCTGTGGTTTCGCCTGGCGCGAACTCCGGGTGACGCGAACCACGATGATGGCCCAGCAGTCCGCCGATTCCCGGCGGGCTGGGGAGAAGCTGCACGCCGAGCGCGTCCAGCATGTCCGGTTGCTCCAGGTGCTCCAGGCCCGAAACGGCGAGCTGCGCAGCAAGCTGACGATGTCCCGGGCAGAGTCCGCCCGGCTGGCGCAGGAGGCCGCCCAGCTGCGCGGCGACAAGGCCGCGCTCCAGGTGCAGCTCTCCGAGCACCAGGCCGCGGCGGAAGCGGAGGTCCTCGCCCTGCCGCGCCGGGTTTCCGGACGCGGTGACGCGGTCGACCTGTGGGACGGCGACGCCGCCCCCACCGTGGTCGAACTGCAGGCGCTGGCCAACCCGCCGGAGTTCCCCGGCGAGCAGCGCCAGCACGCCTGAGCCCCGCCTCCTCAGCGCGACGGCGCGCGCCGGTGCAATAGTGCTTATCCGCGCCTGGTGACGCCCTGATTCCCGGCGTGCGGAATTGGGTGCCGGCGTCCCCGCGATTCGACCGGTGAGACCCGGTGACCGCCCGCACAGCCGTGGGGGTTTGCGCGGCGATAAATGGGGAATAGACCCCGGTCAGTTTGCGGGAAGTGCACCCAGGTATATGCTGGCGTCACTATTGGGGCAGCCAATAACCAAGTCGCGCTGCGACGACTTCTTCGAAAGGACCGACATGGCCAAGCGGGTGCAGGTCATCCACACTGACGACATCGATGGGAGCGAAGCCGCCGAGACGATCGCCTTCGCCCTCGACGGAATCAACTACAGCATCGATCTCTCCACAGAGAACGCCAAGAAGCTGAGGGACGCATTTGCGCCCTTCATCGCCGCCGGCGAGCGCGACCGGAACAGTTCCGCCCGGCGCGCCGGCTCCAGCCGCCGCAAGTCCTCCGGCACCGCCGCCACGGATATCCGCGCCTGGGCCGCAGCCCAGGGAATGCAGGTCTCCGCGCGTGGCCGCGTCTCCGCCGAGGTCCGCGAGGCCTACGAGCGCGCTCACAGCTGACCCGGAGAAGTCGCAGCAACCCGCCCTTCCGCCCCCGGCTCGCACCGTCGAGCCGGGGGCGGGCTGCGTCCACCGGCCGGGCAGTGGAGGGGTCCGCCGGCACCGATTGAGCCGCGGGCGAACAGCGGAACGAATGGGTGGGGGCCTGCGTTGACTAAGCTGAAGAGGCGAGCCAGGCCGGAATCCACCGATTCACGCTGTGCTTGCTCCGCCGGAATGAAGGAGTCCCAGCATGTTCGATCGGTTCACCGACCGCGCCAGGCGAGTCATCGTGCTCGCCCAGGACGAGGCGCGCATGCTCAACCACAACTACATCGGCACGGAGCACCTGCTGCTCGGTCTCATTCACGAGGGTGAGGGCGTGGCGGCCAAGGCGCTGGAGTCCATGGGCATCTCGCTCGAGGCCGTGCGCGAGCAGGTCGAGGAGATCATCGGCCAGGGCCAGCAGGCCCCGACCGGCCACATCCCCTTCACGCCGCGGGCGAAGAAGGTGCTCGAGTTCTCGATGCGCGAGGCGCTCCAGATCAACCACCCCTACATCGGCACCGAGCACATCCTGCTCGGCCTCATCCGCGAGGGCGAGGGTGTCGCGGCCCAGGTGCTGATCAAGCTCGGCGCCGATCTCAACCGCGTCCGCAACCAGGTGCTCCAGCTCCTGTCCGGCTACCAGGGCAAGGAGGCGGCCACGTCCGGGGCGCCCGAGGCCGGCCAGTCGGCCGCAGCGGCGACGATCCTCGACCAGTTCGGACGCAACCTCACCCAGGCTGCCCGCGAGAACAAGCTCGACCCGGTCATCGGGCGCGAGAAGGAGATCGAGCGGGTGATGACGGTGCTGTCGCGCCGCACCAAGAACAACCCGGTGCTGATCGGCGAACCCGGCGTGGGCAAGACAGCCGTCGTCGAGGGCCTGAGCCAGGCGATCGTGCGCGGCGACGTCCCCGAAACTCTGCGCGACAAGCAGATCTACACCCTCGACCTGGGCGCGCTGGTGGCCGGCTCCCGGTACCGCGGCGACTTCGAGGAGCGCCTGAAGAAGGTGCTCAAGGAGATCAAGACCCGCGGCGACGTGGTGCTCTTCATCGACGAGATCCACACCCTGGTGGGTGCGGGGGCTGCCGAGGGCGCCATCGACGCGGCCTCGATCCTGAAGCCCATGCTGGCCCGGGGCGAGCTGCAGACCATCGGCGCGACCACGCTCGACGAGTACCGCAAGTACATCGAGAAGGACGCGGCCCTGGAGCGGCGGTTCCAGCCGATCCAGGTGGCCGAGCCGTCCATCGCGCTGACGATCGACATCCTGCGCGGCCTGCGCGACCGGTACGAGGCGCACCACCGGATCACCATCACCGACGGCGCGCTCACCGCCGCCGCGCAGATGGCCGACCGGTACATCTCGGACCGCTTCCTGCCCGACAAGGCGATCGACCTGATCGACGAGGCGGGCGCGCGGCTCCGGATCCGTCGCATGACCGCCCCGCCCGACCTGCGCGAGTTCGACGAGCGGATCGCCGCCGTCCGGCTCCAGAAGGAGGCCGCGATCGACGCCCAGGACTTCGAGCTGGCCGCCCGGCTGCGTGACGACGAGCGCAAGCTCACCATCGCCCGCGCGGAGAAGGAGGAGGCCTGGAAGCTCGGCGACTCCGACTCCCCGGCCGAGGTCGATGAGGAGGCGATCGCCGAGGTGCTGTCCAGCTCCACCGGCATCCCGGTCTTCAAGCTGACCGAGGAGGAGTCCTCGCGGCTGATGAAGATGGAGGAGGAGATCGGCAAGCGCTACATCGGCCAGCACGACGCGGTCAAGGCGCTCGCCCGCTCGATCCGGCGCACCCGCGCCGGGCTGAAGGACCCGAAGCGTCCCAGCGGTTCGTTCATCTTCGCCGGCCCGTCGGGCGTGGGGAAGACCGAGCTCACCAAGGCGCTCACCGAGTTCCTGTTCGGTGACGAGGACGCCCTGATCACCCTCGATATGAGCGAATACTCCGAGAAGCACACCGCCTCGCGGATGTTCGGTTCGCCGCCCGGATATGTGGGCTACGAAGAGGGCGGCCAGCTCACCGAGAAGGTGCGTCGCAAGCCCTTCAGCGTGGTGTTGTTCGACGAGATCGAAAAGGCCCACCCGGACATCTTCAACTCGTTGCTCCAGATCCTCGACGAAGGTCGCCTGACCGACGCCCAGGGTCGCGTGGTCGACTTCAAGAACACGGTGATCGTGATGACCACCAACCTCGGCACGCGCGACATTTCCAAGTCGGTCAACCTCGGCTTCAGCCAGAGTTCCGACGAGGCCGGAAGCTACGAAAAGATGAAGGCGAAGGTGTCGGACGAGCTGAAGCAGCACTTCCGTCCCGAGTTCCTGAACCGTGTGGACGAGATCGTGGTGTTCCACCAGCTCACCAACGCCGATATCGAGCGCATCGTCGACCTGATGGTGTCCGAGATCGAGGTCCGGCTGAAGGACCGCGACATGGGCATCGAGCTCACCCCTGCCGCCAAGGCGCTGATCGCCAAGCGCGGGTTCGACCCGGTGCTCGGCGCCCGTCCGCTGCGTCGCGCGATCCAGCGCGACATCGAGGACATCCTCGCCGAGAAGATCCTGTTCGGCGACGTGCACTCCGGCGAGATCGTGGTGGTGGACGTCGCGCCCGAGGGCTCGGAAATGGCCTTCACCTTCAACGGTGTGGCCAAGGCGCCGCTGCCGGACACGGCTGATCTCGGCCAGTCCAGCTGACCTGACACGGACGAGGGCCCGACCAGGTGATGGTCGGGCCCTCGTCGCGTCCGGGGAGGCGTCGGCCGGTTACGGCCCGAAGGTGGCCAGCGCGCCGATCATCAGCAGGACGAACAGCACGCCGAGGCCCAGCAGGGCCGTGCCGATGATGCCGAGCACCAGCCCGGCGGTGAGCATGCCGCTGGGGCGCCAGCGCGCCGGGTCGTAGGACATCTCCCTGCGACCGCGGGCGGCGAGGTACCAGGCGATCGGGGCCAGCGGCCCGAAGGCCACGATGCCCAGGATCCCCAGCACCATGGAGATGGCCGCGTTGGGGTGCGGGGACGCCGGCGCGCCCCGGTAGCCGTAGTCGTGGGCGACCGGGTCGATGATCGCCGGCTGCCACGCCTGGCCGGCGTAGCCGCTCGCGGCGTAGGTGGGGTACGGCTGGTTCCCGATGCTGGCGGCCGGGCCGTTCGGCTCGGGGTAGGCGTCCGCGTACGGCGGCTGCGCGTAGGTGGCCGCGGGACGGGTGGGTGCCACGGTGGGCGGCGCCGTCCACGACGGGGCGGGACGGGGGTAGTCTGCCGGCGCGCCGTACCCGCCGACGGAGGGCTGCGCGGGGAAGGCCGACCCGGCCGGAGCGGGCGGCGCCGGAGCAGGCGGGGCCGGAGTCGCCGGGGACGGTGCCGCCGGGACAGACGGGATCGGCTGGGTCGCCACGATGTCGGGGAGCGGACGGGTGGGCTCGGCGGCCCGCGCCTGGCCGAGGCCGGGGCCCGACGCCCAGGGGTCCAGGGTCGCCAGCGGGTCGACGAGCGTCTCCTCCGGCAACGGCGGGAGGGCGGGCTGGGCGAAGCCGGCGTCGGGTACCAGCGGGATCGTCTGCTCCGCCGGGCTGCCGCCTGCCTGGCCGGCGTTGGTGTCGGTCATTCGTCACTCCGCGAATCGGTCTGTGGTCGGACCCACGCTACCCGGTCCGTGCTCGGCGCAGGCAGCCCTGCCCCGGCGTGGTGCGGCCGGGCCGGGCGCCCGGCGACCTAGCCTGAGGCCATGGGTTCGCTGTTCCATCCGGTCGGCTCCCAGCCGCCGTGGGTCTACTGGGCGCGGCGCGGCGCCCTGGTGCTGGCAGCGGTGGCGCTGATCGCGGCCGGCATCTGGGTGTTCCGTCCGCAGGCGCCCGGCCCCGTCGCGGCCGAACCGGCCGGCCCGAGTGCCCCGGTCACCACCGCGCCGACGCCGACGGAATCGGCCTCACCGAGCGCCTCGCCGACGCCGACCGGGCCGCTGGCCTGCGACGCCACGAACTCGAGCCTCACGCTCGCCGGCTACCAGAAGGTGAAGCAGGACGCGAAGCAGCCGTTCCGGCTGGCCGTGACGAACAACGGCGGCGACCCCTGCGTGCTCAACCTCTCGGCCTCCACCCTCAGCCTGACCGTGACCAGCGGCACCGACCGCATCTGGACCACCGAGCACTGCGCGAAGTGGGTGCCGACCCACAAGACGACCCTGACGTCGAAGAAGTCCTACGAGTTCAGCATCACCTGGCCGGTGGCGCGGTCCGCGGCCGGCTGCAAGACGGCCAAGGCTGTGCTGGGGACGGGCACCTACGTGGCCTCGGCCGCCTTCGCGGACAACGCCAAGGCGCGCCAGGTGTTCGTGGTCAGCAAGGCCTCCTGAGCCCGGTCACGCCCCGGGTTCGAGCCAGCCGCCGTCGAGCACGGTGAAGCGGGGGCGGACGCCGTCGGACCGCTCCGGCGCACCGCCGCGCTGACGCAGGCCGAGCATGCTGAGCGCGGCCGCGACGCTCGCCGCCTCGACCACCTGGATGCCCTGCACGCGCGTGCTCACCCCGGGCGGGACGATGGCCACCGGGAACCCCAGGCGTGCCGCCTCGGCGAGGCGGCGTTCGAGGCCGGGCACACGGCGCAGCTCGCCCGACAGCCCGACCTCGCCCAGGGCGACCAGCGGGCGGTCGAAGGCGTGGTCCTGGGCGGCCGAGGCTACGGCGATGGCTGTGGCCAGGTCGGTGGCGGGGTCGGAGATCCGCGCCCCGCCCACGGTGGAGACGTAGACCTCCCTGGTGTGCAGGCGCACGCCGGCCCGCCGCTGGAGGACGGCGAGGATCATCGCCACCCGGGTGCCCTCCACGCCGTGGGTGACCCGTCGTGGCACCGGCGCGGCGCTCGGGGCGACGAGGGCTTGCACCTCGGTGAGCAGGGGACGGCGTCCCGCGAGCGAGATCGTCAGGCAGGTGCCCGGCGTCGGCTCGCCGTGGTGGGACGTGAACAGCCCGCTGGGGTCGGTGACCTCCCGGATCCCCGACTCCACCATCTCGAAGCAGCCCACCTCGTCGGCCGGGCCGAACCGGTTCTTGGTGGCCCGCAGCATCCGGAAACCCCCGTTGCGGTCGCCCTCGAAGGACAGCACGACGTCGACCAGGTGCTCCAGCGTGCGTGGGCCGGCGACCGTACCCTCCTTGGTGACGTGCCCGATCAGCACCACCGGCATGCCGCGCCGCTTGGCCACCCGCACCAGCGCAGCGGTGACCTCCTTGACCTGGGCGACCCCGCCCGCGACCGCGTCCACCCCGGGCACCTGCACGGTCTGCACCGAGTCGAGCACCAGCAGTTCGGGCTCCAACTGTTCGACGTGGCCGAGCACGATCCCCAAGTCGTCCTCCGCCGCCAGGTACAGCCCCTCGACCACCGCGGAGGTGCGCTCGGCCCGCAGCCGCACCTGGGCCGCCGACTCCTCTGCCGTGATGTAGAGGGTGCGCCGCCCCGTCCGTGCCCAGCGGTTGGCCACCTCGAGCAGCAGGGTGGACTTGCCCACCCCCGGTTCGCCGGCCAGCAGGATCACCGCCCCCGGCGTGATTCCCGTTCCGAGCACCCGGTCGAGCTCGCCGATGCGGGTGGGGACGGCGCGCGCGTCGTCGAGCGGGACGCGCCCGATCGGGAGCGCGGACTCCGTCGGGGCGGAGGAGGCGACGCGGGTGGTGGTGGGTGCCCCGGACTGCGCGACGCTGCCCCACGCCTGGCACTCCCCGCAGCGCCCGACCCAGCGCGGCGCCGTCCAGCCGCACTCGGAGCAGCGGTAGGGGGCACTCGCGTTCTTCGCCATGAGCCCACGCTAGGGGCGGGCACTGACAGTGCTGTGCCCGGGCGAGGAGGCTAGATCTTGATCTTGCCGTTCGGCGTGATGAAGGTGGCCGACATGATGCCCGGCTGGCCGTTCTGAGAGCTGAACTTGATGCGGACGCCGTCGAACTCGTCGCCGACCCGGTGGCCGAGCCACTCCTCCACGCGGGAGCGGCTGCCGGAGATCTCGATCCGGTCGAGCCGGATGTCGCCCTTCAGCGCGCTCGGGAGCACGGACGGGTCGGAGTCCCACTTGATGAAGTACGGCAGCTGCGGGTCGCTGATGAGGCCCTTGACCCCGATCTGGCGCCACTCGAGCAGGCGGCCGTCGGGGAAGTGGCGGGAGCCGGTGACGGCCTCCCGCTCGAGCCGCTCCTCGAAGGGGGCGAGGTCGTCGACGGACACCACCCAGCCGAGCCAGCCGCCGCCCATCTCCGAGCGCGCGCGCACGGCCTGGCCGAACGCGGCCTTCTCCGCCGCGGGGTGCTCCAGCACTTCGACGACCTCGAGATAACGGTCATCGGCCAGCGGGAGGATGTGGTTACGGGTGCCGAACCTGGGGTGGAAACCTCCGTCGCGGAACCGCTCACCGAGCAGGGCACCGAGACGCTCGGTCTCCGCGGCAAGCCCGGCCGATCCCACCGCGAAGGTCAGATGATCGACGTGCATGCCCCCATTGTGACGATCTGCCTTTCCAGACGCGAATCGGGGCGGGGCCGTCCCACGCGGACGGACCCCGGCGGGCCCCGTCCACGCCGCCTACCATGGACGCGTGCCGCACCGACCAGCCCCTTCGCCGCGGGTGCTGCTGTCGACGTCCTCGGTCTACCCGGAGTCGACCGCCGCGGCGTTCAGCCTCGCGCGGGAGCTGGGCTACGACGGCCTGGAGCTCATGGTGGGCACCGACCCCACGTCTGCCGACGTCGACGCGGTCGAACGCCTGTCCGACTACCACGAGGTGCGGGTGCACGCGGTGCACGCGCCCACCCTGCTGCTCACCCAGCGCGTGTGGGGCCCCGACCCCTGGGAGAAGCTCGACCGGGCGGCGATGGCGGCCCACCAGCTGGGGGCGGACGTGGTCGTCGTGCACCCGCCGTTCCGGTGGCAGCGCGGCTACGCCTCCGGCTTCACCGAGGGGGTGCGGCGGCTCGAGGCCACCACCGGCATCACGATCGGGGTGGAGAACATGTACCCATGGAGGGGCCCGGGCGGCGGTGACGTCCGCGCCTACTCGCCCAGCTGGGACGTGTCGCAGCTCGACTGCGAGCACCTCACCCTCGACCTGTCCCACGCGGCCACGGCCCGGCAGTCGTCGGTCGAGCTGGTGCGCGACTGGGGCGAGCGCCTCGCGCACGTGCACCTCACCGACGGCACCAACGGCGCAGCGGACGACCACCTGCTGCCCGGGGAGGGCGACCAGGACGCCGCCGGCGTGCTCGCCGAGCTCGCGGCCCTCCGTTTCGGTGGGCACGTCGTCGTCGAGGTGGGCACCCGCGGGCTGACCCGCGCCGAGCGCCGCACCGCCCTCGCAGGCAGCCTCGCCTTCGCCCGGGAACACCTGGCGTCCCCGGTCGGGCAGGCACGGTGAGCGGCGACACCGCACCGACAGCGGTTCTGCCGGCCACCGACCGCGTCCGCCCCGGGATCGAGCTGCTGCTGGTGCTCGGCGTCTCGCTCGGGCAGTCGGCGGTCTACTCGGTGCTGTCGATCATCGAGAAGCTGACCCGCGGCCAGGCGCTGAACCAGCAGACCACCACGATCAACAACCAGGTGGTTCCCGACCGTCCCTGGCTCGACCTCGCCTACCAGCTGGCCGGCATCGCGTTCCCGCTCGTGCCGGCGCTGCTGGCGCTCTACCTGCTCCAGCGCACCGCCGACCGTCACCGGATCGGCTTCGACCTGCGCCGGCCGCGCTTCGACCTCGGCTGGGGCTTCGCCCTGGCCGCGGCGATCGGCATCCCCGGCCTCGGCCTGTACCTGGTTGCGCGGACCTTCGGCCTCAACACGACGGTCGCCCCCGCGAACCTCGGCGAGAACTGGTGGACGGTGCCCGTGCTCATCGGCGCGGCCGCCATGAACGCCGTGCTCGAGGAGGTCGTGATCGTCGGCTTCTGGTTCGTGCGCGCCCGGCAGCTCGCCTGGCCGATGTGGGTGGTGCTGCTCACCTCGGCGCTGGTGCGGGGCAGCTACCACCTCTACCAGGGCTTCGGCGGCTTCGTCGGCAACATCGTGATGGGCGTGGTGTTCGGCCTTGCCTACCTCCGGTTCAGACGGGTGGGCCCGCTCGTGGCCGCCCACTTCCTGCTGGACCTGGTGGCGTTCGTCGGTTACTCGCTGCTGGCCCCCTACGTCGACTGGCTGTAGTTCCCCTGCGCCGCGGGTGCCGGTGGCTACGCTCTCCCCATGGGACCGTCCTTCGCCTTCATGGGCGTCTTCATGGTGCTGTTCTTCGTGGTGTTCGCCGTGGTGCTCGGCACGATCGTCCTCGCCGTGGTGAAGAGCGTCCGGCAGTCGGCGCGAAACCAGGCATCGCCCGAGGTCAGCGCGGTGGCGGCGATCGTCGACAAGAGGATCGAGACCTCCGGCGGGGGCGAGTCCACGGTGACCCAGCGGCACTACATCTCGTTCGAGCAGCCCGGCGGTGAGCGCTTCGAACTGGAGGTCCCGGCCGGCGAGTACGGGCTGCTGGTCGTGGGTGACCGGGGGACGGTGACCATGAAGGGCACCCAGTACCGGGGGTTCGTCCGCGAGATCATGCGCTGAACCGGTCTCACGCCCGGCACGCGCAACCGCGAGGACGGGACCCGGCTTCGGTAGGCTGCTGGCCATGCGTGTTGGAGTGTTTGGGGCGACCGGCCAGGTCGGTGGCGTGATGCGGACCCTGCTGGCGGAGCGCGACTATCCGGTGGACGAGATCCGGTTCTTCTCCTCGGCCCGTTCGGCCGGCCAGGCGCTGGCCTGGAAGGGCGGCGAGGTGATCGTGGAGGACACCGCCACGGCGGACTTCTCCGGGCTCGACCTGGCGCTGTTCTCGGCCGGTGCGACGATGTCGCGCGAGTTCGCGCCGCGGGTCGCCGCCGCGGGGGCGATCGTGGTCGACAACTCCTCCGCGTGGCGAAAGGACCCCGACGTCCCGCTGGTGGTCTCCGAGGTGAACCCCGAGGACGCGGTGAACCCGCCGAAGGGCATCATCGCGAACCCGAACTGCACGACGATGGCCGCGATGCCGGTGCTCAAGCCGCTGCACGACGCCGCCGGGCTCCAGCGGCTCGTGGTGGCGACCTACCAGGCCGTTTCCGGTTCGGGGGCCAAGGGCGTGCTCGCGCTCGCGAACCAGACCGCCGCGGCCGCGGACCCCGCACGGCTCGCCCTGGACGGCTCGGCCGTCCCGGCCGGCGACCCGGCGCCGTACGTGAAGCCGATCGCCTTCAACGTGATCCCCCTGGCCGGGTCGATCGTCGACGACGGCAACCTCGAGACCGACGAGGAGCAGAAGCTTCGCCACGAGTCGCGCAAGATCCTGCACATCCCCGACCTGCTGGTGGCCGGCACCTGCGTGCGCGTCCCGGTGTTCACCGGGCACAGCCTCAGCATCCACGCCGAGTTCGCAGAGGAGATCAGCGTGACCCGGGCCACCGGCCTGCTGGCCACGGCGCCCGGCGTCGTGCTGACCGACGTGCCGAACCCGCGCGAGGCCGCCGGGACGGACCCGAGCTACGTCGGCCGGATCCGCTCCGACCAGTCGGTGCCGGGCGGACGCGGCCTGGTGCTGTTCGTCACCAGCGACAACCTGCGCAAGGGGGCGGCGCTCAACGCCGTCCAGATCGCGGAACTGGTCGCGCGATGACCAGGCTGGCGGTCATCGGCGCCGGCGTGATGGGGGAGACCCTGATCGCCGGGCTGCTGCGCGCGGGCTGGGAGGCGGGCCAGATCACGGCGTCCGACCGCCACGCGCCCCGCCTGGCCGAGATGGAGAACCGGCACCACATCCACACCGCGGACACGGCCCAGGCCTGCGCCGACGCCGACACCGTGGTGATCGTGGTCAAGCCGCAGGACTCCGGTGAGGTGCTGCCCGTGGTGGGCGCTGCGATCCGGCCGGGCACGCTCGTCGTCTCGCTGTGCGCGGGCCTGTCCACCGGTCAGATCGAGGCTGCGATGCCCGAGGGCACCGCCGTCGTCCGGGTGATGCCGAACACGCCGGCCCAGGTCGACGAGGGCATGGCCGCGATCTCCGCGGGCAGTTCGGCGACGGCGGAGAACCTCCAGCACGTGACCGACCTGATGTCGGCGGTCGGCAAGGTGGTCACCGTCCCGGAGAAGTACCAGGACGCGGTGACCGCGATCTCCGGCTCCGGCCCCGCCTACCTGTTCTTCGTCGTCGAGGCGATGATCGACGCCGGCGTGATGCTCGGCCTGCCCCGCGACATCTCCACCACGCTGGTCGTGCAGACCATGTACGGCTCGGCCAAGCTGCTGGCCGATTCCGGTGAGCACCCGACCGTGCTGCGGGAACGGGTCACCTCACCGGGCGGGACGACCGCGGCCGCGCTGCGCGAGCTCGAGGACCACCGGGTGAAGGCGGCCTTCATGACCGCGATGGAAGCCGCCAGGGACCGCAGCCGGGCACTGGCGTCTTCGTGACCGCGTCCGGCGCGGCACCGTTCTGGCTGACGGTGTTCCTGGACTACCCCGCCGGTGAGTTCGACGCCGGGGTGGGCTTCTGGTGCGCCGCGACGGGCTACGCGCTGTCCGTGCCCCGTGGGGAGGCGGGGGAGTTCGCGACGCTCGTCCCGCCGTCCGGCGACGACTTCCTGAAGGTCCAGCGGCTCGGCGAAGGGGCCACGCGGCTGCACCTGGACGTGCACGTGGACGACCCGTGGAGCAGGGCGGAGTCGCTCGAGGCCGCCGGTGGTGAGCTCGTGGAGGAGTCCCCGCACGGCTACGTGGTGATGCGGTCGCCGGCCGGCTTCACGTTCTGCCTGGTGCGGCACCCCTCGTCCCGCGTGGCGCCGGTGACCCGGTGGCCGGCGGGGCACCACAGCCGGGTGAGCCGCTTCTGCCTTGACGTGCCGCGCAAGCGGTACGCCGAGGAGGTCGCGTTCTTCCAGGAGTTGCTCGGTGGGGAGTGGGTCGAGGTGGACGAGCCGGAGACCGCGCTGCGTCCGGCCGCCGGCTGGCCCCTGGACGTCCGCCTCCAGCCCGCGGAGGTCGCCAGCACGGTGACCTCGCACCTGCACATCGCCACCGACGACCTCGCGGCGGAGGTGGAGCGGCTGGAGTCCTCCGGCGCTCGCGCGCGCGCCGTGCGGACGGGGAAGGCGATCCTCGAGGCACCCGGGGGCTCCGCGCTCTGCGTGGTCGAGATCTCGGCGGACGATCTGCCGTGAGCGTCGGCGGCCTGTTCGTCGGACTGGCCACGCTCGATGTCGTCCAGCGCGTGGACCGGCTGCCCGGGGCCGACGAGAAGACCGTCGCCGGGGAGTCGTGGCTGGCCGCCGGGGGGCCGGCGGCGGTGGCGGCCATCGCGTTCGCCGCGCTCGGCGGGCACGCCCGGTTGTGGACTGCGATCGGCACCTCCCCTGCGGGGCGACTCGTCGCGGACGACCTGGCCTCGGCCGGGGTCGAGGTGGTCGACGTCGCCCCGCCGGGCTTCGAACTGGCCCCGTCGACGGTGCTGCTCGGGGCCGGCTCCGGCGAGCGGGCCGTGGTGAGCGGCTCGGGGCGGCCGGTGGCCTTCGGGAAGATCGCGGGCCCCGACCTGTCCGGGGTGGACGTCGTCCTGGTCGACGGCCACCACGAGCCGTTGTGCCGTTCGGCAGCGCTGGCCGCGGGGTCCGTGCCGGTGGTGGTGGACGCGGGCTCCCACAAGCCGGTGTTCGACGACGTGCTCGCGTTCGCCACGGACGTGATCTGCTCGGCCGACTACGTGCACCCGGCCGGACTGGCCCCCCGCGAGCTGCTCGCGTCCGGGCCGCGGCTGGTGGCGGTGAGCCACGGTGGCTCGCCGCTGGAGTGGTGGACGGCGGAGGCGTCCGGGACCGTGGTTCCCGAGCTGGTGACCGCCGTCGACACGGTCGGCGCGGGCGACGTGCTGCACGGCGCGTACTGCCACGGCCTGGCGTCCGGACTGGATCGGGTGGCCGCCCTGGAGCGTGCGGTGGCGGCGGCCACGGAACGCGTCCGGCACCTGGGGCCGTTCGCGTGGCGCGCTGCGCTGTGAATGGGCACGGGCCGTGCGCTGTACGAACGTATGTTCGATAATCTCAGTTGATTTTCAGGTCTACTAGGGCGGTTACCGGCTCCGATCGGCAGGAACTGTCAGTGGCGACCCGCATACTTGACGCATGAGTGCACGTGGGATGATCCCTGCCGGTGACGTGCTGGCCGAGATCGACGGGCTTCTGGACCGGGTCGATCCCGACCGGTCCGGGTTCGACCCGCGTTCGCGCCTGAGGCTTGCCGAGGCGGCACGCCGAGTGGCCGGCCGCATCGACGCCCTGTCGAAGCTCCTGATCGGTGAAGCCGACCGCACCGAGTCGTCGATGCGTGCCGCCGGGACGCCGATGTCGTCCTGGCTGGCCACCGAGGGGAACCTCTCGAGGAGGGAGTCCGCGGGACTGCTGCATCGGGCGAAGGCGATCACCCGGCACCCCGGCGTCGGTGAAGCGGCGATGGCCGGACGGGTGAGTGCCGGGCAGGCGGCTGCGATGGTCACCGTCCTGGACGGGCTCGCCGGGCAACTCGACCCCGGACAGGCGTCCGCGGCGGAGCGGATGCTGGTGGAGCTGGCGCGCTCGCTCGACGCCGATCGGCTCGCGAAGGCTGCTCCTCGCGTCCTCGCCGCGGTCGCACCCGAGGGGGCGGACGAACTCACCGGGCGAAGGCTGCAGGCCGAGGCTGAGTCGGCCCACCGGGGGCGTTCGCTGCGGTTCTTCCGGGATGGCGGGTCCGTGCGTTTCGATGGCTCGCTGCCGCGAGTGGAGGCCGAGCAGTGGATGACGCTGCTGGACGCCCACGCGGAGTCACTGCGCCGCACGGCCCTGGAGGCGCGTGACCCCTTGGAGGGAATGCCGAGCCCGGAGCAGCGGCGCGCCGACGCTCTGGTAGCGATGGTCAGGGCCCACCAGGTGGGGAGGCAGGCCCCGGCGTCCGGGGGAGACCGTCCGCGGGTGCTGGTGCGGCTCGACTACGAGAGGCTCCTTCGCGGGGCGGCCCTGGCCGGACTGATCGCCGACGGCGAGCGACTGTCCGCGGGCGAGCTGCGCCGGCTGTGCTGCGACGCTGGGCTCGTGCCGGCGGTCCTGGGCGGTCCGTCCGAGGTGCTCGACGTCGGCCGCGAGCACCGCCTGGTGACGCCGGCCCTGCGGACGGCTCTCGTGGCCAGGGACGGTGGCTGTGCATTCCCGTCCTGCCAGGCGCGGCCCGCAGTGTGCGAGGCGCACCACATCACCCCGTGGTGGGCGGGCGGCCCGACGGCATTGTCGAACCTTGTCCTTCTGTGCCATCACCACCATGCGCTGGTCGAACCGGCCAAGTACGGCCTCCGCGACCAGTGGGAGATCCGGATCGCGGCGGACGGGGTGCCCGAGGCGATTCCCCCAGCCCGTTTCCGGACCGACCGGCGACCGCTGCGGCACCAGCGCCACCTTGTCGACGGTCCTCCGCCTGCGGCCGGGCGCCCGCCGCCGGCGGCCTGAGCCTGCGTCAGGCCACGTCCGCCGGGGGTGCCCAGGCGAGCCGCACGGTGTCCCCGGGGCGGCACTGGGCGAGGCGGTCGATGCTCGCCTCGGTGAGCACGGCGACGACCGGGTAGCCGCCGGTGGTGGGGTGGTCCGGGCCGAAGACCACCGGCTGCCCGGACGGCGGCACCTGCACGGCGCCGCGGACCAGCGGCTCGCTGGGCAACTCCCGCTCGCCGGTGCGCGCCAGTGCGGGCCCGGTGAGCCGGACGCCGACCCGGTTGCTCTCGGGCGAGACCTGCCACTCCCCGGCGAGCAGGGCGGGGTCGGAGAGCCAGTCGGTGCGTGGGCCCGGAAGCAGGTCGAGCACGGCGGGCGAGCCGGGCGCGGCGGGGGGCCAGCCACCGAGGGTCGGGCCTGAGGCGTCCCGGGCCGGGTCGAGGACGCCGACCGGCAGGACGTCGCCGGCGCGCAGCCGCGCGGGTCCAAGGCCCGACAGCAGGTCGGTGGACCGCGACCCGAGCACCGGCGGCACGTCGATCCCGCCGGCGACCGAGAGGTAGCTGCGCAGCCCACGGGACGGCAGTCCCAGCCGGAGCTCGTCGCCGGCGGCGAGCTCGATCGGCACGCCCCAGGACACCGCCGTCCCGTTCACGGACGCCGGGCACTCGGCGCCGGTGAGCGCCACCCGGTGGTCCCGGTCCATGCGCGCCGCCATCCCGCCCAGGGTGATCTCGATCGACGCGCACCCGATGTCGTTGCCGACGAGCCGCGCGCCCTCGGCGAACGCGCCCCGGTCGAACACGCCGGACGCGCTCACGCCGACCGCGGCCAGCCCCGGACGCCCGGCGTCCTCGACCAGTGCCAGCGGGCCGGGCCTGAGGATCTCGATCATGCCTGGAACCTCACCCACCAGCCCGGGCGCAGCAGCGCCGGCGGTGTCCGCTCGAGGTCCCACAACGTCACCGACGTGCGGCCGATCAGCTGCCAGCCGCCCGGCGACGGGCGCGGGTAGATGCCCGAGTACGCGCCGGCGAGCCCGACCGAACCGGCCGGCACGACGGTCCGCGGGGTCGCCCTGCGGGGCACCACCAGCCGGGGATCACCGCCGTCGAGGTAGGCGAAGCCCGGCGCGAACCCGCCGAAGGCGACCCGCCACGGTGTGTCGGTGTGAGCCGCCACGACCTGGTCCTCGGACAGCCCGGCGAGCGCTGCCACCTCGGCCAGGTCCTCCCCGTCGTAGCGCACCGGCACGACCACCGTCCGCTCGGCCCGGGGCGCCGGCGCGGCGGGCAGCGGGCCGGCCAGGATGCGGGACACCTCCCGGCGCAGCCCGCCGAGCAGGTCCGGGGACGCGGCGCGCACCAGCACCGTCCGCGCCGCCGGGACGACCTCCGCAGGCAGGGACGCGAGCGCACCCGTGACGCCGGCCACCTGGTCCGGCTCGCACTCCACGAGCAGCGCACACTCGCCGAAGGGCAGCAGCCTCACGCGAACGCCCGCACGTCGACCCCGCCCTCCTCGAGCGCCGCGCGCACGGCTCGCGCCATGGCCACGGCGTTGGGGGAGTCCCCGTGGACGCACACCGACTCGGCGGCCACCGCCACCCGGCGTCCGTCCACCGCCTCCACCGTGCCGGTGGTGGCGAGCTCGACCATGCGCGCGGCGACCAGCCCGGCGTCCCGCAGCACCGCGCCGGGCTCACCGCGGGGCACCAGCCCGCCGTCCCCGGTGTAGGCGCGGTCGGCGAAGGCCTCGGTGACGGTGCGCAGCCCGGCCGCGGCCGCCAGGCGGGTGGCCAGTGTGTCGGGCAGGCCGAGCAGCGCCAGCGAGGGGTCGAAGGACGCGATCGCCGACACCACGGCACCGGCCTGGCCGGCGTCGGTCGTGATCGCGTGGTAGAGCGCGCCGTGCGGCTTCACGTACGCCAGGCGCGTGCCCGCCACCTGGCAGGCCGCGGCGAGAGCACCGAGCTGGTACACCGTCTCCGCCCGCAGCTCCGCGGGCGCGACGTCGAGGGAGCGCCGCCCGAAGCCGTCGCGGTCGCGGTAGCCGATGTGGGCCCCGACGACCACTCCGCTCGCGGCGGCCTGTTCCACCGTCCGCGCCATCACCAGCGGGTCGCCGGCATGGAAGCCGCACGCGATGTTGGCGCTCGTGACGACGTCGAGCAGGGCCGCGTCATCGCCCATCGTCCACGCGCCGTACGACTCCCCGAGGTCGGCGTTCAGGTCGATGCGCATGGCATCAGCGTCCCGCCTCGCCCGCGGCGTTGTCGAGCGGCCAGCGTCGCGGACGGAAGCCGTCTTGATGAGATCGTGACCGGATTGCTCTTGACCCAGGTTCGTTGCGTGTCGCAACATATAGTCATCGAAACGCTTCGACGAAGCGCTTCGACGAAGCTCTCGAGGAGGTGAGCAGTGGCAACGATCGCCGACGTGGCGCGCGAGGCAGGGGTCTCGGTATCCACCGTGTCCTACGCCCTCTCCGGCGCCCGCCCGATCCGTCCGGAGACCCGCGAGCGCATCCAGGAGTCGATGAGGCGGCTCGGGTTCCAGCCCAACGCGATGGCCCGGTCGCTGGCCTCGCGGCGCAGCAAGGTGATCGCGCTGATCTACCCCCAGTTCGGCGACGGCGTGGGCGGGACGGTGGGCGAGTTCGTCCGCGCCGCGGCGGAACGCTCCCGCGAGCAGGGCTACCAGCTCGTGCTGTGGCCCTTCGAGGTCGGCCAGGCCAAGGAGGTCCGCAACCTCGCGCGGCAGGGCATGGCCGACGGCGTCCTCGTGATGGAGGTCGTGCTCGACGACCAGCGCATCGACGTCCTCGAGGCCGCGCAGGTGCCCTACGTGATGATCGGCCGCACGCGCGACGTCCAGCACCGTCCCAGCGTCGACATCGACTTCGACGCCACCGTCGAGCGGGCCATCGAGCACCTCGTCGGCCTCGGCCACCGGCACATCGCCTTCATCAACCACTCCCAGGAGCGCATCGACGCCGGCTACGGCCCGGCCGTCCGCGCCGCCGTCGCGTTCGACCGGGCGATGGCCGGGCACGGGCTGGAGCCGCTCGCCCGGGCGTGCGCCGAGTCGCCGGTCGTCGGACGCGAGGTGACCGCCGACCTGCTGGCCTCCGAGCCCCGGCTGACCGCGATCGTCACGATGAACGAGCTCGCCACCTTCGGCGTCTACGCCGAGCTCCAGCACCGCGGCCTGGCCATCCCGCACGACGTCTCGGTGCTGGGCATCGTCACCTCGCCGGGCGTCGGCGTCCTGACCTACCCGCCGCTGTCCACCATGCACGCTCCCGGCGCCGAACTCGGCCGCCTCGCCGTCGACCGGCTGCTCGACCAGCTCTCCGACGGCCGCCACCCCCTCCCCAATCAACTCATTCCCTGCGTGCTCGAGCCGGGGATGAGCCTTGGTCCAGCCAGGACCGAACCGGACGCCTGACCAGGTCTCCGTCCCCGCCGGATCCCCGGCTCCACCGAAAGGACACGCAATGAAGCGAAACATGGGCGTGACGCTCGTCGCAGCCGCGGCGACGCTAACCCTCGCCCTGACTGCCTGCTCCAGCGCAGGTTCGGCTCCCTCGGCCGGCGGCTCGAGCGCCGCGAGCGAGCCGAAGACGCTGACCATCTGGGACTACGAGAGTGACGAGTCGGCGATGGGCCAGGCCTGGGCGAAGGCCGTCGAGATCTTCAAGGCCAAGCACCCCGACGTCACCGTCAAGGAGGAGGCGCAGACCTTCGAGCAGATCCAGAAGAACGCCAAGATCGTGCTCACCGGCGACTCCGTGCCCGACGTCATGGAGTACAACAAGGGCAACGCCACCGCCGGCCAGCTGGCCGCGCAGGGCCTGATCACCCCGCTCACCGACGCCGCCAAGCAGTACGGCTGGGAGAGCAAGCTCGCCGGCTCGCTGGCCACCACGGCGAAGTACAACGACAAGGGCCTGATGGGCTCGGGCGAGTGGTACGGCGTCCCGAACTACGGCGAGTTCGTCGGGGTCTACTACAACAAGGACCTGTTCGCGAAGTACGACCTGCAGGTGCCGACCACCATGGACGAGTTCGTGAAGGTCATGGACACCTTCAAGGCCAAGGGCGTCACCCCGCTGGCGACCGCCGGCGCGGAGTACCCGCTCGGCCAGCTCTGGTACGAGCTCGTGCTGGCGAACGCCGACCGGTCCTTCGTGAACGACTACCAGCTGTTCGCCAACGACGTGGACTTCCAGGGCGCCCAGATGACCGCGGGTACCACCGCGCTGAAGGACTGGATCTCCAAGGGCTACATCGACAAGAACGTGGCCGCGCTGAAGGCCGAGGACATGGGCGTGTCCTTCATCAAGGGCAAGTACCCGATGATGGTCTCCGGCTCCTGGTGGTTCGGCCGCCTGGCCACCGAGATGAAGGCCGACTGGGGCATGTTCACCTTCCCGGGCAACGCCCTGCACCCGGGCTCGTCCGGCAACATCTGGGTGATCCCGACCAAGGCGAAGTCGCCCGAGCTGGCCAAGGAGTTCATCGACATCACGCTGAGCCCCGAGGTGCAGAACGTGCTGGCAGAGAAGGGTGGCCTCCCGGTCGCCGGTGACACCTCCGTGATCACCGACGCGAAGGTCAAGGAGCTCACCACGAACTTCGACTCGATCCTCAAGCAGGACGGGCTGGCGTTCTACCCCGACTGGCCGGTGCCGGGCTACTACGACGTGATCGTGGCGCAGCTCCAGGCCCTCGCCAACGGCAACAAGGACGTCCCGGCGACCCTCGAGGGCCTCGGCAAGGCCTACGCCCAGGGCAAGGACGACCTGCTCAACGGCTGAACACGGCGTGCGGGGTGGGCCAGGCGCCCACCCCGCCCCGGTTCGCACGACAGCGAGGAAGAGATGGCTACCACCGACACGACAACGAGGCGCAGGGCCACCTGGGTCCCCTACCTGCCGTACCTGATCCCCGGCGCGCTCGCCTTCCTGCTGGTCATCGGCTACCCGCTGGTGATGAACGTCTACTACAGCCTGTTCAAGTGGAAGGGCGGCCTGGCGCCGATGCGCTGGTACGGTCTGGGCAACTACGCCGACCTGCTGGCCGACGAGGCCTTCTGGACGTCGTTCCGCAACTCGATCTCGATGGTCGTGGCGATGGTCGTCGTGCCGACCGTGATCGGGCTCGTCCTGGCCGCGGTGCTCTTCGACTACCTCGGACGGCGGTTCGGTGCCCGCGTCGCCTCGGTGCTGCGGGCCACCTACTACCTGCCGCAGATCCTGCCGGTCGCGGTGGCGGGCGTGGTGTGGAACTGGATCCTGAACGCCCAGGACGGCGCGGTCAACGTCATCCTCACCAACCTCGGCGTGACCGATCCGCCCGACTGGCTCGGCAACCCGCAGCTCGCGATGCCGAGCGTCATGCTGGTGCTGATCTGGGTGCAGATCGGCTACCCCGTGGTGATCTTCATGGCCGCCCTCCAGCGGGTCGACCCCGAGCTGTACGAGGCCGCGGAGCTCGACGGCGCCAACTGGTGGGCCCGGCTGCGCGCGATCACCCTGCCGCAGATCAAGCCGGAAACCTTCGTGGTCACGCTGACCTGCACGGTCGCGGCACTGAAGGTGTTCGCCCCGGTCTACGTGCTCACCCGCGGCGGCCCCGAGGGGACGACGCTGGTGCCCAGCTACTACTCGTTCCTCAACTTCTTCGACAAGTCGAAGGTGGGCTACGGGGCAGCCGTGGCCACCGTCCTCACCATCGTGATCATCATCGTCGCCACCGTCATCCTGCAGTTCCAGGCGCGGGCCGAGCGGCGCGAGAGGGAGGGACGCTGATGTCCACCACCACCGCAACCACGCCGGTCGTCGTGAAGGGCACGGCCGTGCCGGGCAACAAGGTGGACGCGCGCCTGCACCGGGGGGTGGGACGCTGGTTCGTCCTGGCCGCCGCCGGGCTGTTCGCGCTGGCCATGCTCGCCCCGTTCGTGATCATGGCGATGAACGCCTTCAAGTCCTCGGCCGACTACTCCCAGAACGGGCCGCTCAGCCTGCCGACGGCCTTCTACACCGACGGCCTGGTCAACTTCTGGAACCGCACGCAGTTCCCGCTGAAGCTGCTCAACTCGATCATGATCTCGGGGCTGGTGGCCGTGTTCGGCACCTTCCTCTCCCTGATCACCGCCTACGCGATCGGCATCGGGCGGGTGAAGGGCAGGGTGTGGATCATCGCGGTGTTCCTGATCGCCAACATGCTGCCGCAGGAGGCGATCATCTACCCGCTGTTCACCATGGCCAACGCGGTCGGGCTGTCGAACTCGCAGTGGTCGGTGATCATCATCTTCACCGTGATCCAGTCCGCCTTCGGCATCTACCTGCTGTCCTCGGTGCTGAGCACCTTCCCGGTGGAGCTCCTCGAGGCCGCGGCACTCGACGGGGCGGGACGGTTCCGCATCCTGTGGTCGGTGGTCTACCCGATCCTGCGGCCCACGCTCGGCGTGCTGATGGTGTTCTTCTTCATCTGGACGTGGAACGAGTTCTTCATCCCGCTGGTGATGCTCACCTCGAACGCCACCCAGACCGTCCCGATCGCGCTCGCCTCGCTGCAGGGCGACCGGATGATGGACGCCCCCACGACCAACGCCGGGGCCCTGGTCTCGCTGCTGCCGGCGCTGCTCTTCTTCCTCATCTTCCAGCGGACCCTCACCCGCGGCGTCACCGCCGGCGCGGTGAAGTGACCGGCCACCACCGAATCGAAAGACGCCCATGAAGTTCACCGACGGGTACTGGGCCATCCGGCCCGAGTACACCCCCCTGTACGCGGTCGAGGTCGACGACGTCCGCATCGACCCGGCCGCCGGCACCATGACCGTGTACGCGCCGACGTCCCGGATCCGGGGCCGCGGTGACGTGCTCAACCGCCCGATGCTCACCATCACCTACGCGTCGCCCGCGCCCGGGGTGATCAGCACCCGCATCGTCCACCACGACGGACGGCGGCCCGTCGGCCCGTCCTTCGCCCTGCACCGCCGCGAGGGCTTCGTGCCGGAGGTGGAGCTGGGCGAGGACGTCGCCGTGCTGCGCTCCGGCGAGCTGGAGGTCCGGGTGCCGCGGCGCGGCTCGTGGCGGGCGGACTTCGTCTCCGGGGGACGGGTGCTGACCTCCTCGCTGGCCAAGTCGGTCGGCGCCATGCAGCACAGCGACGGCCGCGAGTTCGTGCACGAGCAGCTCTCGCTCGAGCCGGGGGAGCAGGTGTACGGCCTCGGCGAGCGGTTCGGCGCCTTCACCAAGAACGGCCAGGTCGTCGACATCTGGAACGAGGACGGGGGCACCTCCAGCGAGCAGGCGTACAAGAGCGTCCCGTTCTACCTGACCAGCCGTGGCTACGGCGTCTTCACCGACCATCCCGAGCGCGTCTCCTACGAGGTGGGCTCGGAGGTGAACACCCGCGTCCAGTTCTCGGTGGAGGGGCAGTCGCTGTCCTACCACGTGATCGCCGGGCCCACCCCCAAGGATGTACTGCGCCGCTACACCGCGCTCACCGGACGCCCGGCGCGCCTGCCGGCCTGGTCGTTCGGGCTGTGGCTGACCACGTCGTTCACCACCAGCTACGACGAGGCGACCGTCTCGAGCTTCATCGACGGCATGGCCGAGCGCGAACTGCCGCTGTCGGTGTTCCACTTCGACTGCTTCTGGATGCGCGAGTACCAGTGGTGCGACTTCGAGTGGGACCCGCGCACCTTCCCCGACCCGGTCGGCATGCTCGCCCGGCTGAAGGAGAAGGGGGTGCGCATCTGCGTGTGGATCAACCCCTACATCGCACAGCGCTCCGCGCTGTTCGCCGAGGGCGCGGAGAAGGGCTACCTGCTGCATACCACGTCCGGCGACGTGTGGCAGTGGGACAAGTGGCAGGCCGGCATGGGGCTGGTGGACTTCACCAACCCGGAGGCCCGCGCCTGGTTCCAGGGCAAGCTGAAGGTGCTGCTCGACCAGGGCGTGGACGCGTTCAAGACCGACTTCGGCGAGCGCATCCCCGCCACGGACGTCGCCTGGCACGACGGCTCCGACCCGCAGCGGATGCACAACTACTACGCGCACCTCTACAACAGCTGCGTCCACGAGCTGCTCGTGGCCGAGCGCGGCGAGGGCGAGGCCGTCCTCTTCGCGCGCTCCGCCACGGCCGGCGGCCAGCAGTTCCCCGTCCACTGGGGCGGCGACTGCGACTCCACCTACGCCTCGATGGCCGAGTCGCTGCGGGGCGGGCTGTCGCTGGCCCTGTCCGGGTTCGGCTACTGGAGCCACGACATCGGCGGGTTCGAGGGCACCCCGGACACGGGCGTGTTCAAGCGGTGGCTGCCCTTCGGGCTGCTCTCCTCGCACTCCCGGCTGCACGGGTCCGGGTCGTACCGGGTGCCGTGGGCCTTCGACGAGGAGGCCGTGGAGGTCACCCGCCGGTTCACCCGGCTGAAGCTCTCGCTGATGCCCTACCTGGGCGGGATCGCCGCGCAGGCCAGCGACGAGGGCATCGCGATGATGCGCCCGATGGTGCTGGAGTTCCCGCAGGACCGTGGCACCCACACCGTCGACACCCAGTTCATGCTCGGCGACGCGCTCTGCGTCTCCCCGGTGTTCCGGGCCGACGGGGTGGGGGAGACCTACCTGCCGGCCGGCCGGTGGACGCACCTGCTCGACGGCTCGGTGGCCGAGGGGCCGGCCTGGACGTCGCGCACCTACGGCTTCGACTCCCTCGGGGTGTACGTGCGGCCCGGCACGGTGCTGCCGGTCGGCGCGGTGCAGGACAGCCCCGAGTACGCATGGGCCGAGGACGTGACGCTGCGGCTCTACGAGCTCCCGGACGGCTACGACCGCACGCTGGTCGTGCCCGGGGGAACCGGGAGCGCGGCCACCTTCCGGGTGCGGCGCAGCGGCGCGGAGGTCGTCGTGAGCAGTGACGACGCCCCCGCCGGCTGGTCGGTCGCGGTCGCGGGCGGCGCGCCGTCGGCCACCGCGCACGGGCCGGGCACCGTGCGGGTGGAGGCCTGAGGTGGACGCGGTGACCTTCGGCCCGGGGTTCCGGTTCGGCTCGGCGACCGCTGCCTACCAGATCGAGGGGGCGGCGTCCGAGGACGGCCGCGGACCCTCGATCTGGGACACCTACAGCCACACCCCCGGCGCCACGGAGTACGGCGACACCGGGGACGTGGCCTGCGACCACTACCACCGCTGGCGCGAGGACCTCGGGCACATCACCGCCCTCGGGCTGGACTGCTACCGGCTGTCGATCTCCTGGCCGCGGGTGCAGCCGGGGGGCACCGGGGCGCTGAACGAGGCCGGCGTCGCGTTCTACCGCGACCTGCTGGACGCCCTCCGGGCGGCCGGCGTCGAGCCGTGGGTGACGCTCTACCACTGGGACCTCCCCCAGGAACTGGAGGACGCCGGCGGCTGGGCGAACCGCGACACCGCGCTGGCCTTCGCCGAGTACGCGCGGCTGATGGCCACCGAGCTCGGCGAGCGCGTGCACACCTGGACGACCCTGAACGAGCCGTGGTGCTCCGCCTACCTCGGGTACGCCTCCGGCGTCCATGCGCCCGGGCGCACCGAGCCGGTGGCAGCGCTGCGGGCCGTCCACCACCTCAACCTCGCGCACGGCCTGGCCGCCGCGGCCATCCGCGACGTGCTCGGCGCGCAGTCACGGGTGTCGGTCACCCTCAACCTGCACGCGCTGCGCGCGGCCGACCCGGGCAGCGCGGCCGACCTCGACGCGGTCCGCCAGATCGACGCGGTGGGCAACCGGGCGTTCACCGGGCCGATGCTGGAGGGCGCCTACCCCGACGACCTGCTGGCCGACACCGCCGGGCTCACCGACTGGGACTTCGTCCTGCCGGGCGACCTGGCGGCGATCCGGCAGCCGCTCGCGGCCCTGGGCGTCAACTACTACGCCACGACGATGGTCCGCCACGCCCCGGACGGCGACACGACCTCCGACAACTCCGGGCACAGGGAGTCCGCGTCCTCGCCCTGGGTCGGGGCCGACCGGGTCGCCTTCGTCACCGAGCCCGGGCCCCACACCGAGATGGGCTGGAACATCGCCCCCGAGGGGCTGACCACGCTGCTGCTCGACCTCCACCGGCGCTACCCCGGGCTGCCGCTGGTGATCACGGAGAACGGCGCGGCCTTCGACGACCACGTGGACGCGGACGGCCGCGTCCGCGACGTCCAGCGGGTGTCCTACGTGCACGACCACCTCGCCGCCGTGGCCGCGGCGATGGACGCCGGGGCCGACGTGCGCGGCTACTTCCTGTGGTCCCTGCTGGACAACTTCGAATGGGCGTGGGGCTACTCGCGGCGCTTCGGCATCATCCGGGTGGACTTCGACACCCTGGAACGCGCCTGGAAGGACTCGGCGCACTGGTACGCCCGGCTGCTCGCCGAGCGGACACTGCCCCCGGTGTCGGCGGCCGGTCCCGCCTGAGCGGCCTCTGCGGCGGCACAATCGGGGGCATGCACGCCGCCGCCTACCTGCCCGCCATCATGGACGCCCTCGGCCGGGAGTACCCGCACGGCTGGCGGCACTCGGCCGCCGGGCCGGTCGTGCTGGAACCCCGCCGGGCCCACCCGGCCTTCCACGGCTGCTACGACTGGCACTCCGCCGTGCACATGCACTGGGCGCTGGTGCGCCTGCTGCGGGACGGGACGGACGCCCCCGGCGCCCGGGCGCTGCTGGACGACCACCTGAACCCGGACGCGATCGCCGGCGAGCTGGCCTACCTCGCCGCGGACCCGCTGTTCGAGCGTCCCTACGGCTGGGGCTGGGCGCTGGAGCTGGCGGAGGAGGTGACCGGCTGGGACGACCCGGACGCGACCCGCTGGGCCGCGGCGCTGCGGCCCCTCGCCGACCTGCTGGCCGCGCGGTTCGTCGGCTGGCTGCCCGGCATGGCCCGTCCCGTGCGGGCGGGGATGCACCTCAACAGCGCCTTCGGGCTCACGCGGGCCCTGCGCTGGGCACGCCGCAGCGAGCGGGACGGGGATCCCGCGCTGCTGGCGGCCGTCACCGACGCCGCGTCCCGCTGGTACGGCACCGACGCCGGCTACGACAACCGCTGGGAGCCCGACGGCTGGGACTTCCTCTCCCCCGGGCTGGCGGAGGCCGACCTGATGGCGGGACTGCTGCCGTCCCCGCGGTTCGAGGAGTGGCTGGACGCCTTCCTGCCGTCCCTTGCTGCCGGCGAGCTCGGCGCCTGGGCCGAACCGGTGGCCGGTGGTGACCGCAGCGACGGGCAGGTGGCCCACCTCGACGGGCTCAACCTCCACCGCGCCGGGGTGCTCAAAATACGTGTACTCCCCGTTTCGATAAACAAAGGCCCGGATCGGTTCCAATTCGGAACCGCACGTGCCGACCACGACTCCGGCCCCATTGATGGAACTTGCCTGCGTGAAGGAGAATTCACCCACAGCAGCATCGGGAAGGGTGACAATGACCCCGTGCTTGGTACGCGTGTACGAATGAAGACGCGTCAGGTCATCGAGCAGATAATACGCCACCACGTCCTCCCGATTGTTGACTCCGATAATGCCGGTCACGGGGGCTCCCGGCACATTCACCACCGTCAATCGCTCGTCAGCGAGGATGAACCCCGATTGCAGCAGAAATTCCGTTTCGGAAGGCTGGGTTGCAAACCCTCCCACCAGGGTTCCCTTATCATTGACTCCCAGCAACTCCGTCCAACCACCTTCCTCGACCGGAAGTTGTCCCGGGATCGACAGGGCGGTGGCTTCGTATTGTTTGGCGGGCAGGATTTTCACTCCTTGCTCAGCCGGCTTCTTTCCCTCGGCATCCGACCCGGCAAGCCCGGCGCCACTGATCGCCAGAAGGGTTAGGACGCCGAGCGATAGGGTACGCAGGGCCCGGGTGGGAGAGGAGAAACGTTGGATCGAATGAGAGTGTGACTTCATGGGGTCAAGGTGGAATGCAGTCCCGGCTTTCACGCACCAGAACGACTCCGATTTATTGCGTTGCTGTCTGGCCCCGAGGCAGGAAAGCCAGCGCTCCTAACGACCAACTCCCGCCGATTGCTGAAGCACCACGCTTCCCTTTTGGGGATTCACCTCGGTATACGGAATTTCATCTTCAAACCCGCCAACCCGTTTCAAAGTTCTTCAATCCACTTCACCATGAAGCACGGATACTGCAGAATCTCCAGCCGATCTCCCCGAATGCGTCCCGGCCCGCTCACAACCGTCTAGCCTAATGGAAATCCCTCGGGAGAAGCCGAAGGAAGGGCCAAGAGCTCACCCGTTTGGACAAGAGAGGGAACGAAACCGCATCCAACGACGGCCTCAAAAACGCGCGTGTCCGAAAAACTGAAAGCCCACGATTGCGTTCGATTACAAAGAGGAGGTCTCCGGTGACCTCAACATCCAAGGCCTCTCCGTCCAACTGGATATCTGCAAGTCGGGTGACCTGCTCGGGATAACTGACGTCCACGATGGTTACGCCCCAGTTTTGCGCACAATACGCCCATCCTCCCGAGACGTTCAGGGACCTCATATTGGAGAACAGTTCCAGTTCCCCCCGCAGTTCCGGCTGCCGCGGATCGGACACATCCAAGAGTTGTAGGCGTGAATAGTTGGCGACATAGGCAAGCCGGTTGGCGAGGTGTACCGCAGAGGTGCTCCGATGCTGATTCCAGGATGCGATCGGCTCGATGCGGTCCGGGCGGCTGACGTCGACCACTTGAATCGGTTCTTCGAAGATCGAGCAATAGACTAGGGAATCGGCGACCGCAGCACCTCTGACCCAGCTGGAGGTGCCATACCGCCCCAACTCCACAGGAAATTGCGGATTAGAGACATCCACGATGATCAGACCGGAAGAGTCGGCTAGGTAGGCCCGCCCGGACTGTACGGAGATATCAACGACATTGCCCGGCGTGTCGAAGCTTCCCACTTGTCGGGGCGCCGAGGGTTGGCTCACGTCGACAATGGTCATTCGTCCTGGCCCTCCCCACTGTCGGGCGTGAAGCAGATCCAGGCCCCAGTCTTATTCGCGTGGGGCGGCCAGGATGACCGGATTGATCCCGCCGACGGCCATCGGTTTGTCGAGGCGCTGCAACGGGAAGGCAAGGTGCACCGGTCCATCTTCGAGGCGGACGAGGGACACGGATTCGAGTCGCCCGCCAACGTCGAAGAGTTCTTCGGGGCCGTGGAGGGCTTTGTGGCCGAGCACCTCCGAATCAGCGGCCAGTAGCCGGACGCGAAACACAAACGGATTCGACGTTTGGCGGAACGACAGGGAATCAGCGTCAACAAGCTGGTCAAGGAATGGGCCACCGTGGCGCTGGCCCAGCACAAGCAACTTGACCTACGAGCGGACCGGCTGCATGCGACTGCGAGACGCAGACTAGCGCAGCAACCAGCCGAAATAGACACTCACTCGCTCCAAACATGAAATCCATCCTGCGCCTCGCTTCGCTCATCCTTCCGTGGCTGCTGTGTTTTCATTCACGCGCCCCGGCGGCGGACGGGCCCAATATCGTCGTTTTTCTCGCCGATGACGCCGGTTGGGGCGATTTCAGCCAGTCCGGGAACCGGCAGGTGAGCACGCCGAACATCGACAGCATCGCGAAAGGCGGCGTTTCACTCGATCGTTTCTTTGTCTGTCCCGTTTGCTCGCCGACGCGCGCGGAATTCCTCACCGGGCGTTACCATCCCCGTGGCGGCGTTCGCGGTGTACCTGCCGACGAAGGAGTCCACGGCCGCCGTCTTGCTGCTGCTCCTGATCGGCGATGTGGTGGGGGTGGCGCGGTACCGGAAGGCCGCCAGTTGGCCGCTGCTGCGCCGACTGCTGCCCAGCGTGCTCCCCGGGGTGGCCGTCGGTGCGGTGTTCCTGCGCGTCGTGGACGACCACACCCTGCGGCTCTCGATCGGCGTGATCCTCACCGTCATGGTGGCGATCCAGCTGACGCTGCGGCTGCGCCACCGTCGCCGGACTGACCCCCGCCCGGACGGACCCACCCCACCCGACGTACCGGAGCAACCCCACCGCCTCGCCGGCGTCGCGGCCGGCATCGCCGCCGGATTCACCACGATGACCGCCAACGCCGCGGGGCCGGTGATGACCCTCTACCTGCTCGCGTGCCGCGTCGACAAGATGGCGTTCGTCGGGACGAATGCGTGGTTCTTCCTCCTGGTCAACCTCAGCAAGACGCCGTTCAGCGCCGCGCTGGGGCTGTTCCCGGCGTCGACGCTGGCGCTGACGGTCGCCTTGGCGCCGTTCGTCCTGGCCGGGACGTGGCTGGGCGTCAAGCTGGTACGTCGGGTCGACCAGCGCACGTTCGACGCGCTGGCGCTGGCCGCAAGCGCGGTGGCCGCTGTGGCGCTGCTGGTCCGCTGACGCGGTTCCGCTGGTCCGCTGACGCGGTGCTGCTGGTCCGCTGACGCGTTCCCGATCGACGCGGACGCGGTCCCGCTGGACGTGGACGACCGCTTGAGTCGTGGACGGATGTGTCGATGGGGTGATGCCGGTCCCCTTCCTGCGCGTCGTACGGGCGCCCGCGCCGGCCCCGCCCGCGCCCCGCAGCGAAGGAGTCCCCTCAGTGGACCAGCCCACCATGTTCGTCGAGCCCGCCGAGACCGTCGAGACACTCGACACCGTCGAGGCCGTCGAGGCCGTCGAGGCTGTCGTCACCGTCGACATCGTCGAGGTCGCGTCCGACGCCGACCTGGCCCAGCAGCCTGACAGCGACCTCGGTCAGCAGCCCGCCTCCGCGGTCGCCGCGTACTTCGGCGAGACGCAGGAGGAGGCGGAGGCGGCTTTCGTGGCAACCCGCAGCGGCGTCGTCGAGGCCGTCCGCGAGGTGCTTCCCACGCAGGTCCAGGCCGCCGAAACCGCCCTGGCGGCCCCGGCCGCCGAGGCGTCGACCTATGTGTGGCCAAGCCTGGTCGTCTCCTCGCTCGCGCTGTCCGCCGAGGGTTACCCGGTGCCGACCGAGGCCGAGGTCGCCGCCCTGTTCGACCGCTGGAACGCCGCGCTGCAGACCGGCGACCCGGCCGAGGTCGTGGCGCTGTACGCCCCGCAGGCCACGCTGCTGCCGACGCTGTCGCCGACGTTCTGCGACGACCAGCCCAGCAAGATCGAGTACTTCACCGCCTTCCTGGCCAAGCAGCCCTGGGGGACGGTGACGAACCGGACGATCTACCGCGGTCACGGCATCGCCGTCGACACCGGTCACTACACCTTCCACCTGGCCCTGACCGGGGATGACGTCGCGGCACGCTACACCTTCACCTACGTCTGGGACGGCGGGCACTGGCTGATCTCCAGCCACCACTCCTCGGCCGAGCCGCAGCGGGCCTGACCGCTGCCCGCCGGGCGAGCGATCAGCCCGAGGGGCTAGCGATCAGCCGATCGGAGCGGGTTCGGTCGCCTCGTCGGTGATCGCCCCGGCGAACTGGCTGCGGTAGAGCCGCGCGTAGGCGCCGTCCGCCGCGAGCAGCCCCGCGTGCGTGCCCTGCTCGACGATCGCGCCGTCCTCCATCACGAGGATGAGATCGGCGTCTCGAATGGTAGACAGGCGGTGGGCGATGACGAAGCTGGTCCGGTCGGTACGCAGCGCCGCCATCGCCTGCTGCAGCAGCAGTTCGGTGCGGGTGTCGACCGAGCTGGTGGCCTCGTCGAGGATCAGCAGGCTCGGCTGGCTCAGGAACGCCCGCGCGATGGTGATCAGCTGCTTCTCGCCGGCCGACACGTTGGATCCCTCGTCGTCCAGGACGGTGTCGTAGCCGTCCGGGAGGTGGGCGACGAACCGATCGACGTACGTCGCCTCGGCCGCCGCCCTGATCTCGGCGTCGGTCGCGCCCGGTTTGCCATAGGCGATGTTGTCGCGGATGGTGCCCTGGAAGAGCCACGTGTCCTGCAGGACCATCCCGATCTGGTCGCGCAGTTCGCGCCGGGGCATCGCGGCGATGTCGACGCCGTCCAGGGTGATCCGGCCACCGTCCAGCTCGTAGAACCGCATGATCAGGTTGACCAGCGTGGTCTTGCCCGCCCCGGTCGGCCCGACGATGGCCACCGTCTGGCCGGGCTCGACGACCAGCGACAGGTCGTGGATCAGCGGCGCGTCGGGTCGGTAGGAGAACGAGACGGCCTCGAACTCGATCCGGCCGCGGGCCGGGCCGGTGCGTCCGGTGGCGGCCGCCTCCGGGATCTGCTCGGGCGCGTCGAGCAGCTCGAAGACCCGCTCCGCCGACGCGACGCCGCTCTGCAGCAGGTTCGCCATCGAGGCCACCTGGGTGAGTGGCTGGGTGAACTGGCGGCTGTACTGGATGAAGGCCTGCACCTCGCCCAGGCTCAACGAGCCGCTGGCCACGCGCAGCCCCCCGACGACGGCGACCCCGACGAAGGACAGGTTCCCGACCAGAAACATCACGGGCATCATCAGGCCCGAGATGAACTGCGCACCGAATGCGGCGTCGTGCAAGCGCTGATTGGTCGCCTGCATGCTCGCGACGACCTCGCGGCGCCGACCGAAGACCGTCACCAGCTCGTGGCCCGTGAAGGCCTCCTCGATCGCGCCGTTGAGGTGCCCGGTCTCCGCCCACTGAGCGATGAACTGCCGCTGGCTGCGCTTGCCGATCAGGGCGGTCGCGATGATCGACGCCGGGATCGCCACCAGCGCGATTACCGTGAGCAGGGGCGAGACCAGCAGCATCATGACCAGGATGCCGAGGACCGTGACGAGGGAGTTGAGCAGCTGGCCGAAGGTCTGCTGCAGACTCATACCGAGGTTGTCGATGTCGTTGGTCACCCGCGACAGCAACTCGCCGCGCGGCTGGGCGTCGAAGTAGCTCAGCGGCAGGGCGTGCAGCTTCTCCTCGACGTCGCGGCGCAGCCGGCGCATCGTCGTCATCGAGATGAGGTTCACCAGCCATCCCGAGGCCCACATGAGTACGGCGGACACGGCGTACAGCCCGAGCACGAGCAGCAGCACCCGACCGACGGCGCCGAAGTCGACGCCCTGGCCGGGAACCAGGTCCATCGCGGCGACCATGTCGGCGAAGGTCCCCTGCCCCTGCGCCCGCAGTCCGGCCACGACCTGGTCCTTGCTCATTCCCGGGGGCAGCTGCCGCCCGATCAGGCCGCTGAAGATGAGGTCCGTGGCATGGCCGAGCACCCGCGGGCCCACCACCGACAGCGCCACGCTGGCCACGGTCAGCGCCACCGCGACGATGACCTGGGCCCGCATCGGTCCGAGCAGACCGAGCAGGCGCATTCCGGAGGCGCGGAAGTTCAACGATTTCTGCGCCGGGCCGCCGGCCATCGGGCCGTGGCCGTGACCCGTGGCCGGGCGGCGCGTGGCCGCCAGCGTCTGACCGGTCGGGTTCTTGGCCGTGCCGCCCTGCGGCGTACCTTCATCCCGTGCCATCAGGCCGCCTCCTCCGCGCTGAGCTGGGACGCCACGATCTCGGCGTACGTCGGGCAGGTCGCCACCAGCTCCTCGTGCCGCCCGATCCCGACCACGCGGCCGGCGTCGAGGACGACGATCTGGTCGGCGTCGGCGATCGTGGAGACCCGCTGGGCCACGATCAGGACCGTGCAGCGCCGGGTCAGCGGCCGCAGCGCCGCGCGCAGCCGGGCGTCGGTGGTCAGGTCGAGCGCGCTGAAACTGTCGTCGAACAGATAGATCTCCGGCTGGGCGACCAGGGCCCGAGCGATGCACAGGCGTTGTCGCTGGCCGCCGGAGACGTTCGTGCCGCCCTGGGCGATCGACGCCTCCAGAGCGCCGTCCATCCGCCGCACGAAATCCTCGGCCTGGGCCACGCGCAACGCGGCCCACAGGTCGTCGTCGGTGGCGTCCGGATTGCCGTAGCGCAGGTTGCTGGCGACGGTGCCGGAGAACAGGTACGGCCGTTGCGGCACGATCGCCACCCGACTCCACAGGTCCGCCGGATCCAGGTCTCGGACGTCCACGCCGTCGACACACACCCGGCCGCCGGTCGCATCGAACAGCCGCGGGAGCAGGTTGACCAGCGTGGTCTTGCCGGCCCCGGTGCTGCCGATGACCGCGGTGGTGGTGCCGGGGCGGGCCGTGAACGACACGTCGTGCAACACCGGGGCGTCGGCGCCCGGGTAGGTGAATTCGACCCGGTCCAGCTCGACAAGACCCTGCGTGTCCCCGATCCGCACGGGCGTCGCGGGCGGCACAACGCTGGAGTCGGTGGTCAGGACCTCCCCGATCCGTTCCGCGGAGACCGCGGCGCGCGGCACCATCGTGGCCACCATCGTCGCCATCATCACCGACATCAGGATCTGGATGAGATAGCTCATGTACGCGAAGAGGGCGCCCACCAGCATGTTTCCGCTGTCGACGCGGTGCCCGCCGAACCAGATCACCGCCGTCGTGGACAGGTTCATGATGAGCATGACGATCGGGAACATCAGCACCATCAACCGGCCGACGCCCAGCCCGGTCTCGGTCAGCGCCTGGTTGGCGGCGGCGAACCGGTCCCGCTCGTGATCCTCCCGCACGAACGCCCGCACCACCCGGATGCCGGTGATCTGCTCGCGCATCACCCGGTTCACGGCGTCGATGCGGGTCTGCATCTGCCGGAACAGCGGGACCATCTTGCGCACGACCAGCAGGATCGCGATCGCCAACACGGGCACCGCGACCGCGACGAGCCAGGACAGTCCGACGTCCTCGCGCAGCGCCATGATGACGCCGCCGACCATCATGATCGGCGCGCCGACCAGGATCACGCAGCCCATGACGACGAGCTGCTGAAGCTGCTGGACGTCGTTCGTGGTGCGCGTGATGAGCGAGGGGGCGCCGAACTGGTTGACCTCGCGGGAGCTGAACGACATGACGCGCTCGAAGAGGTGCGCCCGAATGTCGCGGCCCATCCCCATCGCCGCGTGGGCGCCGTTCCAGACGGCCGCGATCTGGCACACGGCCTGGACCACGCTCGCCACGAGCATGATGAGCGAGACGCTCCAGATGTGGCCGGTGTCGCCCTTGGCCACCCCGTTGTCGATGATGTCGGCGTTCAGACTCGGCAGGAACAGCGACGCGATGGTCGCGATCAACTGCAGCACGACGACGGCAGCCAGATAGCCCCGGTAGGGGCGCAGGTGGTCGCGCAGGACTGTGGTCAGCATGGGGAGGCCTCGGAGCAGAGCGGGGATGGATGGGGGGCCGGCTGGGGTGACTGCGGTGGGGCCGGCAGCCCACCCGCTGGTGGGTGGCTCGATAGGGCACCGTCGAGCAGCAGGGCCACGATGCGATCCGGCGCCATGAGGCGGCCGTCGGTGATGCCGCGGTTGCTCCCGGCGAAACACAGATAGCGCATCGCGTCGACGAGTTCGTCGACGGGGACGCGCAGTTCGTCCTCGAAGGGGGCGAGGAGCCGCCGGGTGTGCGCCCGGAAATGGGCCGCGCCCAGCGGCTCGGGTGGGTCGCCGGGGCAGCCGGGGTGCGGGCCATGGGGCGGCGGCCCGAAGACCCCGAGCGGGCCCAGCGTCTCGAAGATCTCGATGAAGCGCTCCCAGAGCAGCGTCGTGATGGCGAGCAGCGTGTCGCGCAGGGGCTGACCGGCAGGAATGGCGTCCGCGGCGGCGCGGTAGGTGTAGGGGCAGGCGACGGCGCTGATCATCGCCGTCTGCAAGGCGTCCTTCGTGCCGAAGGCCCGAAAGAGGGTGCCCTCGGCGATCTCTGCGGCGAACGCCAGCTCGCGGGTGCTGGGCATCGCGCCGGTGCGCCGGACCTGCGCCAACGCGACGTCGATGATGTGGCGGCGCCGCTCCTCCGGGGGCAGCGGATGGGCCCGGGCCCCGTAGGGCCGCGCCGGCGTCGCTCTCCTGGTCACGCGGCTCATCATGGAGTGAGTGAGTACTCACTCACAAACGCGGGGTCGGCATCCTGCCGACCTGCGGTGACGGGGATCCGGGGTCGGACATGTTCCGGGGTCGCCGCGCTGGGGCTCACTCGCGGGGGCATCGCCGTGCAGAACCACGCCCGAACCGATATCGCAATGCCCCTACAGCCGCTGCGACCAACACCATCACCGCAGGTCAGAGCGTTGAGCCCGAGCCTGCCCCGGCCATTGCGATATCGGTTCGTGTCACGGTTCGAGGATGCCGTCCCGCATCGCCTGCGGGCCGCCCTGCGCGGCGGCGCTATCCCAGGGCCGCAGCTGTGGCGCGGGAGCATCCCAGCCCCGGGTGGCGCAGGGCGTGCCGACGCAGGACGCACGTCGTCACGATCCCACCCACCCCAGCACGAGCGGCGGGTCAGCCGAGGCCGTTCTTGGTCAACCACTCCTTGGCGACGGCCGCGGGGTCCTTCTTGTCGATGTCGACCTGTCCGACCAGGGCGCGCAGCTCGTCGGTCGTCAGCTTGGCCGAGACCCCGTCGAGCGCCGCGGTCACGGTGTCGGTGACGGCCTTCTTCGCCACCAACGGCACGACGTTCTGCGTGCCGAACAGTCGCTTGTCGTCCTCCAGGACCACGAAGTTGTTGGCCGTGATCGCCGGGTCGGTGGTGAAGATGTTGGCGGCCTGGACCTGCCCGTTCTTCAACGCCTGGACCGCGGCCTGGCCGGTCAGCGGGGTGCGGACCTGCTTGAACGTGATCCCGTAGGTCTGGGCCAGCCCCGGCACCCCCTGCGGCCGGGTCTTGAACTCATCGGGGGCACCCAAGACCAGGTCGCCGGCCTTGGCCGCCAGGTCGCTCATGGTCTTCAGCTGCAGCCGGTCGGCGGTCTCCTTGGTGACGGTGATCGAGTCCTTGTCCTCGGCGGCCGACTTCGCCAGCACGGTCAGGTCGGCAGGCAGCAGGGACTTCAGGGCGTCGTAGGTCTTCGTCGGGTCGTTCTCGGCGAAGTCCTTGTTGTAGAACCGGGCCAGCGCGCCCGTGTACTCCGGGATCACCTGGATCGACCCGTCCTGCATCCCCTTCATGTAGGCCTCGCGCGAGCCGATCCGCAGCTTCGTCGAGGCGTTGACGCCCTTCGCCTTCAGCGCCCCCGCGTACAGCTCCGCGAGCAGCGCCGACTCGCTGAAGTCGGCCGAACCCACCAGCACGGCACCGCCGCCGGTGCCGGTCGCGCCGGTGGCGCCGCCGCTCGTCGTGGTCGCCAGCGGATTGTTGGTGCCGCCGCCGCAGGCGGCCAGGCTCAGGGTGAGCGCGGCGGCAGCCAGCACGGACAGGATCGGACGGGTCGAGTTGGTCATGACGCTCTCGATTCTCTCGGGGTCGACGGATGGCTCGGGGGCGGGACGGAGTTCGTCGCGGTGCCGGCGCCGCGGCGGGTGCGGCTGGTCTGGCGCGCGACGGTACGTCGGGTGCCGCCCAGACCCGGCGAGACCACGAGCCGGGTCAGTCCGGCCAGGGCCAGGTCCAGCACCAGCGCAAGGGTGGCGACGAGCAGGGCGCCGCCGGCGACCATCGGGTAGTCGCCGATGTTGAGCCCCTCGGACAGATAGGCGCCCAGGCCGCCGAGGGAGATGTACGCCGCGATCACGGCCGTGCCGACGACCTGCAGGGTCGCGCTTCGGACTCCGGAGAGCAACAGCGGCAGAGCACACGGCATCTCGACCCCGAGCAGCACCTGGCGGCCGGTCATGCCCATGCCCTTGGCCGCGTCGCGGGCCGCGGGGTCGACGGCCTCCACCCCGGCATAGGTGCCGGCGAGCAGCGGCGGCATCGCCAACAGGATGAGCACGATGAGTCCCGGAACCAGGAACGCGGCAGATCCGCGCAGGTAGGGCCCGAGATAGAGCGCGGCAGCGAAGAGCAGACCGAGGCTGGGGATCGCACGCACCGCGTTGGTCGAGGAGACCAGCCAGCGGGCGCGTCCGGTGTGCCCGATCCAGAGCCCCAGCGGGATCGCGACCAGGGCCGCGACCAGCAGCGCCAGGAAGGAGTAGCTCAGGTGCTCGCCGAGGCGACTGGGGATCCCGTCCGGCCCCGACCAGTGCTCGGGGTCAGTGAGCCAGGCCCAGACCTGCCCGATCATGCGGCACCCCCGGCTCGAGGTCCACCGCCGGAACCCGCGCCGGATCCCGCGTGGGAACCCGGGCCAGAGCCCGGCCGGGCGCCACGACCGGCGCGGGCCCAGGGCGTCAGCAGCCGGGTCACGCCCACGATGACGACGTCGAACAGCAACGCCAGGACCACGCAGGCGGCGATGCCGACGAGCAGCACCTCCCCGTAGAACCGTTGGTAGCCGTCGGTGAGCAGGGAACCCAACTGGGCGACGCCGATCAGCGAGGCCACCGAGACGATGCTGACATTGCTGACCGCGGCGACCCGCAAGCCGGCCGCGATCACCGGGATTGCCAGCGGCAGCTCAACCGTGACGAGGCGCCGCCACCCGCCGTACCCCATCGCGGTCGCCGCCGCGGCCGTCTCCGCCGGGACCGAGGCCAGACCGTCGGCCACGGACCGCACCAGCAGCGCGATCGTGTAGATCGTCATCGCGACCAGCACATTCACCGGGTCGAGGATCCGGGTGCCGAGGACGAGCGGGATCAGTACGAACAGCGCCAGGCTGGGAATGGTGTAGAGCAGTCCCGTGCCGGTCAGCAGGATCGGTCGCCAGGGCCCGCCCCGCTGCGCGAGCCAGCCCAGCGGCAGCGCCAGGACCAGGCCGATCAACAGCGGCACGCCCGCCAGATAGGCGTGTTGGACGGCGAGCCGGCCGACCACGTCGGCGTGCTCCAGGAACCAGGTCATCGCCCCGGTCCGTCCGCGCGCGCCCGCGGCAAGTGGGCTGCGGACGCATCCGCCGGCTCGCCCCGATCGGCGGCGGGACCGTCCGGCCCGGGGACATCGGCGGCTCCTGCGGGGCTGCGCGGTGAGTCCAGGGATTCGACGAGGTCGGCGACCCGGACGGTGCCCACCAGGGCTCCGGCCTGGTCCACGACGACGCCGCGGCGCGACGGTGAGGACAGCGCCGCGTCGAGATAGGTGCGCAGCGGGCCACCCAGCGTGGCCACCGTGCCGCCCAGGTCGAGGTCCTCGTGCCGGGGCGGGGCCTGGGTCCGGTCGGCACGGGTCCAGCCCAGTGGGCGGCGGCGCTCGTCGACGACCAGCACCCAGCCGTCCGCGCCGCACCCGCTGGTGGACTCGCCGAGCTGGGTCACCCCCTCGGGCTGCGGCGCGATCATCCCCGGCGCGGGGACGAAGCCGAGCGCCCGATAGCCGCGATCGCGGCCCACAAAGCTCGCCACGAAATCGTCGGCCGGGTTGGCCAGCAGCGTCGCCGGGTCGGCGACCTGGGCGAGCCGGCCCCCCACCCGCAGCACCGCCACCTGGTCCCCGAGCCGAATGGCCTCGTCGATGTCGTGGGTGACGAACAGGATCGTCTTGTGCAACTCACGCTGCAGGGCCAACAGGTCGACCTGGAGCTGGTCGCGCACGACCGGGTCGACGGCGCTGAACGGCTCGTCCATGAGCAGCACGGGCGGGTCCGCGGCCAGCGCTCGCGCCACCCCGACGCGCTGCTGCTGACCACCGGAGAGCTGCGCGGGGTAGCGGCGGGCCAGGCTGGGGTCGAGGCCGACCCGCTCCAGCAGCTGCCGGGCCCGGTCGCGGGCCTGCGCCTTCGGCGTGCCGAGCAGCAGCGGGACGGTCATCACGTTGCGTTCGACGGTCAGGTGCGGGAAGAGTCCACCGTGCTGAATGACGTAACCGATGCCGCGCCGGAGTCGGGCCGCATCCAGACTCGCGGTATCCGCCCCGCCGACGGTGATCCGCCCCGCGCTCGGCTCGACCATCCGGTTGACCATCCGCAGCGACGTCGTCTTGCCGCAGCCCGACGGCCCCACCAGGACAGTGACCTGACCCTCGGGAGCCGTGAGCGTGAGGCCGTCGACCGCGGGCGGTCCCGTGGCATACCGCTTGGTGACGTCCTCGAAGCGGATCATGCGATGCAACCTATCGGCGGGGATCGACAACTGCGCGCTGGGGCACCAACGTTGGACGGGCCCCGCGGGCGTCAGGCCGGCCCGTCGAGGTGGCGGACGATGCGCGCCGGGTTCCCGACGGCCACGACATTTGCGGGAAGGTCCTTGGTGACCACCGCGCCCGATCCGACCACCGTGTTGTCGCCGATCGTCACGCCGGGCAACACGATGACCCCACCGCCGAGCCAGACGTTGTCGCCGATCGTGATCGGGCTGGCCGCCTCCCACTTGTTCCGCCGCGCCACCGGCTCCAGCGGGTGCCAGGCGGTGAGCAGCTGCACATTGGGGGCTATCTGACAGTCCGCACCGATCGTGATGGCCGCGACGTCCAGCGCGACGAGGTTGTAGTTCGCGAAGGTGCCCGACCCGATCGAGACGTTCCGGCCGTAGTCGAGCAGGATCGGGGGCCGAATCACCACCCCCTCCCCGCAGGACCCGAGCAGTTCGCGCAGCAGGGCGGCGCGCGCCTCGCCGTCCCGGGCCGAGCTGGCGTTGTAGGCCTCCTGCAGGTCCATGCAGCGCAGGTGCGCGGCGGCCAGCTCGGGGTCGTCGGCGAGGTAGAGGTCCCCGGCGGTCATCCGCTCGGCCATGGATCGCGTGTCCTGGGTCATGGGTCCCAGCCAAACACACGGCGTACGACGGCCCCGACGCACCGCCGACGGGGGCACCCACCGCGGCCCCGCCCCACTCCGAGCCGCGCCCGAATTCCTTGACCCTTCAACACGATTCCCTGACCGAACCGAGAAGCTGACATATCCCGCTACGCGCGGGTCAGCTGATTCACTGCCGTCTGTAGCACGCGTGATCGGGGGCACCATCGACGTCGTACCCCTCCCCCTGTGTGTACGACGCGTGGCGGGCGCCCCGACCCCCTCCTGGGGCGCCCGCCCACTGCCTCCCGCGGCTCAGCGCGGGTCGGTCGGGAGCTGCGTGCGGTGGAAGTTGGCGTGCGCCCGGCTGGCGGTCGGCCCGCGCTGCCCCTGGTAGTGACTGCCCGGCTGGCCGGAGCCATAGGGATGTTCCGCCGCCGAGCTGAGCCGGAAGAAACACAGCTGGCCGATCTTCATCCCTGGCCACAGCTTGATCGGCAGCGTCGCGACGTTGGACAGCTCGAGCGTGACGTGCCCGGTGAAGCCGGGGTCGACGAAGCCGGCGGTGGCGTGGGTGAGCAGGCCGAGGCGGCCCAGGCTCGACTTGCCCTCGACCCGGGCGGCGAGATCGTCGGGGAGGGTGATCTGCTCGTACGTCGAGCCGAGCACGAATTCTCCCGGGTGCAGCACGAACGCCTCGGCCGGGTCGACCTCGACGAGGCGGGTCAGGTCGGGCTGGTGCTCGGCGGGGTCGATATAGGGGTACTTGTGGTTGTCGAACAGCCGGAAGAAACGGTCCAGTCGCACGTCCACGCTGGAGGGCTGGACCATCCCCGGCTCGTACGGGTCCAGGCCCACCCGTCCCGTCTCGATCTCGGCGCGGATGTCGCGGTCGGAGAGCAGCACGCAGCCAACGTACGGCACGGCACGCGCCGCGGGGCCGACCGCGACGCCCCTCGCGAACGGTTCGAAGCACCGGGTGCGCTGGGCTAGAGTGGGTGCCGACCTCGTACGACGAGTGTCCGGGACACCCGGCAGCGTGCGGCGAGGCGCCCCGGCCGATCCGGCGGACACCGCTAAATCCGCAGGTCAACGGCTTCGCGAGTGTAGCTCAATGGTAGAGCGCCAGCTTCCCAAGCTGGACACGCGGGTTCGATTCCCGTCACTCGCTCCAGGGATGGCCAGGCTCCGGACGCCGCAGGTTCCCCACTCGCCACAGAGTGTCTACCTGCGGCGTTCGTCATGATTCGGACCCGTTGCGGTCGGCGCGTGTGCCATGTGGACGGATGTCCAGCGCGCCTGCGTTGGTCACGGTTCTTCCTCACATACCGTAGCCATGTGACAGGTAACGAAGACGAGATGAGCTTGCCGCAAAGACTCTTGTCCATAGCTTGCCGCATCGCGATAGACCGCCAACCACCGATGAGGGAGCTCGGGCAACAGTTGAGGACCGAAGCGAATTGTTGGACTAGGAGCGGTCGCCGACCATCAGCGAACCTAATCCTTCTCGCTGCAGAACTCGACCGCCAGGCATCAACGAACCCCGCCGAGGGTAAAGTCGAACAACTGACGTCGGAGCTCATCGCCCTTTCGATAAATGAGCGCAACCCTTCGCCACCGGCACCTCGGCACGAGTCCGAGCTCGCAGCTCACGCACAGGGCTTCAAGAGGGCCGCTGGCGACGAGATGAGAAGAGCGACCGTCATGTTCGCCTTGGCGGGGGCCGCGAGCCTAAGCGCCATCGGCGCCAGCTTCTACGCGTCAACCATACCGCCATTTTCGGACACTAATACCCCCTGGCGACTCATCTTTCCTGGGTCAATTGCGCTCGTTTCTCTCGCGGCTGCAGTGATTCTTCTAGTCGCCGGCAAGAACTCCCACCGAAGATCAACACGCAATGACGCCACTGGCTCGGCACTGGCGGCCCTAGAGTCCTATTTGGCTCCACTGCCCGAGCCGGCACAATACTTGATTCGCGCTACGATGACGACCAACTTGCTCCAGGTGTCGGGAACCGACGCAGACTTATTGATGTTGAACTCCTGGCCGAGCCCATCTGACCTCATGACAACCATCTATGGCTACGCCGAAAGCTCCGAATCAGGAGGCAGCGCCGACGCAGATCGGCAGGGACAAGCGGCTCCTACATCTTTGAATGAACCGGCCCCGGATCCGGGGGAAGATGAAGATCACCCTTCCCCCGCGACCGCGTGAACACCTTCAGGTAGTCATCATCTCTGCCGAAATGAACGTAATCAGTAAGCGCTGACCACATCTGCCGCTCGGCGGCAGGATCCTCTGGAACCGAAATTTGCAACCGCTTCGCAAACTCCCCCCGCGTGAGATGCAGAAGAGCTTGAACAGACCAGCGCCACTCAAGAATGTTCATCACAGCTTGTGAGTAGCATGGCGGAATCAACAGCAAACACAGTCCTCCAAGTGCCAGAGCGATCCACACCTCGTTTACGATGGGGATGGAGGCTACGCATAGCACGGCGAGCAGGCTCAGGTGCGCCAGGGAGCAGACGAAGAAGTCGACGGCAGCCCGGGTGTCCTGCGTCGACTTGCGAACGTCGTCAATCGCCAACGCCTGCAGTTCATACCAAAACGTTTGGGTGTCGATCCCGAATCGCGACACTCCATACTTCTCCATCGATTTTAGGGCATTACCCATTCTAGTCGGCATAATGTCTGCGATCGACTCGGGGTACAGTTTCAACTTCTCTGTTGCACTAGCCCTGAGAATGGGATTGACACTATCGGCCAAGACGGAGAGCTTGATGAACTCTCGCCTTTGACGTCTCGTCAATCTCTTCTTCATTCGCGCCGGAAGCGTATATCCCTCCAAAAGCCTATATAGAGGCCTGGAGGCGTATGCGAAAGTCACGGATAAGCTCAGTGTAGCGAGAACAAACAAGGCGCTGCCGACGACGACCCCGGGCTCGACTCGAAATTGACTTTTCGCATTCCCCAGGATAACGGATGCGTATAGGCCGCACACAAGCGAACTCGGAAGCAGCCAGGCGTAGACAAATTGGGCAAGGCCTGACGTCAGGGCCTTGAACAGATCTCCCATTTAGGATCGAGGTGAGCGCTTGTTGACATTCGGCCTGGGTAGCGGCTTGGGCTGCACCGGCGGGGGCGGCTGCACCCAAGGTTGACTGGGCTTCCGCTTGCCCTGCGGGTTCGCGTCTCCATACGGTCGCGCATTCACGCTGAAATCCTAACGTAGACGCGAGCCCCTAAGGAAGGACTTTGTGGCGCCGCATTTGCAGCCATACTTCTCTCGTCGTTGGGGGCTGAGCCTGACTCCTCCGCCGCATCTCAGCCGGGACCGCCATGAATCCCTGCCGGCAGCCTGAGGGTCTGTGGCCCCACTCGGAGCCAGGCGGCCGCAGCAGAATCGCAGGTGCTCCTCTTAGGGCCCGTCGGGCATGCCGGCGACGCCCGGCACGCGGGCGGTGTGCCCCCATTCGGCCGACGTAGCCTCCGCCTCCGACGGCCCCGCCAGTCCCCGCTGAGCCGAGGTGACCGGGTGACCGGCCCAGAATCCGCCGCCGAATCCGCGCCGATGCACCGGCGTGTCTACCGCGATCCAGAGCCCTGAGCTGGCCGAGGCGCTGGCCCGCGCGGACCGGCTCCGACGTGCCGGGCCTGGAGCTGGGCGACGTCCACGTGCGGGACCGGATCCCCGGCAAGTTCCTTCTCGCCATGGACACGGTGTATGCGCTGACGGCCGCAACCTCGTGATGGGAGCCGGGGAGACCGTCGGGATCGTCGGTGCGGCTGCGGTCAGCCGGGGCGCGGTGTGGACCGCCGGGTGCCCGGACGGTCGGCCTGCGGGAGCAGCAGCTCGATCGTGGTCCCGCCCCAGTCGTTGCCGCGAGCGCCGATCGTGCCGCCGTGCCGCGCGACGATGGAGCGGCACAGCGCCAGCCCGAGGCCGGTGCCCTCCTGCACCGCGGCCCCGCGGGCGGTGCGGCCGAACGGTGCGAACATGTCCTCGGCGTCCCCCTCGTCCATGCCGATCCCCCGGTCCGCCACCTCGATGGCGACCCAGCCGGGCGGGTGGCCGGCGGCGGCGCTGACGACGACGTACGCCGGGTCGCCGGGCCGGGCGTATTTCACCGAGTTCCCGATGATGTTGGCGAACACCTGCCGCAAGAGGGCCTCGTCGGCGCGGACCCAGGCGGGGGCCGGCGCCTCGATGGTCGGGCCCGCCTCCAGCCCGGCGTACATGGCGGCGACCGAGCCCACCACCTCGGCGAGGTCGACATCCTCGATGCGCAGCACCCCCTCCCGCCCCACCGCGTAGCCGAGGTGGTCCTCGATGACCTGCCGCATCCGCCGGCTGGCGGACCGCGCGGCGGTCAGCGCCTCGCGCACCGGGACGGGATCCCGGCCGAGGTCGAATCGTGCCGCGTCCAGCCACAGGGCGACGGCGCTGAGCGGGTTGCGCAGGTCATGGGCCACGACGCCGGCGAAGGCCTCTAGCTCGCGGCGTCGCTCCAACGCCGACGTCTCGTCGGTGAGCAGCACCAACGACGAGCCGGCCGTGCCGGTGCGCAGCTCGCGGCACGTCGCGACCAGCGCCCGCAGCTCGCCGCCGTCGCCCGGGGCGGTCAGCGCCACCCGCACGGAGCCCTGCAGCCGCACGGGCCCGGGCGCCTCCAACACCGCGATCTCGCCGCCGCGCAGCGGCCGCCCGCCCTCCCCGAACAGCCGGTAGCGCCCGGTCCACCCCGGCGCATCCGCGACGTCGAGCGGCGGCCCCAGCAGGGCTCGGGCCGCCGGGTTGACCAGCAGCGTCCCCCCGGCGTGGTCGGTGATCAGCACCCCGTCGGCCATCGCCGAGATCACCGCGTCCAGCACGGCGCTCTGGGCGGCCGCTCGCCGCGTGAACCGGTCCAGCTCCTGGTCCAGGACCGCATTGCGGTCCCGCATCAGCGCCAGGCCCATCGCGAACAGGAGGGCCGCCAGCGCCGTGACGTGCAGCGTCGCCGGTCGCATCGGGTCGTCGGCGCCGGTCCAGCCGGGAAAGGCGTACGGCGCGAGCCAGACCAGCACGCCCAGCCCGGACGCCGCGAAGGCCGCCCAGCGCGGCGTGAGGGTCAGGCCGATGGTCAGCGCCGGCAGCAGCGCGAGCCACATCAGCGGCATGCCGGGGTTCAGACCGGCCACCACCAGGGCGAACAGGCTGGCCGGCAGCCCCAGCATCGCGACCGCCGGCTGGTCGAGGCGGACGTGCTCCCGCATCGGATGCGCCCAGGCCAGGCCGATCACCGCGCCGATGCAGACCCGGGTGGTCCACCCTGCGGCGTACCAGACCAGCAGCCCCGCACTCCACGGCCACGGTTCCACCGGCCCGGCCCCGAGCATCGCGCCGACCGCGACCACGACCCCCGCCAGCAGCGTGATCAGGGCCAGCCCGACAAGCCGTCGGGGCCGGTCCGGGAACCAGTGCTGCGGACTCACCCAGCGCCGGTAGCACCACAGCACCGCGGTGATCGCGCCGAGTTCGGCGGCGCCCCAGGCGGCCGCACGAAACCAGTCGACCTCGAACAGCACCCCCAGCAGCACGAAGATGCCCCACAGCCCGGCCAGCGCCGTCAGGAAGCCGCGCCGCGACCCGATCACCGCGCCCCCGGGCCACAGCAACGACAGCAGGACGACGGTGGCGCCCGGCACCGGCCACCCCCAGGTGGCCCGGGTCTCCAGGTCGGCGGCCACGAAGCCGAGGACGGTGCAGGCGACGTACACCAGGCTCACCAGCACGGCCAGCCGCCGTGCGGACCAGCCGAACACCCGCCCCCGGTTCACGAGTCGACTCCGACGCCGGGCAGGGTGAACCGGAGGGTGGCTCGGCCCGGGCCGACGTCCCGGTCGAACCGGCCCCCGTGCCGCGCGACGGTCGCCCGGCACAGCGACTCCGCCAGGCTCGGGCGCCGGGCTCCCGGCACCCCCGACGCGGGCCGGGCCGGGGGCACCTCGCCGGCCTGCGCGCCGGCCGGCTCACCGGCCTGGTCGCCGGCCTGGTCCCCGGCCTGGTCGGCGGCCGCGTCGGCGCGGCCGGAGGCGACCAGGAGCACCTCGATCGAGCCGTCCTCGAGCGGTCGGCTGCTCAGCTGGACCCTCGGCCGCGGGCGCCGCGCCAACTCCTCCACGGCCACCGCGAGCGCGTTCGCGAAGAGGCCGGGGATCAGGTGGGCGTCGACCACGACGCGGTGCGGCATCGCGACGGTCAGGTCCGCCTCGCGGTCCTCGCCCTGGTGGGCCTGGCTCAGGTCGGCGCCGACCTGCGCCAACTCCAGCACCCGGTCGGCCGGCCCGTCGCCCCGGGAGACGGCCCGCACGAGGTAGTCCTCGATCGAGGACCGCATCATCGCCACGGCTTCCTGCGCGTGGTCGATCCGGGCGCGGACGACGTCCTCGGGAGACGTCCCCGGCCCCGCCGGGCTCGCGTCGGTAGCATCCAGCGCCGCGGCGGCGTCCAGCGTCAGGTCGATCCGGCGGTCCAGCACGGTGAGCGGCCCGGTCAGGTCGCTGGCCACGGCCGTGGCGAACCACTCCAGCCGCTGAAATCTGGAGTGCTCCGCGGTGATGTCCCGCGCCAGCAGCAGGGTGTAGGCCCGCTCGTCCGTCTCGACCGGCGAGGCGGTCACCAGATAACGCCGCTCGCCACCGTCCTGGGCGCGGCGGATCTCACCCAGCACCTGTCGGTCGTGCTCCGGCCGGACCAGGCGGTCGACCTCGCCCTGGTCGGCATGCAGGCCCTCGCGGGTCCGCAGCCCCAGCCGGTTCACCCAGTCGACCGTGACCTGGTCGGGCAGGGTGCCGTTGGCGACGGCCCGGGCGGCGTCGTTGCCCATCAGGACGCGGCCGTCTCGGTCGGTGAGCAGCACCGCGTCCGTCATCGAGGACAGGACGGCCGCCAGCATCGTCTCCTGCTCGGATTCGGCGACGGCCCGCTGCCGCGTGCCGGCCGCCAGGACGGCGGCACGCTCCCGGTAGACGACCAGCACCACGGCGACGACGCTGATGAACCCCAGCACCAGGTCGACGATCGCCTCGGGGGCGATGAGCTGGTCCGGCGCGGGATCGGGGTAGTCCGCGTACGGCGTGACGGCCCACCACACGGACAACACGAGCAGCGACAGCGCACAGGTCCGCAGCCGCATCAGCGATCCGGCAATCACGGCGGGCACGACGAAGACCCAGTCCACCGGGTACGTCGGGACCAGGTCGGGCACCTGGGTGCAGGCGACGGCCAGCAGCGCCAGGACCGGCCACCACGCCAGCCGCACCGAGGGCAGCACCTCGACGGGCCGCCGGAAGCACAGCGGCAACACCCCCAGCGCCGTCACGACGTACACCGAGAACTGCCAGCAGGCGTTCCACAGATCGAGGCGCGCGTCGCCGGTGCCGCCCGGCGGCGTCGGCGGGAAGGCGCCGAGCAGCAACCCCCCGAAGGCGGCCCCCGCGGCAGCCAGCGTGATCGCCATGACGTCGCCGATCCGCTCCGGGACCCACGGCCGGTCCGGTCGCGGCGCGCGATAGAGCCCGACCAGCAGGGCGGCGCTGGCCGCATTGGCCGCGCCGAGGACCGTCAGGTCCGGCACCGAGCCCGCGCCGACCAGCCGGGCCCCGACGACGAAGGCCGCCACGATCCCCGCCGAGGTGCCGAGCGCCCGCCACCCCACGCCGACCCCCGTGCGTCCCCAGGGCAGCTCGTGCGCGACCACGAGGCCGACCAGGAGCACCCCGGGCAGGATCCAATAGTCCAGCAGCTGGGTCGTGGCGTCCCGGGAGGCGAAGCCGACCGGCCCGCAGATCACCCCGGCGACCAGCAGGGCGGCATAGGCCCACCAGCCGCCGTGCCCGCGCACGATGAACCGGGCGGGCTGCGCCGCGCCTGCCTCCATCGCCCACCTCCCGGTTCGGCGGCGGAACCAACCTAACCCTCCTCGACGACCCGTCCCGAGCCCGATCTGGGTCACCGGACCAGCGTGCCGCCCTGCGGGAGGGTGAACTCGATGGTCGCGCCGCCCCAGGAGTTGCGGTAGGCCCGGATCGCTCCTCGGTGCCGCCGGACGATGGATCGACACAGCGCCAGGCCGAGACCGGTGCCCTCGCCGGTCGCCGAACCCTGGGCCGTCCGGGCGAACTTGTCGAAGATCGTCTCGGCGTCGGCGTCGTCGATGCCGATGCCCCGGTCGGCGACCAGCACTCGGCTCCAGCCGGGGCGGTCGTGCGGCTCCACCGACACCCGGATCCACGGTTCGGTCCCCGGCCGGGCGTATTTCACGGCGTTGCCGATCAGGTTGCCCATCAGCCGTCGCACCAGCGTGGGGTCGGCCCGCACCGTCTCGTCGACGGCCACGTCGACGACGGCACCGCGGGACTCATAGACGCTGGCCACCTCGCGGACCACGTCGCCGAGGTCGACGTCCCGAGGCCGGATGATCCCCGCGCGGGTCGTGGTGTAGGCCAGGCAGTCCTCGATGATCGCGGCCATCCGCAGGCTCGCCTGCCGGGCCCGGTGCAGCGCGTGCCGGCCGGCGTCGATGTCGGCCTGGGCCTCGCTGTCCGCGGTGTCCATCCAGAGCGCCACCGCCGTCAGCGGCCCCTTCAGATCGTGGGCGACGTCCCCGGCGAAGGACTCCAACTCGCGGTGCCGCATGTGGTCCGCCGTGCTGTCCGAGATCACCACCAGCGACATCTCTTCGGCGCCGCTGAGCGCGCGTGCCGACACCGTGAAGAAGCGCTCGACGCCGTCCGGGTCGGCGCTGCACACGGTCAGGTGCACGGGCTGGTCCGGAGCCGGCCGCGCGATCCGGAGCAACGTCTGCGGGGACAGCGGGGTGCCGTCCTGCTCGCGCACGGCGTACTCCTGCAGCCAGTCCGTATCCGGGGTGCCCATCGGGGCGACCCCGCCGAGCATGGCGCGGGCCGCCGGATTGGACAGCGCCACTCCGCCGGCGCCGATCAGCAGCACCCCGTCGTCCATCGCGGTGAGGACGGCGTCGGCGAGCGCGCCGTGCTCGCTCTCGGCCCGGGCCGCGGCGACCACGGCGCTCTCCAGCCGGGCCAGCTCCTCGCGCCGGGCGCTGGCCGCCAGGACCAGCCCCGCGCAGGCCACCAGCAGGAGGGCCTGCAGGGCGTTGTACGCCGAGGGCTCGAACCCGTCGTCCCGGCCGACCTTCAGGACGGTGAGCACCATCGTCGCCGTGGGCAGCGACAGGGCCGCCAGCACCGCGGCCCGCGGGGGCAGTGCCAGACCGATCCAGACGGCCGGCACCAGGATCAGCCACTCCAGCGGGTAGTCGGGATACAGGGCCGGGATGACCAGGCACAGCGGGCCGATGATCAGGCCGATGGGGAGGGTTTCGACGAGCTCCACCCGGCTGTAGCGGCGCAGCGGGTGCATCAACACGAAGTTGACCAGCAGCGGATAGACCAGGGTCACATAGCTGACGGACCACCACCAGCAGTTCAGCAGCAGGTCGTCGGCCCCGCCGAGCTCGATCATGGCGCCCCCACCGAGCAGCCCCAGCGCCGTCGTGTGCGCGGCGCCGAGCAGCATCAGGTCGCGCACCTGCCGGCCGGACACGGGGAACCACTCGAGGTCGGGTGTGCCGCGGCGGTAGACGACCAGGAACGCCCATGCGAGGGAGACGAACACGACGGCGTCGTGCAGGGCCTTGGCGGGCGGTCCCCCGATCGCCGCCGTGAGCAGCACATGCCAGAGGATCAGCAGCGCGCTGGTGACGCCGAGACGGCGGGTATCGGCCGCGACCCACTGCTGCCGCCGCGGCCAGACCAGCGACAACACGCTGATCGCCTGGGCCGGGGTGATATCGAAGCGGCCGACCCCGGACGTCGTACCGACGGCGAGCGGGGTGAGGATCGTTGCGACCGAGAAGAGCACGACGGCCAACCCCAGCATCGCGGCCCGGCTCGCCCCCCATGCGCGGCGGGCGGGGGGTTCGGGCTCGGCGCTCGCGACGATCGCCGAGTTCAGCGGGCGGCTCACGCCGACTCCACCCGTTGGGCCAGCGGCAGCGTGACCCGGAAGGTCGCTCCGCCCCACTCGTTGCTTTCGGCGGTCAGCTGCCCGCCGTGCCGGGCGACGATCGCGTTGACCACGTTCAGGCCCAGGCCTGGGTCGGCGTACGGCGGGACCGGCGCTCGGCGTACCCCGTCTTCGCCCGCACCCGCACCCTCGTTGTCGCCGGCCCCCTCGCCCGCGCCCTCTTGGGCCGACCACGGCAACCCGGCGCCCCGGTCGCTGACCGCGACCTCGGCCCAGCCGGGCGCCTCGTCGGCGCTGCGGACCAACACGTACGCCAGGTGCCCGGGTCGATGGTTCTTGACGCCGGCACCGATGAGATTCGCGAACAGCTGCCGCGTCAGGGCCGCATCGGCATGCACCACGTGCTCGACGTCGACGTCGAAGACGGCGCTGCCGCCGGCCTCGTACGCCGTGCAGATCTCGCGTACCACCTGGGCCAGCGCGACGTCGGTGGGGGTGAGCACTCCGCCCCGGCCGACCGCCTGCGCCAGGTAGTCGTCGATCAAGGCCCGCATCGAGGCGATCGCCACCTGGGCCTGGTCCATGGCATAGCGCCCCGCGGCCGCGTCGTCGACGGCCAGTTCACAGTCCGCGGTGTCCATCCAGGTGCCCAGCGTGACCAGCGGCCGGTTCAGCTCGTGGGCGACCTTGCCGGCGAAGTCCTCCAGCTCCCGCTCCTGGGCGTGCGCGGCGGTCACGTCGCGGAAGAACCACAACGTGAAGCTGTCCTGCCCGACCAGGATGTCCCGCGTCGTGACGCCGAGCCGGCGTTCCCCGGCCGGGCCGCCGGGGACGACCAGACCGCTGCGGCTGAGTCCCCCGGGGCGGGGGCGCAGCAGCCGAGCGAACTCGCGGGCCCCCAGCATCCGGTCGACGTCGGCGGCCTGCAGGTGCACCTGCCGAGCCCAGTCCATCGTCACCACGGTCGGGGGGAGTTGGCCGAGCAGATAGGTGATCGCCCCATTGCTGAGCAGCACCCGACCCTGCTGGTCGGTGAGGAGCAGGCCGTCCGACATCGAGCCCAGCACCGTGTCGCGGACCTCGCGGTGCCGTCCGACCGAGGCGGCGTGCGCCCGCAGGCTCGCCACCAGGCTCGCCCCCTGCTCCCGGAACGACACGATGAGCAGGGTGATGTCCGACAGGAAGGCCACGTACGCGTCCAACGGCGCGGCGGGGTTCAACACCCCGAGCAGCGCGGGCGCGGTGTAGTCGGGATAGGGCGAGGCCATCGAGATGACCCCGAGGGCCAGCACAGCCAGACCCGCCGAACGCCGCCGCATGACCGCACCCGCGACCACCGCCGGGATCGCGACCAGCCAGGTCAGGGGAAGCTTCGGCCAGGCGTACGGCGCCAGCACGCACACCACCATGAGCACGGCGTAGGGCGGCCACCAGCGGGCGCGCAGCGGTTTGAGCACCTGTTCCGGCGCCGCGAAGAACACCGGCGCCACACAGTTGACCGCCGTCGTCAACACGGCGATCTGCCGCAACAGCGACCACAGGTGCCGTTCCACGGGGATCCCGCCCCACGGGGTCACCTGCGGAAACCCGCCGAGGAGCTGGGTGACCAGCGGCGCGATCGCGCACGCCGTCCACAACCAGAGGAATTCGCGCAGGTCCCGGGGCAGCCACGAGCGGGTCGGGTTGTGCCGGTAGATCCGCACGCCGACGACCGAGCCGATGGCGTTCGCGACGCCCATCCACAGCAGCGTCCCGAGATGCTGACCGGCCAGCAGCCCGCCGAGGAGGTACAGGCCGGCGAGCGCACCCAGGGCCCGCCACAGCTGGCCGCGGGACCGGGTCGGATGGTCGAAGGCGGCCAGCGTGAGCACGATCGCCGCCTGCAGCATCCAGGTCGCCGAGAGATAGGACGGCTCACCGACGTGCGCGAAGGCCAGATAGGTGCCGAGCAGGCAGCTGAACACATACGTGGCGAGGACGCCCCGCATCGGCACGGTGGGCCGCGCGGAGGGGAGCGGCGTCTGCCGGTACGTCGTGGGCTCGCGCGTGGTCCATCGGGCGGTCCGGCGCAGCGCCGCCGCCATCGAGTCCGTCACCTCGCCCCACCTCCCCCGTGGTTCCCACATCGGCCGCGGGCAACCCGCACTGAGCCTGAACCGACCGAATTGGACGATCGTTCGCCCTGGGCGCCACAGCGCGCGCCCGCCCCGTAGCGTGATCCGGGACAGCAGCACGAGACGTCCCGGTCCGCGCGGCCGGCGAAAGGATGAGCATGCACGCCGAACGCATCACCGACGTGGTCGCCTACCACATGGAAGGCCCCTGCTGGTGGCCCGGCTGGGACGGCCTGCGCTTCGTGGACATGCTCGCCGGGGAGATCCTGTCCATGTCCGGCGAGGGTCACCTGAGCCGGCGGAAGTTGGGCCGGATCGCGGCCGTGGTCCGCCCGCGGGCGGGCGCCGGCGGCAATGGCGCCGGCGGCAGTGGCGCCGGCATGGTGGTGGCCACGGAGCGCGGCGTCACCCTCGTCGACGCCGACGACACGGTGACGCCGTTGCCGGACCTGTGGGACGACGACTCGATCCGGATGAACGAGGGGGGCGTCGCGCCCGACGGCAGCCTGTACCTCGGGCAGATGTCCTACGCCAAGACCGAGGGCGCCGCCGCGATGTTCCGAATGGACGCCGAGCGCCGCACGACCCGCGTCCTGACGGGCTTGACGATCAGCAACGGCCTGGACTGGAGCCCGGACGGCACCCTGGCCTATTACAACGACACCGCGACCGGTCGGGTCGACGTCTTCGACTGGACGGCCCAGGACGGTCTGGTCAACCGCCGACCGTTCGTCGCGCTGCCCGACGCGGGCCGCCCCGACGGGCTGACGGTCGACGCGCAGGGCGGGGTCTGGGTCGCCGTGGTCAACCGCGGGCGGGTCGAGCACTACGCCTCGGACGGCACCCTGGCCGATGTCGTCGAGGTGCCGGCGACCAGGGTCACGGCCTGCACCTTCGGCGGGCCGGACCTGGCGGACCTGTTCATCACGACCTCCCGGGAGAATCTCGCCGAGGGCCAGGACCCGCAGGCCGGGTCCCTGTTCCGGGCCACCCCGGGGGTGCGGGGCAAACTGCCGCACGCCTTCGCGGGTTGAGGCCTCGAGCGCTCACAGCGACAGGATCTCGGCTTCCAGCCGGGCCAGCCCACGCAGGGCCATGGCGAGTTCGCCCGCCTCGTCGGCGTAGTCCAGGTCGGTCCAGATCCCGCCCTGCTGCTGATCGTCATCGGTGTCGGCGACCGCCGCGAGCCACCGGGCGCGAGCCGGTGGCCGCGTCATCACCTCCGCAACGCATGCCGGTGCCATAGCCATGTTCTCCCCCGAGATATGGTGTCGCCCGCCTTCTACGCCGGGCGCTACGAGTGTTGTTTCGGCTGGTCGGCGGCCTGTCTGAGCAAAACTGGTCGAGTGTCTAACTGGCCCGTAACCAGCCGTGTCCAATAGGCCTGCGGCTCAGCCCGACAGGCGTCTGCTGCGGCCGACGGCCGACTTCAGGAGCTTGCCGTAGCGAGACCGGATGGCCCGGTGCGCCGCCGCCTCGCGCTCCACCAGGACGCCGTACGTGAAGGTGTCCTCCCCGGCCGCGCGGGCCGCGGCGCAGGCGGTCTGGATGGTCTCGATGGCGACCACGCCGTCCTGGTAGTCGCCGAGCGCCTCCTGCAGCGCCGTCCATGCGGGGGCCGCCCCCTTGCCGCCGAGCACCGGGGCGACCGCCTCGTCGGCGTACCGCGCCGCCTTCGCCCTCTTGCGCACGTCGTGGATGATCTCGTCGCGCTGCGCCGGATCGGCCGCCTGCGCCGCCGCCGCCGTCTTGACGACAGCCGCCGCCGCCTTCCCCGCAAGCCGCGCGACCACGTCCGCAGCGGGGGCGTGGGCGAGATCGCCCAGGTACGGCGGCCTGATGATCGCCTCGGTGAGCTCGCTCAGGAGCCGTTCGTAGCGTCGGGAGTCCAGGGCCGCGATCAACCTCGTCCGGCCGGTGTCGTGGCGCTCGCGGAGCATGCCCAGGATGCGGTCGCGGGCCGGGCCCACCAGATATTGCGGCGGCACGTCGTCCAACAGCCCGCGCAGCCGCTCCAGCAGCACCTCGGCGTCCCGCGGTCCGCCGAGCAGGTCCGCCAGCCAGGCCAGTTCGGCACGCAGGTGCCGCTCGATGGAGGGGTCGAACAGATCGCGGAAGGTCTTCAGCGCACTGCGCGAGCGACGGGTGGCGACGCGGGCCTTGTGCACGGCGTCGGGCGCATCGACCCGCACGGCGCTCTCCAGGGCCTGCAGCACGCCGAGCTGGTCGGCCAGATAGGCCATGACCGTCTCACCCGCGGTGGGGTTCGCACCGGCGCCCTTGCCGGAGCGTCGCGCCAGCGGCTCGGCCAGCGCCCGGCCCAGCTTCGAGGGCGCGCTGGAGCGGATCAGCCGGCTGGCCACCAGCGCCTCGGTGAGCAGGTCCAGATCCGCCTCGGTGCCGGCCGGGCCGAGCTCCAGCTCGACCTCCCGCCAGCGCACGATGCGCTCGCCGTCGAGCAGCACCGTGGCCTCGACCGTGTCGTCGACCAGCTCGGCCACCAACGCCCCGGCCTCGTCGAGGAGTTCCCGCCGGGCGCGCCGGGTGCGCAGCAGCGCGACCGGCACCAGCGGCGCCGTACCGATCACGTCCGCGACCAGCTCCCGCAGCGTCGCCGGCACCCGCGCCGGCGACCCGAGCGGCTCGTGCACCTCGGTGCGGGTCTCGCCGCTCTTGGGCAGCTTGAGGTGCCAGCCGGCGTCGATGCCACCGACGCGGCGGCGCAGGGTGCGCTTGGCCCGCAGCAGGGTCAGCGCGGGCGTGTCCAGATAGGTCGCGGTCTGCACGAACCGCCGGGGACCCGCGACCCGAACGACGGCGCCGACCCCGACCAGCGCGGGACACTGCCAGCGCCGCGGGACCTCGAACTTGCGTTCCGTTTCCTCGGAATTCACCGCCATCCCACAATCTTCCAGCAGCTGCGGCGATTCTCACAGCCCACACCGGGGAGCTGCCCTGTCGGGCGAGGCATGCTGGGAAGCGGACGAGGCCTTAGGTCCGGTGAACTCGCTCACATGCACGAGCCCACCCTTGCTCGCCGATCCCCCGCCCGTCATAGTCAGGTGTTACCGACGAGTAGACGCGAGGCGTCGTCGCATGCCCGCGCCCGAGGGAGGAACTGGTCCACCGATGGGTCACTACAAGAGCAACCTGCGCGACCTCGAGTTCAACCTGTTCGAGGTCTTCGACCGCTCCAGCGTGCTCGGCACCGGGCCGTATGAGGACGTCGACGTCGAGACCGCCCGCGAGATCCTCCGCGAGGTCGCGCGGCTCTCCGAGAACGAGCTGGCCGACAGCTTCTTCGACGCCGACCGCAATCCACCGGTCTTCGACCCGGCGACCAACACCGTCACGATCCCGGAGTCCTTCAAGCGGTCCTACAAGGCCTACCAGGACGCCGGCTGGGGCATGCTGTCCGTGCCCGGCGAGCTGGGCGGCACCGTGGTGCCCCCGTCCCTGATGTGGGCGGCGTCGGAGCTGGTGCTCGGCAGCAACCCGGCGGTCTACATGTACGGCGCGGGCTACGGCTTCGCCCGGATCCTCTACGAACTGGGCAACGAGGAACAGCGCAAGATCGCCGCGCACATGGTCGACCAGCAGTGGGGCTGCACCATGGTGCTCACCGAGCCGGACGCCGGGTCCGACTTCGGCGCGGGCCGCACCAAGGCCATCCAGCAGCCCGACGGGACCTGGCACATCGAGGGTGTCAAGCGGTTCATCACCTCGGCCGAGCACGACATGATGGACAACATCATTCACCTGGTGCTGGCCCGCCCGGAGGGTGGTGCGCCCGGCACCAAGGGCCTGTCGCTGTTCGTCGTACCGAAGTTCCTCGTCGACCCGCAGACCGGCGCGCTCGGCGAGCGCAACGGCGCCTATGTCACCAACGTCGAGCACAAGATGGGCCTGAAGGTCTCCTCGACCTGCGAGCTGCGCTTCGGCGAGAAGCACCCGGCCATCGGCACGCTCGTCGGCGACGTCCACGACGGCACAGCCCAGATGTTCCGGGTCATCGAGAACGCCCGGATGATGGTCGGCACCAAGGCCATCGCGACGCTGTCCACCGGCTACCTCAACGCCCTGGACTACGCCAAGCAGCGCGTCCAGGGCGCCGACCTCACCCAGACGATGGACAAGACGGCGCCGCGGGTGACGATCATCCACCACCCCGACGTGCGTCGATCGCTGATGCTGCAGAAGTCGTACGCCGAGGGGCTGCGCGCGCTCGTGCTGTTCACGGCGATGCAGCAGGACATCGTGGACCAGTACCGGCACGCCCACGACGGCGCCGAGCCCGCGAAGGGCACCCCCGAGCACCTGACGGCGCGCCTGAACGATCTGCTGTTGCCGCTGGTCAAGGGGTGTGGGTCGGAGCGGGCGTGGGTGCTGCTGGGCACCGAATCGCTGCAGACCTATGGCGGGTCGGGCTTCCTGCAGGACTATCCGGTCGAGCAATACGTCCGGGACGCCAAGATCGACACCCTGTATGAGGGCACCACCGCCATCCAGGGCCAGGACTTCTTCTTCCGCAAGATCGTCCGCGACCAGGGCCAGGCGCTGCAGGCGCTGGCGGCCGAGATGATGACGACGGTGACCGGGCCCGGCGACGGGGCGGAGGACCCGCTGGCGGCCGAGCGCAAGCTGCTCGGCAAGGCGATCGAGGACCTGCAGGGCATCATCGCCTGCATGATCGGGGCGGCCATGCAGTCCAACCCCAAGATGGCCGGGGCGAACGCCGACGTGCGCAATCTGTACAAGGTCGGGCAGAACACCACCCGGCTGCTGATGGCCGCCGGCGATGCGATCATCGGCTGGCTGCTGATGCGCCAGGCCGAGGTGGCGACGGCGAAGTTGGCTGGTGGGGTCGGCGGCGCCGATGTCGACTTCTACACCGGCAAGGTGGCGGCGGCTCGGTTCTTCGCGCGCAACGTCCTGCCCCGGCTGAGCGCCGAGCGCGCGATCGCCGAGGGCGTCGACAACGCGTTGATGGACGTCCCGGAGAGCGCCTTCTAAGCACCGTCCCATCGCACGCGCGAGCGGTCGCCCGCCGTGGTCCCACCCGGCGGGCGACCGCTCGACCGTCTACCGCGCCCCCCTCCATACCGTGGTATGAGAGGCGACCGCTCGTCGCAAACCCTGCATACCGTGGTGTGCGAAGAGGGATGAGAAGACCTGCGCCGAGCGGGGCTCAGCGACTCCACGGGCGGGTCCAGGCGTGCCGGATCAGGGCCAGGACGATGCAGCCGACCCCGAGAGACATCAGGATGCCGCCGGGCACGTCGTACGCCCCGAGCATCCCCGCGTAACGGCCCAGCACGAACCGCAGGAACGCCCCCGCGGTCACCAGCAGCAAGCCCACACCCACGGCAGAGAGCCTAACCGGGCACGCCGTACCCCCGCGTCGCCGGGATGATCGCGCGTGCCGCCGATGTTGCCCATGGCATGAGCTCCCCGCCCCGCGTGCCGTTGTCGATCCTGGACCTGTCGCCGGCCTCCGCCGGCCGAACCCGGCGGGACGCCCTGCTGGACTCGACCCGGCTGGCGCAGGCGGCCGACCGGCTCGGATACGCCCGATTTTGGGTCGCGGAACACCACGGCAGCGAGACCTTCATGAGTTCGGCGACGGCGCTGCTGCTCGGTCACCTCGCGCAGCACACGGAGCGGATCCGGCTCGGGTCCGGCGGGGTGATGCTGCCCAACCACGCGCCGCTGATGGTGGCGGAGTACTACGGGACGCTGGCCACCCTGTACGGCGACCGCTTCGACCTCGGCCTCGGCCGCGCGCCCGGCACCGACCCGATGACCGCGGCGGCCCTGCGGCGCGGCACCGGCGAACTCGACACGTTCGTACAAGACGTCCTTGACCTGCACGGATATCTCGCCGATCCGGATCCCGATGCGCCGGCACGGGTGCGCGCGATCCCCGGCGAGGGCACCAAGGTGCCGCTGTGGATGCTCGGCTCGAGCCTGGGCGGAGCGAGTGTCGCGGCGCACCTGGGCCTGCCGTTCGCGTTCGCCTCCCATTTCGCTCCGCAGGCGCTCGATGCGGCGCTGACGTACTACCGGGAGCGCTTCGACGCCTCGGCCCCGACGGCTCAGGTGCCGCGGCCGCACGTGATGGCCGGCGTGAATGTGCTGGTCGCGCCCACCCAGGAGGAGGCGGACCTGCTAGCGACCACCGCACAGCAAATGGCGGTGCGGATCCGCACCGGCGGCCGCGGGCCACTCGACCGGCCGCGCGCGGGCTACCTCGACCAGCTCCCGCCGCAGATCCGGGCGGTCGTCGCCGAGCATCAGGCGGTGCAGGCGATCGGCACGCCGGAGCAGGTGGTCACCCAGCTTCAGGCCATCGTCGCTGCTCACGACCTGGACGAGGTCGTCACCACGACATACACCCACGACCCCGAGATGCGGATCCGCAGCTACGAACTGCTGGCCGAGGCTTGGCAGCGGTAGCCGCGGCGACGCTGTGTCGAGAAACCCCCCGACTTCGGTGGGCTTCTCGACACAGCTCGACATCTGCACCAGCGCCACGCGCTCAGTCGCCGTGCTGGTCGGGCCGGCCGTGTCGGCCGTGCGGACCCTGGTGATGCTCCTGCCAGTCGGCCTCGGCGCGGCTCATCTCGGCGCCGCGCCGGGCGAGCTCGGCGTTGTACGCGGTCAGCGCCGCGTCGTGGTCCCGCTCGGCCTGCCGGTCCTGCCGCCGGGCCTCGTGTTCGTCGGCTCGCATCCACGTCACGGCGGTCAGCAGGGCGAGCATCAGCATCGGGAACTCCCCGATCCCCCAGGTGATCCCGCCGCCGGCCTGCTGATCGGACAGCAGCGGCCCGACCCAGGCCATCTTCCCGCCGGAGGCCAGCGCCGTGAAGAAATCGCCGGCGAGCAGGGTGGTGGCCGACATGATCGCCACCCCGAAGAAGGCGTGCACGCTCATCGTCACGAACAGCGCCACCAGCCGCAGCGACGGCGGCCACCGCTTGGGACCGGGGTCGATGCCGATGAGGGACCAGCAGAACACGTACCCGGCCAGCATGAAGTGCACGACCATCGCGACGTGCCCGGTGTGGGTCTGCAGCGCCATTTCGAACAGCCCGGTGAAGTAGAAGACATACAGCGAGCCGGCGAAGTTGATCGAGGCGATGATCGGGTTGCAGAAGAAGCTGAGCCAGCGGCTGTGCGCCGTCGCCAGCAGCAGCTCGCGCGGGCCCATCGTCTTGTCGCGGCGGGCGGGGATCGCGCGGGCCAGCAACGTCAGCGGGGCGCCGATGACCAGGAAGATCGGAATGCCCATCGTCAGCATCATGTGCATGAACATGTGCGTCGAGAACTGCACCTTGCCGTAGACGCCGGGCGACCCGGACGTCGTCCAGATGAACACCAGCCAGCCGAAGGTCCACGAGACCGTACGCCGCAGGTGCCATGCGTCCCCGCGCTGGGCCAGCCGCCGCACCGCCCAGAGGTAGATGCCGATCGCGAGCAACGCGACCACGAACCACAGCCAGTCCAGGCGCCAGACGGTGAACCAATCGGGCCCGGTCAACCCGCTGGTCGGCGCCGGATAGCCGGTCAACGCGACGGCGATGTCGGGGTCCGGCAGGCCGCTGCGCGGGATCGGGGTGGGGGTCCGGGACAGGCCGACGCCGGTGCCGATGGCCAGCGCCATCAGCGTGACCTCGACCACGGCGAGGCGGCGGAACTCCCCCGCCGCGCCGGTCCCCGCGGGCTGCGCCTCCTCGAGGCGCCCGACGATCCGCTGCCGCATGCCGAGCCCGGCCAGTCCGAGGGCCACCAGCAGAATCGTCTTGACGATCAGCAGTACGCCGTACGGGCTGGTCAACCCCTCCAGCTCGCCCACCCGGACCATCCCGTTGAGGAACCCCGAGCCGGCGATCCCGAAGAAGCACCAGGCGGCGAGGACCGAATAGCGGCGCACCACCACCCCGGCGGCAGTCGTGAGCAACGGCCAGAGCAGCAGGATCGCGGCGAGCCCGCCGCACCAGACGAAGGCCGCGGCCAGGTGCACGGCGAGTGAGTTGACCGCCGTGTCGTGGGCGAACGAGCCGCCCGAGTGCCCGGCCAGCGCCAGCGGCAGCAGCGCGATGACCGACAGCGCCGCCATCCACGCCATCGACGTCTTGGTGTGGGCCACGGCCGAGCCGACCACCGCGCCGAGGGCGACCAGGACGCTGATGAAGTACACCCGGAACAGGTCGACCTTCCAGACGAAACTCGTCACGGTCGAGGCGAACACCGAGTCGCCGACCCCGATCCCGGTGACATTGCTGATCAGCAGCAGCATCGTCACGAAACCCGCCAACACCCAGACGGCGCCCGTCATGGTGGCCAGCCGGCAGGCCGTCTCGCGGCGCCGGGTGCTGGTGGTGTCGGGGAGGATCGTGCCGGCCAGCAGCAGCAGACCCACGGTCACGGCCCCGAACGCGTCGTGGATGGCGCGGGCGATCGGCAGCCCGTAGATCGCGACGGCGCCTCCGTCGGAGAAGCCGAGCAGCCGCTGGAACGCCCCCCCGAAGGCACCGGCCGCCACAGCGGCCAGGACGGTGCAGCCGGCCAGCGCGCTGACCCAGCCCATGACCACGCCCCGACGGTCGTTCACCTGCACAGATACCGAGGGAGCGGCATTGGGGGAAGCGGTTGACGTGGCCATGTCCCCCAGCCTAGATAGGGTGGGTGCATGCCGATGCATCCCGCAGCACCCGAAGATCTGCACGGTCTGGTCGAGGCCTTCGCGGGAACGGCGCAGGCCGTGGTGGACCTTGCCTTCAGCCTTCGCGACGCTGATCTGGACAAGCCCACCGCCTGCCCTGGCTGGACCGTGAAGGACCAGGTCAGTCACGTGACCAGCATCGAGGCCGCCCTCGTCGGGCGCCCAGACCCGCAGGTCGAGGTCCCGGCCTACGACTGGATCCGCAACGACATCGGCCGCCACATGGAGAACGGCGTGGAGCTGCGGCGCCCCCGGTCCGGCAAAGAGGTCGTGTCCGAGCTGCAGAAGGTCCTCGGTGGCCGGCTCGGGCGGCTGCGCGACGCGAGCCTGACCGAGGAGACCGAGGTGCCCGGCGTGCTCTCCGACACGCCGACCACGCTGGGCGCCCTGCTGCGCCTGCGGATCTTCGACACCTGGGTGCACGAGCAGGACATTCGCGAGGCGCTCGGACGCCCCGGCAATCTGGACTCCCCGGCCGCCGCGGTCTCGGTCCAGTCCGTGCTCGACGCGCTGCCGATGATCGTGGTCAAGCGCGTCGGCCTGGAGCCCGGCAAGGTGCTGATGGTCGAACTGACGGGGCCGGTCGTGGCGCGCTCGGGGGTACGGGTCGAGGCCGGCGAGGAGGGCCCCGACGGCTCTCCCGGCAAACCGATCGGCAAGCTCATGTTTGCGGGCGCCTCGGACGAGACCGGCCCGATCCCCGCCATCGGACGCACCACGAGCCTGCAGATGTCCACCGACGTCTTCATGCGGCGCGCGGCGGGCCGGCGCGCGACGGCGGACTGCGTCTACACGGTGCTCGGCGACCAGGACATCGCGCGCCGGTTCATGGATGCGCTGGTGGTCACCCCCTAACACGTGGTGGACGACCGCTTCCGGGTGGTCACGCCTTAACGCGTCCGACCCGGTAGGCTCCCCCCGGCCGAAACTGGCCGAACCGGCCGACGTTAGGCCGGACAGGGAGGAGCCCCAGCGATGCGGGAACCGTCGTCGATCGCCCAGCCGGTGCTCGCCGGAGTCGTGTGCGGCATCGTCGGGTTCACCAGCTCGTTCGCGGTGGTCCTGACCGGCCTGGCGGCCGTCGGGGCGACTCCGGATCAGGCCGCCTCGGGACTCGCCGTCCTCTGCGTGACGATGGGCCTGGGCTGTGTGCTGCTCTCCCTGCGGCATCGGGCGCCCGTGACGACGGCGTGGTCCACGCCAGGTGCCGCGCTGCTGACCACCGCGGTCGTCCCCGACGGCGGGTTCACCGCGGCCGTGGGGGCGTTCGTCGTCACCGGCATCCTGCTCACGCTGTCCGGGCTCGTGCCGGCGTTCGGGAACCTGGTCCGCCGCATCCCGACCCCCATCGCGAACGCGATGCTGGCCGGGGTACTGCTCGGGCTGTGCGTCGCCCCCTTCCGCGACCTGGCCCAGCACCCGGCGACGATCGCGCCCATCGTGCTCACCTGGCTGGTGCTGCTGCGGCTCGCCCGGCGCTGGGCGGTGCCGGGTGCGTTGCTCGCGGCGGTGCTGGTGATGGCCGTGACGGGAGCGTTCGGGGCGGTGTCCGCAGGCCAGCTGGTGCCCCGCCTGGTGTGGACCACGCCCGGGTTCTCGTCGATCGCGGCGGTGGTGGCGGTCGCCGTACCGCTCTACATCGTCACGATGACCAGCCAAAACATCCCGGGGATCGCGGTGCTGCAGTCCTTCGGCTACGCGGCGCCGGTGCGCTCCTCGCTGGCCTACACCGGCGCGGCCACCGTGGCCGGCGCCCCCTTCGGCGGCCACGCGATCAACCTGTCGGCGATCGCGGCGGCGCTGGCCGCCGGCCCCGAGGCCGGCCCGGACAAGTCCCGGCGCTGGATCGCGGGGGTGGTGTGCGGCGTGGTGTACTGCGCGTTCGGCCCCGCCTCGCGTGCCGTGTCGGCTCTCTCCCAAGCCGCCCCGCCCGGGCTGCTGGCCGCGGTCGCCGGCCTGGCACTGGTCGCCACCTTCGCCGGCGCCGCCAGCTCGGCGATGGGTGACGCGGTCCACCGAGACTCGGCGGCCGTCACCTTCCTGGTGGCGGCCTCGGGGTTCTCGGTCGCGGGCATCGGGGCGGCCTTTTGGGCGCTGATCGCCGGCCTCGTGGTGCACGGGGTGACCACCGTGGTCCGCCGTACGGGCTGACCCGCCCGGTTAGTCGGTCCAGAGTTCGACCGCGGCGCCGGTGGCGGCGTCGAGGAGCGGGCGCTGACCCAGCGGCTCATCCAGGGTGACCTTCGGCAGCTTCACCACGCGGAGCTTGCGCATGACCGTCTGCCGCGGGTCGGGCTTGGCCTTGGGGTCGGGTCGCGAATGGACGATCTCCCGGACGCCGACCACGACGGCGTCGGGCTCCTCGAGATAGTCGACGGCGTAGGTGCCCTTGGTCGCGTTCTCGTCCTCGACGACGACCAGGTAGAGCTTGTCGGACTGTGTGTCGTACGGTTTCCCGGCAAACACCGGTCGCCCATGCAATTCGGCCTCGGTCTTGGTCGCGGGCTGCGTGACCTGCGCCCTTGCGGCCGCGCGGTAGGCGATGAGGGCGTCGTGCAGGCGGGTACCGCTGGTGTCGACGGTCTCCTCGGGCGGCTCCATGGACCCCATCTTGGCGGATGATGCGCAGTCATCACCCGTCCACCGCCTCGGATTCCCCCGGCCATATCCGGCAGGTAGCACGAACCGATACCACAATGGCTCGGGCAGCCCCACCACCAACCGTAGATTCGCAGGTCAGCGAGATGCGCTGCGACGTGGCCCGGTCATTGCGATATCGGTTCGGGCATGCTCTCCCGGGCGCGGGCGCATTGACAGGAGGGGCCCGCGCCAACTCGCGCGGGCCCCTCCTGCACCGATGTCACTGCGGCGACGGTGCCGAGACTCAACCCCAGACGAGGCCCTTGGCAGGGTCTTCGAGGATCGCCGCGATGTCGGCGAGGAACCGGCTGCCCAGGTCTCCGTCGATCAGCCGGTGGTCGAAGCTCAGGGCCAGCTGGGTCACCCAGCGCGGTACGACCTGCTCGGACCCGTGGACGTCGTCCATCACGACCCAGGGCATCCGCTTGACCGCCCCGAACGCCAGGATCGCGCTCTCGCCGGGGTTGATGATCGGCGTCCCGGTGTCGACCCCGAATACGCCCACGTTCGTGATCGTGATGGTGCCGCCGGCCATGTCGGCGGGCTGAGTACGCCCAGCGCGCGCGGTCTCGACCAGCCCGCCGATCGCGTCGGCGAGCTCCCGCATGGTCATCGCGTCGGCGTCCTTGATGTTTGGGACGACGAGCCCGCGGGGGGTCGCGGCGGCGATGCCCAGGTTGACGTAGTGCTTGATCACGATCTCCTGGGCGGCTTCGTCCCAGACCGCGTTGACGCCCGGGTTGCGACGGCACGCGAGGATGATCGCCTTGGCGACGACCAGTAGCGGGGTGACCTTGACGTCGCGGAACTCGCGGTCCTTCTTGAGCCGCTCCACCAGGTCCATCGTGGCCGTGACGTCGAGGGTGACGAATTCGGTCACATGCGGCGCGCTGAACTTGCTGCGCACCATCGCGTCGGCGGTCATCTTGCGAACACCCTTGACCGGGATCCGAGTCTCCCGCTCGCCCGGGGCCCTGCCCACAGCGCCGCTATCCACAGGGCGACCGTTCGTCGCCTGCGCGTTTGGCACCATGGTGCTAAACGCGCTGGTCGTGAGCGGTCGGTCCCCGGTCGCAGCGCCGCCACCCGCGAGGAAGGCGTCGATGTCCGCTCGCGAGATGATCCCGCCCTCGCCTGAGCCGGGGACTTGCGCCAGGTCCACGCCACGGTCCTTGGCGTACTTACGCACCGGCGGCTTCGCCAACGGTCGCGCGCTGCCTGGTGATGCACCCACGGTCTCGGTCGCTGCCTCGGGACGACCGCTCGGCCGCTCACCCGATACCACGGTATGAGCAGGTGAGGGGCTCGCCGAATCGCTCGCCCGCTCACCCGATACCACGGTATGAGCAGGTGGGGTCTGAGGAGGTGGGGACTGAGGAGGTGGGGACTGTGGAGGTGGGGCGCTTGCCGGGACGGTTGCCGGGGCGGGGGCCGCGGCGCCCTTGCGGGCCCGGCGCTTCGTGGAACCGGCGATGGCTCCGTACCCGACCAGGTTCGGCTCGCGCTTCGCCTCGCCAGCACCAGCCGCTGCCACTGCCGAGGGGGTAGCGGCCCCCGAGCCCGATGCTGCGTCGCCACCGCCAGCCACCTGGACGGTGATGATGGGCGTGCCCACCTCGACGGTCTGCCCCTCCGGCACCAGCAGCTCGCCCACCGTCCCATCCCACGGAATCGGCAACTCCACCAGCGACTTCGCCGTCTCGATCTCGACCACGATCTGGTTGACGGCCACCGCGTCCCCGGGCGCCACCTTCCAGGAAATGATCTCGGCCTCGGTCAGGCCCTCACCCGGATCGGGCAGTGCAAACACCTTCATGCCCATGACGTGCGGACTCCTTAGAAGCTCAGGGCGCGGTCGACGGAGTCGAGCACGCGGTCCAGGTCGGGCAGATGGTGTTCCTCGAGCTTGCTCATCGGGTACGGGATCGAATAACCCGCGACCCGCAGCACGGGCGCCTCCAGGTGATAGAACAGCCGCTCCTGCACCTGCGCGGCGATCTCGGCGCCGAAGCCCATGAAGCGCGACGCCTCGTGCACGACCACGAGCCGGCCGGTCTTCTCGACCGAGGCACCGAGCACCCCGATGTCCAGGGGGTTGAGCCCCCGCAGGTCGATGACCTCCAGCTCCTTGCCCTCCTCGGCCGCCGCATCGGCCGCCGCCAGGCAGGTCTTCACCATCGGCCCATAACAGGCCACCGTGACATGACCGCCGGGGCGCGCGACGACCGCGTCGTACAGTCCCCGCGGCGCAGCCGCCGCGCCGTCGTCGACGTCCATCCGGTCGTGGTAGCGGCGCTTGGGCTCGAAGAAGATCACCGGGTCGTCGAGCTCGATGGCCTGCTGGATCATCCAGTACGAGTCCTCGGCGTTCGAGCAGGCCACCACCCGCAGGCCGGCGCTGTGCAGGAAGTAGGCCTCGTTGGATTCGCTGTGGTGCTCCACCGCGCCGATGCCGCCGCCGCACGGAATGCGGATGACCATCGGCAGCTTCGCCGTGCCGGCCGACCGGTTGTGCATCTTGGCGACCTGGCTGGTGATCTGGTCGAACGCCGGGTAGACGAACCCGTCGAACTGGATCTCCACCACCGGGCGATAGCCCCGCAGGGCAAGCCCGACCGCCGTACCGACGATCCCCGATTCGGCCAGCGGCGTGTCGATGACGCGGTCCTCGCCGAAGTCCTTCTGCAGCCCCTCGGTGACGCGGAAGACGCCACCGAGGCGGCCCACGTCCTCGCCCATCACGAGCACCTTCGGGTCGGCCTCCATCGCGCGGCGCAGCCCGGCGGTGATGCCTTTGGCCAGGGTCAACGTGGTCATCGCGGGCCCCCCTCGGCGTCGTCGGAACCGGCGAAGCTCGCCTCGTACGCCGCCTGCCAGGCCTTCTCCTCGGCCAGCCCCGGGTGCTCCTGCGCATAGACGTGGTCGAACATCTCACTCACCGAGGGATCGGGCATGTCCTGCACCGCGGCCCGGATCCGCTTGGCCAGCTCGTTCGCCTCCTGGTCGACCTCGTCGAAGAACTCCGGCGGGGTGTTCCCGCGCCAGAGCAGATGGGTCTTGACCCGCTCGATCGGGTCCCGGAGGCGCCACAGCTCCACCTCGGCGGAGTCGCGGTATTTCGTCGGATCATCGGAGGTGGTGTGCGCACCCATCCGATAGGTGTAGGCCTCGATGAGGAAGGGCCCCTGGCCGGAGCGGGCGTGCTCCAGGGCGGCCTTGGCCACGGCGTACACCGCGACCACGTCGTTGCCGTCGACCCGCACCCCGGGGAAGCCGAACCCGCGGGCGCGCTGATAGAGCGGGATCAGGGTGTGCGTCTCGTTCGGCTCGGAGATCGCCCACTGGTTGTTCTGGCAGAAGAAGACGATCGGGCACTGGTTCACCGCGGCGAAGACGAACGCCTCGTTGATGTCGCCCTGCGCGGTGGCGCCGTCGCCGAAGAAGGCGACCACCGCGGCGTCCCGCTCGGGGTCGCCGGTGCCGACGTCGCCGTCGCGCTGCACGCCCATGGCATAACCGACCGCGTGCAGCGCCTGGTTGCCGATGACGATCGTGTAGAGGTGGAAGTTGTGCGCGTTGGGGTCCCAGCCGCCCAGGGTGGTGCCGCGGTACATCCCGAACACCGCCAGCGGGTCCACCCCGCGGCAATAGGCGACGCCGTGCTCCCGGTAGCCGGGAAACGCGTAGTCCTGGGGCGCCATGGCCCGGCCGATGCCGATCTGGGCCGCCTCCTGGCCGAGCAGCCCCGGCCACAACCCGAGCTGGCCCTGCCGCTGCAGCGCCGTGCCCTCCTTGTCGAGACGGCGGATCAGGACCATGTCGCGGTAGAGGTCCTGGGCGTCCTCGTCGGTCATCGCATCGACCGTTGGGTCGTACGGCAGGTTCACCTCGTTGCGGATCCGGTTGCCGTCCTTGTCGATGAACCGGATCGTCTCGGGGCCGCCGTCGTGCGGCAGATGCGGTGTCCCCACCACGCTCTCGTGGTGGTCGACGCCGGAGTAGTCACCACCGAACGCCTGATGGACTGAGTCGGTCACAGGTACTCCTTCGTACCAATCGGGGCCCGGGATCGCCGGGCCGGCCGCAGACCGCCCGTCGCGGTGGCGTCGGGCGGCGGCAACCGCCCCGGTGGGACGGGCTGCACGTGTCCTCGACACCGTACCTGAGATGTGGGTCACACCGCCCGCGATGCAGCGGGGCAAGCTCGGGAGCTGGGCAGCTGGGGGCCTGGGTGGCCTCGATGGCCCGATGGCGGGTGCTGTTCAGATGTCCAAGACCCCGGCCGATGGGATCGCTGTGACCCACAACTCCGTGTCCGGCGTGCATCGCCCGCGAGCACGGAGCCGAGGTCTCGTCGGACCCGCGGGCGGGCTGCTCCTGAGCGGCACGCTCGCCGTTCTGCTCTTCGCCGCGGCCGCACCGCAATTCGCGGCGGCCGTGGGGCAGACCGGCCGTCCCGGGGTCGACGCGACGGTCCTCGCCTGTCCGGGACCGGGGGGTACCGGGCCGGCCTGCACCGTCAGCGTCCCCCGGGACGGCCACAGCGTCGCCCTGCCGCTGGACCACGCGCGCTGGTTGTTCCCGGAGCCCGGGGACGCCGTTCGGGTCGTCGTCGATGAGGCGGACCGCGCGGCGCCGGCCGGGTGGGCACCGTGGCTCGCGGCCGGCGCGCTGCTGGCGTTGGGGCTGATCATGCTCGGATCGGCGGTCCGCTGGGGGCGCACGGTGCTGAGCCGCGCTGTCGCGGAGCTGAGCGAGTATGCCGACTCGGGTGCCGGTTCTCGTGCCGCCCGCCCGTACGACGTGCGCGGTGTCGACCCGTACCACGTACGCGGTGTCGACCCGTACGACGCACGCGGTGTCGACCCGTACGACGTACGGGGTGACGACCCCCGCGACCGGCCGGGGCGGCACTCGGCCGCCTGAGGATCCCGAGCGGGGGCCCGGCCCGGCCCGTCAGCGGCCGGGGGCGAACGCGCGCAGCGCGGCCACCAACGCGGCGTTAGCGTCCGGGACGTCGACCGAGCAGCGGATCCCCTCCCCGGCGAACGGCCGCACCGACAGGCCCTGCGCGGACAGCTCGGCGGCGATCTCCTCCGTGCGCGCCCCGGTGGCGAGCCAGACGAAGTTGGCCTGCGTCTCCGGCGGCCGCCAGCCCTGCTCGCGCAGCGCCGCCACGAGCCGGCCGCGTTCGACCACCAGCTCCTCCACGCGCGCCAGCAGGGCCGGGCGCTCATCCAGGCTGGCCAGCGCGGCCTCCTGGGCCACGGTGCTCACCCCGAACGGCACGGCCGTCTTGCGGATCGCGGTCGAGACGGGGGCGTGCGCGACGCCGTACCCGACCCGCAGCCCAGCCAACCCATACGCCTTGCTGAACGTCCGCAGCACCATCACGTTCGGGTGCGAGCGATAGAGGTCCAGGCCGCGGGCGGCGGCGGGGTCGCGGATGAACTCGACGTACGCCTCGTCGATCACGACCAGCACGTGGTCCGGAACCGCGCGCAGGAAGTCCAGGACCTCCTGGTGCGCGACGACCGGGCCGGTGGGGTTGTTCGGGGTGCAGACCAGGGCCAGCCTGGTCCGTGGCCCCATCGCCTCGGCCATGGCCGTCAGATCGTGCCGCCCGCGCTGGTCGACCGGCACCTGCACGGACCGGGCCCCGGTGATCCCGACCATGATCGGATAGGCCTCGAAACTGCGCCAGGCGTAGACGACCTCGTCGCCCTCCTCGCAGGTGGCGAGCACCGTCTGCATCAGGACGCCGGAGCTGCCGGTGCCGATGATGACGTCGTCGGTGGGTACGCCGAGGTCGTCCGCGAGCCGTTGCGCGAGCCGCGTGCAGAACATGTCGGGGTAGCGGTTGGCGCCGTCGGCGGCGGCGTGGGCGCGCTCCAGGACGCCGGGCAACGGCGGGAAGGGGTTCTCGTTGCTCGACATCTTGTACGCCGTGACGCCGGGCCGCGACGTCGGCGGAAGACCCGGCTTGTAGGCCGGGATGGTCTTCAGCGCGGCGCGGGTGCCGGGGGCGGGGGCGAGGTCCGGGGCCGGGGCCTGGGCGGGGGCCTGGGCGGGGTCGTCGTGGCGGGGCCGGATGTCGTCGGCGTCGGTCATGGTCGCCACTGTAGGGCGACTCAGGTACGCCGCGAGCCGGTCCCGCCCGAAACCGTCGGCCCAGTCGGCCCGCGCTCGCTATCCACCGCTGCGGTTATCCACAACACGACCGTTCGTCACCAGGCCTCTTAGCACCATGGTGCCAAACCCGCAGGTCACGAACGGTCAGGTCGCCGCGTCCAAGGGGCTGTGCAGCGGCTCGGGCAGCCGCCGGGCCGCCACCACCGCCAGGACCACCAGCGTCGCGGCCAGCAGCAGCAGCGACGGGGTGAACGAGCCCTCCCCCGCGCGCGCCACCACCATGAAGCCGACGACCACCACCGACGCCTGCCCGGCGAGCTGCAGCAGCCCGTTGCTGGTGCCCTCCGGCGTGGGCCGGGTGATCTCCGCGCCGTACTGCATCCCCACCGGCACCGCCCCCACCAGGAAGAACCCGGTCACCATGGCGGCGCCGATCAACTCCGGCAGGGACCGGCCGAACGCCATCCCGACGAGCCCGGGCGCGCCCCCCAGCATCCCCAGCAGCAGGTAGCGGACCCGACGCAGCTGCCGGTCCGAGGCGGCGCCCAGCACCACCGCTCCGGCCACCCCGGCGACCAGCATCGCGGCGCCGATGATCCCCGCGTCGGCCGAGCTCAGCCCCCGCGGCGCGACGATCTTCTCGATCCACGTCGCCACCCCGTTGAACGCCCCCACCACCACCACCGTCACGGCCAGCAGGAGCCGGAAGGGCCGATTGCGCAGGGCGCCCCGCAGGCCGTCGAGCATCACCGCCCGCTCGCGGTCGGCGTCGCGGTCCGGCGGCCGGTGCGGCGCCGAGCGCATGAAGCCCACCACCAGAAGCGCCGCCAGTGCCATCGTCACGCCGTACACCAACTGCGCCCCCGCGACCCCCAGCGCCCGGGCCAGGTTCGGTGTGACCAGCAGCGCCACGGCCGTCCCGATCAGGCTGGCCAACGTCATGAAGCTCACCGCTCCGGCGCGTTGCCGCTGCGCGAACCACACCGCCGCGATCGAGGTCCACGCGTTGAGCAGCAGCGGCTGCGCGGCCGCGATGAGTGCGGTGGCCGCGAACGCCGTACCCCAGTCGGGCCCCGCCAACCCGCGCCACACCCCGCCGGTGGCCGCCAGCACCGCCCCGGCCGTCACCGCGAACCGCGCCCCCCGCACGTCGATCAGCCACGACGCGGGCAGCGACAGCGGGATGAACGCCAGCATGAACACCATCGCGAACAGCCCGATGCGGGTCTCGTCCACCCCGTAATACGCCTGGGCGGCCTCGGTCATCGGCGCATACCCGATCCACAGCGACTGCAGGGCGGCGTTCGCGGCCATCACGACGGCCAGGACGACCCACCGGTAGGCGACGGGACCGTACGCCGGGGGCCGGGCGCCCCCGCTTGCTGCTGGCAGCACCATCACCCCAGCCCCCGAGGATCAGTGCGCCGGGCTCGGTCCGCCCGGCGCCGATAGACCGGCGCGAGGGCGCGGTGCAGGCTCCGGTAGTCCTGGTACGCCGCGTCGTAGCGCGCCCGGTTTCCGGGGTCCGGCTGGTACGTCGCCTCGATGCGCCCCAAGGCGGGCAGATCATCCCAGGTCAGCTCGCCCAAGCCGACGGCGGCGATCCAGGCTGCGCCGCGCGCGTTGGTCGCGAGGGGATCAGCAGGACGGCGTACGGTCACTCCCAGCACATCAGCCATGATGCGACACCATAGGTCCGACGTGGCACCGCCCCCGACGACGGCGAGATTCGCCATCGGCGAACCGAGGAAGCGCTCGACCGCGCCGGCCAGCCATCGGGTGTTGAGCGCGACGCCCTCGTAGCAGGCCCGGACGACGTCCGCGCGCGTCGTCGCTAGGGATAGCCCGATCAGCCCGGCCCGCAGGTCGCGATCGTCGACGGGCGCGCGTTCCCCGAAGACCCACGGCAGGTAGAACACCCCGTTCGCGCCCGGCGGTGCCTGTGCGGCGAGGTCGGCAAGCCGGTCGAGCCGGTCGGGTTCGCCGGGTTCGCCGGGACCGCCGTCCGCGAGCACGTGGTCACGCAGCCAGGTCAGGTTGCCGCCCGCGACGGACTGCAGGGCCGTCATCAGGTAGCGGCCCGGGATCGCCCCCGGGACCGCGGCGATGCCCCTGCGGACGTCGGTCTTCTTGCGCGTCACGTGGGCCGCGATCCAGGAAGAAGTGCCGAGGTAGAGATGGGGCTGCCCGAGCCCGGTGGTGCCCGCACCGACGGCCGCGGCGGAGGTGTCGACGGCGCCGGCGACGACTCGGACCTCGCAGGAGAGCCGCAGGTGCTCGGCGGCAGCCGGGGTCAGCGGCCCGAGGATCTCGGTCGAGGGCACCAGCGGCGGCAACATGTCGGCCGCCACGCCGCAGTCGGCGACGAGGTCGGGCTGGTACCGGATCGCCCCAGGGTCTCGGTTGTCGGTGACCCAGCTGGTCACGATCGAGTCCCAGGTGGCGACGATCCGGCCGGTCAGCCGCAGGTTCACGAAGTCGAGCACGTTGAGGAAGGCCGCGGTCCGCGCGTAGACCTCGGGCCGCTCGTCCCGGAACCAGAGCATGTGGCTGGCCGGATCCTTGCCGGTCACGGACGGGGCGCCGCCGGTGTATCGGACCCAGCGAGCCAGGCGGGCGGCGGACAGGCCACGGATGCCGATCCGGCCGTCGAGCGGACCGCCGTGCTGGCGCCGCAGGTTCGCCGCCCCGCGCATGTCCATCCACAACAGCGCGTCGTGTAGGACGGTCCCGTCGGCGGCGACCGGAATGGTGCCCTCGCCCTGAGTCGAGCAGCACACCGCGTGCACCGCGGCCATCAGCCGCGGGTACCGGCCGGCCAGTTCGGCCGCGGCGTCCCCCAGCGCGGCCCACCAGTCGTCGGGGCACTGCTCGGCGCCTCCGCCGGGTCGAATCCGCAGCTCGATCGGCCGGCTCGCCCACGCGGCGATCGAGCCGTCGGTGGGCATCAGCGCGACCTTGACCGCGGAGGTGCCCAGATCGACGGCGAAGACGTGCGGCGGTACGGCGGGTCCACGCGCGCCCGAGCCGTTGGCGGCCTGCACCTCGGGTGCCGCCGCGCCCACGGCGTTGGCCACGAACGGTCGCCTCGCGGCTGGTACCTCCGACACGTGACGACCCTAGTGCGGGTGGATCGCGACAGGCCCTCGACCGCTCGTCGCACCCTCCTTCATACCACGGTATGAAGGAGGGTGCGACGAACGGGCGCCTCATCCCTCGCCGGCGCCCCCTCGTCGCGCGCGCCCTCGTCGGCGCCCCCTCGTCGCGCGCGCCCTCGTCGGCGCCCCCTCGTCGCGCGCACCCTCGTCGGGTCCGGGGCCGGCGGCTACTCGCCTGGGTGGCTGGCCGGGTCGGCGCCGTCCTCCAGGTACAGGGTCTCCGGCCCCGGTTCACCGTCGCGCAGCACCCGCTGGAGCAGCCGGGCCGTCGCGGCGGCGGCGCAGTCCGCGATCTCCGGCGGGGTGCACCAATGCACGGCGCGAATCTCGTGCGGCTCCAGGCGGAACGTGCCGGGCAGCGCCTCGGCGTGCCGACCCAGGTCGAAGAGGAAGACGACAGCGTCGTCCCAGCCGCTCCAGGGGGACAGCCAGTTCACCGCGAGCAAGCGGTGCGCCTGAAACAGCGCCCCGAGCTCCTCGCGCACCTCCCGCAGGGTGCCCAGGCGGGGCGGTTCGGCGGGCTCGACGACGCCGCCGGGCAGGTCCCAGGTCTGCTTGTAGGTCAGCTCGCACAGCAGCACCCGGCCGGCCTCGTCCCGGATCAGACCGTGGCCGATCACCCTGGTCTTGGGCAGGCGCGCGTTGAGCCGGCGGATCCGTTCTTCCTGCATGCGCGCTCCCCGCCCTTGCTCGACCGTCACTGCCCACACGGTAAGGCGGCACGGCCGCGGGGGAAACTCGAAGCCTCCCTCCGCGCCGCCGTGGGGGACGCGGCGCCGCAGTTCTTCGCCGACGGCTCGGGAGCGGCCCTCAGGCGCGCGACTCCCCCAGCGCGATGTCGAGGGCCCGCCAGTCCACGCCGTCCGGGGCGGTCGCCCGGGTCGCCGCCAGCAACCCCAGCCGCGCCGCGCGCACCTGCGGTTCGGGCGCCATCACCAGGATGTCGTCGAAGAACTTCGCCACCGGCCCCACGAGCGCCCGGCCGGCCTCGGCGTACGACCCCACCTCGGCCGACGCCGCGGCCGGGAGCGCCTCCAGCGCCAGCCGCAGCCCCTGCTCGGCGGGCTCGGTGAGGAGGGCGGCGTCGTACGTCGCCGCGGTGCCCGCCGGCACGATCCGCTCGATCCGCTGCAGCGCGGCGACCAGGTCGCGGAAGCCGTCATCCGCGGCGAGACCCTGCAGCGCGGCCAGCGTCGTCGCCGCCCGGCCCGGGGACCCGGCACCCGGCAGCACCGCCTGGACGAAGCCGGCCCCGACGCCCTCGTCCCGCAGCAGCTGGGCGAACCGGCCCGCGACGAACTCCTCCGCCGCCTCGATCGAGTCCTCGGGCACGGCCACGTCCTGCTCGCGAAGCCGGACCGCCGCCGCCGCCAGGCCGTCACGCACGGTCAGGCTCGCGAGCGCGCCGTCGCCGACGCCCTCGCGCAGGATCCGGATGACCCCGAGGGCGGCCCGGCGCAGGCCGTAGGGGTCGGAGGACCCGGTCGGCTTGGCCCCGAGCGCGTACATCGCCATGAGCAGGTCGAACCGGTCACCGAGCGCCAGCACCGCACCCGGCACGGACGCGGGCACCGCGTCGGCGGCGGTGTGCGGCTGCTCCATCTCGGCCAGGGCCGCCGCGACGGCCGGGGTCTCGCCCTGGCGCACGGCGTACTCCTTCGCCACGAACCCGGCGAGCGAGCTCATCTCGACGACCATCTGCGTGGCCAGGTCGAACTTGGCGAGCTCACCCGCGCGGGCCAGCGTCGCCGCGTCGGCGGCGGACAGCCCGGCGCCGCGCTCGTCCAGCACGGCCGCGAGGGAGGCCGCGACGTCCTTGATGCGCCGGGCGCGCTGCCCGACCGAGCCGAGCCGATTCTCGAACGTGAGCTTCTCCAGCCCCGGCACGAACGCCTCGGCCGAGGCGGCCTTGAGGTCGGCGTTCCAGAAGAACAGGGCGTCCTCGTAGCGGGCCCGCAGCACCGACTCGTTGCCGCGGCGCACGATCTCGTCGTCGCAGTCGCCGTTGGCCATCGTCACGAAGTGCGGCAGCAGGCGACCGGCACCGTCCTCCGAGCTGCGCACCGGCAGGTACCGCTGGTGCTTGCGCATCACCGTCGTCAGGATCCGGTCGGGCAACTCCAGGTAGCGCTCGTCGAAGCTGCCGAGGATGCCGTGCGGCTGCTCGACCAGGTTGGTGATCTCGTCGATCACCGCGGCGTCGCCGTCCACGTCGACCCGGCCGCCGACGCTCGCCGCGAGCCGCCGGGCCTGGTTGACCACGCTGTCGCGCCGCGCCCCCATCGACACCTCGATGCCCGCGTCGTGCAGGGTGTCCACCAGCTCGGACGCTGCAGCGACGTCGACCCAGGGCTGCTGCGCGCCGCGCATCACATAGGTCGCCTGACCCGCCGTCACACTCGACACCTTGACCGGCACGACCACCGGTCCCCACAGCGCCACCAGCCAGCGGATCGCCCGGGAGAAGCTCAGCTCCGGGTCGTTCCAGCGCATGTTCTTCTCGGCCCGCAGCCCGGTGACCACCCCGGCGACCACCTCGGCGAGCACCTCCAGCGCCGACCGACCGGCCTGCCGGACCTCCACCACGGCGTGCTCGTGGCCGCCGATCTCGGCCTTGACCACCTGGTCCAGGCTCGCCTGCTGGCCGCGCACGAAGCCCTGCAGGGCCTTCGTCGGCGCGCCCGAGGCGTCGTACGCCGCAGCCCACTTCGGCCCCTTGACCTGCCGCGTCGCGTCCGGCTCCTCGGCGGCGACGGCCGCGATGGTGGCGACGATCCGGCGCGGCGTCCCGCCGACCCAGATCTCCCCGTGCGCCAACCGGGTCGCGGCCAGCCGTTCGGTGAGGGCGGCGCGGACGGCGGTGATGGTCTCCGGAACGACGTGCGGCGGCAGCTCCTCCAGGCCGATCTCGATCGCCAGCATCTGCGGGGTCGTCGGCACCTCGGCGCGGCTGGGCGACGGCACCGCGGCCAGCTTGGTGCGCTGCTCGCGCATCAGCGGCAGGCCCAGCTCCTCGCGCCGCTCGATCCACAGCGTCGCGGTGTCCCGCATCAGCCGCCGCATCGACGCGAAGGCCTTGGCCCGCTCGGTCGTCGAGATCGCGCCGCGGGCATCCAGCACGTTGAACGCGTGGCTGGACTTGAGGATGAAGTAGTGCGCCGGCACCGGCAGCCGGGCCTGCACCATGCGGGTGGCCTCGGCGACATAGGAGTCGTACAGCCGCTGGTTCGTGGCGACGTCGGCGTCGTCCAGGTAGTAGCGGCTCATCTCGTATTCGGCCTGGCCGAACGCCTCGCCGTAGGTGATCGTCTGCCCGTCCGGCGTCGTCGCGTAGACGATGTCCTTGAAGTGCGTCACGCCCTGGACGGCCATCAGGATGCGTTCCATGCCGTAGGTCAGCTCGACCGGGATCGGGTCCAGGTTGTGGCCCCCGACCTGCTGGAAGTAGGTGAACTGGGTGATCTCCATCCCGTCCAGCCAGACCTCCCAGCCCAGCCCCCACGCGCCGATCGCCGGCTGGGCCCAGTTGTCCTCGACGAACCGCACGTCGTGGGCCGCCAGGTCGATGCCGAGCGCCTCCAGGCTGCCCAGGTAGAGCTCCTGCGGGTCGCCGGGCTCCGGCTTGAGGATCACCTGATATTGGGTGTGGGTCTGCAGCCGGTTCGGGTTTTCGCCGTAGCGGGAGTCGTCGGGTCGCACGCTCGGCTCGACGTACGCGACGTGCCACGGCTCCGGTCCCAGCACCCGCAGGACGGTCGCCGGGTTCATCGTGCCGGCGCCCACCTCCGTGTTGAACGGCTGCACCGTGAGGCAGCCCTTCGCGGTCCAGTAGTCGGTGAGGGTCCGCAGCGCGTCTTGCATCGTCAGCACAGATAGCAAGGCTACCGGGGTGGTCGGTCCCGCCCGTACGCCGTCCGCCGGTTCCTGCCGACGACCGTCGATGAGCGCGCACGGCCAGCAGCCCCGCAAACGACCTGGTCGCGGACTCTGCGCCGGACACCGCAGGCATCGATGGTCGTCGGGCGTCACAGGGTTCGCCATCGACGGGGCAGACCAGGTCCCTGAGATGCGCCATATCCTCGACACGGCGCGATCGTGCCGGAAGGAGGCAGGTCGTGGCTGACCTGCCCCGCCGACAGGAGGGGGACGCATGACCGTCACGCAGGCTCTGATCTCGTTTGCGCTGGTCGCGGGGTTGGTCACGATCACCCCCGGGCTGGACACGGCGATGGTGCTGCGGTCGGCCCTGCGCGGCGGGCGGCGCGCGGGACTCCTGACGACGCTGGGGGTCAACGCGGGCGTGCTCTGTTGGGGGCTCGCGGCGGCGCTGGGGATCTCGGCGCTCCTCGCGGCGTCCACGACGGCGTACGACATGCTTCGGTACGCCGGCGCCGCCTACCTGGTCTGGCTCGGGAGCCGCATGCTGCTCGCCGCGGCGCGCCCGCGGGGGCGGGCCCACCGCCTCGGCCCGCTGGACCCCTCCGAACCCGGCGTCGGGGTCACCGTCGCGCCGCCGACCCCATGGGCGTGTTTCCGGGCCGGCCTCGTGACCAACCTGCTCAATCCCAAGGTGGGGGCGTTCTACGTGGCCCTGCTCCCGCAGTTCCTGCCCGAGGGCACCCACCCCGCCGCGATGGGCGCGCTGCTGGCGCTGGTCCACAACGTCGAGGGCCTGCTGTTCCTCGGGCTGGTGACGCTGACGGCCGATGCGTTCCGGCGCCGCCTCACCCGCCCGTCGGTGGCCCGCCGGATCGACGTCACGACCGGAGCGGTGCTCGTCGGGTTCGGCGTGAAGCTGGCGCTTACCCCGCGCTGACACGACACCTCGCCTGGTGCCCAGGTGACCCAGGCCACACCGGCCATACCTTCGGTCGCACCGTGAGACGTTTCGTCTCGTCATCGGCGCTGGCGACTACCCTCCACAAGCACCCGGGAGATGGGGGTGCGGACATGGCGAGCAGGCAATTGCTGTCGGGAAACGAGGCCATCGCGCTCGGCGCGTGGGAGGCGGGAGTGGCCGTCGGGTGCGGCTACCCGGGCACCCCCTCGACCGAGATCCTGGAGGCCCTCTTCGACTATCCGGACCTCTATTGCGAGTGGTCCGTCAACGAGAAGGTCGCCCTCGAAGTCGGGCTGGGCGCGGCGCTCGCCGGCGGCCGGGCGCTGGTCACCATGAAGCACGTCGGCGTCAACGTTGCGGCCGACCCGCTGTTCACTGCGGCCTACACCGGCGTCGACGCCGGCCTGGTGATCGTCACGGCCGACGACCCCGCGATGCACTCCAGTCAGAACGAGCAGGACAACCGCAACTACGCGATCGCGGCGAAGATCCCGATGTTCGAGCCCGCCGACGCCGCCGAGGCCGCCGAGTTCACCAAGGCCGCGTTCGAGATGTCGGAGGAGTTCGACACCCCGGTGTTCCTGCGCACCACGACGCGCCTGTCGCACAGCAAGTCCGTGGTCGAGGTCGCCGAGCGAGCCACCGTGCAGCGGCCCCGGCACCGGCGCGGGTTCACCAAGAACCCCAGCAAATACGTGATGATCCCCGGCAACGCTCGCGGCCGGCGGATCGTGCTGGAGGATCGCCTGCGGGCGCTGGGCGAGGCCGTCGAGACCCACCCGGCCAACCGGATCGAATCCCTGCCCGGTCCGGACCGCGGCCCGGACCGAGGCCCAGACCGCGGCGACCCGGACCGCGGCGGCCCCCGGATCGGCGTGATCACCTCCGGGGTGCCGTACCGCTACGTCCGCGAGGTCGTCGAGCACTCCCCCGGCGGGCCGATCGCCGTCGACATCCTCAAGCTCGGCATCGTGCACCCGCTGCCGCGCCGGCTGATCACCGAGTTCGCCCGCCGGCACGACACGATCTACGTCGTCGAAGAGCTCGATCCCGTCATCGAGACCCAGATCCGGTCCTGGGACCTGCCCGGCGTCGAGATCGTCGGCAAGGCGGCCTTCCCGGGCATCGGCGAGTTCAGCCCCGAGATCGTCCGGGCCGGCTTCGGGCTCGCCCCCGTCCCGGCCGGGACGCCCACCGCGCTCGCCGTACCGCCACGCCCGCCCGTCCTGTGCACCGGCTGCCCGCATGGCCACGTCTACGCGGCGCTGCGCGACAAGGGGATGATCGTCTCCGGCGACATCGGGTGCTACAGCCTGGGGACGCTGCCGCCGTACAGCGCCATGGACACCCTGGTCGACATGGGCGCCAGCATCACGATGGCGCACGGCATGGACGCGGTCCTGGAGCGCGAGCCGGACCGCCCGAAGATCGCCGCGGTGATCGGGGACTCGACGTTCGCGCACTCCGGCCTGACCGGGCTGCTCAACGCCTGCTGGAACAAGCGCGATGGGCTCTACATCGTGCTCGACAACGGCACCACGGCGATGACCGGCACCCAGCCCAATCCCCTCTCGGGGCAGCGGATGGGGCGCGAGGATGCGTGGGCGCTGAGCTATCCCCATCTGGCCCAGGCCTTCGGCATCCCGGCGGAGAACTTCGCCCAGGTCGACGCGAACGATCGGCGCGCCGTGACCGCGGCGATCGACGACCTGGTCGACCGCGACGGCGTCCGGCTCCTCGCCGTCGTCGGCATGTGCGTCATCGAGGCCAAGGAACTACGCAAGATCGGCACGTATGACGACAAGGTCGCGGCCCGCCAGGTCGTGCACCTGCCGCTGCCGAGCCCGCGGGAGGCGGTGTCCGGTGGCTGAGGGTGGGACGGGCGGCGGTACGTCGGGGGCCGGTGACCGTACGCCGTCCGACGCCGCACCCGCCGTCTTCAACGTGCTGCTCGTCGGCGTGGGCGGGCAGGGCATCGTGCTGGCCAGCGACATCCTGGCCGAGGCGGCGCTGGAGTCCGGGCTCGATGTGAAGAAGAGCGAGATCCACGGCATGTCGCAGCGGGGCGGCCCGGTCTTCAGCCATGTGCGGTTCGGACCCGGCCCGGTGCACTCCCCGACGATCCCGCAGGGTGAGGCCGACGTCATCTACGCCCTGGAGCGGATGGAGCTCCTGCGCTGGGCAGCCTGGGCCCGACCGGATCGCCGTGGCGCGGCCTGTTATGTGGCGCAGGACCTGATGCCCAGCGGGGTGACCGCCTATCCGGACGGCGTCGAGGACCAGATCGGGGAGCTGTTCGGCACCGTCGTACGGTTCGATCCCCGCGCCATGCGCGACCAGGTCTCCCCCAAGGTGCGCAATGTCGCGCTGCTCGGTGCGGTCAGCGCGTGGGCGCCGCTGGAGGTGGCCGCGTACGCCGCGGTGCTGCCCCGGCTCTGCCCGCCGGGCACGGCCGAGGTCAACCTGGCCGCCTTCGACCTCGGTCGCCGCCTGGCCCTGGACACGATCGGCGCCCCGGCGGCCACCGCCGCGGGCTTGGCCGGGCGTGGGCGATGATGGGGCCATGGCTTCGGTGTTCGGTTCCTTCGGTTCCTCACGGCGCGGTGCCCTGCCCGGTGTGCCGGACTCCGGCGACCGCCGGCCCCGGATCGACGGCTATCCGGTCGACCGCATTCCCGAGGTGATCGCCGAGGCCAGACGCGGCCGGCGCCGCCGGGTCACCACGATCGGCGAGGAGGTGCTGGCCCGGCCGTGCCGCGAGGTCACGCGGTTCGGCACCCCCGGTCTGAAGGCCCTGGTCGACGACCTGCACGCCACGATGGCCGTGTGCCACGGCGTCGGGCTGGCCGCCAATCAGATCGGCGTCGACCTGCGGGTGTTCGTCTACGACTGCGAGGACAGCTACGGCATCCGGCACGTCGGTCACGTCGTGAACCCGGTCCTGGAGACCGCTCTGGAGGGCTCGGGCCGCTCGACCGGCCGGGACACCGCGGAGGAGGGCTGCCTATCCGTGCCGGGGCCGGTCGCGAACGTTCAGCGCGCCCGGGTTGCGGCCGTGCGCGGCGTCGACCTGTTCGGCAAGCCGGTGCGTATCGAGGCCACCGGCGTGCTCGCGCGCTGCCTGCAGCACGAGTGCGATCACCTCGACGGCACGCTCTACCTCGACCGGCTCGGCGGCCGAGACCGGAGCAAGGTGCTGAAGGCGCTGCCCGAGCTGCAGGAGCGCACCTGGGCCGCCTGGGACGCGCGGGCCCTCGAACTGGGCAAGCAGACCTCCGCGCAGCTCTCGCCCGAGCCGCCCGATGTGGACGACGTGCCCGCGCCGCTCGTCGCGGCAGGCGCGGGCGCGGGCGCCGAGGATCTCGACGCGGGCATCGTGGACTACGACCCCGCGGCGTACGCCGAGGCCCAGCCCACCCCCGAGGTCGAGGAGCTGCCGGCGGAGGCGTCCTACGATGACGCCCGCCCCGCCGAGCTCCCCGAGGAGGACGAGTCCCCCCGCGCCTGACCTGGCCGTTGCTGGGCCCGGCCCAGGACTGGCGCCGTCAGCCCTGGGCGAGCACGCCCAGCGTCGGATTCCATTCGGTGACGTCCGCCCCCGTGACCAGCGGCGCGATGGGGTCCTTCGCGAGCAGCGCGCGCACCGCGTCGGCCGAGTCGGCACGGAAGATCAGCAGGGCGCTGTCGGGAGTGGTGCCCACATAGGGTCCCGACGCGAGCAGAGCGCCGCCCTCGACCAGGGTGGCCAGGTAGGCGCGGTGCTCGGGCTTGGCCGCGGCGACCTTCTCGGCGTCAGTGGAATAGGTGTAGTGCACGGCGTAGACGGGCATGCCCGCCAGCCTAGGACCCGCCGTGCCCCGACTCGCGCGCCGGCTCACTGCCCGAGCGGGCAGGCGGCCACGATCTCGTAGCGGGGCGCCCGGCGCGGCCCCTGCCCGAGGTAGGACGCGACCAGGCTGACGGTCGCGGGTGTCCAGCCCGGCCCGGCGTACGACTCCAGCACCCGCACCCAGCGCGTCACGTTCGCGGGCCGGCGCAGCCGCGCGAGGGTCAGGTGCGCCCGGAACCGTTGCCCGTCGACGTCGGCGCCCGCGGTGGCGAACGCCGTGCGGGCGCCGCGGGCGAGGGCGGTGAGTTCGTCTTGTTCGGACGGTACGTCGTGCGCCAGTGCGGCCCACAGCACCCGGGCCCGGTCGGGATCCGGAAAGGCGCCGCCCCCGGCCACGGCGAGCGGCCCGAGCCGGCGCCGCTGCGCCGCCGAGGCCAGCCGCTGCGTCACGTCGTCGAGGAGGTATTCGGGCACGTCGGGCGCGAACGCCAGGGTGAGGTGCCACTGCTCCGGGCCGGCCCAGCGCAGGTCGGGGTCGGCGTCCCGGCGCGGCTCCAGGAAGGCGTCGAGGTGTTCGACGGCGGCGGCGGGCGGGATCAGGGCGGCGAACAGGCGCAGGGTGCTGGGCATGTGGCGGCCGGATCACGTCGGGCCGGGCGACGGTGCGGGGCCGACGCAGCGTTGTGCGGATCGACCGGGAAACCGGTGGCCGCGGTCGGGGCGAACCCGTCCGCGGCCACCAGGATGCCAGATGCCGGCTGTCGGCCGTCGTGGGGGGGCCGTCGCGGGGTCAGCTCGCGACGGGATGCTCCACGGACCAGGCGCCGTAGCCGCCGAGCAGGTCGGACACGTCGCCGAAGCCCCGGCTGCGCAGCAGGCTGGCCCCGACGCTGGATCGCCAGCCGCCGGCGCAGTAGAGGACGATCGGGCGGGTCGAGTCCAGCTCGCCGGTGCGGGTGAGCAGCTGCGGCAGCGGGATGTGCGTGGCACCGGGGATCATGCCCGCGGCTACCTCGCCGGGATTGCGGATGTCGACGAGCTGCACGTCGGCGCCCTGATCGTCGAGCTGGTCGACCCGCAGCCGGCTGGCCTGGACGACCTCGCCGGCGTGCCGCTCCAGGTAGCCCTCGGCGTCGGCGATGTAGCCGAGCACGTTGTCGTAGCCGATCCGGGCCAGCCGGGTCGCGGTGTCCTGCTCCAGCCCGGCGGGGGCCATCAGGATCAGTCGCTGGTCCGGGGTGAACACCATCCCCGCGGTCTCGGCCATCCGCCCGTCGGCGGGGACGCTGACGGCGTCGCGCAGGTGGCCCGCCGAGAACTCGACGGTCGGGCGTGCGTCGTGCACGATCGCACCACCGGCCAGCGCGTCCGCGACCTGCTCGTCGGTCAGGGCCGGCACGCTGGCCTGGGCCTCGCGCACGGCCCGCTGCTGCTTGTTGAGCGTCGCGTTGAAGAGGAAGTAGCCGGGCGCCGTGGGCTGGCCCTCGGTGACCACGGCCACGAACTCCTCCTCGCTCATCGGCTGGCAGGCGTAGTTGGTGCGCCGCTGATCCCCGATGGTCGACTGCCGCTCGGTGGACAGGTTCTTGCCGCAGGCCGAGCCCGCGCCGTGCGCCGGGAAGACCCGCACCTCATCGGGCAGGCCCATGAGCTTGGTCTGGATGGAGTGGTAGAGCTGGCGGCCCAGTTCGTCCGCCGTGGTGCCCACCGAGGCGAGCAGGTCGGGGCGGCCGACGTCGCCGATGAACAGGGCGTCGCCGGTGAGCACGCCGTACGCCGTGGCGTCGTCCGCGTGCTCGTAGACCAGCACGCTGATCGACTCGGGGGTGTGCCCGGGGGTCTCCATGATCTCCAGCGTCACGTCGCCGAGGCTGATCCGGTCGCCATCGGCCAGGGGCCGGAACTCGAACTCGGGCGCGGCGGCCTGCCCGTAGCCGATCCAGGCGCCGGTCTCCTGCGCCAGTTCCAGGTGCCCCGAGACGAAGTCGGCATGGAAGTGGGTGTTGATGACGCCGACGATGGTCAGGTCGTTGGCCTGCGCCTCGGCGAGGTAGTCCGCGACGTCGCGGCGTGGGTCGATGATGACCGCCTGCCGGCTCGCCTCGTCCGCGACCAGGTACGACGCCTGCGAGAGGCAGTCCAGGTAGTACTGGGTGAAGATCATCTGCTGCTCCTTGAGGTGGGTGTCGGCCAGCGTCCGGCACGGTGTCCGGCCCGCGTCCGGCACAGTTCACCGGGACCGGGCGGGCCGTGCCTTGTGATCTGAATACCCCTAGGGGTATGGTGCTTGAGAACCAAGATACCCGGGGGGGTATCGAGGGGCAAGTCCCCGGATCAGCCTCCCTCGGCCACGCCACGGCCCCCTCGGCCGCCACATCCCGAAACGGAGCAGCTGACATGCGCGAATGCACCCTCGACGACCTCGGTCGGGCCTACGACGCCGGCGCCACTGTGGTGGACGTCCGCGAGCCGGGCGAATACGCCGGCGGCCACGTCCCCGGGGCGATCCTCATCCCCCTGGCCCAGGTGGGCGCCCGATTCTCCGAGGTCCCCCGGACCGGTCCGGTCTACGTGATCTGCGCCAGCGGCAACCGCTCCAAGGCCGCGACGACCGTGCTGGAGAACGCGGGCTTCGAGGCCTATTCGGTCGCGGGCGGCACCGGGGGGTGGGTCCAGCTGGGCCGTCCGGTCGTGACCGGGATGTCCCCGCGCTAACGGCGCGGCGGCCGAACACAGGAGATCTCTGATGACCCATCACACGCACGTCATCGTCGGCGCCGGGAGCGCCGGGGCCACCGTGGCCGCCCGGTTGCACCGCGCCGGCTCGACCGACATCGCCGTCATCGACCCCTACCCGATGCACTACTACCAGCCTCTGTGGACCCTGGTCGGCGGCGGCCGGGCCCGCCTGGCGGACAGCGAGCGACCCCGCGAACAGGTGATGCCCCGGGGAGTGCGTTGGATCAAGGACTTCGCGACCGGTGTCGACCCCGAGCGACGTACCGTTGCCCTGCGCGACGGCGGCGAGGTGAGCTACGGCCAGCTCGTGATGGCCCCCGGCATCCAGCTGGACTGGCACAAGGTGCCGGGCCTGCAGGAGACCATCGGCCGGCACGGCACGTCGAGCAACTACCGCTTCGACCTGGCCCCCAAGACCTGGGAGCTGATCCGCGGCACGACGTCCGGGACCGCCGTCTTCTCCATGCCGGCCGGCCCGATCAAGTGCGCCGGGGCCCCGCAGAAGATCGCCTACCTGGCGGCCGACCACTGGCGCCGTACCGGCGTGCTCGATGACATCGACATCCACCTCGTGCTGCCGACCCCCGGGATGTTCGGCATCCCGAAGTTCGCGCAGATCCTCGCCGACACGGCCGCCGACTATGGCATCACCGTGCATCTGTCGTCCGAGGTCAGCGCCGTCGACGGGCCTGACCGGACCGTCACCATCCGGCACCTGGAGACCGGCGCGACGCAGGATCTGGGCTACACGATGGCGCATCTGGTGCCGCCGCAGTCCGCGCCCGACTGGGTCAAAGCCTCCCCGCTGGCCGACCCGAATGATCCGAACGGCTACGTGCAGGTCGACAAGCACACCCTGCAGCACGTCCGCTTCCCGGAGGTCTTCGCGCTCGGCGACGCCGGGTCGACGCCGAACTCCAAGACCGGCGCGGCGGTGCGCCACCAGGCGCCGGTCGTGGTCGCGAACATGAAGGCCGCCTGGCAGGGGCGGCCGCTGACGGCGTCGTACGACGGGTACGCCAGCTGCCCCCTGACTTTGTCGCAGCGCCGCCTGCTGCTGGCCGAGTTCGACTACTCGATGCAGCCGACTCCGAGCAACCCGCTGCCCTGGCCGGACACCACCTCGCCGGTCGTCGACTTCAACCTGTTCAAGAGCGCGGCCCTGCCGGCCATGTATTGGAACCTCATGCTGCGCGGGCTGGCGTGACCCGCTAGAACGACGACGTCAGCGCACGTCGGAGAGCCAGCGCAGCCACTCTGTGGAGCCCAGCAGTTCCAGGCGGCGCCACAGCGGGCTGCCCGGCACGGCCTGGCTGGCGTGCGCGCGGATCGCGACGTACTGGCTTTCCCGGTCGCAGCGCAGCGCGATGTCGAGGTCGTCGTCGGGGTGGCCGCGGAACGGCCCACCCGGGCCGCCCATCTCGTCGTTGAGCTGATCGGCGACCGCCTGCGGCAGCCCCCAGCCGAGCACCGGCAGCCCCGCCTCGGCGGCCACCTGGATCGCCGCGGCGGTCGCCGTCTGGTGGTCCAGGTGGCCGGTGATCCCGTCGGGATCGAAGGTCAGCAGGCCGGTCGGCTCCACCCGGGACACCTCGGCGCGCACGGCATCGGCCACCTGCGGCTCGAGATCGGCGAGGCCGCCGTCGGGGAAGTCCAGCAGGGTGGCCCGGGAGATGCCCAGCGCTGCGCCCGCTTGCTCGAGTTCGCGCTGGCGGATCACCCCAAGGTCGATTGAGGCACCGAGCGTCGACGCTTCCCCATGAGTCAGGCACAGGACGTGGACCGCGGAGCCGGCGCGAACGAGTGCGTCGATGACCGCGCCCAGGCCGAACGATTCGTCATCCGGGTGGGCCACCACGACCAACGTCCGTGGCCAGCTGGGTAGCGCGGTGTCGGCCATTGGTGCGGTCATCACGGCACCTCCTCGACGCAGAGTGAATGCCCCCAATAATACCCCCCGGGGTATTTGCGCACCACCCCCGGGGTACTTCTGCACCAGCCCCTCGTCTACCGCTCGGCATCCGTCGGCCTTTTCCCTGTCCCTCGCGACGATCAATACCTGCCGATCGGGCGCGAAAACTGCCGAAAGCGGGGGTATTGATCGTCGCGGGGGACGCGAACCTCAGGCGAGCCGGGTCAGGCGAGCCGCGTTAGGCGAGCGGCTCGAAGCGGCTGGTGAAGAAGCGCAGGGTCGGCGACTCGTAGGTGAACTTCAGGCCCTTGATCTGATCGCGGTTGGCGTAGCACTCGATGACCGCGTCGGCGACGACGTCCATGTGCCGGTCGGTGTAGACCCGCCGCGGGATCGTCAGGCGCACCAGCTCCAGCTTCGGGAAGTGCTCGTGGCCGTCCTTGCCCCGCCCCGCGCTGACGTTGCCGCGCTCCATGGACCGAACCCCGGACTCGACGTACAACTGAGCCGCGAGCGCCTGCGCCGGGTACTGGTCCTGCGGGACGTGCGGCAGGAATCGGCGGGCGTCGAGGAACACCGCGTGCCCGCCGACCGGCTCGACGATCGGGATGCCCGCCTCCAAGAGGCGCTCGCCCAGGTAGCGGACCTGGCCGATCCGGTGCGCCAGGTAGTGATCGTCCACGGCCTCCCGCAGCCCGATCGCCATCGCCTCCAGGTCGCGGCCGGCCAACCCGCCATAGCTGGGCATGCCCTCGAACACCACGACCAGCTCGCGCGCCGCCGTCAGGATCTTCTCGTCGCGCATCGCCAGGAAGCCACCGATGTTGACCAGGCAGTCCTTCTTGCCCGACATGGTCAGCCCATCGAAGTAGCTCAGCTGCTCCTTGACGATCTGGGCGCAGGTCTTCTCGGCGTACCCCTCCTCCCGCTGCTGGATGAAGAACGCGTTCTCGGCCAGGCGGGTCGCGTCCGACCACATGATGATGTTGTTGTCGTCGCAGACCTTGCGGACCGCGCGGATGTTCTCCATCGACACGGGCTGGCCGCCGGCCAGGTTCACGGTCAGCGCGACGTTGATGTAGGCGATCTGGTCGGCGCCCACCTCATCGATCAGCGCCTGGAACTTCGCGATGTCGACGTTGCCCTTGAACGGGTGCTCGGCGCTCGGGTCGTGCGCCTCGTCGATGATGACGTCGTGGAAGGTGGCGCCGGCCATCTCCTGGTGCAGGCGGGTGGTGGTGAAGTACATGTTGCCGGGCACGTGCATTCCGGGGCGGATCAGGATGCGGCTGATCAGGTGTTCGGCGCCGCGGCCCTGGTGGGTCGGCACGACATAGGGGAAGCCGTAGACCTCGCGCACCGCGTCGTGCAGCACATCGAAGGACTTGGCGCCGGCATAGGCCTCGTCGCCGACCATCATGTGCGCCCACTGGTTGTCGCTCATCGCGGAGGTGCCCGAGTCGGTGAGCAGGTCGATGTAGCACAGCTTGCTCGGCAGCAGGAAGGTGTTGTAGCCCGCCTCCCGGATCGCCACCTCGCGCTGCTCGCGCGTCGTCATGGTGAGCGGCTCGACGGTCTTAATCCGGAACGGCTCGGCAAGTTTGCGCTCGGTGGACGACATGGGTGGCCTCCTAGGAACGGGAGCGCGGACGGTTCGTACGCCGCGGTCGGCAGTTGTGAGCCCTAGTTAGCCACTACTCGGCATTCCGGTCAATGCAACGCCTAGCAACTAGGCATATTGCCTAGCCAATCGGCGTTCTGTCACGCATCAAGCGCGCGGCGTGCACAGCTTCGGCTCCTCCCGCATCGCGGGGGAAGCCACCAGCGCGAACACCAACATCGCCGAGACCACCAGCAGCGCCCGCAGGATGCCGACGTGATCGCCGAGCCAGCCCAGCCCGGGCGGGCCGATCAGGAAGGCGCCGTACGCGATCGTCGACACCACACTCATCCGCGCCGGGGCGCGATCCGGGTCGTCGGCCGCCGCGCTCATCCCGACCGGGAAGCCGAGCGAGACGCCGAGTCCCCAGATGGCGGCGCCCAGATAGGCCAGCGGCGGCCAGGGCGAGAAGACCACCAGCAACGACCCGGCGCCCGCCATCACGAACAGCGTGCGCAGCAGGGGCACCCGGCCGTACCGGTCCAGCAACGGCGCCCCAAACCAGCGTCCGGCCGTCATGAACGTCAGGAACGTCGCGAAGCCGAGCACGCCGGCCCAGGCCGGCAGGTGGTAGCCGTCGATGAAGGCCACCGAGACCCAGTCGTTGGCCGCGCCCTCGGTGAAGGCGGCCACCAGGGTGACCAGACCGATGAGCAGAGTCCGCGGCTCGGCCCACGCCGACCCCGCGCGCTCGCCGGCCCGGCTGACGGCGGGGTCGGCAAGCGCGGCCGGCTCCGCGCCCGCCGCCGGCTCCGCGCCGCCCCCATCGCGGGGCAGGAAAGCGCGTACGGCGTAGGCGTTGGCCACCCCGAGCAGCATCGCCGCCCCGGCGAAGTGCGCCCAGATCGGCACCCGGGCCGCCGTGAGAGCCGTCGCGACCAGCGCGGCGAGCACCGTGCCGAGGCTGAACCCGGCGTGATAGCGCGGCATGATCGTGCGACCGAGGTGGCGCTCCACCGCAGCGCCCTCGAGGTTCATCGCGACATCCCACAGGCCGATCCCGAGCATCGCGAGGAAGAGCACCGGCAGCGTGGCCGCCACCGACTGCGCCACCCCGGCGGTCAGGCCGACCCCGAGCAGTGCGGCATGGGTGATGGTGGCCCCGGCCAGGACCGTGCGGGCCGCGCCGTACGCCGCCACCAGCCGACCGGCGAACGGCAGGCCGACCAGCGAACCCGCCGCACCGATGAGCAGCACGAGACCCAACTCCCCCGGGGTGAGCCCGAGTACGTCCCGGACCGTGGGAATCCGCCCCGCCCAGGTCGCGAACGTCATCCCGTTGAGCAGGAACACCGCGCTGGCGGCGACCTTGGCCCGCTCCAGTCGGGCCAGCTCAGGCGGGGTCCCGGCCCGCCGGTCGGAGTCTCGATTCTGGGGTGGCACGTCGCTCATCCTCGCGCGTCGCCGGCATCGGTCGACCGGCGGGTCAGACCATCACCAGGGCCTTGCGGGCCAAGACCTCCCATTGCGAGACGTCGTCGGCCGACACCACCACCCAGTCACCGTGGTCCTGCGCGGTGACCAGCTCGTCGGCGTGCGCCCGCACGGCGCCCCCGCCGACGGCGCGGAACGCCATCCGTTCGTCGGGGCCCAGCCGGGCGAACGGGACACCCTCCCGGGTGAGACTCCGGACCCCCTGGTCGTCGCGGGTCTCGGCGACGCCCAGGTCGGCCAGGTCGATGCGAAGCTTGTCGAAGAGCGCCTGAACGTCCATGGGCCCCATCATGACTGGCGATCCGACCGAGCCGAACCCAGGGGGCGCCCGTGTCGTGCACCGCCCGAAACCGACGGCCGTCGGGTGGGGGCCACCGCGTACGACGTACGCTCGTCGCCGAACCACCTTCCAGCGGGCGACCCACCCTCTGCCCCGCGAAAGGACGTGCCGTGATCGAGCGCCATTCCCCCGTCGAGATCGAGCAGATGCGCCCTGCCGGCGTCTTCGTCGCGGCGGTGCTGGCCGACCTGTGCGCCCGGGTACGGGTGGGCACCAATCTGCTCCAGATCGATGCGTGGGCGCACGAGGCGATCCGTCGCGCCGGGGCCACGAGCTGCTACATCGACTATCACCCCTCGTTCGGGGGGTCGCCGTTCGGGCACGTCATCTGCACATCGGTCAACGACGCGGTGCTGCATGGGCTGCCGCATGACTACGCCCTGGCCGATGGCGACCTGCTCTCGCTGGACTTCGCCGTCTCGATCGATGGGTGGGTGAGCGATTCGGCCCGCAGCATCGTGGTCGGCACGCCGCGCACCGAGGACCTGGAACTCATCGCGACCACCGAGCGCGCGCTGGCGGCGGCGATCGAGGTCGCTCGCGCGGGGAACCGGTTGGGGGACATCTCCGCGGCGATCGGCGCCGTCGCCCGCGATGCGGGCCACCTTGTCAACACCCAGTTCGGCGGCCATGGCGTCGGCCGGACGATGCACGGCGAGCCGCACGTGCCCAACGACGGGACCGCCGGCCGCGGGCTCACCCTCAAACCCGGCCTGGTCATCGCGATCGAGCCGTGGCTGTTGCAGACCACCGACCGGATCTACACCGATCCGGACGGCTGGACCCTACGCAGCGCCGACGGCAGCCGCGGCGCGCACTCCGAACACACCATCGCGATCACGGACGGCGACCCGATCGTCCTCACGGCCCGCCCGGCGTAGCGGGGCCACACCGGGCCAGTCGGCCCGCCGCGATCAGGTGGCGTTGTGCGCGACGTCCAGGACGAGGCGGGTCTTGCCGGCCTCCTCGACGATCGACACCTTGAAGGGCAGCTGCTCGCGCACCCCGATGCCCAGGGTCGTCATCCCCTCGAAGCTGCCGGCCCAGGCCACCTGCCGCAACGATGTGTAGCCGGTGACATTGGCCACCTCGGCGGTATTCGCGGGCAGATAGGTGGGCTGCCCCGCGGCGTCGTAGGCCGGCGCCCCCACGACCAGCGTCAGGAACGCCCCGCCGCGCAGGACCACCGGCTTGCCGGAGCCGTCTTGCCGCACCTGGGCGACATAGCGGGCCTGGTAGCCAGGCTTCGTCGAGGCGTCCCCCGCGAGGTCGATGACGACCCGGTCGAAGCAGTCCTGCTGACCCGTGCGCACGCCGGTGACCGTCATCCGCGACAGCGCGGTATCTCCGGGGGCCGTGGTGGCACCGCCGAACGAGCACGCCGTGCTGGTCTGCGCCGCAGTCGTGGTCGTGGTGGTCGTCGCCGTGGTCGCGGTGGTCGTCGCCGCCACCGTGGCCGCGGCGTTCTCGCTGTTTGCGCCACCGCAGCCGGCCAGCGCCAACGGCACGCAGGCCATCGCCGCGACGGCGGCGCTCCGGGCGCCAACGAATCGGCCGAACCTCGTGGTCATCTTGGGGCTCCTCCCGTGGGCGGGGTCCTTAGTCACCCCACACCTCTCTTATCAGCATCGGCTTGACCTGCAACGATCGACAAGCATCGGGTCCCGATCGTGACGGCATGGTGACCTAGCGGCCACTGCGCATGCGGGCCTACCACGACATAATCTTTGCACTCGGGTGCGGCGGGGGCGTGCCAGCCCCCTAAGGTGACGCCCATGCCGTCGATGCTGTGGTTCCGCCGCGACCTGCGGCTTCGCGACCTGCCGGCGCTGGGGGCCGCCGCCGCTGCGGGGGGCGACGTGGTGCCGCTCGTCGTGCTCGACCCGGCTCTGCTGGCGTCGGCCGGGTCGGTGCGGCAGCGATGCCTGTTCGCGGCCTTGCGGGCCCTGCACGAATCCTGCGAGGGGCGCCTCGTCGTGCGGACCGGGCGGCCCGACCACGTGCTGCCGGCCGTCGCCGCCGAGTGCGGGGCCACGCAGGTGCATGGGAGCGCGGAGAGCACGCCGTACGGTCGGGCCCGCGACGAGCGGGTTCGCGCGGCGCTGGCGGCGCGCGGGGTGGGCTGGGTGGCGACGGGTACGCCGTACGCGGTAGGCCCCGGGACGCTGGTGACCGGCGGCGGCACCCCGTACCAGGTGTTCACACCGTTTTCGCGGGCCTGGCGCGACCACGGCTGGCCGCAGCCGGCCCCGGTGCCGCGCGGTCTGAGGTGGGCCACGGGGATCGACAGCGAGGCGCTTCCCGCCGACCCGAACCCCGCCGACCCGAGCGAGCCGGCCCTGCCGGTGTGCTCCGAGGCGGCGGCGCTGCAGCGGCTGACGGAGTTCGTGGCGGAGGGGCTGCCGACGTACGCGACCGACCGCGACCGTCCCGACCTGCGGGGCACCAGCGAGCTGTCGATGCATCTGAAGTACGGGACCATTCATCCGCGCACCGTCCTGGCCGCGGTGGCGACGTCCGGGGTGCGTGGCGAGGGGCCGGAGCGGTTCGTGACGGAGCTGGCGTGGCGCGAGTACTACGCGGACGTCCTGTGGCACCGGCCTGACTCGGCGTGGGCTGACCTGCGGGGATCGCTGGCCGGGATGGCCTACGACGACCCGGCGCCGGGGTCCGCGACCGAGGCCGCGGTGAGCGCCTGGCGGGCGGGCCGGACGGGCTTCCCGTTCGTCGACGCGGGGATGCGGCAGTTGCTGACCGAGGGCTGGATGCACAATCGGGTCCGGATGGTCGTCGCATCGTTCCTGGTCAAGGACCTGCACGTGTGGTGGCCGCACGGCGCGCGGCATTTCCTCGCGCACCTGCGCGATGGCGACATCGCCAGCAACAACCACGGCTGGCAGTGGGTGGCCGGGACGGGGACGGACGCGGCGCCGTACTTCCGGGTCTTCAACCCCGTCACGCAGGGGGTGAAGTTCGACCCGGACGGGGACTACGTGCGCCGGTACGTCCCTGAACTGGCTCACCTCGCCGGCCGACGGGCCCACGAACCGTGGAAGGCGGCGGACGGTGACGCCGCCGGCTACCCGCAGCGGATCGTCGACCACGGGCAGGAGCGCGAGGAGGCGCTGCGCCGGTACGACGCCGCCCGGCACTGACCCTGCGGTCCTGGCCGGTCGGCCCCGCCCGCCGTGGGCCTTCTCGCGGGGTGGTCAGTCAAGAAGCGGTCAGAACGGCGGCGGACCGGGGTCGGGTCGAGGCCCGGGTCTCGTGGCGGGCGTGACGCCTCTGGGGCGATACTCGATCGGCGGGTGGTCATCCAGGGAGGCGGCGACATTGGTCGCTGCGGTGGCGGCGTCGGACGGCGTGGTGCCGCTGCCGGTCGCGGTGCAGGTGCCCCCAGTTGAGCCGCGGCCGGGGGCCGTCTCGTCGTACTGCATCGGGTACGTGGTGTAGCACCGCCCGGTGCCGGTCGCCCAGACGATGGCGCCATCGGGGGTTTGCGTGGTGGCCCACTGTCCGCGGGTCTTATGGCCGTGGGGGCGACGCGATTTGGCCGAGAGGTTCGTGGCGCAGGTGGGCCCGGTCGGCCACGGGATGTCATGGTCGACGTCGCAGCGCTCGGCTGGCACGAGACTGCCGGGCGCGCGGCAGGTGCCGTCTCGGACCTGCAGGGCTTCCCGCAGCCTGGGCGGTGGGGCATAGGAGGTGCTGGACAGCTCGATGGCTTCGCCCGTTACCGGGTCGGTGACCAGCCGCCGCCAGGTGGATCCGAGGGAGTACGCGAGGTCGCGAAGCACCTCGGCGGACAGCGCAGTGCCGTCGGCAAGCCGGCCCGGCTCGTTGGACAGCTCCAGGAGAGCGGCGGCGGACAACGTCACGCGGATGAGGGCAGGCGGGAGCCCGCCCGGGAAGTAGCACACCCATTCCGGCGGCTTCGGCACGACATCGACAGGGGTGTCGGGGGGCGCCGACGCGTTGGAGCGCGCCGGCCGGACCCGATCGGCGAGATCAGCCTGCTGCGCCGGTTGCGCCGTATTCCTCGTCGAGGAGAAGGAGGCCCCACCCGTCGTTCGGGTGGGCGCCGCCGCATCCCACGATCGGGACGGCGACGAGGCACCCGGTGTTCGGGATGGGGTGGCCGCGCCAGACGATCGGGACGGGGCGGCCACATCCTGGGGGCGCTCACCAGGCACCATCCCCGCTGGCACGGGGGTGGCCAGGCCGGGAATGTCCCCGAAGATCAGCAGGTCCAGGGTGATGTCACTGCGAAGCTGGGCGAGAGTGCGCGCGTCGCCGCGGCCTCGCACCAGCCGAGCCAGGCCATCGAGCCGCTCGATGGCCGCACGGATGCGTTCGGCGGACCCCGACACGGTGATCTCGCCGGTCCCATGCGGAGTGAGCGTGGCGCAGGCATCTCGCCGGCCCAGGTCGGCGTCTCGCCGCTTCTTCGCCTCCACGTGCCGGGCCATCTCCCTGCTGAGCCGGGAGATGAACGTCCCGTACGACAGGGCCGCCCCGTCACGGGTAGCCCGAAACACGGTCTCCGCGACCTCGTCGGCGACCTGCGCCGGCAGCTCCCGCGTCTCCTCGGCCCAGGACCTCGCCATGGCCCACGTGCACTGCCCGCTGGTCAGGGCGGCTCGCACCCGCGCCGTACGGGTTCTCGACCAGGAGCCGATCCGGACGCGGCCCACCGCGTCGGCCGTGCCGAGCCCGGTCGCCAGGCGGATCTCGTCGACGACCGCGGCTTCGGCGCCGGCGAGCTCCCGCTGGATCGTCGTGCGCGCGGCGTCCGGACCCAACTCCTGCAGCACGGCGCCCCTGCGGCGTCGCGCCAATGCGCCGGCCATCACCGACGAGAGTCCGGCCAAGGCAGCGGCTGCCTGCTCGTAGGCGGTCATCGCGCTCAGCAGTTCATCGTCGGACAGGCTGGGCGCCGAGAGGTCACTGGGCACGGTGATCACGGCGTACACATCGTCGCGTTCCACCCGCCCCATGTTCGCCTCCAGATACGATCTCTTCGTCCTTCTCTTGTTCGATTCTAGTACTCCGAGACTGCGCACATCAAGGTCTTTCTATTCATTCGTCTCTATCCGTATCAATTAGCCTGCCTCAGCGCGTCTTACCGCCAAGATTCGGACGTAGCCGCGCCTACCTGGCCGGCCGGATACGGTCCGCCCATGCCCGCCGACCCCGATGCAGCCGCTGACGCTGACGCTGACGAGGCCAGGGTGATTGCGGCCGTACTTGCCGATCCCACGTGCGCGGCGATCCTGGATCGGATGCCGAGCCTGCACCTGCCCGATTGGTGGCTCACCGCCGGTGCGGTGTTCCAGAACATCTGGAACGCCCTCGAAGGCAGGCCGCCGGGCTGGGGGATCAAGGACTACGACGTCTTCTACTTCGACGCCAGCGACCTGTCGTGGCACGCCGAGGACAGGGTCATCCGCGCGGCGGCCGAGCTGTTCGCGGATCTGGGCGCCGTGATCGAGATCCGCAACCAGGCGCGGGTGCACCTCTGGTACGAGAGCCGGTACGGCGCAGCCTGTGCCCCCTTCACCAGCACGCGCGACGCCATCGATGCCTTTGCCTCGACCACCTGTTGCCTCGGCGTCACCCGGGATGCCCCGAGCGGTCCGGGTCTACGCCTCCACGCGCCGTACGGCCTGGCCGACGTCTTCGCCATGCACCTGCGCCCGCATCGGCGCCTCGCCCCGCGGCACGTGTACGACGCGAAGGTCGCGGACTACACGGCGCGCTGGCCGTCCGTGACTCACGACCCCTGGTGACCGGACCGTCCAGCCGGTCTAGGGCCCTCGGCCACACGATCGATTCCCGCTGGTCAAGGCCCTTCCCCCACCCCCTCGCCGCTCCGATCGGTGCCCCGCGGTGGCCCCCACCCCCTCGCCGCTCCGATCGGCGCCTCCGCGGGACGAGGCGCAGGCGACATCGGACGTCCACGCCGCGGGGGCTTCGCCATCGACGCCGCGCCATCGACACACGTGCGGCCAGTTCCGTCCCAGTGCAACCGCAGGTCAGGTCACCGCAGCAGCAGGATGCCGAGGCGGCGGCGGGCGCCGCGCATGCCGACCAGGCCCAACGCGACCAGGTAGGCCACCGACAGCAGGCTGGCCCAGGTCAGCGCACCCGTGCACAGCTCCCGGCAGAGCACCACCCCGCGGTAGAGCGGGGTCACCTCGATGATCCAGCGCAGCGGCCCGGCCAAGGAGTCCACCGGGAAGAACGTGCCGCTGAACAGCATCATCGGCACCAGCGCCAGAGTGACATATTCGAAGTCCTGCCAGCTCGTGAAGTGCGTCGTCACCCACATCCCGACGCCCGCGAACGCCAGGCCGATGAGCAGCGTCGCCGGCAGCGCCAGCACCGCCCACCACGACGACGCGAGTCCGAGCCCCGCCATGATCGCCAGGAATCCCGCCGAATAGAGGCCGCCCCGGATCAGGGCCCAGATCGTCTCGCCGATCGCGACGTCGGTGGTGGACATGGGGGTGGCCAGCACGGCGTCGTACAGCTTGGCGTATTTCATTCGGAAGAACAGGTTGAACGTCGAGTCGTAGATCGCCCCCGTCATCGCCGCCGTCGCGAGCATCGCGGGCGCCACGAACGCCGCATAACCGATGTGCCGCCCACCCACCTCGAAGCCCTGGATCATCGCGCCCACCCCGATGCCGATCGAGAGCAGGTAGAGCACCGGCTCCAGGAAACCGGTAAGGAACACCAGCCAGTCCCGTCGGTAGACCACGAAGTGCCGGTTCACCAGGCGCCACGCGATCACGAGATCAGCCTCCTGCCCAACCGCCGGATCGCCCAGGCGCCGCCGGCCAGGGCGAGGACGAGCAGGTACGTCGTGTGCCCCGCCACCACCAGCCAGTCGATGGCCTCCCACGGCGCGAGCAGGAACGTCCTGGTCAGCTCCACCCCGTGATAGAGCGGGGTGAGCTGGGCGGCCAGCTGCAGCGGCGGCGCCAGGTTGGTCACCGGGAAGAACGCCCCTGAGAACAGGAACAGCGGCGTCACGACGACCCGCATGATCACCGAGAACACCGAGTCGGACGTGGCCCGGGCCGCCACCGCGAAGAACGGCGTCGCAAAGCTCAGCCCGATCAGCAGCTGGACCACGAACGCCGCCAGGACCCCGGGCACCCCGCGATAGATCCCGAACGGCACCAGGGCCAGCATGAAGATCGCGCAGGTCGTCGCGATCCGGAACGCCACGAAACCCATGTGCGCCAAGAACACGTCGGCGACCCGCAGCGGCGTGGCGACCATCGAGAAGTAGGTCTTGTTCCACTTGAGCATGCCCATCACCGGCCACAAGACCTCGCCCATCGCGATCTGCATGGCGTGCGCGGCGAGCAGCCCGGGCGCGACGAAGTGCAGATAGGACGTGGCGCCCGGCAACGCCGCCCCGGAGGAGTCGACGAACCGACCGAGCAGCATCCCCATCGCGACGAGATAGAGCACCGGGGTGATGAAGCTGTTGAAGACCGAACCGCGCCAGGTGCGCTTATAGACGGTCATCCAGTAGTCGGCCTGGCGCCCGATCATGGTGAGCCGGCTGGGCTGCGCGACGACGGACATCGCTCACTCCACCAGGGTCCGGCCGGTGAGGTGCAAGAACACGTCCTCCAGCGTGGACCGCCGCACCAGCGTCGTCTGCGGCGCGACCCGCTCGTGCACCGCGGTCGCGGTGGCATCGGCGTGGTCGGTGTAGAGCAGGATCCGGTCCGGCAGGACCTCGGTGCGGGTGACCAGGCCCTCCAGCCGGCCCGCCACGGCGGCCATCTCGTCGGGGGTGATGACCCCGAACCGCGCCTCGACGACCTCGCGCGTGGAGTGCTCGGCGATCAACTCCCCCGGCGAACCCTGCGCGACGATCACCCCGCCGTCGACGACGACGAGTCGGTCACACAGCTGCTCGGCCTCGTCCATGTAGTGCGTCGTCAGGATCTGGGTCACCCCGGCGTGCTTGAGCCGGTAGAGCTGGTCCCACAGCAGGTGCCTGGCCTGCGGGTCCAGACCCGTCGTCGGCTCGTCGAGCAGCAGCAGGTCGGGGTCGTTGACCAGGGACCGCGCGATCGTCAGCCGGCGCTTCATGCCGCCCGACAGGTCGTCGACCTTGGCGCCGGCCTTCTCGGAGAGGTTGACGAAGTCGAGCAGTTCGTCGGCCCGGCGCCGCACGTGATCGCGCGGCAGCCCGAAGTATCGCCCGTAGACCGTCAGGTTCTCGCGCACGGACAGCTCCGCGTCGAGGGTGTCGTCCTGCGGACAGACGCCGAGCCGGGCCCGAATCTGGGAGCCGTGCGTCTCCGGGTCCATGCCGAGCACCCGCAGGTCACCGCCGGTGCGCGGGCTCACCGTCGCGATCATCCGCATGGAGGTCGACTTGCCGGCGCCGTTCGGGCCGAGGAAGCCGAACAGCTCCCCCCGGCGGACCTCCACGTCGATCCCCCGGACCGCCTCGAACGCGCCGTACGACTTGCGCAGCCCCCGCGCCCACACCAGCGCGTCCGGATCCGGCCTGCCGCCCGCGGACGCCTGACCTGTCCCGGCGCGCTCCTCCCCCGTCATGTCGGGCACGCTAACAGCCGCACCCGACAACACTCACCGGGTTTTCGTTTCCCCAGGTCCGCCCGTGTCCGAGCGCCCGAATCGCCGCGCCGGGCGCCGCACCGGTAGCGCGCACCGCCGGTAGCGCTCCGCACCGGTCCCGCGCCTCACCGGTAGAACGTGAAGATCCGCCCCTCGGGTCCCGACGGTTGCAGCGCGGCCTCCTCGGGCAGCGGCGACGCCGGGTCAGCCACCAGCCGCTCGACGCCGACCCGCATCGCGGTGCCCTCGACCTGCTCCGTCACCGACACCCTCTCGAATCCCGCCTCGTCGAACCACGCCCGGATGGCCGGCCCCAGGTCGGGCTCCTGAGCGCCCCGGGTCCACAGCACGGTCGCCCCGGGCGCACACAGCGTGCGGGCCACATGGATCAGCCGGCGGATGTCGGCGGCGGTGATATTGCCCATGATCCCCGACAGCAGCAGCAGGTCGGCGGGCCGCAGGCCCTCGTACGCCGACAACAGCCCCGCGTCCGCACGCCGGACGATGATCCGCCCCGCGCACCCCAGGGCCACGATCTCGGCGTCGGCCACCGCACAGATCGCCTCGTCGATCTCGACCAGCGCACCGGTGACCCGCTCCCGGTCGTCCCGCTGCGCCAGCACCCCGAGAATGTCGCGACCCTCACCCGCGCAGACGCTGATGACCTGGACGGCGGCGGGGGCGGTGCCCTCGAGGTACGTCGTGAGCTGCGCCTGCACCTCCCGCAGCCGGGCGGACAAGGCGGAGGACGGATCGTCGTACGCCGTGTGCCAGGCGACATAGTCGCGCAGCCGGGGGTCCTGCGCCGTCCCACCGTCGTCGGTCATGCATCCTCCCGGCCTCGACACCTCGCACACCCGACCCTAGGCGCGCAGGCACACCGCGGGCAGCTCGAACCAGCGCAGGTGCTCGAACTCCGGGGAGGTCGCCGGTTCCCCCCAGCCGGCCGGATCGCGGGCCGGCTCGCGCGCCGCCTGCGCGGCAGCGTCCGCGAAGATCCGGCGCGCCTCGTCCAGATAGCCCGCCAGGGCTCGTTCCGGGGCGGTGACGTGCGCGGTCGGGTAGGTGAGCCGACCCTCGTCCCAGTCCAGCATGGCCAACCGCAGCGGCGGCTCGACCGGTCCGGCCTGGTGCCGCCAGCGCCCGGTCGCCGGGTCGAAGCGGTAGTCCGGCAGCAGCCGCCAGCCGTCCCGCGCGACCAGCTCGACCGCCGCGATGACGTAGTCGACGACCCGCTCCGAGACGAAGTAGTTGAAGTTGACGCGCACCCAGCCCGGCTTGATGCCCTCGCAGCCGCCGGTGATCTCGGCCTCGAACTCCTTGGACGCCGCCAGGTCGATGCCCAGCAGCCGGTGCCCATACGGCCCGGCGCAGGAACAACCGCCGCGGGACTGGATCCCGAACAGGTCGTTGAGCAGCGCGACCACGAAGTTGTGGTGGAGATATTTGCCGCTGGGCGCCTTCACCACGAACGAGGTGATCGACAGGCGGTCCGCGTCGAGATTGCCCAGGATCTCGATGCCGGGATGCGCGGTCCAGGCGGTTACGGCACGCCGCAGGTAGTAGTCCTCGAAGGCCCGGATGGTCTCCACCCCGACCGCGCGCTTCAGGGCGAAGACCAGGCCGGCCCGGATCGACTCGACGATGGCCGGGGTGCCGCCCTCCTCGCGGTGCACGACGTCGGTCAGATAGCTGTGGTCCACCGGGTTGACGTAGGCCACCGTTCCACCGCCGGGGACGTCGGGCACCCGGTTGCGGCACAGCTCCCGGCGTACCACCAGCACCCCCGGCGTGCTCGGACCCCCCACGAACTTGTGCGGGGACAGGAACACCGCGTCCAGGTAGGCGTCGGGGGCATGCGCGGGGTGCATGTCGATGGCGACGTACGGCGCGGCGGCCGCGTAGTCCCAGAAGGACAGCGCCCCGTGCCGGTGCAGCAGCGCCGCCACGGCCGCGGTGTCGGTGACGATGCCGGTGACATTCGAGGCCGCCGAGAACGAGCCGATCTTGACCGGCCGGTCGGCGTATTCGGTGAGCCGCGCGGTCAAGTCCGCGAGGTCGATGTGGCCGTCCGGGTCCTCGTGGATCTCGATGACGTCGGCGATCGACTCGCGCCAGGGCAATTCGTTGCTGTGGTGCTCATACGGTCCGATGAAGACCACCGGCCGCTGCTGCGCCGGGATGTGGGCGGACAGCTGGTGATCGTCCTCCAGGGTGGAGGGGATCCGGATGCCGAGGATGCCCACCATCTTGTCGATGGCTCCGGTCGAGCCGGCCCCGCAGAAGATCACCGCGTCGCCGTCGTCGGCCCCGACGCAGTCGGCGATGATCGCGCGGGCGTCCTCGCGCAGCCGGGTGGTCTGCAGGCCCGTCCCGGAGGACTCGGTGTGGGTGTTCGCGTAGGAGGGCAGGACCGCATCCCGGAGGAAGTCCTCGAGGAAGGTCAGCGCCCGCCCGGAGGCCGTGTAGTCGGCATAGGTGACGCGGCGCGGCCCGTAGGGCCCCGTCATCACGAGGTCGTCGCCGATCACGGATTCGCGGATGGTGCGCAGCAGCGGGGTCTCGGTGGGGCGGGTGGTGTCGGGCACAGCGGACATTCCTCCACGGTGCGGTGCGCGCCGGACAGGCACAAGACCAGGATCTTTGCCGATCACATAATGTTTGGTTACGCGGGGCCGCTGCGTCGAAACCCATGATTACCGAAGGGACGAATGGCCCTGTGACCACTAGGCTTGCGCCATGAGTGCGCAGGGATTGGCGAGCGCGCAGGCCAAGATGACCGCGGCCGGCGTCACCCAGGAGGCCATCGACGTCTTCAGCCACTACTACCGCGAGTTGGAGGCCGGCGCGACCGGCCTGATCGCGGAGGCCGACATCGAACCGCTCCCCCAGCCCACCCGACTGGCCGACATCGAGATCGGCGACGCCGACGCCCGCGCGGCCCTGGACCGGACCGTCATCCTCAAGCTCAACGGCGGCCTGGGCACCTCGATGGGCATGGCGCAGGCGAAATCCCTGCTGCCGGTGCGGGCGGGCCAGACCTTCCTCGACCTCATCTGCCAGCAGATCCGAGCGGCCCGCGCGACGTACGGCGCCCGCCTGCCGCTCATCTTCATGAACAGCTTCCGCACCTCGGCGGACACCCTGGCGGCCCTGGCCGCGCATCCCGACCTGGCCACGGCGGGGCTGCCGCTGGACTTCGTCCAGAACCAGGAACCCAAGCTGCGCACCGACGACCTGACCCCGGTGGAGTGGCCGGCGGACCCGAGCCTGGAGTGGTGCCCCCCGGGCCATGGCGATCTCTACACCGCCCTGCTCGCCTCGGGGCTCCTGCGGCAGCTCGTCGAATCCGGCTATCGCTATGCGACAGTGAGCAATTCGGACAATCTCGGGGCCACTCCGGACGCCCGGATCGCGGGCTGGTTCGCGGCCTCGGGGGCGCCGTACGCCGTGGAGGTGTGCCGCCGCACCGCCGCCGACCGCAAGGGCGGTCACCTGGCCGTACGCCGCAGCGACGGCCGCATCATCCTGCGCGAATCGGCCCAGACCGCCGCCGGCGACATGGCCGCCTTCACCGACGAGACCCGACACGCCTTCTTCAACACCAACAGCCTGTGGTTCGACCTGACCGCGGTCCTGGACGTGCTGACCGAGCGCCAGGGCGTGCTCGGCCTGCCCCTGATCCGCAACGTCAAGACCGTCGACCCGACCGACCCGGCCAGCCCGGAGGTCTTTCAGATCGAGACCGCGATGGGGGCCGCCGTCGAGGTCTTCCAGGGGGCCCAGGCCCTGGAGGTCGGCCGGGACCGGTTCCTGCCGGTCAAGACGACCAACGACCTGCTGCTGCTCCGCTCCGATGTCTACGACGTCACCGACTCGGGCGCCGTCGTCCAGGTCGTCGATACGGCTCCGTTCATCGACCTCGACCCGGCGTATTACCGGCGGATCGCCGACTTCGAGGCCCGCTTCGGCCACGGCGTACCGTCCTTGCGCGACTGCACCGAACTGACCGTGGCCGGGGACTGGACCTTCGAGGCGGGCGTCGTCTGCGAGGGCGTGGCGGAGCTGGCCGACGCCGGCGAGCCCCGCACCGTCGCGGCGGGAACGGTTCTGCGGTAGCGGGCGTGGCGCCTTCGGCCCGCCGCCCGTGGCGGCGCCGCGGCCTCCTCGCGGCCGCCGTGGGGGTCGTCGCGCTGGCCGGCGTCGTCGGTGGGTCGGCACTGTGGGTGCGCACCGCCGCGTCGGGCCGCGTGTATGACGTCGCCGCGGCGCCACCGCGCGACGTGGCCCTGGTGCTCGGCGCGGGGCTGCGCGCGGACGGTACGCCGACGCCCTATCTGGCCGCCCGACTCGACCTCGCCCGCGACCTCTACGCCCGCGGCACCGTCCAGGTGGTGCTGGTCTCGGGGGACAACCGCACCGAGGCGTACGACGAGCCGACCGCGATGCGGCGCTATCTGCTGGCGGCCGGCGTCCCCGCCGATCGCGTCGTGGCCGACTTTGCCGGGCTGGACACCTACGACTCCTGCTATCGCGCGGCTGAGATCTTCGGCGTACGCTCGGTGATCGTCGTGTCACAGAGTTATCACGTTCCCCGGGCTCTGGCGGTCTGCCGGGCGCTCGGGCTCGACGCTGTTGCCGTAGGAGATGACACCGGCCGCACCAGTCCGGCGACGTGGACGGCCGGGGAACAGCGCGAAATCCTGGCCGCCGTGAAGGCCACCTGGGACGTCCTGTCGCAACGCACCCCGATCCTCGGCCCCCGCGAGTCGAGCGTGGCGACCGTCCTCTCCCACCAGCATCGATAACGTCTTGGACAGATGTCCGATGAGGGCGCTCCGGGAGCCCACTTTCGTTCGAATTGGACGTCCGACTTAAAGCAAAGTGATCCCCTCGTCCAGGTCGAGCGTGCGTCAACTGCGGGTCTGGATTTCGCTGTCACTGTTGTTTCCCGACAGCAGGTAGTGCGTCCGGAGCGCAGGCCCGGTAGCCTTGGGCCTTTTCATCGAATCTTCATCACAGAGGTCCTCCGTCTTTAACGCACGGTCGATTGTCTTGGTCGCGAAGCCAAGACCGTCAACTCACTCGCTGGAGGCCCCCATGTTCCGCATCCGTACCGCCGTCGCCACCGCCGCCGTTTCGCTCGCCGCCGTGGTGGGATTCGCGGGGAGCGCTCAGGCCGCGCCGCTGGCGGGCAACTTCACGCAGAGCAACTTCACGCAGAGCAACTTCACGCAGTCCAACTTCACGCAGTCGAACTTCACCCAGTCGAACTTCACGCAGAGCAACTTCACCCAGTCGAACTTCACGCAGTCCAACTTCACGCAGTCCAACTTCACCCAGTCCAACTTCACCCAGTCGAACTTCACCCAGTCGAACTTCACGCAGTCGAACTTCACGCAGTCGGTGCTGCCGCTCTGGGCGCAGGCGGGCCTGCTCGGCTGATCGAGCCTGCGCCGGCCCGCCAGGCCAGTCAGATCACCGCGCCGGTCAGATCATGGCGGGGAGCCAGCCGATGAACTCGGCCCCCAGCCCCCGACCGCTGCTACGGGCGACGAGTTCCCCGCCGTGGGCCCGGATGATCTCCCGAGCGATCGTCAGGCCGATGCCGGACCCGGTCTCCCCGCGTGACTCGCGTCGGCCGACCACCCGATAGAAGCGCTCGAAGATCCGCTCCAGGTCCGCGGGGTCGATACCCTCCCCGGTGTCCCGCACCGAGAACCACGTCCACCGGCCGGATCGGCCGATCCGCAGCGAGATGGTGCCACCCGGTGTGGTCGCCCGGACCGCATTGCCCACCAGATTGCGCACCACCTGCGAGACGCGGTCCTGGTCGACGTACACCGGCACCAGTTCCGCCCCCGGCCGCACGTCCAGCACGAGGCCGGCGTCCTCCACCTGCGGACGCAGCCGTTCCGCCGCGGCCACCACCACCCCGCGCAGGTCGAACAGCAGCGGCCGCAGGTCCAGCCGGCCCTCCTCGGCCCGGGACAGCGCGGACAGGTCGTCGGAGAGCCGCCGCAGTCGCCGTACCTCGTCGGTGACGTGCCCCAGTTCCTCGGCGTCGATCGGGATGATCCCGTCGATCATCCCCTCGACGTAGCCGTCGATGATCGTCAGGGGCGTACGCATCTCGTGCGCGACCTCGCCGAGCAACCGGCGCCTGCGGGTCTCGGTGTCGGCCAACGCCCCGCGCAGCCGGTTGAGGTCGGTGACGAGGCTGCCCAGGCTTCCGTCGACGGCGGGCAGGGGTTCCTGGTATTCCCCGGTCCCGATCGTGGCCGTCGCGTGCCGTAGTCGGCTCAGCGGCAGCACGAGCCGGTACGCCGCGACGCAGGCGACCAGCGCGCTCAGCGCCAGGCCGACGGCGGCCCCGGCCGCCAGCCCCCGATCGATCCGCTCCACCGTGGCCGACATCGGCCAGTCGTGCGGCGCCTCGTTCAGATCGGTCAACATGGCCAGCACGAGGTGCCGGCCGAACAGGGCCGCGACCACGACGGCGGTCGCGGCGACCAGCAGGTGAGCGCCCACCGTGCGCAAATACATGCTGCTCATCGGGCCCTCATGCGCCTGGCGTGGCGGGCGTTCGCGGCCATTCCCGCGACTCCTCGACAGGCGGCACGGCGAGTTCCTCGGCAGGCTGCTCGGCGGGCTGCGTGACCGGCGACGCGACCGGCGGCGCTGCAGCTCCCTGGGCCAGTGGCTGCAGCAGGAACTTGTAGCCCACGCCGCGGACGGTTCCGATGATGCGCGGCCGGGCCGCATCGTCGTGCAGCACCCGGCGGATGTTGCGGACGTGGACGTCGACAACGCGCTCGTCACCATAGAAGTCGTAGCCCCAGACCCGCTCCAACAGCTGGGCCCGCGAGAAGACCCGCCCGCAGTCCTCGGCCAGCGCCCAGAGCAGGTCGAATTCGAGGGTCGACAGGCTGACCTCGGCGCCGTCCACGTGGATCTCGCGGCTGCGCGCGTCGACCGTCAGGCCCGGGAAGCGCCGCAACTCCTCGAGCCGGGCCGCGTGCGGGGCCAGCGCGGCGCGCGGACCGGACCGGTCCCGCCGCAGCACCGTGTTGACCCGTGCGACGACCTCGCGGGGGCTGAACGGTTTGGTGACATAGTCATCCGCCCCGATGGTCAGCCCGACCAGCTTGTCCAACTCCTCGCTGCGGGCCGTGACCAGGATGATGTAGACCTCGCTGGTGGCCCGCATCCGCCGCAGCACTTCCATGCCGTCCATGTCGGGCAGCCCGACGTCGAGCAGGATGAGCACCGGATCGACGTGCCCGAAGACCTCCAACGCCTGGGTGCCCGAGCCGGCTTCGTCGACGCCGAACCCGTCCGCCTCGAGATAGGCCCGCAGGACCCGACGAATCTGGGCCTCGTCGTCCACGACGAGAATCCGTCGTCGTTGCGTCATCCGTGTCCCACCGTCGCCTTCCACCCCGCCTGCCCTGCGCCCGGCCTCCCCCTGCCTGGGTCGTGTGGCCGCAGGCGCGTTGCGGCACACGTCCACCGACCGCCGCGGCGCACGGTGGACGTCGCCGGAGATGGCCGAAAACTGCTGGCCCACACCGCAGTCACCGCGACAAGGGTGTGCCCTTGCACCCATTGTGGGACGTCCGACCCGTGCAGCACCTCCGACGCGCTGGCGGAACTCGACCGCGCCGCTCGGCAGACCGCCTCGATCAGGGACCATCCTCGTCCCGGAACGGGCGGCCCGAGGCCGGATCCAGCAGGATGAGGGAATGCGCCTCCCCGGACCCCATGACCTGTTCACCGCCGCGACGACCATGCGCGACGGGGTGCAGTCGGCCTATGACGACATCGCGGACCTGATCGATCTGGCACCGCGCCTGTTCACGCTGGTGGATCGGGTCGAGGTCATGGTCGCCCGAGCCGAGCGGCTGCTCGGCCGGGCCGACGAACTGCTGGGCGATGCCGCGTCGATGGCCGCCCGCGGCGAGGCGGCGCTCACCCAGGGGGAGACGCTGCTGCGGCGCGGGGAGGCGGTGCTGGCCACGGCCGAGGTGACGGTGCTCGAGGCGAAGAGTACGGCGGACGCGGCGCGGGCCACGACGGCCGAGGCGGCCCGCGCCGTGGCCGGGGCCGAGCAGACCCTCGTCGGCGCCGAACGGCTGCTGCACCGCGCGACCGCCCTGGTCGACCCGCTGGAGCCGATGACTGCGCGCCTGCTGCCCGTCGCGGACCGGCTGATCCCGATGGCGGACCGGCTGATGCCGATGGCGGACCGGCTGATGCCGATGGCGGACCGGCTCATGCCGGCCGCCGAGCAGCTCACCCCGGTGGTGGAGCGGCTCGGCGCCTCGACCGCCGATGTCGAGGTGGAGGCGCTGGTGCGGATGCTCGACCGGATGCCCCAACTGACCCACCACCTGGAGGCCGACGTCCTGCCGATGCTGACCACGTTGCAGCAGGTCGGACCCGATGTGCACGACATCCTCGACGCCGTCACCGACCTCAGCCGCGCGATCAAGGGCATGCCCGGCATGAACCTGCTGGTCCGCCGCGGCGAGCGCAAGGAGGAGGAAGAGCAGGACGACGCGGGCTGAGACGCCGGCCCCAGATCCGGGCAGGACCACCTGGCACCGGGGTCGCCCCGCTAGAGCCAGTCGCGGCGCCGGAACGCGACGTACAGCCCCACCGCGCCCACCACGACGAGCACGACGCTCTGCCAGAGCCCGGCGGTGTCCTGGAATCCCGGATAGGGCACGTTCTGCCCGAACCAGCCGGTGACCGCGGTGGGCACGGCGATGATGGCGGCCCACGCGGCGAGCTTCTTCATGACGCTGTTGAGGCGGGCGTCCTGCAGCGACAGGTTGGTCTCGAACACCGAGGACACCATGTCCCGCAGCGACTCGGTCCACTCGGCGGCCCGCAGGACGTGGTCGTACAGGTCGTCGTACCACGGCCGCAGCGTCGCCTCCCCGGCCACCGCCGCCGCATCGCCGGGGCGCGGCTCGCGGTGCCGCAGGACGCCGTTGACCAGCTCGCGCATCGGCAGGACGACTCGGCGGAGCTGGACGAGTTCCTTGCGCATCCGGTAGGTGGCCTGCTGCACCTCCCGCGTCGGCGCCGGGTCCTGGAACAGCACGTCCTCGATGTCCTCGATCGCGTCGTCGATGCGCTGGATGGTCTCGAAGTGCGAGTCGACGACCGCGTCGATCAGCCCGTGCGTGAGGGCGCCGACACCCGCCGGACCGGACCGGACCAGCAGGTCGGCGTTGTCGTCCCAGCGGGCGAGCACCTCCTCGATGGGAAAGGCGTCGTCGGGGCGGATGGTGATCAACGCCCGCGGCAGCACGATCGCGCTGATCTTGGCCAGCCGCAGCCGGGACTGGTGCTCGGCCCGCTCGGTCCGCTCGGCTCGGTCGGCCCGCTCGGTCCGCTCGGCTCGGTCGGCTCGGTCGGTCCGGTCGGCTCGGTCGCCGGCTGGCTCGTCGTCAAGGCTGGTCGCGTACATCGTCAGCACCACCCGGTCCCCGTGCCGCATGGCTTTGGGCCGCTCCAGGTGGGCCAGGATGTCCTCGACGCTCTGGCCGCTGATGTTGAGCTCCGTGGCCAGCTCGGCGATCCGGTCCCGGCCCGGCGCGACCAGATCGACCCAGGCGAGAGCGGCCGGGTCGGCCAGATGGGTGTCGAGGTCGCCCAGCGCGAACGGGGTCGCGGTGAGCCGGCCGTCGCGCCACAGCCGGGTACGGACGGCGGCCCGGGCCGATGGCCCGGGCCGCGGGGGGCTCGCTGGCTCGCTCACGCGCCCATTATGGGCGCCGGTCAGGGCAGCTGGTCCTGCGGGCCGGCGGTGCCGTCGCTGCCGCCGGAGCGGTACGTCGTGAGCTGCTCGGCGCCGAGCAGGCGCTGAGCCGTCGCCTCGTCCGGCATCACGAACCACAGCAGCGGATAGACGATGAGCTGGCTGCCCGGCAGGAGCAGCAGCAGGACCATGATCAGCCGGACGGCGCCCGGATCGGTCCCGAACTTGCGGGCCAGCCCCGAGCAGACACCGCCCAGCCAGCGGTCGTCGCCGCGGACCAGTCCGGACTTCGCCATCGTGGTGTGCAGGCCGTTCATGTCGTTCCCCTTTGCATGGTCGCGGCGGTGTGCCCGGGCCGCAGGTGGTGGTCGGTGGGGATTCGCCGAGGTGGCTTGTCCCGATGAGTCCACTGTGCCGCGGTGCCCGGCCCGCAACCATGGGGTGCCACCCCGACCGGTCCCTGATCCGACCCTCAGGGCCTCCTTCCCGACCCTGAGGTCCCGGCCGGCGATGCCGAGGGGGCGGCCCACCGCGCCAGGGGCGGCGACGGAGTGCGAGGCTGGCCCCATGGCCGCGCGATTCGCCCTCACCGACCTGCCCGTCCCCGTCATCGCCGCGCCGATGGCCGGCGGCCCTTCCACCCCGGCGCTGGTGGCCGCCGTCGGCGCGGCCGGCGGGCTGGGCTTCCTCGCCGGCGGCTACACCCCCGCCAGCCGGCTGACCGCGCAGATCGCCGACACCCGCGAACTCACGGCGGGACCGTTCGGGGTCAACCTGTTCGTGCCCGGCCGGCAACCGCAGGGGGCCGCCCTGGCGTCGATGCAGCGGCACGTCGCGGCGTACCGTGGCGCCCTCTCCCCCGACGCCGCCCGGCTCGGCGTCGCCCTGCCCGAGCCGGACTGGGCCGACGACGACGGCTGGGAGGAGAAGATCGCGCTGCTCACGCTGGTCGACCCGGTGGCCGTGGTGTCGTTCACGTTCGGCGTGCCCGGCGGCAACGTGGTGGCCGATCTGCAGGAGGTCGGCACCGCGGTGTGGGTGACCGTGACCGACCCGGCCGAGGCGCGGGCGGCCCGCGACGTCGGCGCGGACGCCGTGGTCGTGCAGGGGTTCGACGCCGGCGGCCACCGGTCCACCCACCGGGTCGAGGACGAGCCCAACGAGTTCGACCACCTGGCGCTGCTGCCGCTGCTCGCGGAGCTGGGGCTGCCGATGATCGCCGCGGGCGGGGTGACCACGGCCGGGGACGTCCGCCGCGCGCTGGCGGCGGGCGCCGCGGCGGTGCAGGTCGGTACGGCGTTCCTGCTGACGCCCGAGGCCGGGACGAACCCCGCGCATCGGCTGGGGCTCTCCGACCCGGCGCTGCGGACCATGGTGACCAGGGCGTTCTCCGGCCGGCCGGCGCGGGGGCTGACCAACCGCTTCGCGCTGGAGCACTCGGATCAGGCGCCCGCCGCCTATCCCGTGGTCGACCAGATCACCAAGCCGCTGCGGGCCGCTGCGGCCGCCGCCGGGGACATCGGCGGCGTCGCGCTGTGGGCGGGGTCCGGATGGCGGGCGGCCAGCGAGGAGCCGGCCGCGGACGTCGTCCGGCGGCTGGCCGACGGCGCCCGCGCCTGACCGACGGCGCCCGCGCCTGACCGACGCTGGGGCGTCGTACCCCGGCGGGTCAGGATCGACCGGCGCCGTCAGCGGGGCCGCACGGCGAGCAGGTCGTCGTCCAGCGGCGACCCGTCGAGGTCGTCGTGGTGCGGCACGGCCGCCCGCTGGATGGCGGTCGAGATCATCAGCTTGATGCGGTTCAGCTGGTTGACCGCGCTGGCACCGGGGTCGTAATCGACCGAGACGATGTTGGCCTGCGGGTAGCGGCGCCGCAGCTCCCGGAACATCCCCTTGCCCGTGACGTGGTTGGGCAGGCACGCGAACGGCTGGGCGCAGATGATGTTCGGCACGCCCTCCTCGATCAGCGAGATCATCTCGGCGGTCAGATACCAGCCCTCGCCCGCCTGGTTGCCGAGGCTGACGACCTGCGCCGCCTTCGCCGCCAACTCGTCGATCGGCTCCGGAACGTCGAACATCTCGCTGCGCCGCAGCGCCCGGACCGCCGGGGCCTGATAACGCTCCAACAGCGCCTTGACGCCGCGCTTGACGAACCGGGCGCGCTCGCCCACGCCGTACTGCTCGAAGTTCCACTGCGCCGTCGCCACCGAGTTGAGCACGAACCCCATCAGCCCCGGCAGGACCGCCTCGCAGCCCTCGGACTCGACCACGCGCACGACGTCGTTGTTCGCGTCCGGGTGGAACTTGACCAGGATCTCCCCGACGATGCCGACCCGCGGCCGGCGCGGCTCGTCGCGCAGCGGCAGCCGGGCGAAGTCGCGCACGATGTGCTCGATGATCCAGCGATAGCCGACCCGCCGACCCAGTGTCGCCGACCAGCCGGCGTCGATGAAGTACTCCCGCACCACGTCGTTCCAGGTGCGATAGAGCCGCTCGGCGGACCCGGGGATGGCCTCGTAGGGACGGGTCCGCAGCAGCGTGGTCTGCAGCAGGTCGCCGAGCACCATCGCCTGGATCACCCGATGCAGCATCGGGACGGTGAAGCTGAATCCGGGGGTGTCTTCGAGCCCGTACGCCGACAGGGCCAGCACCGGGACCTGCGCGAACCCCGCCTCGGCCAAGCCCTTGCGCAGCAGCGCCGCGTAGTTGGTCGCCCGGCACATGCCGCCGGTCTGGCTGATCATCACCGTGCAATTGGCCGGGTCGAACTCGCCGGAGCGCAGCGCGTCCAGCAGCTGCCCGATCAGCACGATCGCCGGGAAGCAGGCGTCGTTGTTGACGTGCTTCAGGCCGAGTTCCAGGGCCTCCGGCCGTGCTTGCTCCAGCAAGCGCACGTCGTACCCGCTGCGCCGCAGCACCGCCTCGAACAGCCGCCACTGGATCGGCGCCATCTGCGGCAGCAGGATCGTGTGCCGCTTGGCCATCTCCCGGGTGAAGACGGGGGCTGACGGCATCGTCGGATCGGGCTGGTCGCTCGCGAGTTCGCTGGTCGGGCGCTCGGCGGTCGCGCGCTCGGCGGTCGCGGCCTGCAGCGAGCGCAGCCGGATCCGCGCCGCGCCCAGGTTGGAGACCTCGTCGATCTTGAGCACCGTGTAGACCTTGCCCCGCTCGGCGAGGATCTCGGCGACCTGGTCGCCGGTGATCGCGTCGATGCCGCAGCCGAAGCTGTTGAGCTGGACCAGCTCCAGGTCGTCGCGGGTGCCGACGAAGGCCGCCGCCTCGTAGAGCCGCGAGTGGTAGGCCCACTGGTCGCGGACCCGCAACGGCCGGGTCGCCAGTGCGACGGGCTCCCCGTCGACGCTGTGTCGCTCGCCGGCCAGCCCGATGACGCTGTCCTCGGTGAGCACCGCCATGCCCAGGGAATTGACCAGCTCGGGAATGCCATGGTGGATCTCGGGATCGGCGTGGTAGGGCCGCCCGGCGAGGACGATGCCGCGCGTGCCGGTGCGCTCCATGAAGTCCAGCGCCTCGCGGCCCATCGTGCGGATGTCGGCGCGGACAACCTCGTCCTCGGCGTAGCCGGCGGCCACCGCGGCCGCCATCTCCGCCCGGTCGATGCCCCAGTCGGCGAAGACCCCGCACAACCGGTCCACCAGGAGCGTCCGGTCGGACAGGGACAGGAAGGGCCGGATCAGCCGGACGTCGTGCTCCCGCAGGGACTCGACGTTGTTGCCGATCACCTCCGGATAGCTCATCACGACCGGGCAGTTGAAGTGATTGTCGGCGCCCGCGACGAGCTGCTGCTCGTAGGCGATGCACGGGTAGAAGATGGTCCGCACCCCGCGGGCCACCAGGTCCTCGACGTGCCCGTGGGCGAGTTTGGCCGGATAGCAGACGTTTTCGGAGGGGATCGAGTCCATGCCCGCCTCGAACAGCGCGTGGTCGGAGCGGCCAGACAGGTGCACCCGGAACCCCAACCGGGTCAGCACGGTGAACCAGAACGGGTAGTTCTCATACATGTTCAGCGCCCGCGGGATCCCGATGTCCCCGCGGGTGGCCTGTGCCTTCGTCAGGCGCCGGTAGGCGAACAGGCGCTGGTACTTGGCCTCGACAACATTCGGCAGGCTCGACTTGGCCCGTCGCTTGGCCGCCGCCGGATCCGGGTCGGCGCCGCGGTCGCAGCGGTTGCCCGTGACGTGACGAGAGCCGTCGCCGAAGGTCGAGGTGGTGAGCTGGCAGTGGTTCTGGCACAGCGCGCAGTCGCCCAGCTCGGTCTCGTGGGAGAAGGTGGCCAGCTCCTCCAGCGTGAGCAGCCGAGAGGACGGTTCGCCCGCGGCCGGTTGTCCACAGGACGACCGTTCGTCACCTGCCCTTTTAGCACCATGGTGCTGAAAGGCCCGGTAGGTGAGCGGTCGGCGCAGGGTCGGCATGCCGAGCGCCACCGGCGCCGTGTGCCCGACGCGGGCCAGGTCGTGGGCGTGGCCCGCGTGCGGATCGGGCGCGATCGGCAAGGACGCCCGGACCCAGCCGTCGACCTCCTGGGCGGGGGCCGCGTCGGCGTACCGCTGCCGCGCGATCAGCGCCGCCCCGAACGCACCCATCAGCCCGGCGATGTCGGGCCGGACGACCTCGCGCTCGGTCAGCAGCTCGAACGCCCGCAGCACCGCGTCGTTGAGGAACGTGCCGCCCTGCACGACGACGCGCTCGCCGAGCTGGCCCGGGTCCTTGAGCTTGATGACCTTGTACAACGCGTTGCGGACCACCGAATAGGACAGCCCCGCGGAGATCTCACCGACACCGGCCCCCTCCTTCTGCGCCTGCTTGACGGCCGAGTTCATGAACACCGTGCAGCGGCTGCCCAGGTCGACCGGGGCCGGGGCGTCGAGCGCCTCGGCCGCGAACGACCCGATGTCGCGGCCCAGGGTTGCGGCGAACGTGGACAGGAAGGACCCGCACCCGGAACTGCACGCCTCGTTCACCGAGATGGAGTCGATGACGCCGGCCTTGATACGTAGGTACTTCATGTCCTGCCCGCCGATGTCGATCACGCTGGTCACCCCGGGGGCCAGGAACTCCGCCGCCCGGTAGTGCGCCATCGTCTCGATCTCGCCGTCGTCGGCGTGCAGGGCGGCCTTGACCAGGCCCTCGCCGTACCCGGTCACGCAGGTCCGCGCGATCGTCGCGCTCGCCGGGAGGGCTTCGCGGATGGTCGACAGGATCCGTACGGCGTTGCCGACGGGGTCGCCCTCGTTGGAGGCGTAGTGCCAGAACAGCAGGCGGCGCTCGTCGTCGAGGAGCACCGCCTTGATCGTCGTGGACCCGGCGTCGATGCCGAGGTAGCAGGGGCCGGTCGCGGTCGCCAGGTCGGCCCGCTCGACCGCGTGCTGCCCGTGCCGGGCCACGAACTCGGCCCGCTCGGTGATGTCGCGGAACAGCGGGCGCATGCGGTGGGTCTCGCCGGCGCCACGGTCGGCCGTGCGCGCCCGACGGACCACGTCCGCCAGCGCGACGGGCTCTCCCTTGGCCAACAGCGCCGCCCCGACCGCGACGTACAGCTGGGCCTTCGCGGGGGTCCGGAAGCTGTCTACCTGCCCTTCGAGGGCGCGCTCGAAGGCGGCCCGGAGCTGGGACAGGAAGAACAGCGGTCCGCCGAGGAAGACGACGTGGCCGCGGATCGGACGACCGCAGGCCAGCCCGGCGATGGTCTGGTTGACGACGGCCGTGAAGATGGAGGCCGCCAGGTCGGTGTGTGCGGCGCCCTCGTTGAGCAGCGGCTGGAGGTCCGACTTGGCGAAGACGCCACAGCGCGACGCGATCGGATAGAGCGTGCTGTAGTTGCGCGCGAGATCGTCCAGGCCACTGGCGTCGGTGTGCAGCAGCGTGGCCATCTGGTCGATGAAGGCGCCGGTGCCGCCCGCACAGGTGCCGTTCATGCGCTGCTCGGGCACGGGGTGCAGGTAAGTGATCTTGGCGTCCTCGCCGCCGAGTTCGATGATGATGTCGGTGTCCGCGTCGTACCGGCCGATCGCCCGGGTCTCGGCGATCACCTCCTGCACGAACGGCAGCCCGACGGCTTGCGCCACCGCCAGGCCGCCGGAGCCGGTGACCGCGCCGCGAACGATCGCATCCGGGAACTGGGCGAGCACGTCGTCGAAGAGGGCATCCAGCTCGCCGGCGATGTCGGCGTGATGGCGCCGGTAGGTCTGGAAGTGCAGCCTGTCTCCGGCGGCGTCGCGGCCGGGCTCGAGCAGGACCAGCTTGATGGTCGTGGAGCCGATGTCGAGCCCCATCCGGAGCACACTGCCGGGTCGCGGAGGTGCGGCCGCGGCGTCGAGCGATCCCGTCGAGGCAGACGACCCGGCATCCATCGACAGACCTCCAGCTCCCTGGGGGGTCGGCAGCCCGGCTGCACACCCCCGGTGGTTGGTTCGACGCTAGCCCGCCGGGGTCTTTTTTTCAACGCGTTGAAATGTGCGGCGGGTCGCCGGGTGATGGGCGTGCGCCTGTGAGTCTGCTGGGATGGCTGGTCGCGGCCCCGCAGGGGGTTTAGCCTGCGGTCGTGCCCTCCCCATCGCCGGCCCGCCGCGGCCCACGCACCGACGCCGCCGATACCCGGGCGGCGATCCTGCGGGAGGCGCGGCGCTCGTTCGCGACGGGCGGGTACGCCGGGACCTCGCTGCGCCAGGTCGCCCAGCGGGCCGGCGTGGATGCCTCGCTGCTGTCCTATTACTTCGGGTCCAAGGAGAACCTCTTCACGGCCGCGATGGAGCTGCCGACCAGCCCGCGCGAGGTGGTGGTCGCGGCCCTCGGGGCGCCCCGCGCCCAGCTGGGCGCCGCGCTGGTGCGGGGCGTGCTGACCGCGTGGGCGGATGAGGAGAGCCGGCTCGCCGCCCAAGGGGTGCTGCAATCCCTGTCCACCCGTGACGATTTCGGCGAGACGCTGGTGGAATATGCCGCCGACCACGTGGTGCTGCCGCTGGCCGCCGCCCTCGACACCCCGGACGCGATCCGGCGCGCCACCCTCGCGCTGACCCAGCTCGGCGGATTGGCCATCGCTCGGCATGTGATCGGGCCGGAACCCTTGGCCGCCGCCACCGACGACGATCTCATCGCCATGGTCGGCCCGGTGGTCCAGCACTACCTGACCGGCGACCTGACGGCCACCCCGGGCGCCCGCCCGACATCCTGACCCGCAGGTCCCGGCCTACGCGGGCTGCCCCGACTCAGTCGACCGCTCACGACCTGCCCTTTTAGCACCATGGTGCTAAAAGGGCAGGCGACGAACGGCCGCTCTGTGGACAACGAACCGACCGAGCGCCCCGCCAACGCTCCGGTCGGAGTGCCGGCGTGGTCCTGGCCCCACCGGCACACCGATCGGAGTGCCGGCGATCAGCGCGATCGGACCAGCGCGGGCCGCGGTCGTGTTCGTTTAGCCGCTCCCCCTGCGTTCGTTGCGCCGCTAGCTGCATGGTCGGTCTGCCGCTCCCCTCACGAGGGCCCGCAGGCTCACGACCAGCCGATCCTTACGACGGCGCCGGGTCGCCCACCATCAGCGCCGCCAGGGTCGCGCCCGAGTCCGGGTCGATGACCAGCGCCCCGCCCGTCCAGCGCGAGTCGGCATAGCGATCCACGGCGATGGGCTCGGCCAGCGTCACCCCGATCCGGACGATGTCGTTCAGTGCGGCGCCCGCATTCATCGCCGGCGCCCAGTTCGAGGTGTCCACGTCCCAGACCTGCTCGACCGGGCCGAGGAGCCCGCGGACGGTCGCCGTACCGGCCTTGACCAGCACCCGCTGCCGCGGCGCCGACCCGCGTTCGGCGAGCCAGCACGCCGTACCGGTGAGCTGCGCCCGCACCTGCGGCGCGGGACCGTCCTCCGGAGCGAGCAGCTGGCCCCGTCCGGCGTCGATCTCGTCGGCGAGCAGCACGGTCACCGAGTCGCCGGCCACGGCGACCTGCAGCGGCCCGACGGGCGAGTCGATCCCGGTCACCGTCGAGCTCAGTCCGCTCGGCCACGCCGTGACCCGGTCGCCGACCCGCACCGTGCCGGCCGCCACCCGCCCGGCCAGCCCGCGATAGTCCGGGTGCTCGGGCGTGCGCGGCCGGACCACCAGCTGCACCGGCATCCGGAACGGCGCGTCGGCGTCGTCGTGGCTGACGTCCAGCTCCTCGACGCACTCCAGCAGCGAGGGCCCGGCGTACCAGCTCCCGGCCGCATCTAGCTCGCCCTCCGGGGTGACATGATCCGGCGTCACATGCTGGCCCGTCAGCGCGCTGACCGGGATCGAGCGGACGTCGGCCAGCCCCACGGCCGCGGCGGCGGCGTCGATCTGCGCCGTGACGGCGGCGAAGACGGCCGGGTCCCAGCCGACCAGGTCCATCTTGTTGACGGCCACGACGACGTGCGGCACCCGCAGCAGGCCCAGCACCGCGAGGTGGCGCCGGGTCTGCGGCAGCACCCCCTGACGCGCGTCGACGAGCACGATCGCGGCCTGCGCGGTGGACGCGCCGGTGACGGTGTTGCGGGTGTACTGCGTGTGCCCCGGCGTGTCGGCCAGCACGAACGAGCGGCGCGGCGTGGAGAAGTAGCGATACGCCACGTCGATCGTGATGCCCTGCTCCCGCTCGGCGCGCAGCCCGTCGGTGAGCAGGGCCAGGTCCACGGCGTCGGATCCGCGGCGCCGACTGGCGGCCTCGATGGCCTCGTACTGGTCCGCGAGGATCGACTTGGTGTCGTAGAGCAGCCGTCCCACCAGCGTGGACTTGCCGTCGTCGACGGAGCCGGCGACGACCAGGCGCAGCTGCGAGCGCGCCTGCGCCAGGTCGGCAGCGGCGGTGTCCGCCTCGCCCAGATCCAGGGTGCTGGTCATTTAGAAGTAGCCCTCCCGCTTGCGGTCCTCCATCGCGGCCTCGCTGAGCCGGTCGTCCGCGCGCGTCGCGCCGCGCTCGGTCAGCCGACTCGCCGCCACCTCCGCGACGACCTGCGCGATCGTGCGAGCCTGTGAATCGACGGCGCCCGTGCAGGAACCGTCGCCGACGGTGCGGTAGCGGACCGTACGCCGTTGCAGGCGCTCCCCGTCGCGCGGCGCACCCCACGGCCCCGGCGTGAGCCACATCCCGTCGCGCAGCCAGACGTCGCGCTCGTGGGCGTAGTAGATCTCCGGCAGCGCCACGTCCTCGGCCGCGATGTAGGCCCACACGTCGAGCTCGGTCCAGTTGGACAGCGGGAAGACGCGGGCGTGTTCGCCGGGGGCATGCCGCCCGTTGTAGAGCCGCCACAGCTCGGGGCGCTGACGCCGCGGGTCCCAGCCGCCGAAGCCGTCCCGCACCGAGAAGATCCGTTCCTTGGCGCGGGCCCGGTCCTCGTCGCGCCGGCCGCCGCCGAGGAGCGCGTCGAACTTCTCGGCCGCGATCGTGTCGAGCAGCGGCACGGTCTGCAGCGGGTTGCGGGTGCCGTCTGCTCGCTCCTGCAACCGGCCGTCGGCGATCCATTCCTCGACGCGCGCGACGACGAGTCGGTGGCCGCCCTCGGCCACGATGCGGTCGCGGAAGGCCAGCACCTCGGGCAGGTTGTGGCCGGTGTCGACGTGCAGCAGGGCCAGCGGGACCGGGGCGGGCGCGGTCGCCTTGCGGGCCAGGTGCAGGAGCACCGCCGAATCCTTGCCGCCGCTGAACAGCAGCGCCGGTCGGTCGAATTCGGCGATCACCTCGCGGATGATCTCGATCGCCTCGGCCTCCAGGGCGCGGATCGTGCTGCGCGGCGGGGTCGGGTCGGCGGCCCGGGTGGCGCCGGGCGTCGGTGGTCGGGTCGTCAGGGTCATGGGATTCCTGCCTGGGTGATGAGATCGGCGACCGCGGCGACACACGCCCGAAGATCGCGGCCGGTGGTGTCGAGGATCAGGTCCGGCGCGGTGGGCACCTCGTACGGGTCGTCCACGCCGGTGAGATGGCTGACCTCGCCGCGGGCGTGCGCGGCGTACAGGCCCTTGACGTCGCGGCGGGCACATTCGGCGACGGGCGTCGCGACGTACACCTGGCGGTAGGCGACCCCCGCCGCCTCGTGCTCGGCGCGGACCCGCTCCCGGGCAGCCTCGTACGGCGCGATCACGGGCACGATCGCGAGCACCCCGTGCCGGGCGAGCAGCCGCGCCAGGTAGCCGACCCGCGTCACGTGCGCGTCGCGGTCCGCGCGGGTGAAGCCGAGCCCGGGCGAGAGGTGGTCGCGCAGTTCGTCGCCGTCGAGCACCTCCACCGCGACGTCGGCGGCGCGCAGCCGGGCCGCGAGGGCGTGCGCGATGGTGGTCTTGCCCGAGCCGGACAGACCGGTCAGCCAGAGCGTGCCGCCGGGGGTCGCGGCGGTCGGCCAGAGCGTGCCCCCGGCGACCGCCGCCGAGCGGGACCGCGCGGCGGACGTCTGCACCCGTACGGCGTCGGCGGGCGCGACGCTGCCGGGCCCGCCGTGCGACCGGGCGCGGGACGGGGCGGCGCTCATCGGTGAATCCCGCATTCGGTCTTGCCGGTGCCGGACCAGCGGCCGGCGCGCGGGTCCTCGCCGGGGGCGACGGCGCGGGTGCACGGTGCGCAGCCGATCGAGGGAAAGCCCTGGTCCAGCAGCGGGTTTCGCACGGTGTCGTGCCGCTGCGCGTACGCCGCCACCTGCGCATCGGTCCAGTCCACGAGCGGGTTGACCTTGACCAGGCCGTGCTCCTCATCGAAGCTCACCGCGCGGGCCCCGGCCCGGGTCGCCGACTCGGCGCGGCGCAGCCCGGTGCCCCACGCCTCGTGCTCGGCGAGGACGTCGTACAGCGGCGTCGTCTTGCGCAGCCAGCAGCACAGGTCGGGGTCGCGGTCGTGCAGGCGGGCGCCGTACTGCGCGTCCTGCTCGGCGACGCTCTGCCGCGGCGTGACGTCGCGGAAGGTGAGGCGATAGCCGGCCCGTACGGCGTCGCGCGTCGCCAACGTCTGCGCGAAGTGGTAGCCGGTGTCGAGGAAGAGGGCGGACGTGCCGGGCGCGACCTGGGCCACGAGGTGGGCCAGCACGGTGTCCTGCATCGAGCAGGCGATCGCCCAGCGGTCACCGAATTCCTCGGCGGCCCAGGCGATCACGGCCTGCGCCGGGGCGCCGTCGAGGCGCCGAGCGGCCGCCTGGGCGACGCCGCGGAGCTCGTCGTCGGGACGCCGGATAGCGGCTTCCACGGTGGAACGGGACATGCAGGGTCCTTCGATGGTCGGGGGGAATGCGTACGGGAGGGCTCAGGCGGCACAGACCGCAGCGCTGGCGACGCGCATGAGGTCGATGTGGCGCCGGGCCACCAGGCGCACCCCGAGACGAACCGACCGAACGGACATGGTCCGACTGTGACACCCGCAGAGTGCCATCACCACAACGTGTTCACATAACGAGATGTTGTTGTACCTCATGGCTTTGCTTATGCACTCTGAGGCCATGGCACCGCACCCGACCGCTCCCGGCGTCGCTCGGTCGACGCCGCGGGACGTGCTCGTCGGTCGGCACTACCTCGATCTCCTGCGCCTGGACCTCGGCGGGTGTTGACGCGCACCTGACCCTCCCGGTCTACCCCCTGCCCAGGCCTGCCCCCATCGTTCGTGCGGAGATCCCATGTCCCTGGATCCATCCCTGGCGCTCGCCGGCGCCCTCGTCGGCTTCCTCGTCGGCCTCACCGGCATGGGCGGCGGCGCGTTACTGACGCCGCTGCTCGTCCTCGTCTTCGGCGTACCGCCCCTGACCGCCGTCTCCAGCGACCTCGTCACCAGCCTCGTCATGAAGCCCTTCGCGGGCGCCGTCCACCTGCGCCGCGGCACCGTGCACCTGCGGCTGTTCGCCTGGCTCGCCGTCGGGTCCGTCCCCGCGGCCTTCCTGGCCTCCGCGGCCATCGGCCTGCTCGCCGGCGGCTCGGACGGGCGGGCTCTGGCCGGACCGCTCAAGATCGTCATCGCGATCGCCCTGCTCGCCTCCGTCGGGGCGATGATCGGCCGCCCGCTGCTGGATCGGGCGCGTGGGAGCGCGGGCCCGATCCAGCAGCGGGCGGATGCCGACGAGCGGCCCCGCGTCCGCCCCGGCGCCACCGTCCTCATCGGCGTGGTCGGCGGGGTCGCCGTCGGGCTCACCTCGGTGGGCGCCGGCTCGCTGGTCATCGCGCTGCTGCTGCTCGCCTATCCACGGCTACGGCCGCGCTCGCTGATCGGCACCGACATCGTGCAGGCCATCCCCCTGGTCGGGGCGGCCGCTGTCGGGCACCTGCTGTTCGGCGACGTCCACTTCGCGCTGACCGCCTCGCTGCTCGTCGGCGCGATCCCCGGGGCCCTGATCGGGGCGCGACTGTCCGCATCGGCGCCCGACCGCTTGGTCCGCCCGGCCATGTCCGCGGTCCTGGCCGCCTCCGCCCTGGCGCTGCTTGGAGCAAGCACCCCGGTGCTGCTCGGTGGCGCGACCCTGACGGCCCTGGCGATCTCAGGCACCGCGCGGCTCTCCGGGGCGGCAACCGGCAGACCGGCCGGGGTGCGCCGTGGCCGACGGTCCGCCGGGACGGTCGCGTCGACCCTGCCGACCGGGCCGGGTCACCCGCGACCCGTCGTACCGGCCCCGGCGGCCGACTGATGCCCGCGCCGCGCCGCGCCACCCGGCCGCGCTCAGGCCAACGCCGCGACGCCCGCGCGGTAGCGATCCAGCACCAGCGCGACGAGCTCCGCCGGCGGCGGGCCGTCGGCGGCCAACACCGGATCGGTGCCGATCGCCACCCCGGCCGCCTGCAGCCGATTCTGGAAGAAACCGGGGGCGAGCAGGTAGGACAGCGCGACCGTACGGCGACCGGCGGCTCGGTTCGCGGCCACGACGTCCGCAAGCAGGGGGTCGGCGGCGGACAGGTACGCCGGGCGCACGTCCCGCCCCAGCTCGCCCGCCAACCGGGCCGCCATGTCAGCGACGTCCGCGCCGCTGCGGGCGCGCGAGGAGCCGGCCGCGACCAGGCGTACGTCGTCATCGGCCGCCAGGTCCGAACCCGGCCGGTCCCGCAGCCGGTCGACGAGCAGGCGCACCAGCCGATCGTCCGGGCCCAATGCGGCGGCGACGACCGTCGGGACCAGCGCCGATTCGGCGGCCCGGGACAGGTCGACCTGCACGTGATAGCCGGTGCTGAGCAGCAACGGGACGAGCACCGCGGACCCGTCCGGGAGCGCCGCCAGCGCCGCCTCGGGACTCGGGGACTGCACGTCGACGTACGCCGCGACCACCCGCACCCCCTGTTCGGCGAGCGCCGGGTGGCCGGCGACTCCGGCCACCAGCGCATCGATCGCCCGCCGACCGGCCGGGTCCGCCGTGCCGTGCGCGCAGGCCACCAGCGCGGGGGGCGCCGACCCCACGGGACCATCCCCGCCCTTGGCCGCCGCAGCCCGGACCGCTTGATCCCCGGCCGCCCGCCCCGAAGCCCACGCCTCGCTCATCCCTGGAGAATGTCATGCTGCTCGACCTGACCCTCACCGGAGCCCGCGTCGCCCTCGTCGGCGACGCCACCGCGACCGGCCGCGCCGTGCTGCGCTACCGCGCGGCCGGCGCCCAGGTGCACCGGCTGACGACGCCGGCGCAGGCGATGGCCTACGCGCAGGCCGCCACCGGGGCTGACGTCTCGAGTGGCGCCGGGGCTGGTGCGGTCGGCGCCGCGCAGCTCATCGTCGACGTCACCGGCGGCGCCCCCGAGTGGGCGACGGCGATCCGCGCCCTGAGCGCCCTGGCCCCGACCACCCGCGAGGAGCTCGCCACCCAGCGCGCCGGGTCGATCACCCTGGTCGGGGCCGGGCCGGGCGATCCGGGACTGCACACGGTCGCCGCCCGGGAGGCGCTCGCCGCCGCGGACGTCGTGCTCGTCGACCGGTTGGCCGATCATGACCGGCGCGCCGATCTGCAGGCCCTGGCAGCCGCCGCGCAGCTGATCGACGTCGGCAAGACCCCCGGCCACCACCGGATGCCGCAGCACGAGATCGAACGGCTCATGGTCGAACACGCGAGAGCCGGCGCGCACGTCGTACGGCTCAAGGGTGGCGACCCGTTCGTCTTCGGGCGGGGCGGCGAGGAGGTGGCTGCCGCGGCGGCGGCCGCCGTACCGGTCCGCGTCATCCCCGGCATCACCTCCGCCATCGCGGCCCCTGCCGCCGCGGGCATCCCGGTCACGCACCGCGAGACGAGCCGGGCGGTCACCATCATCTCCGGGCACGACCCGCTCGACGCCGGCACGGCCGAGCGGCTCGCCGGCCTGGACGGGACGATCGTGCTGCTGATGGGGATGGCGACGCTGCCGTCGACCGTCGCGAACCTCACCCGCGCGGGGATGCCCGGGGATACCCCGGCCGCCGTGGTCCAGGAGGGCTGTACGCCGCGGCAGCGTCAGCTGGTGACCACCCTCGACCGGCTCGTCCCGCAGGTGCACGACCTGGGCCTGGCCAACCCCAGCGTCGTCGTGATCGGGGCGGTCGCCGCCCTGGCCCACGGCGCCACGACACCGACCCGGCCGCGCCGCAGTGCGACGACCACCCCAGCGCCCGCGCCCTCGCGCGACCCCGAGACCACGCGTACGACCGACACCCTGGAGATCGCCCGATGAGCATCGACACCGCCGCCGACAAGGCCCCCCAGACCAGCCCAGCCAGCCCAGCCAGCAAGGCCAAGCCGCGCCGCTCCGAGGGCCAGTGGGCCCTCGGCGACACCGAGCCGCTGAACCACAACGAGGAGTTCAAGGCCGCCGACAACCCGCTCAACGTGCGCGATCGCATCATCGCGAACTACAGCAAGCAGGGCTTCGCCGCGATCCATCCCGATGACCTGCGCGGCCGGTTCCGGTGGATGGGCCTCTACACCCAGCGCAAGCCCGGCATCGACGGCGGCCGGACCAGCCAACTGGCGCCCGAGGAGCTCGAGGACGAGCACTTCATGATGCGGATCCGGGTCGACGGTGGCCTGCTCAGCGCCGAGCAGCTGGCCGCGATCGGGCAGGTCTCGACCCGCTACGCCCGCGACACCGCCGACATCACCGACCGGCAGAACATCCAGTTGCACTGGGTCCGCATCGAGGACGTCCCGGCCATCTGGGAGGCGATCGAGCCGCTCGGGCTATGGACCCAGGAGGCCTGCGGCGACTGCCCCCGGGTGATCCTGGGCTCGCCGCTTGCCGGAGTCAACCCCGCCGAGCTGGTCGACCCCACCCCGGCCATCGAGGCCATCAAGCAGATCGTGCGCGAGGACACGTCGCTGGCGAATCTGCCCCGCAAGTACAAGTCGTCGGTGTCCTGGTCCTGGGATGCCGTTCCGGAGATCAACGACATCTCCTTCGTCGGCGTGGTCCACCCGCAGCACGGGCCGGGTTTCGACGTCTTCGTGGGCGGTGGCCTGTCGACCGCCGCCTATCTGGCGCCGCGGCTCGGTGCGTGGGTGCCCTTGGATCGGGTGCCCGAGGTGTGGCACGCCGTCACCAAGCTGTTCCGGGACTACGGCTACCGTCGGCTGCGCAACCGGGCGCGATTGAAGTTCCTGGTCGCCGACTGGGGCCCGGCCAAGGTGCGGGAGGTTTTGGAGGCCGAATACCTGGCCACCCCGCTGATCGACGGGCCCGCCGCGGTACCGCCGCCGCAGACGCTGGACTACGTGGGTGTCACCGAGTTGCGGGACGGGACGGTGGCGGTCGGCTTCAGCGCGATCGCGGGCCGGGTCAGCGGGAGCGCGCTGAGCGCCGTCGCCGACGCCGTGCGCCAGGTGGGGGCGTCGCATGTCGCGTTGACTCCGCACCAGAAGCTGCTGGTGGTGGGCGTCGCGCCGGATCGGGTGGCCGACCTGGAGGCGCTGCTGGCGCCCCTCGGGCTGAGCAGCCAGGTCAGCCCGTGGCGGCGGGGCCTGCTCGCCTGCACCGGGTTGGAGTTCTGCAAACTCGCCATTGTCGACACCAAGGGCCGGGCCCACGACCTGGTCGCGGATCTGGACCGGCGGCTCGCCGACGTGGCGCTGGACCGGCCGCTGGCCATCACCCTCAACGGCTGCCCGAACTCGTGCGCCCGCATCCAGGTCGCCGACATCGGGTTCAAGGGGCAGATCGTCACCGACGCGGACGGCAATCAGGTCGAGGGCTTCCAGGCCCACCTCGGCGGGCAACTCGGCGAGGACGCCGGCTATGGCCGCAAGCTGCGCGGTCACAAGGTCACCTCGGCTGAGCTGGGCGACTACATCGAGCGGCTGGTGCGGGCGTTCGCGGCCGGGCGGGAGCCCGAGGAGACGTTCCGGTCCTGGGTGGCGCGCAGCGAGGAGGACGCCCTGCGTTAAGGGCGGGCCGAGCCGGGTGGTCGGCGGGGTGCTCGTCGGTGCTCGTCGGTGCCTCCCGCTGGGGTTTCGACCAGCTGGGAGGGGCGCCCGGCGTGAGGATGTCCAGCCGACACGCCGTCACCGGGCCCCGCCGTTTCCGCGAGATCGCTACAGCCGCGCGACGATCCGCCGATGGGACGGGCACTAGAGCGCGCCTCGGCCGGCGCACCGCCCGGCCGCGAAGGAGATCCATGGACGCCAGACTGGTGCGACCGCCACGGCATGCGCACCCCGCTGATCTGCCGGCCCTCGCCGAACGCGACATGCTGACGGCTTATGCGGCGGCGATCGACGTGCCGCCGCTCGCGGCGCGGGTCGTGCCGCTGCAGGGTGGCCAGTCCGTGCAGATCGACGGCGTCTCCCCCGATGAGGACCTGTTCGTCGTTCCGGTCTCCCATCAGGGCGCTCTGCCGGACGATGCCGCCGCGCACCTGGCCCGGGACCTGTTCGCGCTGTCCCTGGCCACCGCCTCGCGACCGGACGCCCGCGCCGTCCTGCTGTTCGCCAGCGCGGAGGCCCGCGACTCGGCCGGCGCCTTGATGGGCGGCCTGGGCGGGTCTGTGCACCTCGAACTCGTCGACCTCGGCCAGGAGTGGACCGAACGCCTCGTCGAGGCGACGCGCCCACGGGGTCGCCACCGGGCCGCCACCACCCCAGCGGCTGCGTCGACCACCCCCAGCGCCGCGCCGACAACACCCGGGACCGCTTCGGTCGCCCCGGTCACTGCCGCCACCCCGGCGGCTCCGGCCGCCCCCGCGGTACCCACCCCCGCCGCGAACTAGGCCCCACCCGATACCCGGCGAGCAAGCGTTCGCCGACGTTCATCCGCCGGTCACCTTCAGTTTCGGTCGATCTCGCCGAAACGGAGCGTAATGGCCTGACGACCAGGCTGCCCCGACCGCGGACCTACCCCCGTCCAGGAGTACCCGAATGACAACCCTCTCGGCCCCGATCGAGGCCGACGCCGCCCAGCTGCGTCGCGTGCGTCGCGACATGCTGTCGGCCTACGCCAGCGCGATCGACTGCGCCGACCTGCACCCGGCCACGATTCGGCTCCCGGGGGGCGACGCGATCCAGGTCGACGGCGCGAGCGCCGACGAGTCGCTGATCGTCGAGGTGGTCACCCACGAGGACGCGACCGCCGAGGGGCTGCGGGCTCGGCTCGCGCAGGCGCTGCTCGGGCTGTCGCTGGTACGCCGGGCGCGTCCCGGCGCCACGCTGGTGCTGCTGGTGGCCAACGACGACGTCCGCCGGGCCGCAACCCGTTGGGTGCCGGCCTTGACCGGCGGGCATCCGGTGCGGCTGGCCACCCCGCAAGGCTGAACAGCCGCAACGCCAGGCCTGAGCCGGACCCCGCGCCGAGCGGCGCGATCGCGCCGGCACGTCGCCCTGCCGGACCATGCACACCCGCCGGACCAGGCACGCCCGCCGGACCAGGCACGCCTGCCGGACCAGGCACGCCTGCCGGACCAGGCACGCCTGCCGAACATACAAGAAGGCCGCCGGTGTGACCGGCGGCCTTCTGTCGGGTGGCTCAGTGGGTGCGAAGGGGGATCTGAGCGCGGTGCCCGGTGGGACGACTCACGCGTGAGTGGTCGTCCGGCTGGTGGGCCAGGTGCGGGCGTTACGCCCCGCCAGGCTGTTGATGATGCGGGTGGCATCGATGCCCTGGAGCTCGACGTGGCGCAGTTGACGCCGCGGGGTCCGGGTGGTCACGTGCGTCGTGGCGTTCGTGGTCATCTGGGATCCTCCGGCTAGGACTTGGGTCCGACGATCTGGTCGTCGCTCATCGACGGGCTCAACTTTACCTTCTCTTTGCACTTCAGAACAAGAGTTTTCTGACAACTTCCCAGGTCGGAGAACTGTTAAGGCCGCGCCCAGCCCGAAATGCGACTGGCCTGCGGCGTTTGCGGAGAAGTTTGCAAAGTTCTCGCCAAGAGGCGTGTCGCTACCGGGTGGTGGCGCCGGTGTCTGGGCGCTCACCCCGGCTTTTGCGCAAAACTTTGGAGGGTAGTTTGCCTGCAGCGCATACCCATCCAGGAGGCAACCGATGAGAGCTGGCCCCGGTCGGTCGCTCCCTGCCGCGTCGGCCCCCGCATCCGCCACCGCATCCCGCGCGTCGGCCGTCCCGTCGACCCCAGCGTCGACCATCGCGTCGGTCGTCGCGTCGATCGCAGCCGTCAGCCTCGCCCTCGCCCTCGGCGGCTGCGGGGGACCCCGGGCCGATCGGCGAGGTCGCCCCCGCGGCCGGCGACGAGGGCCTCGCGGCCCTGTTGCAGCAGGCGGCCGGACTGTCCGAGCCGTGCCGAACGGCGCTGGCCGCCTTCGGCGGCGGATTCGGTACGCCGTCCGCCTACGCCTCCCGGTCGTTCCACCGGACCACCGACTCGACACCGGGCGCCACCCCGGACCGCGATGCCGCACCCCCGGATGGCCCAGCCCAGGATGCTTCAGGCCTGGATGCCGCAGGCCTCGATGTCGTGGTGGCGGTGCGCAGCTACGACGGCGACGCCCCGCCCCTCCCCGACGCGGCGGCCGCCCTGCGCACCTGCCCGTCCTTCGAGATCAGCGCCGGGGGCCAGCGGCTCGCCGGCCGGTTGCGCACCCCCGCGTACGACCTCCCCGACGCCACCGCCCTCGGCCTGGACCTGACCAGCGGGCCCGAGCGGACCAGCCTGGACATCGTGCGGGCCCGCCGGGGTGCCAACCTCGTCACGGCCAGCGCCACCGGACCGGACCAGGCGGCCACTCAGGCGGCGCTGCTGCCCGTCGTGCGTGCGCAGGCCGACAAGGTCGCCGCCCTCACGAAATAGCCGCGGCCCCCCGGAGATCTCGACCCGCAGATCTCGACCCGCAGATCTCGACCCGCAGATCCGGACGTCAAGCCTCGACGATCACACCCCGACCGTGCGGCTGCGCCGTTCCAGCAGCACCACATCGCGCCACTGCCCCGCGGCCGGACCGTGCGTCATCAGGCCCATCCGTTCCCGTACGCCGACCTCGCGGAAGCCGACCCGCTGGTGCAGCCGCACACTCACGGCGTTCTCGGGAAAGATCAGGGCCTCGATCGTCCAGATGCCCGCGCCCTCCGTCGAGGCGATCAGCGCCTGCAGCAGCGTCTCGCCGACCCCGCGACCGGCCACTGCCGGGTCGACGTACACGCTGTCCTCGACGACCCCCGAATACACCCCCCTGCTGAACGCCGGCGACACCACCGCCCAGCCGCGGCACACCCCGGTCCCGTCGACGGCGCCCCAGCGATGCCCCGGCAGCTTGTCGGCCGCGAAATCGGCCCAGTCCGGGGCGGTCTTGGTCAGCGTGGAGTGTCCCGTCGCGATGCCGGTCTGGAAGACCGAGCGGCCGCCGGCCGACCACAGGGCCTCGGTGAGCGGGACGATGCGCAGCGCGCTCGCGGCGGTCTTCTCGGTCATGGCCTCAGTGTGCCGCCCGAAAACCAGTTGCGAACCCCCCCGGGCGATACGGCACCGTGGGTACCGCCGAAACCGGCTCCCACCAGCGCGGACAGCGGCGGCCCCGACGGGTCGCCGGATCCGTCGCGCCCGGGTCCGGCTCGGCCGATCCGTCCGGAGCCACCGGGCCGGATCAAAGCACCGGATCTGGGAGGGAGGGGACTCATGAACCACGAACTACCGAGGATGCCGTGGCCGTTCGGCCAGGGCCGCGAGGTCTCGCAGCAGCGCTACCGCAGCGCGGCCGAGATCAATCGGCAGGTGCGGCGCGCCGGCCAGGCGCAGCGCCGGGGGCGGGGCCGGGCGTGAGTCACCCGGCCACAGTCACCCGGCGATGCCGACCGGCACGCGGTCCAGGTCGACGGTCTCGACCCGAAGGCTCGCCAGGTCGACCGTGGTGACGCTGTCCTGCGGCAGCGTCTCCCAGCCGGCGACGTCCAGCCCGGCCGAGGCGACCACGAAGGTGCCGTCGACCAGGCGCCGGAATCGCATCGTGAAGTAGCGGTCGTCGTGGTGCGACGGCAGCAGCTCGGCCGGTACCGCATCGAAGTGCCAGGTCGGCACGGGGGCGGCGCTGCTGGAGTTGACCACCACCAGTTCGCGGGGGGTCAGGGTGACGGAGTTGAGGCTGGCGTGCGGGTACGCCGTGCGGATCCGGCGTACGGCGCCCGCCGCCGCCGCCCCGACCGGCAGCCCGGCCGCCACCCCCTCGCGGATCAGCGCGAAGTAGAGCTCGGAGTCGGTCGTGCCGCGCACGCCAGCAAGCGCCGCCGGGCCGACCATGGCCCGCAGCACCGGCGTCGGCGCGATGGACCCGTTGTGCGCGAACGCCATGCCGTCGGCCCGAAAGGGGTGGCTGTTGCTCTTCATCACCGCCATCGAGTCGGTGGCCATCCGCAGGTGGAAGATGCGGGACCGGGACAGCGGGCGGTCCATCATGGCCACCAGGCGCTCGTCGTCGTAGCCGGGGCGGACCGTGCGCTTGCGGCGTACGGCGGGCCCGGCCGGCCCGTCCTGCAGCCATGCGGTGCCCCAGCCGTCGTCGTGCAGACGCGCCATGAGGCGGTAGGTCTCGCACTGGTCGCTTCCGATGAGCTCCTCGACCGCGACGACCCGGGGCGCTGCGTAGGCGAGCAGGCGGCACATGCTGTTGGCTCCTTTGGGCTGCTGCTGACGGTCCGTCCACCTCCCCATCGGCAGGCAGAGCCCGGTCCGACACCCCCGAGGCGGGACCATCCCGAACCAGGTCGCCGGCCGGGACATTAGCATCGGCATGACGCCTGGCACGGAAAACCGCGCCCGGTGCATCCGACGCCGGGAGGACGCGTGGCCAACTCGAAACCCCTCAAGGGCAAGATCGTCGGCGCCGGGCCCGTGGACGGGGTCGTCCGGCGGGTCGGCAACGTCGTTCGTAGCGATGAGGTACGTCGTGCGGTCGGCGACGTGCTGCCGGCCGCCCGCCGTCTCGGCGAGGCCGTGGTCCGAGCGTGGCAACGCTGAATTCACCCCCGCCCGGTCGTCGTCCCCCGACCGGTGGTGAATTCCTGAGCCAGGGTAACGAGGTTGGGCTCATAGCGGAAGCACCCGCGCCGAAGTTGTTTCAGCCCTGTGTAATTCCCGTCACAGTGGGCGCCGCGGGGCACGACGAAGCCGGGCAGGTCCGCCGCGGCGACCCCGACCTGTGTCGCCCGACATGGCCCTGAACCGGCAGGACGTGCTCACCCAGGCCGTGGCGACGCTGGATCGCTACGGTTTCGCGGACCTGTCCATGCGCCGACTCGCCGCCTCCCTCGGCGTGCAGCCGGGGGCGCTGTATTGGCATTTCGCCAACAAGCAGACCCTTCTCCTGGCGGTGGCCGAGGTGATTCTCGAGCCGGTGCTGCGCTCCGATGCGAGCGCAGCCGACCGGTCCGACCCGGCCGGCGAGGGCCCGGCGCCGTCGGGGCAATCGACCGGCGAGGACCCGGCCGCCACGTGGCGGGCGGCCGTCGGGGGTTGGGCCCAGACGCTGCGCTCGGCACTGCTGGCGCACCGCGACGGGGCCGAGGTGGTCGCCTCGGTGCTCGCGCTGCGGCCGCGCAGCCTCGACCCCGCCTGCCCCTGCGTGGCTGCGCTGCGCGCGGCCGGAATGGGCGAGACCGAGGCCCGGGCCGCCGCGGCAGCGCTCGTGCATTACACGGTCGGTCATGCCGTCGATGCCCAGACGCACGCCCAGGCCGTCGCCCTCGGCGTGCGGGAGGTGCATCGCGACGGCGCCACCGACGACGAGGCGGCCGCCGCCCAACGCTTCGGGTTCGGGCTCGAGGTGTTCCTGGACGGGCTGGCGCGCCGGCTGCCATGAACCCACCGACGGGCAGCCGATGGGCGGCCGGCGTGCCGTCGATGGGCAGCTGCCGGCCGGCCATGAAGGGACAGCGGGCGAGGGGGGCCTGAGGTCCCCGCCTGCGGGGTACTCGGCGTCCCGCGAGTTACCGTGACATAAGAGGACCGTCGCGGAGGGCGTCACCATGGAACCGATCAGGCTCGTCGTGCCGCCCCGGCATGCCACCCACGGCGATCGCCGCCGGGCCGGCCACGAGGCGCCCAGGGCGACGGCGCGCGGGGATAGCCGGCCGGGTGGCCCGGCGCTACGGCGTACCCTCCCCGAACGCCGCCTCGCCGCGGTCGGCGCGTGGTGCCTGGTCGAGCACTTCGGCGACCCCGACACGGACCCTACGCTGCTGGATCCGCTCGCCTACCCCGAGGTGGGGCTGCTCTCGGTGACCTGGCCGATCGAGGGGCTCATCCGGCGCCGCGACAGCCTCGGCACCGATGTGCTGGTCAGCCACGGGCACGTCTGCCTGAGCACCGCCGGCCAGGGCCTCACGCTCGCGGAGTCCGGCGTCGACGATCCGCGCGGGGGGCGGCATGCGCGGCGGTTCCTGCACGGCGTACGGCTCGCCGCCGCCCTGCCCGCCGCGGTCCGCAGCCGGCCGCCGGAGGTTCAGGAGATCGACGCGCCGCCGGTCGTCAGCTCCCCCACGATGCGGGCGACGGTGCTGGTGGGGCACCTGGATGGCGAGCACGCCGGACTCGTCTCGCCGGCCCGCGTGCACACCCCGCTGGTGGCCGCGGACATCACCCTGACGACGGGGACGGAGCGGCTCCCGCTGGAGCACCGGTACGAGCACGGAGTGCTGCTCCTCGACGGCGAGGTCTCGGTGGACGGGACCCCACTGTCCGTCGGCGAACTCGCCTATCTGCCGGTCGGGCGGCGCCGGGTCGATCTCGCGACGCTGCCGGGGTGCCAGGTGCTGCTGCTGGGCGGTACGCCGTTCGAGGAGGAGTTCATCCTCTGGTGGAACCTCGTGGGTTCCTCCCACGAGGAGATCCTGGCCGCACGGCAGGCCTGGGAGCGCGGCGACCCCCGGTTCGGCACCCCGCCGGCCGGCGCGGACCGGGCGGCCGCACCCCCGATGCCGCCGGTGCGGCTGCGGCCCCGCCGCGGTTCGTTGCGTCGCCGCGGCTGAGATCCACCGCCGCCGCCGCGGCTGAGATCCACCGCAGCACCGGGACCGAACCAGGCGACAATGGGCGCATGACCGACGAGCTCCTCCCCCCACCCCCGATCACCCTGACGATCGCGGGGTCCGAGTCCACCGGCGGCGCGGGCGCCCAGGCGGACCTCAAGACCTTCCAACAGCTGGGTACGTTCGGCATGGTGGCCCTCACCTGCATCGTCAGCTTCGACCCCAAGGCCGACTGGGGCCATCGGTTCGTCCCGATCGAGCCGCAGATCATCGCCGACCAGCTCGAGGCGCAGCTGGCCTGCTACGACGTACAGACCGTGAAGATCGGCATGCTCGGCACCCCGGCGACGATCGAGGCGGTCGCGGGCGTGCTGCGGTCGAAGTCCTGGCGGAACGTGGTGCTGGACCCGGTGCTGATCTGCAAGGGCCAGGAGCCCGGCGCCGCGCTCGACACGGACACCGCGCTGACCGAGCAAATCCTGCCGCTGGCGACGTTCGTCACGCCCAACCAGTTCGAGGCGATGACGCTGTCGGGGATGGCTGCGATCGAGACCGAGGAGCAGCTCGCCGAGGCGGCCCGGCGGATCCATGACCGGTGTGGCGCCGCGGTGCTGGCCAAGGGCGGGGTACGACTCGCCGGGCCCGACGCGGTCGACGTCTTCTACGACGGCAGCACGCTGGAGGTGCTGCGCCAGCCCAAGGTCGGCGAGCACGCCGTCAGCGGCGCGGGCTGCTCGCTCGCGGCGGCGGTGACCGCCGAGCTCGCCAAGGGCGCGAGCCCGCTGGAGGCGGCCCGGCGCGCCAAGGCGTTCGTCACTGCAGGCATTCGGGCCCGGGTGCACGGCGGGGCGCCGTTCGACGCCCTGTGGCAAGGCGCCTGAGGGGCTGGTCCGTAGGCACCGCCCTCAGCCGGCGTCCCGCGCCTGCGCGATGGACAGCGCGAGGCGAGTGGCGACGGCATCGGTGGGCTCCGCGTCATAGACGGCGAGCATGCCGATCGCCACCTCGGCCAGGGCGGCGAACGCGAGGGTCCGCTGGGTCTCGCTCTCGAAGCTGGCCAGCATCACTTCGGCCGCCTCCAGGTCACCGCGTGCGCGGGCGGCCACGAAGGCTGCCGCCCGCTGCACACAGTCATTGAGCGCGGAGGGCATCAGGAGCCCTTGGCCGCCGTCAACCGCGCCGAGACATCGGTCCAGTTGATCAGGTCCCACAGCTTGGCGATGTAGTCCGGCTTCACGTTCTTGTACTGCAGGTAGTACGCGTGTTCCCAGGAGTCGAAGACCAGCACCGGCGTCGAGCCGATACCGACGTTGCCCTGGTGGTCGTAGACCTGGGTGATGATGAGCTGCTGCGCCAGCGGCTCCCACGCCAGCACGCCCCAGCCGGAGCCCTGCGTCGTCGCCGTGGCCGTGGTCAGCTGCTTCTTGAACTTGTCGAAGGAGCCGAAGTCCCGGTCGATGAGGGTGGCCAGCTCGCCCTCGGGCTTGTCACCACCGTCCGGGGACAGATTGGTCCAGAACATCGTGTGCAGCACGTGCCCCGACAGGTTGAAGGCCAGCGTCTTCTCCAGGCCCATCAGGCCACCGAGGGCATCCTTGTCCCGGGCGTCCGCGATCTGCTCGAGGGTGTCATTGGCCCCCTTGACATAGGCCGCATGGTGCTTGTCGTGGTGCAGCTCCAGGATCTGGCCGCTCATCGCGGGCTCCAGGGCGGCGTAGTCGTAGGGCAGGTCGGGAAGCGTGTACATGGCTCATCCTCCTCGCTTATTGCGAACTCCTCGCAATAGTGGCCACTGTAGTCCTGACCCCCTTTAGGTGTGGCGAAGAGCGGTGCCGGCACCGCCCTTCGCCACAGTTAAGCGTCTACGCCGGTTGACCTACGCGACGCCGTACGCCGCAGCCCGGCGGCAAGACCACGCTGGTGAGCCTGCTGCTGGGGCTGTACCGGCCGCAGCACGGACGCATCCTGGTCGGTGGCGTGGACCTGGCCGACCTGCCCCTGGCGCAGGTCCGCCGCGGGGTGGGCGTCGTCTTCCAGGACCCCTCGCTGTTCAGCGGGACGATCGCCGAGAACATCGCCTACGCCCGCCCGAACGCCGGCCGCGAGGAGGTCCGCGCGGCGGCCGAGCGGGCCAATGCCCACCCCTTCGTGGCGCGCTTCGCCGACGGCTACGACGCGCTGATCGGCGAGCGCGGGCTGAAGTTGTCGGGGGGCCAGAAGCAGCGGATCGCGGTGGCCCGGGCCATCCTCAAGGACGCGCCGGTGCTGGTGCTGGACGAGGCGACCAGTTCGCTGGACTCCAAGTCGGAGCGTCAGGTGCAGGCCGGGCTCGAGGCGTTGATGCGGGATCGGACGACGCTGATCATCGCCCACCGGCTCTCCACGATCAGCGCCGTCGACACGATCGTGACGCTGCGCGACGGCCGGGTCGATGAGATCGGCAGCCCGCAGGATCTGGCCGAGTCGGGCGGCATCTACGCCCAGCTGCTGGCGTTGCAGGAGTCCGGGACCCGGCGGGATCGGCGCCGGCTCGCGGCGTACGACATCACCGGCTGAGCGGCGTCCCCGTGTCGCGTCCCCCGATTAGGTGTGGCGAAGGGCGGTGCCGGCACCGCCTTTCGCCACAGTTAAGCGTCTGCGCCGGGCTCGGCGGACCTACGCGACGCCGTACGCCGCAGCCCCGGCGCGCAGACTCAGGCCCCGGGCGACCTGATCCAGGAAGGCGTCCGGCGCCAACCGCAGACCCACCACCGGAATGCGCAGGACGGCCCGCCGGGTGAGCGTCACCTCGTTCTGCCGCAGGGCGTCGGCCACCGGGTTGAGCGCCAGCGCGTGGTGCCCGCCGTCGATCTCGACGACCAGACCGACGTCGGCCCACTCCACGTCCAGATAGACCCGGCCCCCGCGCAGCGTCTTGACCTGCTGACGGGTCGGCTCCGGGAGACCCCGGCGTCGGCACCACCTGGCGAAGTCGAGCTCGCCGAGGGAGTGTGCGCCGTCGCAGACATCGCGCAGCACCGCGTCGAGGAAGGCGCGGCGCGGGCTGCGGCGTACCGTCCGCCACGCCGCCAGGAGGCGATCGGGTGCGACCAGGCGTTGCTGTACGGCGAGGCAGATGAGCAGGGCGGCCTGCCGGTCGGACCCGGCCCACTGCGCGGCGTGAAGGGTCGCCCATTCGGGCCGTACCCGGGGGATGCCGACCGGCACCGTGGCGGCCGGCGTGCGTCGCCGGGCGCGTACGCCGGGCAGCGGGTGGATGTGGTTGCCGAGCGGCACCGAGACGTCGATGCCGTCGAGTCCATAACCGGTCATCCCCGCCGCGACCAGCGCGGCAGCGCCGTCCAATACCGCGCCCGGCCCGCTCTCCCAGACCGCCTGCCACAAGATCCCCCGGCCCTGCACGGGTCCGCCGGACACCACGACCGTGTGGCGCCCGGCGAGGCGCCATCGGCCGGCCAGGACCTCGCGGCGGACGTCCTCCTTGGTCACGCCCAACGCGCGCAATTCGCGCCGGTGCACCACCCCGTCGGCCGCGGTGCCGGACTCGGCGATGGCCGCGGCGCGGGCCGCTCGCCGGTCCGCAGGGCTGCGTCGGCGCCGGGGTGCTGACGTGGGTGCCGGTGAGGGTGCCTGTGTCGGTGCCGGTGCCTGTGCCTGTGCCGGTGCTGACTCGATCACCGGACGAGGCTGGCATGTGTGGGTGCACTGGCTAGGGCGCTGTCGTGGGATTGGGGATGGCGGTGCCGGGCCGCTGGGGGTGTGGACGGCCCGCAGGTGCGTGCGAGCGAGGTGCGTGCGGGAGAGGTGCGCCGGGGTCCCTGCCCTTAACTGCGGCGAAGTGCGGTGCCGGCACCGCCTCTCGCCACAGTTAACGGGTGCCAGAGTGGCCGGGTGAGCCTGATGTCCGAACCCGACAGGCCTGCCGCTGCGCCGAGCGGCCCACCCGATGAGGGGGTGTGCCCGCTGCTGGAGTACGACCCCGACCCGAGCGACGTCGTCACGACCGCCCTGGCCGCGGCGAGCACCTCACCGCGCGCCGCGGTGGCCCCGCGAGCCGTGTTCGCCTTTCTCGGGGGGACCACCCAACGCTGGGCGCAGGAGCACGGGTTTGAGCGCGTCACCAGCGTCAAGCTGCTGAATCAGCGCTGCCCGGTCTTCGTCGGCCAGCACCCCGGCAAGCACCCCGACGGGCACCCCCGCAAGCAAACCGACGGACACCCCGGCGGGCAAACCGGCGAGTCCGGCGACACCGCGGTCACCCTCGTCGAGATGCCCCTGGGGGCACCGGCCGCGGCGATCGTCGCGGATGACCTGTTCCGGCTGGGCGTCTGCGTCGCGGTGGCCGTGGGCTCCTGCGGCGGGCTGGTCCACCTCGACGAGGGCGGTTTCGTCCTGCCGACCAGGGCGCTGCGGGACGAAGGGACGTCGTGGCATTACGCACCGCCGACGCGGTGGATCGCCACCGACCCCGACGTACGGGCCGCGATCGCCGCGGCCTGCGACGAAGCCGGGTACCCCGCGGTGGCCGCCCCGACCTGGACCACCGACGCCCTGTTCCGGGAGACCGCCGCCAAGGTGGCGACACGGCGCGCCGAAGGCTGCCTCGTCGTGGAGATGGAGTGCGCGGCCCTGGCCGCCGTCGCGCGGCATCGTGGGGCGCGGTTCGCCCAGCTCCTGTTCACCGCGGACACCCTGGCGGGCGGGACGCACGACGTCCGCGGCATGGGGCGCTCGGTGCACGCGATCGCCCTCGGCATCGCCCTCGACGCGGCCGTGGCGGCGCCCCTCGACGGCGAGTGCGCCAGGCAGCCCTCCGCGTAGCCTGTGCCGCATCACCCCACCCACCACCAGGAGGCTGAGATGCCGTTCGTCGCCGATCCGACCGGGCCCGCGATCCAGGATTTCTATCCCGACGAGGTCGCCCAGTGCTACGGCTGCGGCAAGGACAACGCGGCCGGGCACCAGCTCAAGACGTATTGGGATGGCGACGGCACGATCACCCGCTACACGCCACGCCCGGAGCACACAGCGATCCGGGGGTTCGTCTACGGCGGCCTGCTCGCCTCGCTGATCGATTGCGCCGGCACCGGCTCGGCCGCGGGCGCCGGTTATCGGGCCGTGGGTCGCGAGATCGGGGACCCCGACGACACGGCGCCTCCGCTGCGCTACGTGACGGCCAATCTGACCGTCGACTATCTGGCACCCACCCCGCTCGGCGTCGAGCTCGTCCTGCGCGGCACCATCGAGGAGGTCAAGGGCCGCAAGGTCGTGGTCGTCGAGGAGGTCTACGCCGGGGAGACTCTGGTCGCCCGCGGGCGGGTCGTCGCGGTGCAGATGCCCGCCTCGATGGAGACCGCCGGCTGACCGAGTTCGTGACCGTGCCGCCAGGCTGGGCGGACGAGCTTCGTACCGTGAACGGCGTATAACAACTGACCTAAAGTCGGTTCGACACCCTCGAAGGTCTAGGACCGACGTCCGACGGCGTCGCGCCCTTGCCCATCGAGCCTACGGTGGAGGCTCGGGCGCCCCGATCGCGTGAGCGGGGTCGCCATCGGGGACCAGGGTCAGGGGCAGACAATGGTGGAGCGGGTCAGACGCGGTCTGGCGGTTCTTTTCTTGGTTTCGGCGCTTATCGCGGCGGTCTTGGTCCCGGTGCGGGGCATCACGCCCGTGCCGGGTCTGCTGTTCCTGACCCTCTTCCTGGTGGCCGTCGCGGCCAAACCGGAGCCCGGCGCGCAGGACCGCCGCACCCAGGAGCGCACCTGGAACCGCGAGGGCGACCGCGCCGCCTGAGCCCGGGCGAGCCTGCCCCCTTACAACCCGACGCTGCCCTGCATGATGCCGCCGTCGACGACCAGCGTGGTGGCGGTCATGTACGACGCGGCGTCGCTGGCCACGAACACGACGGCGGCGGCGATCTCCTCCGGGGCGGCGACCCGGCCCATCGGGATGGCGGCGTTCAATGCCGCAGTCTTGGCCGGATCTGCCATGGTCGAGGCGTTGATCGGGGTGTCCACGGCGCCGGGCGCGACGCCGACCATCCGAATGCCATGGGCCCCCAGCTCGACCCCCGCCGTACGGGTCAGCATCCGCATCCCGCCCTTGGCCACGCAGTACGCCGTGTTGCCCGGCATCGGCCAGTCCTCGTGGACCGAGGACAGATTGACGATCACCCCGCCGCCGCCCTGCGCCACGAACTGCCGCGCGGCGGCCTGCGCCCCGAAGTAGGCCCCCTTCAGGTCGATGCCCAGCACCCGGTCGAAGTCGGCCTCGGTCGTCTCCAGCAGGGACTGCCGGGTCTCGATGCCGGCGTTGTTGACGAAGGCGTCCACCCGCCCGTACCGCTGGACGGCGGTCGCCACCAGGTCGTTCAGCCGGTCCACGACCGAGATGTCGTCGTGTACGGCGATGGCGTGCCCACCGGCCGCCTCGATCTCGGCGACGATCTCGTCGTTGAGTTCGGGGTGGACGACGTAGTCGATGACGACATTGGCACCGGCCGCGCCGCACGCTCGGGCGATCGCGGCGCCGATGCCGGTGTTGCCGCCGGTCACCACGACGGTCTTGCCCTGCAGGGCGCCCTGCGGCCGGTTCTGGTCAGTCATCGATTCGCTCCTGAGTCGGTGTCGGGTTGTGGGCTGGTGGACTCGGGGGTGGGGGAAGCGTGGGTCGGGGACTCGGTGCCCGGGCGCGGCCCGGCGCCGCCGGCCGAGTCGCCGCCGGCCGAGTCACCGCCGGCCGAGTCACCGCCGGCCGAGTCGCCGCCGGACAGGGGATGGCACACCAGATAGGCGACCAGCGCGGTCCACCCCGTCTGGTGCGAGGCGCCCAGACCGACGCCGGAGTCGCCGTGGAAATACTCCGAGAACGTCGGGTGGTCCCACAACGGCCCGGCCCCGTGATCGCGCGGGGCGCTCGGCCGCCGCCCCGTACCGTCGGGCAGGAACAGCGCCACGAGCCGGCGGTGCAGCTCATCGGCCACCTCGTTCAGCGACGCCAGGCGCCCCGACCCGGTGGGAAGCTCGACGCGCAGGTCGGCGCCCGCCCCCCGGGCATACGTCCGCAGCGCGTCCACGATCAGCACGTTCAGCGGGAACCAGATCGGCCCGCGCCAGTTGCTGTTGCCGCCGAACAGGCCGGTGTCGGACTCCCCCGGCACATACCGGATGGACAGCTCCCGGCCGCCGACCGTCTCGGCGAAGCCCTCCCGGTACGCCGCGCTCAGCGACCGTACGCCGTACGGGCCGAGGAACTCGCTCTCGGCGAGCAGCCGCTCGATGATGCGGGCGTACCGGTCCGGTTCCACCAGCGCCAGCGTCTGCGTCGCGTCGGCCCCTTCTCCGGTCGTGATCAGCGCGCGCAGGAGTTCGGGGCGGTTCTCCTCCAGCCACTGCCGGCGCTGGGTGAAGTCGGGCAGCTCGGTCGCGACCCAACTCGGCGACAGCGCGACGGCGAGCAGCGGCACCATCCCGACGAGGGAGCGCACCCGCACCGGAACCACCTCCCCCGGCGTGCCGTCCGGGCCGGCCGGGCCGACCAGGGTGTCGTAGAAGAAGCCGTCCTCGTCGTGCCAGAGCCGCACCCCCGTCACGCCGCAGGACTCCATCGCCTCCGCGATCGACAGGAAGCGTTCCAGGCACATCGTCGCCACGTCGTCCCAGGCCTGGTCGTGCCGGGCCAATTCCTGGGCGATCCGCAGCAGCGACAGGGCGAAGAACGCCATCCAGCTGGTCGCGTCCGACTGCTCCAGCCGCCACCCGGCCGGCACGTCGCGGGACCGGTCGAACAGGGAGATGTTGTCCATCCCCAGGAAACCGCCCTCGAACAGGTCCGAGCCGTCGGCGTCCTTGCGGTTCACCCACCACGCGAAGTTGACCAGCAGTTTCGTGGCGATCCGGGTCAGGAACCCGTGGTCCCAGGCGCCGTCCAGCTGATAGACCAGCCATGCCGCCCAGGCATGCACGGGCGGGTTGACGTCGGAGAAGTTCCATTCGTACGCCGGGAGCTGCCCATTCGGGTGCTGGGCCCACTCCCGGCAGATCAGCAGCAGCTGGCTCTTGGCGAACGCCGGGTCGATCTGTGCGAGCGCCACCGTGTGGAAGGCGAGGTCCCAGGAGGCGAACCACGGGTATTCCCATTCGTCCGGCATGCTGATCACGTCCGCCAGCTCCAGGTGCCGCCAGGAGGTGTTGCGGCCCTGCGGCTCCCGGGCACGGCGCTGCGGCGGCGGCGCAGGCTGCGCCGGGTCGCCCGCCAGCCACTCCCGCACCGAATAGCGGTAGAGCTGTTTGCCCCACAACAGCCCCGCGAAGGCCCGCCGCGCCACGGCCCGCTCCGCCTGCGGGCGATCCGGCGGCAGCACCTTGGCGTAGAACGCGTCGGCCTCCCGTTCCCGATCGGCCAGCACCGCCTCGTACGACGCCCCGAACGGCGCCGCCGCGCCCGCGCCGGCCATCAACCGCAGCCGGACGATCCGCGTCTGGCCGGGCGCCACCTCGCCGAGGTCGTAGTGGAACGCGACCTTGGTGCCGACGCCGGTCGAGGCGAGCCCGCCCGGGTCGCCGTGCACGATCGCGCGGTCGATGCCGTTCTTCGGGGTCGAGGACATGGTGCGGCCCGCGGCCCGGGCGGCGTAGGCCGCCGCGTCGCCGTACAGCCCCGCGATGTCCGTCTCGTTGTCGCAGACCAGGACCTCGGGCAGGGCGGCGACGCCACCGGCATCGGCGGCCTCCGCAGCACACCGATAACGGCCCAGGAAGTCGTGGGTCGCCTCGACCACCCGGAAGCCGCGGGCCTGCGGCGGGGCCGAGCCGTACGGCGCGTCGGCGGCCGGGGCGCGGTCCAGGTCCACCAGCTGGGGGCAACGGGGGTCGCGGCCCCACGCCCAGGTGTTGCGGAACCACAGCTGCGGCACCAGGTGCAGCGGGGCGGGGTCGGGGCCGTGGTTGGTGACCTCGATGCGCATGCAGATGTCGTCCGGGGCGGCCTTGGCGTGGGTGACGACGACGTCGAAGAAACGGTCGTCGGCGAGCACGCCGGTGTCGGCGAGTTCGTATTCGGGCTGGCTGCGGTCCCGGGCGGCGTTGCCTCCGCGCAGCTCGTCGTACGGATAGGCCGCCTGGGGGTAGCGGTAGAGCCAGCGGGCGAAGGAGTGGGTGGGGGTGGCGTCGAGCGGCCACCAATACTCCTTGACGTCCTCACCATGGTTGCCCTGGGCGTTGGTGAGCCCGAAGGCGCGCTCCTTGAGGCGGTCGTCCCGACCGTTCCATAAAGCTACGGCGAGGTTGAGGAAGCCGTAGCGGTCGCACAGACCCGCCAAGCCGTCCTCACCCCAGCGGTAGGCCCGGGCGTGCGCGTGGTCGAACGGGAAGTCGTCCCAGGCGTCGCCATTGGCCGAATAGTCCTCCCGGACGGTGCCCCACTGGCGGCCGGAGACATAGGGGCCCCACAGCCGCCACGGGTCGTCGTCGCGCGGCGCCTCGGCCAGCCGCGCGTGCTCCGGCGTGTCGGGATGCGGGCGGGGCGGCTGGTGGCGCGAACTCACGCGCCCAGGGTGGCACGCGATCGTGCGAAACGCCCGGTGGCCCACCTGGGAGTCTCCTGGACGCAGGCGCCGGCGCCGGTGGTGGTGGTGGTGATGGTGCCACCGGCCCGGGGGGTCAGGGGCCGCCGGGCAGGCCGCACGCCCGGCGCAGGTCCCTCTCGATGACCTCGCGACGAGCCCGGGTCCACAGCGCGATCGGCGGGAACGTCACCGTCTCGCCGTCGACCGTCGTCACCCGCAGGGACGGCGCATAGCCGCGCCACTCTCGCCATCCCGATCCGGGGTCCAGCCGCAGGGCGGTGACCCGCTCGCAGGCCACGCCGTGCGTGACCGAGCCGCGCTCGTAACTCAGTTGTTCACCAGCAACGACGTACCTCGTGCCGCGCGCCCGCCGATGGGCGATGAGCAGCGGAACCAGCAGGAAGGCCACAATCCAGACCAGGGCGAAGACGACGGCGGTGGTCAGCCCGTCCCGCGTGCTCGGCCAGATGAGCCCGGTGAGCCAGTCCGCGACGGCGAACCCCGCCATCGAGACCACGAACATGACCGGCACCGCGAGCCACCACAGGGCGGGCGGCCAATCCCTCGCCCTGACCTCGTAACGCTCCACAACGACCCCCGTCGACCGATCCATACCCCATTGTCCCCCAGTTGCCACTTGTGCCTCCCATGACGCACGGGTTGCGCGAACGTACCCCCTGAGGTGCTGGGCCCCAGCCGAACTGGTTAGCGTGAGGCCCATGCTGAATGTCGCCGCGTACGCCGCGCCCGCCGCGGGCGCCCCCCTGGAGAAGACCACCATCACCCGCCGAGACGTGGGCGAGACCGACGTGGCGATCGAGATCACCTACGCCGGGATCTGCCACTCCGACATCCACACGGTGCGCGACGAGTGGGGCCAGATGACCTACCCGCTGGCGCCCGGCCACGAGATCGTCGGCACGGTCACGCAGGTGGGCTCGGCCGTCAGCACCCACAAGGTCGGCGACATCGTGGGTGTCGGCTGCATGGTCGACTCGTGCCGCCGCTGCCAGGCGTGCGAGGACGGGCTGGAGAACTACTGCCTGGACGGCAACATCGGCACGTACGGCGCCATGGGCTACGACGGTGAGATGACCCAGGGCGGCTACTCGACGCACATCGTCGTCGAGGAGCGCTTCGTGGTGCGGATCCCGCAGGCCCTGCAGGGCGACAAGCTCGCGGCCACGACCCCGCTGCTGTGCGCCGGGATCACGCTCTACTCCCCGCTGCGGCACTGGGGCGTCGGCCCCGGCACGAAGGTCGGCATCATCGGGATGGGCGGGCTGGGCCACGTCGGGGTGAAGATCGCCGCCGCGATGGGCGCCGAGGTCACCGTCCTGTCGCACAGCCTGGCCAAGAAGGACGACGGGCTGCGGTTCGGCGCGACCCGCTACGTGGCGACCAGCGACGAGGCGGCGATGAGCGAGCTGCGCGGCAGCCTCGACCTGATCATCAACACCGTCTCGGTGAACCTGCCGCTGGACGACTACCTGGCGCTGCTGCGCTACGACGGCACGCTGGTCGAGCTGGGCGCCCCGACGAATCCCCTTGAGGTGGCGGGCTTCTCGCTGATCGTCGCGCGCAAGGCGCTGGCCGGGTCGTGCATCGGCGGGATGCCGGAGACCCAGGAGATGCTGGACTTCTGCGCCGAGCACGGCATCACCGCCGAGATCGAGCAGATCAGCGCCGAGGACATCAACGCGGCGTACGACCGCGTGGTCGCCTCCGACGTCCGCTACCGGTTCGTGATCGACGCCAAGACCTTCTGACGGGTACGGCACGTCAGGGTACGACCGTTCGTCACCTGCACCTTTAGCACCATGGTGCCAAAAGGGCAGGTCACGAACGGTCACCCGGGCGCCTTGTGAGCCGGGTCACGCGCAATCCCGGTGCACGACCCCACACGGTCGCCGATACTTTAGGGAAAGTATCGCCTGCCACGGCGTACGTCGTGGTCGGACTCCACCCTCGCCGAGGAGGTCGCCGTGCGCCGTGGACACCCGCTTCGCCTGAACCGTTCCGACGCGGGCAAATTCGTCAGCGCCGCGGACGCCGTACGGCTCATCAACGACGGCGACACCGTCGCGACGAGCGGGTTCGTCGCGATCGGGTTCGCGGAGAACGTGGCGGTCGCGCTCGAGCAGCGGTTCCTGCAGACCGGTACGCCGCGCGGGCTGACGCTGATGTACGCCGCGGGCCAGGGCGACGGCAAGGAGCGCGGGCTCAACCACCTCGGCCACGAGGGCCTGGTCAGCCGCATCGTGGGCGGCCATTGGGGGCTGGTCCCCAAGCTGCAGCGGCTGGCCACCGAGAACCTCGTGGAGGCCTGGAACCTGCCCCAGGGCGTCGTCTGCCACCTGTTCCGCGACATCGCGGCGGGCAAGCCCGGCACCCTGACCCGCGTCGGGCTGGGCACCTTCGTCGACCCGCGGTTCGGCGGCGGCAAGCTCAACGAGCGCACCACGACGGAACTGGTGCGGCTCATGGAGATCGACGGCGAGGAATACCTGCTCTACAAGGCCCTCCCCATCGACGTCGCGATCGTCCGCGCCACCACCGCGGACCTCGACGGCAACCTCACGATGGAGAAGGAGGCCCTCACGCTGGAGGCCCAGGCCATCGCGATGGCCGCGCGCAACTCGGGCGGCCTCGTGATCGCCCAGGTCGAGCGGGTGGCCGACCGTGGGGCGCTGAACGCCCGGCAGGTGAAGATCCCCGGCGTGCTGGTGGACTGTGTCGTGGTGGCCGAGAAGGCCGAATACCACCAGCAGACCTTCGTCGAGCCCTACAGCCCCGCGTTCGCCCAGGAGTTGCGGGTGCCGGCGTCCTCGCTGCCGATCATGCCGCTGACCCCGCGCAAGGTCATCGCCCGCCGGGCCGCGCTGGAGCTGGCCGCGAACAACGTCGTCAACCTCGGCATCGGCGTGCCGGAGGGGGTGGCCAGCGTCGCCGCCGAGGAGCGCATCATCGACCTGCTCACCCTCACCGCCGAGCCCGGCGTCATCGGGGGCATCCCCGCCGGCGGCCTCAACTTCGGCGCCGGCACCAACTGCCAGGCGATCCTGGACCAGCCCAACCAGTTCGACTTCTACGACGGCGGCGGCCTGGACATCGCGGTGCTCGGCCTGGCCCAGTGCGACCGGCAGGGCAATGTCAACGTGTCCCGGTTCGGCAGCCGGCTCGCCGGGGCCGGCGGCTTCATCAACATCAGCCAGAACGCCCGCACTGTCGTCTTCGCCGGCACCTTCCGGGCCGGTGCGGGCCGGTCCCGGGTGGCCGACGGAGCGCTGCACATCGAGTCCGACGGGCCGGGCGTCAAGTTCGTGACCGAGGTGGAGCACCGCACCTTCAGCGGTCCGGTGGCGGCCCGGGGCGGTCAGCGGGTGCTCTATGTCACCGAGCGCTGCGTCTTCCAGCTCACCCCGCAGGGGCTGCGGCTCATCGAGATCGCCCCCGGCGTCGACCTGGAGCGGGACATCCTCGCGCAGATGGACTTCCGGCCGATCATCGAGCGCGCACCGGCGCTCATGGACGCCCGGATCTTCGCCCCGGAACACCTGGACCTGCGCTCGGACCTGCTCGACGTACCGGTCACCGACCGCCTCTTCCTCGACCCCGAGCGGCACCGGTTCTTCGTCGACTTTGAGGGGCTGCAGATCCGCACCCCGGCCGACGTCGAACGGGTCCGCAGCGCCGTCACCGACCTGCTGGCCCCGCTCGGCTACCGGGTGTCCACCGTCGTGAACTACGACAAGTTCTCCATCGTGCCCGAACTGATGGACGACTACGTCCAGATGGTGACGGACCTGATGGACCACTACTACGCCGACGCGACGCGCTACACGACCAACGCCTTCCTGCGCGCCAAGCTCGGCAGCTCTGCCGTCGAGGGGCCGTGTCCGGCGTCGGCGTTCGAGCTCGGCGCCTGACGACGTACGTCGTCCGCTCCCGCACGACCAGAATCACCCGCCGCAACCACGGTTTTCGCCGCCGTGGGCGCCTAGATTGACGTGCGACACAGCCCGACCGACGACGTTCGAGGTGGATTCATGGCGAAGCAGCGCAAGGTCATCATCACGTGTGCCCTGACGGGCTCGATCCACACGCCGTCGATGTCGCCGTACCTTCCGGCGAACGCCGACGCCATCGCCCAGGCCGGGCTGGAGGCCGCGGAGGCGGGCGCCGCGATCCTGCACCTGCACGCGCGCACCGAGGACGAGGGGCGGCCCACCCAGGACCCGGACGCGTTCCGGCCGTTCATGGAGAAGCTCAACGCCAACACCGACGCGGTGCTCAACATCACCACCGGCGGCTCCCCGGCGATGACGGTCGAGGACCGGATGCGGCCGTGCATGGAGTTCGCGCCGGAGGTGGCCTCGCTCAACCTCGGCTCGATGAACTTCGGGATGTTCCCGATGCTGGCGCGCTACAGCGAGTTCAAGCACGCGTGGGAGCCGGAGTACCTGGAGAACTCCAAGGACCTCGTCTTCAAGAACACGTTCAAGGACATCGAGACGATCCTGACCCGCGGCACGGCCAACGGCACCAAGTTCGAGTTCGAGTGCTACGACATCAGCCACCTCTACACGCTCAAGCACTTCGTCGACCGCGGCCTGGCGCAAGCGCCGCTGCTGATCCAGTCGGTCTTCGGCATCCTCGGCGGCATCGGCACCCACCCCGAGGACCTGATGCACATGAAGCGCACCGCCGACCGGCTGTTCGGCGACAGCTACCAGTGGTCGATCCTGGGCGCCGGCCGCCGCCAGGTGCCGCTGGCCACGATGGGCGCGACCATGGGCGCGCACGTGCGCTGCGGTCTGGAGGACAGCCTGTTCACCACGGACGGTTCGCTCGCGGAGTCGTCGGCGGTGCAGGTCGCCAAGTTGCGTCGGATCGTCGAGGAGCTCGGCCTGGAGATCGCGACGCCGGACGAGGCCCGCGAGATCCTGGCGCTGAAGGGCCGGGACAAGGTCAACATCTGAGCACCCCGCACCCCCTCGCCGATTCAGCGGGGGGTGCCGGCACTGTGGCGGGCGAGCCTTCCCCGGGCTCGCCCGCCGCGTGTCATCCTGCACGAGTGAGCTTGCGCGCGGTGCTCTTCGACATGGACGGGACGTTGCTCGACCACGCCTCCGCCGCCGCGGCCGCCGGCGAGGCCTTCGTCCGGCGGGTCCGCCCGGACCTGCCGGTCGCCGCGGCCATGGAGCTGTGGTCGGACGCCGACCACGACGGCTACCAGCAGTTCCTCGCCGGGGAGCTGACCTTCCAGGAACGTCGGCGGTACGGCGTGCGCGGGTTGATCCCCGAGCTGCGCAACGCCCCCGACGCCGACGTGGACGCGGCCTTCGAGACCTATCTCAGCGACTACCGGGGACGCTGGCGCGCCTACCCCGACGCCCGCCCCGCCGTCGCCGCGATGCTCGACATGGGGATGCGGGTCGCGGTGCTCTCGAACGCCTCCCAGCTCCAGGCGGAGGAGAAGGCCGACGTCATCGGCCTGTGGCCGGAGCTGACGCCGATCATCAGCTCCGAGTCGGTGGGCGCGGCCAAGCCGGACCCGCGGATCTTCGCGGTGGCGTGCGACGCCCTGGACTGCCCGGCCGAGGAGACGCTCATGGTCGGGGACGACCTGATGGGCGACGTGCTGGGGGCCGTGCGTGCCGGGCTGCGGGCCACCTGGCTGAACCGCGACGACCCGCGCACCGTGGAGGACGCGCTGGGGCTGTCGACGTCCCCGGCCCCGACGATCCACTCCCTCGCCGAACTGCACACCGTCCTCGGCTGAGCCGGCGCTCAGCCGCCGCCGGTCGGCAGGCGGACCTCGACCCGGGCGCCACCCAGGGGGCTGCGCCCGGCGCTGATCCGGCCGCCGTGCCGCTGCACGATGCGTCGACAGATCGCCAGGCCGAGCCCGGTGCCGGGGAACCGGCGCACGTGATCGGGGGCGCGATAGAACTCCTCGAAGATCGCCGCCTCCTGACCCGCCGGGATGCCGATGCCGGCGTCGTCCACCCGCAGAATCACCCAGCCGGGCTCGGCGACCGACGTGATCTCGACGACGGGCAGCCGCCCCGCCTCGACGTACTTCAACGCGTTCCCGACCAGATTGTCGAGCACCTGGCGCAGCTGCGCCCGGTCGGCCAGCACCTCGTGCGGGGCGGCCACCCGGACCGTGGGCACGGGGTCGAGCGAGGCGGTGCGGGCGGCGACGACCTCGGCGGCGAGAGCGTCGAGGTCCACCGGGGCGGTGCGCACCGAGGCGTCCCGCGCCACGGCGTAGGCCATCAGGTCGGTGAGGAAGGCGTCCATCTGCGCCACCGCGGTCACGATGTGCTCCAGCGGTTCCCGCGCCGCGTCGGGGGCCACCTCGGCCACGTCGCCGGCGAGCAGCTGCGTCCACACCTCGATGGCCGTCAGCGGCTGACGCAGGTCGTGGGCGGCGACGCGGGCGAACGTGCGCAGTTCGTCGACCTGTCGGCGTTCCTCGGTGACGTCGTGCAGGGCGACGACGGTGGCCCGGCCCGAGCCGCCCGCGACGCGACTCGCCTGGACCACCAGCGTGCCGCCGGTCCGGTCCGCGGGAGCCTGATCCGCGGCGGCCTGGTCAGCGGGAGCCTGGTCAGCGGCGGCCTGGTCGGGGTCGGCCAGGTCGGCTTCGGCCAGGTCGACCGGCCCCGACTGCAGGGCCAGCTCCACCGCCTCGGCCAGGCGCGGACTCCGCAGCGCCAACGACTCCCCGACCGACACGCCGCTCAACCGCGCGGCCGCCTGGTTGCGGATCGTCACCGTCCCCTGCTCGTCCAGCACCAGTACGCCGTCGTTCATGGCCCGGATCACGGCTGTCAGCAGGTCGGCCTGGCGCGACGCCCGGTCGGCCTCCTCGCTCGCGGCCGACCGTTCCCGCCGCAGCTGGGTCAGCAACTGGCTGCGGCCCTCCCGATCGGCCGCCGTGGCCATCGCCACGATGAGTAGGAGCAGCAGCACCATGTGCACGTTGTTCGTGGCGGCCTCCGGCGTACCGCCCCCGAACGGCGTACGGCGGGAGGCGGTCAGCGCGGTCACGGTCGAGCCGACGACGACCAGATACCAATAGGTCCCCGGCAGCGAGAAGACCGCCGCCGAGCCGAGGATGACCACGATGACGGCGTACGCCCCGAGCTGCTCCCCCGGCGTGTCGGGGGAGGCGACCATGACCGCCACGGTGGCCGCCGTCACGACCGCCACCACCGCCCTGCCCGGGCCGCGCTTGGCGGCCGCGGCCCGCCAGGTGAGCAGCGCCCCCGCCATCGCGCCGAACAGCAGGCTCACCGCGTTGCGGATGAACCAGAACAGCACGGTCGGCCCGTCCGACTCCCCCACCAGGAGCGTCACCAGCGGCAGCGTGAGCCAGCCCGCGGCATTGCCGAGCAGGCACGCCACCGCGAGCCGGCGCAGGTCCTGGCCCGAGCGGAGGTAGCCGGTCCCCGGCGTGCGCCAGCGCAGATAGAGCGCCACGGCCACCAGGTCGGTGGCCACATTGCACGCCCCGGTCAGCGGGACCAGATCGAGCCGCATCCCGGTGCGGGCGTTGACCAGGCCAGTCAGCAGGTACATCGCGAGCACGACCGCCCAGGTCGCGGGGCGCCGCCACCAGCCGGGCCTGCTCACGTAGGGCAGCAGCCACGCGAAGCCCACGCCCACGGACGGCCACGTCGCGCCGATGTGGGCGTCGAAGACCAGCACCGCTCGGCCGATTTCCAGGGCGAATACATAAGCGAGGACGAATATCGGCGTCGCGACGCGAGGGGTGATGACCGGGTCGAGCAGGTCGGCCAGATCGGGCCAGCGAGCCCTGCCGAACCCGCCCGCAGGGGCGGCGCGCACCGATCACCTCCCAGCTGCATGCGTGCTCCCCGAGAGCGCCCATGCTAGTCCGTTATGACATGGTCGTGAGTCACTCGACCTGCCCGCTCCCCGTCGCGCTCGGGGCCCGTATGCGTGCCCGCGTCCGTGCCCGCGTCCGTCCCGGCGTGTCCCGACCGAACGACCATTCGGCGCGGCATCGCGCTCCCACAGCCGCCGCACAGCGCGCGCGCAGGCCGCCCGGCGCCACGCCGGCGCCGCCTGCTGGCGCGATACACACCCTGTCCTCAATCGTGACGCTGATCACACTACGGATCGGCGGTCCGCTACCGCGGCACGCCCCACCCCGAATGAGGTGTCTTTGTGACCGAGCATCCCGATCGCCCCGGCGGATCCCGGACCAGGGAATCCACGGAATATGAGCGGGTCCAGGCGACCCCTCAGTTCGCGGAGCTGCGCAACCGCTTCCGCAAGTTCGTGTTCCCGTGGACCATCTTCTTCCTGGTCTGGTATTTCCTCTACGTGCTTCTCGCGGCCTTCGCCCCCGGATTCATGTCGACCAAGCTGTTCGGCAACATCAACCTGGGCTTCCTCCTGGGCGGGCTGCAGTTCGTCTCGACCTTCGGCATCACGATGCTCTATGTCCGCTGGGCCAGCCGTGAATTCGACCCCCGCGCGGACGTCATCCGCGATGAGATGGAAAGGGCAGGCGTATGAGCAGGCTCGTCCCGGCCGCCGAAACCGTCGGCAACCCGGCCCTGAACATCGGCATCTTCGCCCTGTTCGTCATCATCACCCTCACGGTCGTCATCAAGGTCGCCGCCGGCAAGAAGTCGGCCGCGCAGTATTACACCGGTGGCGCCGCCTTCTCCGGGCGCCAGAACGGCATCGCGATCGCCGGTGACTACCTCTCGGCGGCGTCCTTCCTCGGCATCGCCGGGGCCATCGCGCTGCAGGGCTACGACGGCTTCCTCTACTCGATCGGGTTCCTCGTCGCGTGGCTGGTGGCGCTCCTGCTGACCGCCGAACTCATGCGGAACACCGGCCGCTACACGATGGCCGACGTGCTCTCCTTCCGGCTGCGCCAGCGGCCGGTCCGCATCGCGGCCGCGACCTCGACCCTGGCCGTCTCCTTCTTCTACCTGCTGGCCCAGATGGCCGGCGCCGGCGGGCTCGTGTCGCTGCTGCTCGGCGTGACCTCGCAGACGGCGCAATACCTCGTCATCGCCGTGGTCGGCGCGGTCATGATCGGCTACGTCATGATCGGCGGGATGAAGGGCACCACCTGGGTGCAGATCATCAAGGCGGTCCTGCTCATCACCGCCACCGCGATCATCACCGTGTGGGTGCTCGGCAAATACGGGTTCAACCTGTCGTCCCTGTTCCAGGCCGCCGTCGACACGACCGGCAAGGGCGGGGAGAAGCTGCTCGACCCGGGCCTGAAATACGGCATCAACACCACCACCAAGATCGACTTCATCTCCCTGTCGATGGCGCTGGTCCTCGGCACGGCGGGGCTGCCGCACGTGCTGATCCGCTTCTACACCGTGCCCACCGCCAAGCAGGCCCGCAAGTCGGTGGAATGGGCCATCTGGCTCATCGGCGGCTTCTACCTGCTCACCCTGGTCGTCGGCTTCGGTGCTGCCGCCATGGTGGGGCCGGCCCGGATCAAGGCCGCCGCGGGCGGGGCGAACTCGGCCGCGCCGCTGCTCGCCTACGAGCTCGGCGGATCGGCCTTCCTCGGCATCGTGTCCGGGATCGCGTTCGCGACGATCCTCGCGGTGGTGGCCGGGCTGACGATCACCTCCAGCGCCACGTTCGCGCACGACCTCTACAAGGAGGTCTTCAAGCGCGGCAACGTGACCCCGGAGCAGGAGGTCCGGGTCGCCCGCCTTGCGGCGCTCGGCATCGGTGTCGTGGCCATCTTCGGCGGCATCCTCGCCTACGGCCAGAACATCGCCTTCCTGGTGGCCCTGGCCTTCGCGGTCGCCGCGAGCGCGAACCTGCCGACCATCCTCTACTCGCTGTTCTGGCGCGGGTTCACGACCCGCGGCGCGTGCTGGAGCATCTACGGCGGCCTGATCAGCTCGCTGGGGCTGATCGTCTTCAGCCCCGTCATGTCGGGCAAGGTCGACGCGGCGGGCAAGTCGCTGTCGATGATCACCAACCCCAACATCGACTTCCACTGGTTCCCGCTGGAGAACCCGGGCATCATCTCGATCCCGCTGGCCTTCTTCCTCGGCTGGCTGGGCAGCGTCACGAGCAAGGACGAGGTCGATGACGCCAAGTGGGCGGAGATGGAGGTCCGGTCGCTGACCGGCGCCGGCGCCAACGTCGAGGTCGTCAACCACTGACCGAAGCGGTCGCGCCGACCGGCGTACCGCCGGAACCCCGCGACACGGACAGGACCCGTCACCATGGTGGCGGGTCCTGTCCGCACTCCCGATAGACGACCCGATCAGACGACCCGATGAGGAGGAGCCATGCCAGGCGGCGACGTGGAGCTGGCCGAGGTCCGCGCCTTTCTCGCGGGGGTCGCTCCGTTCGACGGACTACCCGGCGCCCTGCTGGACTCGTTGCCGCGGAAGATGACCATGCAGTACTTCCGGCGCGGCACGGCGATCATGGCGGTCGGGCGGAACAACGACGACCTGTACGTCGTGCGCTCCGGGGCGGTCGACGTGCTCAACCAGCAGGGACGTCTGGTGGACCGCGGTGGGATCGGCACCTGCTTCGGTTCCACCACCCTCGTGCGCGGCAACCCGTCCCGATTCGACGTCACCGCGATCGAGGACGTCCTGGCCCTGGTCCTGCCCGGCGCGACCTTCCACGCCATCGCCGCCGCCGACCCGGGCTTCGCCCGCTTCTTCGACTCCCAGCGCGCCTCGCGGATGAGCGAGGCAGCCGCCACGATCTCCGCCGTCGAGACGGTTGCCGGCGTCTTCAAGTCCCGGGCCCGAGACCTCCTTCGGCTCCCGGCCAGCGTGGTCTCCATCGAGGCCACCATCCAGGAGACCGCACAGCGGATGACCGCGGATCGGCGCTCCTCGGCCCTGGTGATGCAGGGCCGCACCCTCGCCGGCATCGTCACGGACCGCGACCTGCGCAGCCGCGTCGTGGCCGAGGGGCTGTCGGTCACCGACCCCGTGCCCACGATCATGACGCCGAGCCCGGTCACCGTCGATGCGGACGCCGTGGTCTTCGAGGTGATCCTGGAGATGGTCACCCGCAACATCAACCACCTGCCGATCATCGAGGACGGCACGCCGATCGGCGTCCTGACGACCGACGACTTCGTGCGGGCGGAACGGGACAACCCGCTCTTCCTCACCGCCGAGATCGCTGCGCAGCGCGACGTCGCGGGCATCGCCGCGGTGGCCCGTCGGCTGCCCGGACTGGTCGAGACGCTGGTGCGGCAGGACGCCTCCGCCGACGACATCGGTCGCGTGGTCACGGCGGTGGGCGATGCCGTCGACCGCCGGCTCATCCTGCTGGCCGAGGCCGAACTCGGCCCGCCGCCGGTGCCCTACTGCTGGGTCGTGATGGGCTCGCGGGCCCGCCTGGAGCAGGCGCTGGGCGCGGACCAGGACAACGCCATCGTGATCGACGACGCCTACGACGAGGCCGCCCACGGGGAGTACTTCCGGGCGCTTGCCACCTTCGTCTGCGACGCGCTCGTCGAGAGCGGCTACCCGAGCTGCCCCGGCCGGATCATGGCGAGCAACGACCGGCTCCGGGCGCCCACCCGGGTGTGGCGCCAGCAGTTCGATGAGTGGATGACCCGGCCGGTGTCGGACGCCATCATGCGCGCCGGAATCTTCTTCGACATGCGGCCGGTGCACGGGGCCGTCGACCTGTACGCCGCGCTGAGCGACCACGTCGCGGCGGTGGCCCCGCAGTCGCGGCTCTTCCTGGGGCACCTGTCCCGCAGCGCGGTGGCCATCGAACCGCCGATCGGCTTCTTCCGCGGCCTCGTCGTCGCCAAGGCCGGCGAACACCGCGACACCTTCGACATCAAGGGCGGCGGAGTGCGGGCCGTCGTCGAGGTGGCCCGGGTCATCGCCCTGTCCCACGGCATCCGTGCCGTCAACACCCGCGAGCGCCTCCAGGAGGCCATCGACGCCGGCGCCATGGACCGGTCCCGCGGGGAGGACCTGCGGGAGGCGTTCGAGTTCATCTCCTATGTGCGGCTGCGGCATCAGGCCAAGCAGGTCCGCTCTGGCCAGGTCCCCAACAACCACGTGCGGCCCGACGATCTGACCGACTTCGACCAGCGGCATCTGCGCGAGGCCTTCGCGATCGTCAGCAAGGCCCAACGCACCCTGTCGCACGTGCACTCCGTCTCGTTCATGCGATGACCGACCCACCCGTCGACCGCCTCGTCCCCCGGCTGGCCCCCCGGCTGGTCCCCCGCCCGGTCCCGACCCGCGGGGGGAGCCGGTGAGCTCGTTCGCCGAGCGGCACCGCGATCGGCTGCGGGACCGGGCGCGCGAACGGGCCCGGGCGCGGGCCCCCGAGGGCCCGCTGCGGGCCTACCTCTCGGTCCCGCCGCCGCCGCGGACGACGCCGTTGGCGCAGGCGCCCCTGCTGGCGGTGGACTTCGAGACCACGGGCCTGGACGCGCGCACCGCGCAGATCGTCAGCGTCGGCCTGGTCCCCATCGACGGCCGAACCATCGGGCTGGCCGGCGCGCGCCGGCTGATCGTCCGGCCGGAGGGCGAGGTGGGGCAGAGTGCCGTCGTGCACGGCCTGACCGACGACATCGTCGAGGCGGGGGTGCCGTTGGCGGAGGCGGTCGAGGTCTTGCTCGCGGAGCTCGCCGGGCGGCTCATGGTGGCGCACCACAGCGTGATCGAGATCGACTTCCTGGCGGCGGCGTGTCGCCGGCTCTACGGCCAGGCGCCGGCCCTGCGCAGCATCGACACCCTGGTGTTGCAGCACCGGGTGTTCCGGGCCAGTGGTCCGCCCGGCTCCGAGCCGCCCGCGGGGAGTCTGCGGCTGTGGGCGGCTCGGGAGCGTTACGGGCTGCCGACGTACCAGGCGCACGACGCCCTCGTCGACGCGCTCGCCTGCGCCGAGCTCTACCTGGCCCAGAGCGCCGAGCTCGGCGCCGGACGGGACCTGGAGGTGCGGCAGGTCATGTCGCGCTACGGCTGAGGCCGGCGGGGCGCGCTCGGAGCGGGGTCAGCGCTGCGGTGGGTCCGGGTCGATCTCCCGGACCGTGCCCGCGTCGACCTCCCAGCGGCGGGTCAGCCGCACCGTCTCCAGCATCCGCCGATCGTGGGTGACCAGGAGCACCGTGCCGGCGAAGGAGTCCACGGCCTGCTCCAGCTGTTCGATGGCGGGCAGGTCGAGGTGGTTGGTCGGCTCGTCGAGCACCAGCAGGTTCACGCCCCGAGCCTGCAGCAGCGCCAGGCTGGCGCGGGTCCGCTCCCCCGGGGAGAGGGATCGCGCGGATCGGGCCACCTGGTCGGCGCCGAGGCCGAACTTGGCCAGCAGCGTGCGCACCTGCGCGGTCGGCCAGTCCGGGACCTCGGCCGCGAACGCCCGCCCCAGCTCCAGATCCGACTCGAACGCGGCGCGGGCCTGGTCGACCTCCCCGACGACGACCCCGGAGCCGAGCGTGCACGACCCCTCCGCCGGCGTGATCCGGCCCAGCAGCGCGGCCAGCAGGGTGCTCTTGCCGGCCCCGTTGGGACCGGTGATGGCCACCCGGTCGCGCAGGTCGAGGTGCAGGTCCACCGGCCCGAGGGTGAAGGCGCCACGACGTACGACGGCGGCTCGGGCCACCGCCACGACGTCCCCGGAGCGGCCGGCGTCGGCGATGTGCATCTGCAGCCGCCACTCCTTGCGCGGTTCGTCGACGACCTCCAGCCGCTCCAGCATCCGGTCGGTCTGGCGGGCCTTCGCCGCCTGTTTCTCGGCGCCGGCCCGGTGCCGGTGGCTGATGAACTTGTCGCGTTCGGCCCGGGTCTTCTTGCTGCGCAGCGCGGTGCGCACGCCCTTGGCCATCCAGGCGCGTTGCATCCGGGCGCGGTCCTGCAGCGAGCTCTTGCGGGCCGCGTAGTCGTCATAACTCTCCTGCGCCCGCTGCCGCGCGATCGAGCGTTCCGCCAGGTAGGCGTCGTAGCTGCCGCCATAGGTCGCGACGCGCTGCAACGCTCGGTCGATCTCGACGACGCTGGTCACGGTCCGGGCCAGGAACTCGCGGTCGTGGCTGACGACGACGGCCGGCGCGTCGAGTCCGTCGACGAAGTCCTCCAGCCGGTCCAACCCCGCGACGTCGAGGTCGTTGGTCGGCTCATCGAGCAGGTAGGCGTCGTAGCGCGACAGCAGCAGCGCGGCCAGCCCCACCCGGGCCGCCTGCCCACCCGAGAGCGAGGCCACCTCCCGGCCGAGGTCGACGGCCAGGCCCACGTCGGCGCAGACCAGGTCGAGTCGCTCGTCGAAATCGGCACCGCCCAGGGCGAGCCAGGCCTCCAGCGCGGCCGCGTAGGCGTCCTCGGCGCCCGGGATCCCCTCGCCGAGCGCGTGCGCGGTGTCCTCCATCGCGGTGGTCGCGGCGGCGACGCCGGTACGGCGGGCCAGCTGGGCGACGATGGTCTCGCCGGGACGGGCATCCGGTTCCTGGGCCAGATGGCCGAGGTGGGCGGTCCGTGGCGAGACGGCCACGGTGCCCGCGTCCGGGGCTCGCAGCCCGGCCAGGATGCGCAGCAGGGTCGACTTGCCGGCGCCATTGGGCCCGACCAGCCCCACCACGTCCCCCGGCGCGACGACGAGGTCGAGACCGGCGAAGAGTTCGCGGTCCCCGAAGCCGGCGCCCAGCCCGCGGGCCTGGAGGGTGGCGGTCACCCCGCCATCCTGCCCGACCCGCAGGGCAGGGGCCGCCGCGGGCCAAGGCCCCCGGCGGGCGTCGAACGTCCCCCTGTCGGCCGTTCGACGCCGGCGCCGGGCGGACGCCGCTCCCGCCCATCGGGGCGGTGACGACAACCGGCACCTGTCCTATCGCGCGGCGCGCCAGCGCGTTACGTCGCGGCGCGCCAGTGCGTGACGTCGCGGCGCGCCACGCCGTACGGCACGGCACTCCTGCCCGCCAGGACCACCCGACCGGCCGACGGGCGGCCGCTGCGACGTTTACGATCGGTGCAGGGCGTCGCCACACGGCGGCACCGACGGACACGACGGGGGGAGACCCATGGGCCTGTTCGACGGGATCCGGGGCCAGTTCATCGACATCATCGAATGGCTCGACGACAGCCGCGACACGATCGTGTGGCGCTATCCCCGTGGGGACAACGAGATCAAGAACGGCGCGAAGCTGATCGTGCGCGAGTCGCAGGCGGCGGTGTTCGTCAGCGAGGGCCGGGTGGCCGATGCCTTCGCGCCCGGCACCTACGAGCTGACCACGGCAAACCTGCCGATCCTGTCGGACCTCAAGGGCTGGAAGTACGGCTTCGAGAGCCCCTTCAAGGCCGAGGTCTACTTCGTGAACATGCGCCAGTTCACCGACTTCAAGTGGGGCACCCAGAACCCCATCATGGTGCGCGACCCCGAGTTCGGGATGGTCCGGCTGCGGGCGTTCGGCGGCTACGCCGTACGGGTCACCGATCCGGTGCTGCTGCTGCGCGAGCTCGTCGGCACCGACCCGCAGTTCCGCACCGACGAGGTCGGCGAATACCTGCGCCAGATGATCGTGGCCCGGCTGTCCAAGGCGCTGGCCACGGCCGGGGTCTCGATGCTGGACCTGACCGCGCGGCAGAACGAGATCGGCAACTCCGTAGCGGCCGTGCTGTCGGAGGATCTCGGGGCGATGGGCCTGACGATCCCGGCGTTCTACATCGAGAACATCTCGGTGCCGCCCGAGGTCGAGGAGGCGATGGACAAGCGCACCTCGATGGGCGTGCTCGGCGACCTGGACCGGTACACCAAGATGCAGGCCGCCGACGCCATGGAGGCGGCCGCGAACAACCCCGGCGGCGGGATGGGCGCCTCGATGGGGATGGGCATGGGCATGGGGATGGGGCAGGCCGCGGCGGAGTCGATGCGCTCCCAGGGCCAGCCGGCGCCTCAGGGGCAACCAGGTCCTTCCGGTCAGCCCGCGCCACAGGGGCCGCCCGCGCCACAGGGCGTCGGCGGGCCGCCGCCGCTGCCGCAGCCCGAGCAGTGGTACGCCGGGGTCGGCGGGCAGCAGGTCGGCCCGATGCCGCGGGGTGACCTGACGGGACGCCTGCGCTCTGGGGAGTACGCCCCGGACACCCTGGTCTGGCGGGTCGGCATGGCGAACTGGGCGGCGGCCTCCGGCGTACCGGAGCTCGCCGACGCCTCCGGACCGCAGCCGCCGGCGTTGCCCGGCCAGTGAGCCCGGACGCGCAGGCGCCGCGTCCGCAGCAGGCGGCCTCGACGTTCCCGTGCCGCTCCTGCGGCGCGCAGGTGCGCTATCTGCCGGGGACGATGTCGCTGAAGTGCCCCTACTGCGGCGCCGAGCAAGCGGTGCCGCAGTCCGGCGCGGCCGGCGGCGGGGACGGTTCGATCGACGAGCACGACTACGAGGAGTGGCTCTCCTCGCCGACCAAGCCGACCGGCCTGACCGGCCCGCACGTGGTGGCCTGTCCCCGATGCGCGGCGACCGTCAGCACCGCCGACCAGTCGTTGGCGTGCCCGTTCTGCAGCGCCCCGATCGTGGTGGCGGTCGACCCGGCCGAGCAGATCGTGCCGGAGGGGATCGTCCCGTTCACGCTGTCGAACACGCAGGCCACCGAGGCGATGCGCCGGTGGACCGGTAGTCGCTGGTTCGCCCCCAATGGGCTGAAGAAGGTCACCACCGCCGAGCGGATCAACGGCACCTACGTGCCGCATTGGACCTACGACGCGCAGACCCAGACCCACTACACGGGGATGCGCGGGGATCACTACTACACCACCGAGAGCTACACCGACTCCGAAGGTCGGCGGCAGACCCGGACCGTGCAGCACACCCGCTGGTGGCCGGCGTCCGGCACGGTGTCCCGCGGGTTCGACGACGTCCTGGTGATCGGCTCGACCCGGCTCGCGCCGGAGGAGGTGTCCAAGCTCGAACCGTGGACGCTGGCCGGCGCGCAACCCTTCCAGGCGGCGTTCCTGTCCGGCTATACGACGCTGCGCTACGACGTCGAGCCCGAGGCCGGGCTGGGCGTCGCCAAGGATCGGATGCGCGGCGTCATCGACGGCGACGTGCGCGCCGATATCGGCGGCGACGTGCAGCAGGTGCACGACATGGACACCCGCTATTGGGGCCTGACGTTCAAGCTGATGCTGCTGCCGGTGTGGGTGGCGGGCTATCTGTACGCGGGGCGCACCTACACCGTCTACATCAACGCCCACGACGGCCACGTGGTCGGCGAGCGACCCTACAGCGTGCCCAAGATCGTGGCCGCGGTGATCGCGGGGCTGCTGCTGTTGGCCGCACTCGCGTTCGGCTATCAGCGCTCCCAGCAGGGCGACACCCCGGGCTACGCGCCGACCCCCGCGCCCGCGTCGGCCCCGGCGACGACCGTGCGGCCTGGGCCGGTGGAGCCCGGCCGCACGTCGGTCGGCGTGCCGGGCGAGCCGGCCACCACGTACTGGACCCGCTGACCAGCCGGCCCGGTCCCGGCCGGCCCACGCGCCCACTCGCCCTCGCGCCCGCCCGCCGATCGAGCGCGGCGGGGCGGGCGCGGGGAGGTCTCCCGGCGGCCTACAGTGGCCGCATGCCAACGCTGCCGCTCTTCCCGCTGGGCGCGGTCCTCGCGCCGGGCGAGCGGCTGCCGCTGCGGGTCTTCGAACGGCGGTACGTCGTGCTGCTGCGCGACCTGCTGCGCGCGCGCCGCGAGATCGGTCAGGCCGAGTTCGGCATCATCGGCATCCGCGCCGGTCACGAGGTCGGCGACCACGGCGCGGTGGCGCTGCACGACGTCGGGTCGGCAGCCCGGCTGGTCGAGGTGGGCGAGCGCAACGACGGCTCGTACGACGTGGTCGCCGAGGGCTCGCGCCGGTTCCGGCTGGACGGCTTGATCGAGGACCGGCGCACGCCGTACCTGGTGGGGTCGGTGACCTGGCTCTCCGAGCGGGTCCGGGACCCCGAGCTGGTGGCCACGCTGACCCACCGGCTGCGCGCGGCGGTCGCGGCGTACCGCGCGGAGCTGCACCTGACGAACGTGAGCCTGCCCGGCGATCCGACCGAGCTGTCCCACCAGGCGATGCGGCACGTGATGATGGAGCGCGCCGACCGACAGCGGCTGCTGGAGGCGCGCGACGTCGACACCCGGTTGCGGTTGGCGCTCGCCCTGACCCGCCGGGAGGCGACGTTGCAGCGCGAGCTGAGCGCCTACCCCGGCGGCTACACCCCCGCTCAGCCGGTCGCCAACTGACCCGCGGCCTGGCCCGGCTGAGCCGGGCTGAGCTGAGCCGGCTCAGCCGGGTCGGCTCACAGCTGCACCAGCACCCCGCTCGCGAGCAGTTCGTCGATCCGTTCGTGGCTGAAGCCCCAGGCGCCGAAGGCCTCGATGGTGTCCTGTCCGCTCTTGCGTGGCGGGGTCGGGTCGAGCTCCGGGGTGGCCGAGAAGCGGGGCGCGGCGCGCGGCTGGACGACCCCGCCGACCGAGGTGAACACCCCGCGGGCGGCCAGGTGTGGGTCGGCCATGGCCTGGGTCAGCGAGCGGACCGGCGCCACGCAGGCGGTGGTGCCGGCGAAGGTGTCCTCCCAGTCGGCCACGGTGCGGGTGGCGAACACGTCGGCGAAGAGCCGCTCCAGTTCGGGCCAGGCGGCGCGATCGTGCTGGGCGTCCATGATGGACCCGGCGCTGTTCGCGGCACTATGCCTGGCGCGGGACCCGCCGGACAGCTCGTGCCCCGCCAAACCCAGGCCGCGCACCAGGTCGGCGTAGAACGCCGGCTCCAGCGCGCCGACGGCCACGAAACCACCGTCGGCGCATCGGTAGGTCCGGTAGAACGGGCAACCGCCGTCGAGCAGATTGGCCGCGCGGGCGTCGGCCCAGTAGCCGTCGCCGAGCATCGTGTAGACCATCGTCAGCAGGCTGGTGGCGCCGTCGACCATGGCCGCGTCGATGACCTGACCGACGCCGGTGCGCGCCCGAGCGTGCACCGCCGACAGGATGCCCACCAGCAGGAACATCGCCCCGCCGCCGAAGTCCGCCACGAGATTGACCGATGGCACCGGCTGCTCGGCCGGCCCGACGGAGTGCAGGGCGCCGGTCAGCGCGGCATAGGTGATGTCGTGGCCCACCTGCTGCGCCCGCGGACCGCTCTGACCCCAGCCCGTCATCCGCCCATAGATCAGCCGCGGATTGCGGGCCAGGCACACCCCGGGGCCGAGCCCGAGCCGCTCCATCACCCCCGGGCGCATTCCCTCGACCAGCACGTCGGCCCGCTCGAGGAGCTCCATGACCACCTCGGCGGCGCCCGGCTGCTTGAGATCGACCGCGGCGCACGGCCGCGACCGGTTCAGGCCGGCCGTCGGCGTGGCCAGCGGGCCCGCCCCGCCGGGCCGGTCCAGGCGCAGCACGTCGGCGCCCAACTCGGCCAGCAGCATGCAGGCGTACGGCGCGGGGCCGATGCCCGCGATCTCCACGACGCGCAGACCCGCCAGTGGGCCGCCGGGTTTGTCCTTGGTCATGACGGACACACTGCCCGGCCCGACCGGTCCGCGGCCAGGGATTCGCCGTGACATCGCCCACCGGTTTCCCGACCGACCGTTCGCGACCCTGGCCGGGTGGGTCGGGTCGACCGGCGACCCTCGATGCGTCAATCCCCCGGCCCGGGTGATCCCAGCGTCGCCTGTCCGGGTTATCCAGGCGCAAACCGGATACTTGTCAGGCTCCAGGGGGCAGCCCGCAGTGATGCGCTGACCCAGCCAACTATTCGCGTTGATCCCGATCCACTTGCAAGTTGTGCTCCGCCTGAAGGATTAGTGGTGGCAGCAGGCAGATTACAATCACTCCTACCACTTCGTTGGTTGGCCTATGCTGCGCCCCCAGCAGGAGCGAAAAGGGCCATGTCAGGGCAGCTGCGAAAAGCAGCCAGTAGCCGGCCCCGAGCCGTGGAGCCAATCTCCCCCAAGGAATTTTAGATCCAGTCTGGCTGCGCCGGAGAAGGATGACCCCCCAAGTCGCCATCGTGGACGCTGCGATGAATGGCACACACCACATCAGGGAGCCACCCCGGGCCGACCCATGCATCCGCCCCACGAGGAACTCCATTGACACGCGGGTGGCTCATACGCGTACGGGTTTTTCCCCCATGGTCGCGAAGCCCAGTCCTCCGTAATTCCCTTAATAACCACCCAGCCGTATGCACTTAGCCCCATCGTTGCCCAGAAGGAACTCGTAGCAGCCCAGGATCCCGCTGCCCAAAGCATAGTTACAACGAAGTTGGTACCATCATTCGAATCCATACCGGAGGGATCACTCAGATTTAGGGCGTTGCCGCCGGCGTAGAGGTAGGTGTTCTTTTCCTTGCCGGAGGGGTCGGGAGTGGTGAACCGGCCGGTGGCGGGGTCGTACCAGCGGACGCCGAACCTTGTGAGGCCGGTGGTTCTGTCCAGGAGACCGCCGGCGTAGCGGTGGATGTTGTACCCCGCGACGGTCCCGGTCTCGACGGTGGCGCGGGGGATCCCGGTCGGGTCGTAAGAGTACGACGCGATCAACGATCCACTGTTGCTGGCCAGACCGATCACGGTCCCGAGCCGGTCGGTCAGGAACCACGCCTGCCCTTCCGGGGCGACGTACCCGATGTTGACCCCTGAGGGGTGGGTGACGTCCCGGATCGTCTTGCCACCCACAACCTGGCTGGACAACGCCAACCCCAGAATCGACCGGACGTACGTGGAGCCGTGCGCCGAGAGCAACTGGTTATAGAACCCGGGGTTGATCCCGCCGTACCCGAACCCCAAACCCGTCCCGTTGACGGTCATCGAGGTGGTGTTCCCGACCGCGTCGGTGACCTCACCCGTCCGCGCCGCGTTCCACTGACCACCGCGGCCACCGCCCACCCGACCAAGGACCTTGGACAACCGCTTACCCGGCGCGACATCCGGGCACCATCCGACCCCTCACACGAGCAGCCGCGACCGATCCCGCCGACACATCCTCCACCGGCCCCGTCGGCAGCTGCAGCTCGGCCGCGTGAAAGAGGGAGATTAGCGGCCCGCTGGTTATCGTGGGTGGCCTCCGGAGTGTCGATACTTCTCTTTGCTTCCCAAACCGCGACACGCTGCCAGTCCAGAAAACAACGACGCGCTCTGCGAAGAGTCTTCATTTAGCCGGCTATTTAATCCTACGCTGAAAATGCACACCCAAGACAATCAACATCACACATAGTGTGCCACCTATCCCCCATGCCATTACTCTCGGTGCATCCGAAACAATGAGCGCAACCGTCACGATCAAAACAATGGTGGATGCACCTGCTATAACCAGTCTATCTCCCATCCTGCCGCGCACTCCTCTCACCGTTTCCAGATCTTACCAGGTGCTGCCATTGGAGGGATTGATGCGTGAGCGTCGGAGTTCGTAAGGATTAGGCTCAGGTGGCCCATCTTCACAAATCTCGCCATAGATGGCACCTCCGATGGTGGATATCACGCTCACTGCAGCGGCGCCAGCGGGAGGGAAGGCAAGACCAATTACAACTCCCCCTAACCCCAAGCCGATAGCAGCTCCAAAGCACGCCCCAAACGCTTCGCCTATCGGGTCGGTCTTGTTGCAGGTGTTGCCGCCGGCGTAGAGGTAGGTGTTCTTTTCTTTGCCGGAGGGGTCGGGGGTGGTGAACCGGCCGGTGGCTGGGTTGTACCAGCGGACGCCGAACCTTGTGAGGCCGGTGGTTTTGTCCAGGAGGCCGCCGGCGTAGCGGTGGATGTTGTAGCCCGCGGCGGTCCCGGTCTCGCTGGTGGCGCGGGGGATGCCGGTCGGGTCGTAGGAGTAGGACGCGATCAACGATCCACTGTTGCTGGCCAGACCGATCACGGTGCCGAGCCGGTCGGTCAGGAACCACGCCTGCCCCTCCGGGGCGACGTACCCGATGTTGACCCCTGAGGGGTGCGTGACGTACCGGATCGTCTTGCCACCCACGACCTGGCTCGACAACGCCAACCCCAGAATGGACCGGACATAGGTCGAGCCGTGCGCGGACAACAGCTGGTTGTACATTCCAGGGTTGGTCCCGCCGTACCCGAACCCCAACCCCGTGCCGTTGACGGTCATCGAGGTGGTGTTCCCGACCGCGTCGGTGACCTCACCCGTCCGGGCCGGGACCCCGGAGCCGGTCGGGCCGGCGGGGGCGGACAGCTCGTTGCCGTTCTTGTCATAGCTCAACGAGCCGTAGCTGTTGCTGGTGAGCATCGAGGCCTTGTTGTAGGTCGCGGTCTCATTCCCCGTCGCGCCGCTCGCCCCGGTGCGGGTCACGCTGGTCCGGTTGCCCATCTGGTCCCAGGTGTAGGTCCACGACGCGGCGGTCCCGCCGGTCTCGGTGACCTTCGTGACCCGATTCAACGAGTCGTAGGTGAACGTTTGGGAGGCCCCGTTCGCCGGGCCCGGGGACAGGCTCGCCGCGTAGGTGTTCCAGGACTGCACGTTGGCCTTATCGCCACCGCTGTTGAAGCTGTACCCCTGCGAAGTCAGCAACGCCCCCGCATTGTTCACCTGCGACGAAACCGCGAAGATCCGCGACGGGCCCCAGCCCAGCGTCACGCATGCCAGGGGCGCAGTTCCACGAACAGCCCCTCGGCCTCGGCCACTGTCTGCTCCGGGGCGTCGCTGCGGCGCAGCTCGCCGGTGACCCAGCGTTTGCGTCCCTCCACGCGGTCGATCCGGGCACGCGCGATCAGGGGCACGTTGAGCGGCGCGATGGCACGGTAGTCCACGTGCAGATACGCCGTGCGGGCCGGCGGTCGACCGGCGTTGGAGGCCAGGCCGAGCAGCTCGTCCAGCAGCAGGGCGACCGCCCCGCCGTGAGCGGCGTCGCCGGCCCCGGCGTACGAGGTGCCGAACGACACCTGCGCCCGCACTCGCCCGTGATCGGGATCGATCCGCAGCTCGTTCAACGCCGGCGGCAGCGGTGACCCGCGAGCGGCCAGATCGAACCGGTTCGCCCAGACGCGCTCCCCGGGCAGGGCGCGCAAGGCCCGCACATACGCGGTGACCTCCTCCAAGCGTTCCGAGAGGTAGGCGCAGGCGTCCTCGTCGAGGCGAGCGTCCGCGATGGCGTCGCGGGTGTCGCGCAACGCGTCCACCAGACGCGCATACGGCTCCCCGCCCACGGCGGTGCCGCGCTCCGCCCAATCGGGGATGTCGGCCCACAGCTCGGCGCGCCGCTGTTGGCTCAGCGCCCGCAGCTCGGCGAACGTCAGCCCCTCCCAGTCGTCCTCGGGGCTGCTCGTCGGCGTCGCGGCGGTCATGCCGACCGACCGAGCGCAGGCAACGCGGGCAGCACGTCGGCGGCGAAGCCGCGCAGGAAGCGCTCCTGATCGGGCCCGGGACCGCCCACGACCTGGACGGTGCGGGCTTGGTTGGCCCTGCGGTCCATGGCAGCCTCATCGAAGGATCCCGGTGGTGTCACGAAGACCCAGTTTTCCATCATTCGAGCAGCTGGGTGAAGTGCGGGCGAGCCTTCATGGCATGGATGATCAGGCGGCTCACGCGACGTAGGCGCGGATTGCAGCGCGGATCACGTCAGAGCGGGTGGTGTGATCGCGTTCGGCTTGTGCGTCAAGTGCTTCAAGAAGGTTGTCGTCGAGCCGGACGGGCACCACCCGTGCCGGGCCGTCGCCCTCGGGCTTGCGGCCTCTCTTACGCAGGGCCTCCACGTCATAACCGCGCTCAGCCTCATCGGCCAGCGCTTGGATCATCTCGTGCGTGGCCGGGACCCCGTTGATGGTCTCCACACCGGAATTGTCATACGAATTCGGCAGGTCCCCAAGGGTGTGCTCCGCAGTTGGCTCCCAGTCTCGGGGCTGCTCGCCGGCGTCGCGGCGGTCATGCCGACCGACCGAGCGCACGCAACGCGGGGAGCACGTCGGCGGCGAAGCCGCGCAGGAAGCGCTCCTGGTCGGGACCCGGTCCGTGCACCACCAGATGGGTGAAGCCCATCTCGACGTACTCCGCCGCAGCCGTCACCACCTGCTCCGGGGCACTGGCGACGATCCAGCGCCGGGCGACCTGCTCGATCGGCAACGCGTCGGCGGCGGCCTCCATCGCGGCGGCGTCGCCGAGGCTGTGCTTGGTCTGCGGCGGCAGCGACAGCGGCGCCCAGAACCGGCAGTTCTCCAGGGCTCGGGCCCGGTCGGGGTCGTAGCTCACCTTGAGCTCGAGCATCCGCTGGTACGTCGGGTGCGGCGGGCCGACGGTCCGCTGCGGCGGGCCGACGGTGCGCTGCGCCAGGCCGGCCGCCACGGCGGGCAGCAGGTCGTCGACGTACAACTCCCGGCCCTTGCCGGAGGTGGCGATGAAGCCGTCCCCGAGGCTGCCGGCCACGCCTGCGATCTTCGGACCGGCGCCGGCGATCCAGATCGGGATCGGTTGCGGCGGAAGGTCGTACAGGCGCAGACCCGCCACCGGCCAGGTCGCGCCGTCGGCGGCGGTGACCCGCTCCCCCGCCCAGAGCCGGCGCATCAGGTCGACGGCCTCCCTCAGCCGGGCCAGCCGGGCCCCGAACGGCGGCCAGCCGTCCGGGAGGACACCCATGACCTGCTCGTTCAGCGCCTCACCGGTGCCCACGCCGAGCACGATCCGCCCGGGCGCGAGCTCGGCCAGGGTCGCGACCTCCTGGGCGATGACGCCGGGGTGATAGCGGAAGGTCGGGGTCAGCACGCTGGTGCCGAGCAGCACCCGTTCGGTGCGCGCGGCCACGTAGGAAAGCCACGGGAGCGCGGCGGGCGCATGCCCACCGCGCTCCCGCCAGGGTTGCACGTGATCGGAGACGAAGACCGAGTCGAACCCCACCTGCTCGGCCAGCACCGCATAGCGGGCCAGCTCGGCGGGCGGGAACTGCTCGGCGGACGCCTTGTAACCGATGGTCAGGCTCACGGGGTCCAGTCTGGCACCCCGTGAGCCACGATCAGCGGGTGGCTCAGTAGCGCCGGAACAGGGCCGCGAGGGCCTGGCCGCCACCGATGCACATGGAGACCACGCCGGTCTCCAGGTCGCGGCGGACCATGTCCTTCATGATCCGCACGGTGAGCGCCGCGGCGGTGCAGCCGACCGGGTGGCCCAGGGCGATGGCCCCGCCGTAGGGGTTCACCTTGTCCATGATCAGGCCGGCGTCCCGGGAGACCGCGACCGCCTGGGCGGCGAAGGCCTCGTTGAGCTCGATGACGTCGATGTCCGCCGGGGTCAGCCCGCTCTGCTCGAAGAGCTTCTTCAGGGCGTAGGTCGGGGCATAACCCATCAGGCTCGGCTCGTTCGCGGCGGTGGTCACCATCTCCAGGCTGACCATCGGCTTGAGACCGCGCTCCTTGGCGACCGACTCGCGGGTCAGCACGACGGCCGCGCCGCCGTCGTTGACGCCGGAGGCGTTGCCCGCGGTGACCGTGCCGTCCTTCTTGAACGCCGGGCGCAGCTTGCCCAGGGTCTCCATCGTGGTGTTGGGCTTGGGGTGCTCGTCCTCACTGGCGGTGAACGGCTTGCGGCCGCCGACCTCGAAGGGGGCGATCTCCTCGGCGAAGGCGGCCTTCGCCTTGTCCGAGGCGGCGAGCTGCTGGCTGCGCAGCGCGAACTCGTCCTGCTCCTGGCGGCTCACGCCGTACTTCTCGGCCACGTTCTCGGCCGTGATCCCCATGTGGGCGCCGGTGAACGGGTCGGTCAGCATCATGACGGTGCCGTCCATGAGCTTGCCGTCGCCCAGCTTGTAGCCGCGGCGGGCGTTGAAGTCGTAGTAGGGCATCCGGGTCATCGACTCGTTGCCGCCACCGACGGCGAAGTCGATGCCGCCCCAGCGCAGCTCCTGGGCCGCGCTCCAGATGGCCTGCAGACCGGAACCACAGAGTCGGTTGACGGTGAAGGCGGGGGTGGTCTCGGGCAGGCCGGCCTTCAGGGCGACGCGGCGGGCGTTGTACCCGTCCGGGCCGACCTGGCCGATGCATCCCATGATCACTTCGCCGATGTCCTCACCGGAGACACCGGACCGCTTGAGGGCTTCTGCGACGGCGTGCGCGCCGAGTTCGTAGGCGTCGACATCTTTGAAGATGCCGCCGAAGGTGCCGATCGGCGTGCGAGCGCCGTCGAGGATGACGATCTTGTCCGTGTTCGCCTGGGCTGTCATGGCCGTGACTGTAGCGGGCCATGTGGTCTGCGTCTCCCCCAAGGCGCGGGCGAACTTTGCCGACGCACAAGGGCGCAGGCCGAGCGGGCGGAGGGGACCGTTCGCCCCGTCAGCCGGGCGGCGCGGTGGGTGCGGACCGGCCGGATCGGCCGGATCGGCCCGCGCGTAGCCGCGAGCCGGCCCAGCGCGGCCGGCCGAAGCCGCGACCCGGCACGGTGCCCGACCCGGTGAGCCAGCTCCGGCGGGGCAGCCGGGACACCAGCGCCGCGCAGCCCGCCGCGACGAGCAGCGTCGCGGCCAGGTGCAGCGCAGCGGGCCACGGCGTCGGGACGAGATAGCTGCCGACCCCGATCGTGTACAGCGCGACGGGCAGCACCGACTGCACCTTGGCCAGCCGAGTGGCCAACCGGGTGGCCGGCCGGGCGGCCCACGTCGGACGGGCCTGCGCCGCGCGCTCCACCAGCACCAGGACACCCGCGACCAGGGCGCCCGCGGCCAACGGTCCGGCGACGGGCAGACCGGCGACGCCCAGCCGGGGTTCCAGCGGGAGCGGCGCCAGGACCAGACCGGCGGCGCCCGCCGCGCCCAGCAGCACCGCGACCGGCACGCCGATCCAGCGGCGCGTCAACCGCACCAGTCGACCGGTCAACACCCAGGTCAGCACGGTCGCGCCCAGCCCCAGCGCCAGCGGCGCGGCCACCAGCAGCGGCCCGCCGTAGCTCAGGGCGAGCGCCGCGGGCAGCAGCCAGACCGGGTCCACCACCAGCCAGGCCGCCGCGCACACGGCGAGCAGCATCGCGATGACCAGGGCGCCGGCCAGCCAGTGCCCGGACAGCGGCGGCTCCAGGGCCAGGCCACCCCACCACAACGAGTGCAACCGCGGCTCCAGCGGCCGGCCCGCGAGGGCCTCCTGGGCCAGCACCGGCCCGCCGAGGAGCACCAGCCACCCGACGTACGGCCTGGCCAACCCCCGCCACCAGCGCCCCAATCCGGCGCGGAGCCCCTCCCCGGCCGGCCACCGGTAGCCGAGCAGCAGCGCGAGCGCGGGGGCCGCCCATCCCGTCCAGCGCGTCACCGCCGGCTCCCCGCGATAGACCAGCTCCACCCCCAGCGCCACGATCGCCAGCCCGCCGACCGCGACGGTCCCGGCGCGCGCCGCGGCGGAGCCGCCATGGTCGGCGACCGATCGCGCGCGCTGCCGCCGCCGCGCGCCGACCACCTGTGCGGACGCGGCGGGCGGGTCGACGGGGGCGGCGGCCGGGGCGGGCGACGGGCGGTCCGGGCGCGCCGCGCCGCCCCAGGGCCGCACCACGGCCGCGCGCAGCGGGGGCCGATGCTCGTGGGCCTGGCGACGGGTACGCCGGGTGAGCTGGGGCGAGTCGCCCGCGTCGGGCGCCGGCGACTCATCCGCGGCGCGCAGGGGGGACTCGGTGGACACGCGCACATCGTAGGGGCGGCCGAGCCCGGGGCCCAGACCTCTGTTCGGATTGTTACGGAATCCTAGTGATCAATCGTCCAAGACGTTCGCCCTGCGGCGGTGGGCATGCGCCGGGTAGACCCCGAGCATCCGGAACTCGGTGGTGAAGAAGCCGAGCTCCTCCAGCGCGAGCGCGAGCGGCCCGTCCTCGGGGTGACCCTCGACCTCGGCGAGGAACATCGTGGCGGCGAACTGGTCGCCGACCATGTAGCTCTCCAGCTTGGTCATGTTGACCCCATTGGTGGCGAACCCGCCCAGCGCCTTGTAGAGCGCCGCCGGGATATTGCGCACCCGGAACACGAAGCTGGTCATCGCCGGCCCGCGCAGTTCGGCGCGGCTGGGGAACCGGCCCTGCCGGGCCAGCACGATGAACCGGGTGGTGTTGGTCGGATCGTCCTCGACGTCGGCGGCCAGCACCTGCAGGCCATACAGCTCCGCCGCCCCGCGCGGCGCGATCGAGAGCCTGGTCGGGTCGTTCCAGTCGCGCACCTCCCGAGCCGACCCGGCCGTGTCGCCGGCGATCACGGGCTGCAGCCCGTGCGCGGCGATGAGCCGGCGGCACTGGCCGAGGGCGTGGATGTGGCTGTGCACGGTGCGGGCGCCCTCGATCGTCGCGCCGGGCACCCCGAGCAGGTCGAACCGGATCCGCAGGAAGTGCTCCCCGACGATGTGCAGCTCCGCCGAGGGCAGCAGGTTGTGGATGTCGGCGACCCGGCCGGCGAGGGAGTTGTCGATCGGGATCATCGCCAGGTCCGCGCCGCCGCCGACGACCTCCCCGAAGGCGTCCTCGAAACTGGCCCGCGGCAGGGCCTCCCAGCCGGGGTACATCTCGGCGCTGGCCAGGTGCCCGTTGCAGCCCGGTTCGCCCTGGTAGACAATGCGCGGCCGGTCGGTCATGCGTGGATCACTGCTCGCCTCACTGTGAAGTCGCGGGTGACGTCGGGTCACTTCACGCAGGGGATGGCTCCCCCCGCCATGGCGGTCAACGCGGACGGGGCGGTGTCCTCGTTCGCGCCGCCGGTCCCGACGGTGGTCGGGGTCAGCGGGGTCGGCGCCGTCGTAGGTGCCCCCGGCGTCGCCGGGTTCGAGGGTACGCCGCCCGGGGTGGCCGCCGACGTCGGCGTACCGTCCAGCGCCGCCGGCAGGACGAAGCCCGAGCCGAGCGTGACCCGCAGCTGGTTCGCCGGGAGCGTCGCGCTCTCGACGGTGGCCACACTGGGCCCGAGCAGCAGGGACAGTTCGCTGGCGGCGTCCGCCTGACCGGCCGGGTATTCGACCATCGTGACGGCCTCCAGGGGGCCGGTCGTGGGCTCCCCGCCCCGCGGATAGCCGGCCTCGACCAGGGCGGTCAGCGCCCGGGTCGCCGCACCCTCCACGCCGGAGGCGTTGACGACCGTGACGGCCGGCTTGGCGCTCGTGCTCGTCGCGCCCGGGCCGGTCGCAGGACTGGTCGGCGCGGCGGTCTGCTCGCGGCCGGGGTCCAGCAGCGACTTCACGGTGGCCTGGATCTTGGCGACATCGACCCGATTCGACCAGCCTCCGTATTTGTCGCCCTGGATGTAGTCCTCGATGGGCAGGGTGTAGAAGGTCACCTTCCCGTCGCTGAGTTGGCGCGCCTGGCCGGCGAACTCGAGGATCTCCAGGCCGTTGTCGACGGCGACGTTCCGCGTGGCGACCTGCACGAGCCCGTTCAGGCGAGCCGGATTGGCCAGCGTGCCGCGCTGTTTGAGCTGGAAGATCAGGGAGGCGATGAACGCCTGCTGGCGGCGCTCCCGGTCGAGATCGCTGAACGACTCATCGCCGAGCGCGTCCCGGCGCTGGCGCACGAAGGCCACGGCCTGCTCCGCGCTGATCTGCTGCTTGCCCGCCTTGAAGTCGGCGCCGGAGAAGCTGTCCTTGGTGTCCTGCTTCAGGCACACCGTGATCGGCTGCACCTCCTGGGCGATCTGATAGAAGGCGACCATGGTCACCTCGACCCAGTGGTCGAACCGGATGCCGTTGCCCAAGAACTTCTCCACGGTCAGGATCTGCGCGGCCCGGCCGGCGTCCCGGGCCTGGCGGTGCTTCTCCTGCGCGCTGAGGCCCGGGGTGTTGGCCAGGTCGGCCTCTCGCTCCCGGAACGCGTGATCGTAGGCCTCCTTGATCTTGCCGTCGCAGCGGGTCCCGGCCTCGGGATTGCGGTAGCACCCGGCATAGTCCACGAAGTCGTCCCGGGGGATCTGCAGCACCGTCGCCTGGCGTCCGTCCGCGGGGATGTGCAGCATCATCAACACGTTGGCGTTCATCCCGCCGATGCTGCTGTCGCCGGTGTGCATGGCGTCGTACAGCTCCTGGGGCAACGGGTTGCCCTGCAGGTCCAGCCGGCTGTCCAGGCCCATGATGAGGATGTTCGTGTCCGAGGCGAGCCCGGGCTGGTTCGGCTCGTCGGGGTGGATCTTGGCCAGCACGTCCGAACGCTGCAGGTTGTTGGAGAGGTTGAAGTATTCGAAGGTGGCGTATCCGAGCACGGCGACGACCAGCAGCAGCGCGGTGATCCCGACCCAGGTCAGGACCCGCCGGACCGGACCCTTACGCCGCCTGGTGTCGCGGCGGCGCCGGGTCGGCGTCGGGCCGCTCGGCGCCGGGTCGGTCGCTCCCGGCGCGGCGGCGCGCTGGACCGGGGGGCGGTTCGGCTGCGGGGTTGCCCCGTCTGGGCTTGTCATCTCTCTCCTGAACGCCGGGCCCCGTGACGGTGGGCCGACCTCCCAAACGCCGCACGGCGCGGTGGCGTTCCGTTCACGATAACTGCCCGAGCTGGGCCCGCCCGACCACCCACGCGACACCGCGGCACCCGCGCGCGAGCCGCCCCGGGCACCGGGGCACCCACCGCCGCCCGAACCGTAGTTCGGCTCAGAAAGCCTCCGGTTCAGCCGATTCCGATAGACGTCCGAGGCAGTGGCCGGGTCATCCCCGCCAACCACCGCCCCCGGCGCCGCACCCCATCCATTCGGCACACCGGAGACACCATGCGCATCGAGTTCCAGGCCACCGACGGCAGCCGGGTGCGCGTCCTCAACCTCTCGATCCACGACCCGCGCCGCAACAACCCGCGCTACTTCGTGATCGAAGAAGGCCTGCTGGGCGAGACCACCACGCCCGACCAGCCGGGATTCGACCGCACTCACAGCTCCAAGGAGGCCGTGGCGGTCGCCCTGGCCAAGGCCGTGGCGCGCGACAGCGCGACGTCGGCGCTGCTGGTGGCCCACCGCGACACCGCGGAGGAGGACGAGGTCGTGGACCGGACCGTGTTCTCCCCCGGCACCTGGCCGGTGCTCACCGTCGTCGACACCGACTGACCACCCGGTCCCCCCGAGTTCCCCGAATTCCCACGAGTTCCCCGCCCGTGCCCCGATGACCGCACTCGGGATCGGGTGGGAGCCCACGGCACCGGGCCCCCGCCAGCCGGCAGGGGCCCGGTTCTCAGCTCTCCTCGAACGGCGTCGGGTCGCCGGCGCCGTAGCGCACGATCTCCGCGATCCCGCTGGACAGGTCCACCACCGTGGTCGGCTCCACGCCGCACTCCCCGGTGTCGATGACGACGTCGACGACGTGGTCGAGGGCGTCCTTGACCAGCCAGCCGTCGGTCATCGGGGCATCCTGCTCGGGCATGATCAGCGTGGTGGTCAGCATGGCCTCGCCGAGCTCGGTCAGCAGCGCCTGCACCAGCGGGTCGGCGCTGATCCGCACGCCCACCGTGTGCTTCTTGGGGTGCATCAGGCGCCGCGGCACCTCGGGGGTGGCCGGGAGGATGAACGTGTACGGGCCGGGCGTCGCCGCCTTCACCGCCCGGAAAACCGCGTTGCTGACGTGCACGAACTGGCCCAGCTGGGCGAAGTCGGCGCACATCAGCGCGAAGTGGTGCTTCTCGCCCAGGCGCCGGATCGCCACGATGCGGTCGCGTCCGGCCGCATTGTCCAGCCGGCTGCCCAGGGCGTAGCCGGAGTCCGTCGGATAGGCGATCAGGCCCCCGTCGCGCAGCACGTCGACTGCCTGGCGGACCAGGCGCTCCTGCGGATTGCGCGGGTGGACATCCAGGTAGCGGGCCATTCGGACAGCCTAGACAGCCCAGGGGCCTGCCGGCTCCGGCCGCAAAGAATCAGGACGATCGTTCAAGTCGAGGTCTGTGGGACTTCCCCGAAGGTATGCACGTTGTGTCACGATGTCGAAACGACCCGCTCAGGGGGTGACTGAATGACACGTGCGCGCGATCGGGAGTTCGCCGATGCCTTGCGTGAGGCCATCGAGGCCCGCGGTCTGAGCCTGGAGCGGGTTCGGGTGCACCTGTTGTCTTATGGTCACGACGTCTCGGTCGCCACCCTGTCCTACTGGCAGACCGGCCGCAGCCTTCCCGTGCGCCGCGCGTCGCTACAGGCGCTGGGCGCCCTCGAGGCGATCCTGCAGGTGCCCCGGGGGTCGCTCGCCGCAAAGCTGCCCTCCCAGCACGGGCGCCGCACCGAGGCGACGGCCACCCCCCTGCCGACCCGGCACCAGACCACCACCGGCCTGGGCCGCATCGCGGCCCGGATGGGGATCGGCTTCAACGACGGCTTCACCATCGTGTCCCACGAGCAGACGGTCACGATCGGCGCCGACCGCGAATTCGTCGGCGCCGCGATGGACGTCGTCATCCAGGCCACTCGCGACGGGCTGGACCGCCTGCTGGTCGGGCTCCAGTCCGACGTCCCCGGGGTGCTCATCGACGTCGTGCCCGTGGCCGGCTGCCGGATCGGGCAGACCGCCGCCGTCCTCAACGAGACCGTCACGGTCGTCGAGGTCCTGCTGGACCAGCCGCTACGGACCGGCGAGCCCTATCGCTATCGGATCCTCGCCCACTACGACACCCCCGGCACCGTGGTGCGCGACTGGCGCTGGCTGTTCTTCTGGCCGGTTCGGACGGCGAGCATGACGCTGTGCTTCACCGGGACGGACCGGCCCGAGGTGCGTCTGTACGTCGGGCCGCAGGTCGCCGATCCCCCGCTGCGCCCGGTGGCGCTCCCCGGCCGCGAGATCACGGTGGCGCGCCAGGATTTCGGTCCGGGCGTCATCGATCTGCGGTGGGCCTGGCCGGACGACCCGCCGGGTGTCATCCAGCCGATCCGGCGGCTCCCCGACGAGCCCGGCTGAACCCTGCTGAGGAGGGGTCAGGCCTGGGCGAGCCAGGCCTGGGCGGGCCAGGTCGGGGTCAGGACACCGACACCAGCGTGTAGCCCGCCTCGTCGACGGCGCCGGCGATGGCCGGGCTGCCCAGCGGCTCCTCGGAGGTGACCGTGGCGGTCGACGTACCGTCCGGGACCAGGCTCACCGCCACACCGGTGACGCCGGGCAGGGCGGTCAACTCCTCGGTGAGGTGCTTGACGCAGTTCCCGCAGGTCAGACCGTTCACGTGCAGGGTGCTGATGGCCATGAGAGATTCCCTTCGAGACGGGTGCAGCTGAGCGGACGAGTCGGACGCGAGCAGGTCGACAACGGACAGGTCGACAACGGACAGGTCAGAAGCCGGCGTACCGGGCGATAGCCCTGGTGAGCCGCTCGGCGACCGGCTGCGGCCGGCCGTCGAGGGTGTGGATCGGCGCGGCCCCGCGACCACTGTTCACCAGCCATACCCCGTCCGCGGCGGGGAGGTCGCCGACCGGGATGAGTTCGTAGGACGCGGTCCACCCGTCGGCGCGGGCGGCGTCGACGACCGTCGCGACCGTGACCGAGCCGAGCAGCCCCGTCGCGCCCGTGGGGGTGGTCCGCAACCGGTCGCGGTCGACGACGATCACCCCCGAGGTGGGCCCGTCGAGGCAGTACCCGTCGGTCGTGGTGAACAGCACGTCGTCGGCGCCGCGCCGCGCGGCCTCGCGCTGCGCGGCCGCGTTGACGACGTAGGACAGGCTCTTCACCCCGCCGAGCAGCCAGGGGGCGCCGGCGAAGGCGTCGCTGGGGTGGCCCTTGCTGAGCGTGACCACCGAGATCCCGCGCCGGGCGGCGAACGGGTCCGCCGCCCCGGGCTGCCCGGGTCGGCCCGCCTGGCCGCGGTGCACGATCGAGGCGTACGCCGTGGGCCGGCCGGGCAACCACTCCCGGCCGCGGGTGAGGACCAGTTTCAGGACGGCCTCCCCGGGGGTGTGCCAGGCCGCCAGCAGCTCCTGCACCAGCCCCACCCACTCGTCGTGGGTGGGCGCGTCGATGTCGAGGGCTGCGGCCGAGGCGGCCAGCCGGTCCAGATGGTCGATGAGGTGCTCGGCCCGGGCCTGTCCGCTGTCGTCGGTGACGACCCGGGTGGAGTCGAAGCACCCGTCGCCACGGGTGACTCCCCAGTCGTCGGCCGTGAGCACCGGCTCATCCGCCGGGACCAGGCCACGCCCCAGCACGGCGACGAGCGGAGCGACCCCGCCCGGGGCTGCCCCGGTCACGTCAGGTCCCACGGTTGGACCTGGTCCTGCGCGGCGACATCGATGCCCGCGAAGACGATCGCGGCCAACGCTGCGGGTGCCGTCCGGGGCAGGTCGCCGGCCACGTCCGGAATCTGTTCGAGGCGGGCGTCGGGCAGTTCCGCGGCGAGGTCGGCCGCAGCGGCTCGCCCGGCGCGGTCGCCGGCCCCCACGACCAGCGTCACCGGAGCGGCGATCCGCGCCAGCGGGGCCTCCTGCGCCTCGTCGGCCATGGCTTTCAGGGCTCCCAACAGCCGATCCTTGTCCAGATTGCGGGCCGCGAGGGTGCGCCTGGGCATCATCCGCACCGCGGCCCGCTGCGCCGCCAGGGTGCGGCGGGAGGCATGCGCGGGAGGGGTGATCGCGACGACCGCGTCCACTCGGTCCGGGGCGGTCGCCGCGGCGCGCAGGGCCAGCCCGGCCCCGAGCCCCACCCCGACCAACGTGCCGGTGGCCGCCCCGTTTTCGTCCAGCGCCGTGATCAGACCCGCACCGGCGCCGGCGAGGCTGAACTCGACGCGCGCGCCGCCGGGCCGGGTGCCGCGCAGCCAGGGGCAGGCCGCGCCGACCCCGGGGGGCATCGCGACGATCAGGTCCTCCCATTGCAGGGGGGTCTGCCCGAGGTCGTGCGCGAAGACGAAGAACGGCGGTCTGCGCATGACCGTGACGCTATACCCCGGGGCCGGGCCCGGTGCCGCTCAGGCGGTCGCCGGCTCCGCCGTACGACGTCCGGCCCGGCCGCGCAAGGCGGCCAGCTTGGCGGCGGCCGCCGACGACGCGAAGGTCGCGGCCCAGCGGGCGCCCTGCGCCAGCGTGGCCGCCGGGCGGTCGCGCAGGTCGTCCCAGGCGCCGTTCGGCAGCGCGTAGACGAACACCTTGTGCCACACGCTGGCCAGCTGCTGCGGCATCGGGCCGGTCTCGTAGTGCAGCCCGTAGCGCTCGCAGATGGCCCGCACCCGCGGCGCGACCTCGATGTATTTGTTGCTCGGCACGTCGGGGAACATGTGGTGCTCGATCTGGTGGGACAGGTTGCCGCTCATCAGGTGGATGAGCCGGCCGCCGGAGATGTTCGCCGAGCCGAGGATCTGCCGCAGGTACCACTCCCCGCGGGTCTCCTCCTCGATCGACTCCTTGCTGAACGTGGCCACGCCCGAGGGGAAGTGCCCGCAGATGATGACCGCATTGCTCCACACGTTGCGGGCGGTGTTGGCCACGAGGTTCGCCGCCAGCGTCGGCACGAAGTTCGGGCCGGACAGCGCCGGGTGCAGCAGGTAGTCGCGGAACGCGTGCCGGGCGAACTTCTTGGCGGTCGCCGTCACGTCGGCCCGGAACGCGGCCTTCTCCTGCGGCGTGGCCTCGGGACGGTTCCGATCCACGTCGAGGTCGTACATCGCGATGCCCTCTTGGAAGATCACCGCGTTGATGAAGTTGACGATCGGCTGCGCCAGGTGCCTGGGCTCCCACGGCTGGTCCGGGTCGACCCGGATGATGCCGTAGCCGAGGTCGTTGTCCATCCCGATCACGTTCGTATACGTGTGGTGCAGCTGGTTGTGGGTGTATTTCCAGCCCTTGGCCGTGGCCACGTTGTCCCACTCCCACGTCGTGGAGTGGATCTTCGGGTCGCGCATCCAGTCCCACTGGCCGTGCAGGACGTTGTGGCCGATCTCCATGTTGTCCAGGATCTTGGCCACGGACAGGCCGACCGTGCCGGCGAGCCACGCGATCGGGTTGCTCGAGAACAGCAGGACGACGCGGGAGCCCAGCTCCAGGCGGTGATGGAAGGCGATGAGGCCACGGATGTACGCCGCGTCGGCCGCGCCGCGCGTCGCCAGCAGCTCCTCGCGCATGGCGTCGAGTTCGTGGCCGAGGGCGTCGATCTGCTGCGGCGTCAGGTGCCCGGCGGGGTCGGCCTCGCCGGACGGCTTGGGGGCCCAGTGCCGCTCCAACGTCGCCGCGGCGACGCGGGAGGGCAGGTCGTGGTGCCGGGCCTCGAACGGGGTGGGCGGGGCGGCTGCGGCGGAGTCGCGGGCGGCGGGGTACGCCGTAGCCGGCTGCGCCGCGGCGCCGTCGTAGCCGGCCAGATCGGCGGGCACGATCGGCTGCGGGGCGGTGAGCGTCATGGGGCTGTCCTCCAGGTCACAGATCTACGGTGCAGGGACCTGCGGCCGCATTGATGCAGGTCTGGACGACGATCTCGCCGTCCGGGGGGGCACTGGTCAGGTCCCCGGTGCGAAGGTCACGGACGCTGCCGGAGGTCAGGGAGGAGCAGCAGCCGAAGCAGATGCCCATCCGGCAACCGGACGGCATCAGCACCCCCATCTCCTCGCCCGCGTCGAGCAGCGGGGTGCTGCCGTCGGCCTGGACGGCCACGCCGGTGCGGGCGAACGAGACGACGCCGCCCTCGCCGACCGCGGCCAGCACGGGCTGATAACGCTCGACGTGCAGCGCGTCGGCGAGCCCGGCGGCGCCCCACAGCTCGTGCGCGGCGTCGAGCATCTCACCCGGGCCACACACCCAGGCCTGCCGCTCCCGCCAGTCGGGGACCAGCGCGTCCAGCGTGGTCGTCGTGCTCAGGTCGAGCCGGCCCCGCTCGCGAGTGTGCCAGGGGGTCAGCGTGATCTGGCCGGCCGCGGCGCGGTCCGCCAGCTCGGCGGCGAACAGCAGCGATGCCGCGTCGGGTCCACAGTGCAGATGGGCCACGTCGGCGCCCGCCGTACGGTCGTTGCGCAGCATCGCCAGGATCGGGGTGATCCCGCTGCCGGCGGTGAGGAAGAGCACCTTCGCGGGGGCGGGGCGCGTCATGACGAAGTCACCGGCCGCCTGCTCCAGCTGGACCAGCGCGCCGGGGGCGATCACGTCGACGAGGTGCCCGGACACGTGCCCGCCGCGCTTGACGGTGATCGAGATCAGGCCGTCGGCGGCGTCCACCGCATGGGTCAGCGAGTAGGACCGCCAGTGCCGCACGCCGTCGACGTCGACCCCGATCCGGACGAACTGTCCGGGCTCGTGGCCCGTCCAGCCGCGACCCGGCCGGATCAGCAACGTCGCGGCGTCCGGGCCCTCCATCGTGCGGGCCACGATCCTGCCGCGCAGCTGGCTGCCCAGGCGCAGCGGATCGATGAGATCGAGGTAGTCGGTGGGCAGCAGCGGGGTGGTCGCCCAGGAGGCGACCTTCAGCGCCGCGTCCCGGATCCGGAGGCCGCGGTGCTGCCGGGCATGGGGGAACTGCGTCATGGTGGCCACAAATCCAGTATTCGCTCCCAGAGGTGTAAATCCCTGACAGCATCGCGTGAATCGGACCGTGACTTCTATCATCTAGGGATGAATACCCCCTCCGCCGCCGCGGAGCCCGGCGACGCCGCGACATGGCGCCTCGACGAGGCGACGTACGAACGCATGCGATCGGTCCTCTCGGACGTCGCGGACGAGGCCGTAGCGACCATCATCGAGCAGGTCCCGAGCTATCGCGGGCCGTTCACCGGGCAGCGCGGCCAGCGGATCCGGGAGGCCGTCCAGCTGGCCCTCGACGTCTTCCTCAACATCGGCCTGCGGGAGACCCGCGAGGAGGTCGTCACCGCGGCGATGTCCCGGGCCACCATCGAGGCCTACGACCTCGGCCGCGGCGAGGCCCGCTCGGGTCGGTCGATGGAGGCGCTGCACTCGGCGTACCGGCTCGGCGCCCGCGTCGCCTGGCGCGGCCTGTCCCGCGAGGCGGTGGCCAGCGGGATGCCGGCGGCGGCGGTGCGTCAGTTCGCGGACCGGGTGTTCGCGTTCATCGACGAGCTGTCCGGGGCGAGCGTCGCCGGTCACGCCGACGAACTGGAGACCAGCGGGCGCGCCCAGGAGCGGCTGCTGGAGCGGATCGTGCGGGCGGTGGCGGCCGGGGAGGACCCCGAGGAGCTGCTGCGCCGCGCCGAACGCGCCGGCTGGGAGCCGCCGGCCACACTCACCGCGGTGCTGCTGCCCGCGCGCCGCGCCGGGGGGGTCCGCACCGGCCTGCACCCGCAGACCCTGCAGGCCACCGGGGACGTCCCGGGGCTGGACGACGACACCTCGCTGCTCCTCGTGCCGGACGTGCCGGCGACGATGCGCGCGACGCTGCACCGGCGCCTGGAGGGGCGCGGGGCGGTGATCGGGCCGACCCGGCCCTGGGCGCAGGCGCAGGCGTCGGTGGCGCGCGCGCTGCGGGCGGTTCAGCTCGTCGTCGACGTCGAGACCATCGACACCGACGAGCGGCTGGTCGACCTGGTGCTGCTCGCCGACGCCGAGGCGCACGCGGATCTGCGGGCCAGGGTGCTGCTGCCGCTGGCCGGGCTGCGTCCCGTCGCCCGGGCGCGGTTGGAGGAGACCCTGCGGTCCTGGCTGCTGCACCAGGGCAAGCGCGAGCGCGTCGCGGAGGACCTGTTCGTGCACGCCCAGACGGTGCGCTATCGGATGGGCCGGCTGCGCGAACTCTTCGGGGACGCCCTCGACGACCCCGCCACGGTGCTCGCCCTGACGGTGGCGTTGGGCACCCCGACGCGGCCGGTCGCGGCCTCGTCGAGTCAGCGGGTCGGCGGGGTCAGCGGGTCAGCGGGTCGGTGACGCGGCCCGCGGGCCCGGGCCGCCGAGGTGACCCATGCGGCCGGCGGCACCGGAGCCCCGGCCGAGCACACCGGCGTCGTACGCCGTGAGCACCGCGGCCCGCTCCGCGTCGGTCAGCCGCCCCGCCGCGACGGCGGCGTCGAGACGCTGCACCAGGGCGTCCCGGGAGCCGGCCTGATGCGCGGCCAGGAACGCCTGGAAGGTCTGCCGGATCTGGCTCTCCGGTTTGCCCAGTCGCGCCGCGAGCGCCTGGACCATGGCGGCGCGCATCGCGCCCGGCTTGGCCTTGGCCCCGGTGGCCGGGGGCTGCGGACGCTGTGCGCGGACGTCGTCGCGAGCCCCCGCCAGGGCCGTGCGCAGGGTGGCCTCGTCGACGCCGAGCGCGGCCGCCCAGCCGGCGAGCGTGCCGCTCTGCCCGGAGGCGTACGGGCCGGATGCCGACGCCGGGGCGCCGGGCGCGGTGGTGCCGACGGCCGCCGCCACGAGGAGGCCGCCGATGCCGGCAGCCCATCGCTTGGTCCTGGTCACGGTGCACTCCTCTCCAGTTCCTGGATCGGCACCAGGTCAACCGTTCAAGAGTGCTCCGCAGATCACGTTTTGACCAGCCTCGCCCTGGTCCCGGGTCGGGCCCGCACAGCGCTGCGGCGCCGACCGGTCGGTCGGCGCCGCAGGCGGTAGCGGGCAGGCGGGTCTGACGCGCGCGTCAGACCCGCGCGTCAGACCCGGAAGGCGGAGACGCTGGACCGCAGCGCGCTGCTCATGCTCTCCAGCTCGTCCAGAGCCCCGCCCATCGCCTCGACGGTGCTGGTGGACTGTTCCGCCTTCCCGGCGATCTCGCCGATGTTGTGGGCGATCTCGGCGCTGCCGGTCGCCGCCTCGGCCACATTGCGGCCCATCTCGTTGGTGGTCGCGGTCTGCTCCTCCACCGCCGAGGCGATGGTCGATTGCGTGTCGTTGATCTGCGCGATGATGCTGGAGATCTCGCTGATCGCGGCCACCGCGGCCTCGGTGTCGATCTGGATCTGCTCGACCCGGTGACTGATGTCCTCGGTCGCCTTGGCGGTCTCCTGGGCCAGATCCTTGACCTCGTTGGCCACCACCGCGAAGCCCTTGCCGGCCTCCCCGGCCCGAGCCGCCTCGATCGTGGCGTTGAGCGCCAGCAGGTTCGTCTGCTCGGCGATGCTCGTGATGGCCTTGACGACCTGCCCGATCTCCGCACTGGACTCCCCCAGCTTGGCCACCGTCGCATTCGTCTGGTCCGCCACGGTCACGGCGGAGGCCGCCACTCCCGCCGCGTCCTGCGCGTTCTTGGCGATCTCCCGGATCGACGCCGTCATCTCCTCGGTCCCGGCCGCGACGGTCTGCACATTGCTCGAGACGTTCTGCGCCGACCCCGACACGTGGGCGGCCGCACTGGCCGCGCCCTGGGCCTGGTCGATGACGGTACGCGCCGAGTCGTGCAGACTCGCCACCGCCCCGGCGACCCGGTCCGCGGTGCCCGTGACCTCGGTCATCAGGCCACCGATCTGGGCCAACGAGGCATCCAGCGCCCGGGCGGCCCGACCGGTTTCGTCACGGGAGGTCACGTCGGTGCGCTGGGACAGGTCGCCACGGCTCGCGGCGGCGGCGACACCCTCGATCCGACCGAGCCCGCGGACCATCGTGTGGGCGATCCGCAGGGCAAGCACCACGGCCACGGCGATGCCGACCAGGGCCATCGCGACCATGACGAGTTGCGCCGTCCGGGCGGTGTCCTTGGCGTCCTGCTCCGCCTGCGCCGCGGTCGCGGCCTTCAGCGCGATGATCTTGTCGAGGTTCGCCGCCAGCTGCGTCGACAACGGGGCGAGAGTCTGGCCGCGCAGTGTGTTGCCCTCGGCGACCTTCCCGGCCGCGAACAGGGCGTTGACGTCGTCCATCGCCTTCTTGTAGTCGGCCATCTGCTGCGCGACCTGGCGCGCCGTCGCCTGCTCGTCCGTGGTCAGGTCGGCCCGCTGAGCGAAGGACTGGGCGTCCTTGATCGCCTGAGCCAGCGCCGCGTCGCGCTGGTCCCCCTGGGTCTTCTTGGCGGCCGGATCGGTCTGCAACTGCGCGCTCGCGGCCAGGAAGCGGACCGAGACGAAGTTGTACTTCAAGGCCGACGCCTTGGTCAGGCCCTCCACGTCGCGGGACGACATCTGGATGTTCAGGTCGGCGACGGTGCGTACCGATGAGACGCCGACAGCCCCCACCGCCAGCGTCGTCACGGCGACGAGAGCGATAAGGCTGAGGATCTTGCCGACCGTACCCATGGCGTGGAATCGCGAGGCGAGCGTCGCGCGTGGGGAATCGCCGGTGGGGTTCGCCGTCATGGTGTCCTCCGAGGGGTGAAACGTCGTTGGCACCATGTGGTTCGGCAGCGGGCCGGTCATGCTGAGCACAGCAGGCCGCCCATACTGATGAGCGTGCCCGCACCGCAACCGGATCGCGCCGCGCTCGCCGCCATCGCCGACCTCTTGTCCCGGCGTGCCGTGGCCGTGCTGACCGGTGCCGGAATGAGCACCGAGTCGGGCATCCCCGACTACCGGGGACCCGACGGGACGCGACGGGTGCGCCCGATGGAATACGCCGAGTTCGTCGGTTCCGCGGCCGCCCGACAGCGGTACTGGGCCAGGGCGTACGTCGGGTGGGCGCGCTTCTCTGCCGCCCGGCCCAACGCGGGGCATCGCGTGGTGGCGGCGCTGCAGCGCACCGGCCATCTGGGCCCGATCGTCACCCAGAATGTGGACGGGCTGCACCAGGAGGCGGGCGCCACCGACGTGCTGGAGCTGCACGGCACCCTGGCGGTGGTCCGCTGCCTGACCTGCGAGGACCGCAGCCCGCGCGACGTCGTCCAGGCGCGGCTGGCGGCCGCGAACCCCGGCTTCGGCTCGACCGACGACGACCCCCGCGCGCTGGGGCGGATCCAGCCCGACGGCGACGTGGCGCTCGCCGACCACGCCGTACGGTCCTTCCGTCTGGTCCGGTGCCGGTCCTGCGGCGCGGACACCCTCAAACCCGACGTCGTCTACTTCGGCGAGTCGGTGCCCAAGGAGCGGGTGGCGCTGGCCTATGCGGCCGTCGAGGCCGGCTCGGCGCTGCTGGTGCTCGGCTCGAGCCTGCAGGTGATGAGCGGCTATCGGTTCGTGCGGCACGCCCACAAACGGGGTACCCGTGTGGCGATCATCACACGGGGCAAGACCCGGGGCGACGCCGAGGCGACCCACCGGCTCGACGCCGGGCTCGGCGAGTCCCTGGTGGCGCTGGCCGCCGCCCTCGGGGTGACCGACGACTTCGGCGCGGTGGTCGACGGTGAGTACGCCACCGGCCTGCCGCTCGGCCTGGTCTGAGCGGGCCTGGCGGTGACGTTGGACCTGCGGGCCGACTGCTCGCGCTGCGCCGGGCTGTGTTGCGTGGCGCTGCCCTATCAGCGCTCGGCCGACTTCCCGGAGTCCAAACCGGCCGGGCGGCCGTGCCGGCACCTGGGCGCCGGCGCGGCGCCGTACGCCTGCGGCATCCACGACCGGCTCGCCGCGGACGGGTGGCGCGGCTGCGTCGCCTTCGACTGCGCCGGCGCCGGCCCGCACACCGTGCAGGTCAGCTACGGCGGCCGCGGCTGGGATGCGGCCGGCTCGCGCGCGGCCCCGGAGTTGCCCGACGCGGGCGCGGCGTTCGCCGCCGAGCAGTTCGCCACCTTCCGGGCGCTGCTGCCGATCTTCGAGCTGGCCTGGTACGTCGCGCAGGCGCGCACCCTGACCGCTCCCGACGGGCGCGCCCCCGACGCCGGCCTCGCCGCCGAGCTGGCCCACGCCGCGGACCGGATCGAGTCGGCCGCCGCAGCGCCGCCCACCGAGCTCACGACGTACGACCCGGCGCCCCTGCACGCGCTGGTCGCGGGGCTGCTGCGCCGAGCCGCGGCCGGGGTCCGCGAGGCCTGCGCGAGCCGCCGCCCGTTGTCCGCGGACAGCCTGCGGGTGAGCCGCCGCGCGCCCGGCGCCGACCTGGCCGGCCGCACCCTGCGCGGCAAGGATCTGCGCGGAGCCGACCTCACCGGGGCCGTGATGCTCGGCGCGGACCTGCGCGGCGCGGACCTCGACGGCGCCTGCCTCCTGGGTGCTGACCTGCGCGGCTGTCGTTATGACGAAGATCTGAGTCGGCGGGCCGTCTTCACCCCGCCCGGCCTGTCCGCGTGAGCCACCCCACCCCGCCGGTCGGCGAGACCGGGCCGGCCTCGATGCCGCCCGGACCGCACCGGCTGACTACGCTGACGGCAACGGCGACCCCCTGTGGTGAAGGAGACGACGGCATGAGCGAAATCAGCCGGATCGAACTGGACGGCACGACCTACGAAGTCCCCATCATCGAGGGGACGGAGCACGAGAAGGCCATCGACATCAGCGGGCTCCGCGCGAAGACCGGCTACATCACGCTGGACGACGGCTACGGCAACACCGGCTCGTGCAAGTCGGCGATCACCTACATCGACGGCGACGCGGGCATCCTGCGCTACCGGGGCATTCCGATCGAGGACATCGCGGGCCGCAGCTCCTTCGTCGAGGCCGCCTGGCTCGTCATCTTCGGGCGGCTGCCCACCATCGAGGACCGGGAGCGGTTCGCCCATCTGCTCACCGAGAACTCGATGCTCGATGAGAACATGCGCAAGCACTTCGACGGCTTCCCCACCTTCGCCCCGCCGATGGCGATCCTGTCGGCCATGATCAACACCCTGTCGGCGCACAACGACGACGTGTGGCACGCCGATGACGAGGAGTCCGTCGAGCGCGCGGCGGCGGTGCTGATGAGCAAGGTCCGCACGATCGCGGCCGCGTCGTACAAGTCGAGCATCGGCGAGCCGATCGTCTACCCGCGCTATGACCTGAAGTACGTCGAGAACTTCCTGCACATGATGTTCTCGGTGCCCTATCGCAACTACGAGCCGACCGAGACCGAGTCGAAGGCGCTCAACCTGTTCCTGTTGTTGCACGCCGACCACGAGCAGAACTGCTCGACCTCGACGGTGCGGATGGTCGCCTCTTCGGAGGCCAACATGTTCGCCTCCTGCTCGGCCGGCGTCTGCGCGCTGTGGGGGCCGCTGCACGGCGGTGCCAACGTCGCGGTCATCGAGATGCTGGAGAAGATCCGCGAGTCCGGGATGGACGTCAAGGAATACGTCCGCAAGGTCAAGGACAAGGAGAGCGGCGTCAAGCTCATGGGCTTCGGGCACCGCGTCTACCGCAACTTCGACCCGCGCTCCAAGATCCTGCGCGAGGCGGCGGAGGACCTGCTCGAGGAGATGAAGATCGAGGACCCGCTGCTCGACCTGGGTCACGACCTGGCCGAGGCGGCGCTGTCGGACGATTACTTCGTCGAGCGCAAGCTCTACCCGAATGTCGACTTCTATTCGGGCATCATCCTGCGGGCGCTGGGCATCCCGCTGAACATGTTCACGGTGATGTTCGCGATCGGCCGGATGCCCGGCTGGATCGCCAACTGGAAGGAGATCCACGAAGACCCCAAGGGCCGCATCTACCGGCCGCGTCAGGTCTACGTGGGCCCGGTCGACCAGAAGTGGGTGCCCCGTGAGGACCGCAAGTACGCGCCGCTGCTCCCGCCGAAGAACGGCACCGGCAAGCACTGACTCTGCCCTGGTACGGGCGGGCTTCCTTCGGGGGGTCCGCCCGTACGGCGTACCGGGACCCCGTGCGGGCACAATGGCCGCCATGCCACGCCCCGTGCTGCGGACCGAGCGGATTGAGCTGCGACCGCTCACGATGGAGCACCTCCCCCTGCTTGTGGACCTGGACGCCGACCCCGAGGTGCTGCGGCACATCCTGGGGCGGGCCCGCACCGAGGCGGAGGCCTGCGACTTCTGGGGACCGATCTGCGGGGACGCCTATGCCGACCATCTTGGCCTGGGGTTTTGGGTGGGGTTCGCCCTCGGCACCGAGGACTTCCTCGGCTGGTGGGACGTCAGCCCCGCGCGCGGCGACCTGTACGACGAGGCGGGCCGGCCGATCGTGCCGGTGCGGGCGGAGGCCGGCTGGCGACTGCGCCGGGAGTTTTGGCGGGCGGGGTTGGCCAGCGAAGGTGCTGCGGCCCTGTTCGCGCACGGTTTCGCGGTCGGGCTTGAGGTGATCCGGGCCGAGACGATGGCGGTCAACCTGGCCTCACGCGGCGTGATGCGACGGCTCGGGATGCGGCACGTGCGCACCGACGTACGGTCGTGGCCCAATCCGCTACCCGGGGCGGCCGAGGGCGAGGTGATCTACGAGATGCCCCGCGAGGAGTGGCTGCGGCGGCGTGGAAGGATCGAGCCATGAAGTACGTCGACAACAAGGTGGTCCTCATCGGGACCGGCGCGGTAGGCATGGCTTACGCCTTCGCCGTCGCCAATCAGGGGCTCGCCGACGAACTGGTCCTCATCGATCTCAACGAGCGCAAATCCCGAGCGGACGTGCTCGACCTCAACCACGGCGAGGCGTGGGCGCCGACTCCGGTGTCGGTGTCCTTCGGGGATTATGACGACTGCCGCGACGCGGCGATGGTCGTCATCTGCGCCGGGGTCGCCCAGCGGCCCGGCCAGACGCGCCTGGAGCTGCTGGAGACCAACCTGCGCATCTTCCGCGACATCGTGGACCGCGTCATGGCGACGGGTTTCGACGGGATCTTCCTCGTGGCCACCAACCCGGTCGACATCCTGACCTATGCCACGTGGCGGTTCAGCGGGCTGCCGTCCGCGCAGGTCCTGGGCTCGGGCACCACGTTGGACACGGCCCGGTTGCGATTCAACCTCGCGCAGTTCTTCGAGGTCGCCACCACCAATGTGCACGCCACGATCATCGGCGAGCACGGCGACTCCGAGCTGCCGGTCTGGAGCGCCGCCTCCGTCGCCGGGCGGTCGATCCACCGGCGGCTGGCGCAGCGCCCCGAGCTGGGCGCCGAGCTGGAGCGGATCTTCGCGGCGACCCGGGACGCGGCGTACGACATCATCGACGCCAAGGGCTCGACCAGCTACGGCGTGGGCATGGCGCTGGCTCGGATCACGCGCGCGATCATGCGCAACGAGAAGGTGACGCTGCCGGTGTCGGCGCTGCTGGAGGGCGAATACGGGCATCGGGATGTTTACATCGGCGTCCCCACCAGCGTGGGTCGCCGTGGCGTCCGGCAGATCATCGAACTCGACCTGGACGAGGCCGAGCAGGCGGCGTTCGACGCCAGCGTCGCCAGTCTGGTGGCCGCGATGGCCCCGGCGCGGGCGGACGGAAGCCTACCGGCCGCGATCTGACGCCAGGTCTCACCCATTGGGGCGAGTTACCCACCGTGTTCGGTGGGTAACTCGCCCCAACTCAGTGCGGTCGATCTGGTCGATCTGGTCGAGCTGGTTGCCTGCGTCTTTAGAGCGCCTCGACCTCGGCCTTGATGGCGTCGAGCTTGTCCTGGCCGATCATCGGGCCAGCCATGCCCATGGCCTGCGCGGCCGTCATGCCCTTGGCCATCCCGATCATCGGGTTGCTGGTCAGGCCGGGCGCGTACTTGTCGAAGATGCCGACGACCTCGGGGTCGTCCAGCAGGTCGCCCAGCGTGGTGGTGTTGACGTCGTACTTCGCCATGCGATCTCCTCTGCTTGGCCGGACCTTGCGCCCGGTGGGCTGCCTTCATCGTGCCTGATCAGGCCCCGATGGGCGCGCCGATCGACCGCGACATTCGTCACGTGGCACGAGAGGCGCCTCCCCCGGGGGGCAGGGAACTCCCGTCCAGTCGAGAGTCGTCTCGCCGCCATAGGAGGCGCCTCCCCCGGGGGGCAGGGAACTCCCGTCCAGTCGAGAGTCGTCTCGCCGCCATAGGAGGCGCCTCCCCCGGGCGACACGTTCGTGCCCTTTGAGCGTCTTCCTCGCACTCCGGCTCCGGCGGGACTCGCTGCGCTCGCCCCACCTCCGCCTGCGCGCTTCGTCAGACGTTCTGTGGGAAGCCCAGGTTCAGGCCGCCGTGGCTGGGGTCCAGCCAGCGGGCCGTCACGGCCTTCGTACGGGTGAAGAAGTGCACCCCCTCCATGCCGTGCGCGTGCGTGTCGCCGAACAGCGAGTTCTTCCAGCCGCCGAAGCTGTAGTACGCCATGGGGGTCGGGATCGGCACGTTCACGCCCACCATGCCGACCTGCACCTCACGCTGGAACCGCCGGGCCGCGCCACCGTCGTTGGTGAAGATCGCCGTACCGTTGCCGAACTCGTTGCCGTTGATCAGGGCCAGGCCCTCGTCGTACGACGACACCCGCACCACCGACAGCACCGGCCCGAAGATCTCCTCGCGATAGATCGACATCTGAGGCGTCACCGCATCGAACAGCGTCGGCAGCACGAAGAACCCATCCTGCGAACCGCCGACCCACTCGCCAGCGCGCCCGTCGACGACCAGCCGCGCCCCCGCGGCCTCGCCCGCGTCGATGTAGCCGGTCACCTTGTCGCGGTGCGCGCCGGTCACCAGCGGCCCCATGTCGACGCCCTCGGCCATGCCCTCGCCGGTGACGAGCTTGCCCATCCGGTCGCGGATCTTGCCGATCAGCTCATCCGCGATCGAGTCGACGGCCAGCAGCACCGAGATCGCCATGCACCGCTCGCCCGCGGCGCCGAAGCCCGCGTTGACGGCGGCGTCGGCGGCCAGGTCCAGGTCGGCGTCGGGGAGCACCAGCATGTGGTTCTTCGCCCCGCCGAGGGCCTGCACCCGCTTGCCGGACAGGACGCCCTTCTCATAGATGTACTTCGCGATCGGCGTCGACCCCACGAACGAGATCGACTTGACCGTCGGGTTGTCCAGCAGCGCGTCCACGGCCTCCTTGTCGCCGTGCACGACGTTCATCGCCCCGTCCGGCAGGCCCGCCTCGCGCCACAGGTCCGCGATCGCCAGGGTGGCGCTCGGGTCCTTCTCGCTCGGCTTGATGATCACCGCGTTCCCGCAGGCCACGGCCACCGGCACGAACCACAGCGGCACCATCGCCGGGAAGTTGAACGGGCTGATGACCCCGACGACCCCCAGCGGCTGCAGGATCGAATAGGCATCGACGTCCGTCGAGACGTTCTCGCTGAACCCGCCCTTGAGGAGGTGCCCGATGCCGCACGCGAAATCGGCGACCTCCAGGCCCCGGTTGATCTCACCGACCGCATCAGGGAACGTCTTGCCGTGCTCGGCCACGATGATCTTCGCGATCTCCTCGCGGCGCTCCCGGAGCAACTCGCGGAAGGCGAACAGCACCTGGGTACGCCGCGCGATGGAGGTGTTCCCCCACTCGGTCGCGGCCGTGGCGGCCTTGGCGACGACCTCATCGACCAGTGCCCTGCTCGCGAAGTCGACCCGCCCGGTGACCTCGCCGGTGGCCGGGTTGTAGACCTCGCCGGTCCGCTCGGCGGAGCCGGTCCAGGAGGCGTGCCCGATCAGGTGGGTGATGCGCGTGGTCACGGTGGGATTCCCTTCGAGAGTCAGATTCGTACGTCGTGAGGGGCGGGCAGCACGGATCAGTGCTGGTGCAGCGGCAGGCGGGGGTCGACCTTCTGGTAGTCCCAGGTGGTTCGGACCCAGGCGTGCGCGGGGTCGTCGCAGATCAGCCAGACCCGCGTCGCGCCCGGGCCGGCCATCACGTTGAGGTAGTACATGTCATAACCGGTCGGCGCCATCGACGGCCCATGCCAGCCGTGCGGGATCAGCACCGCATCGCCACTGCGTACTTCTGCAAGCAGATCCATCGGCCGCTCGTCGGCGCCGTAGACGCGCTGATAGCCCATCGGGTCGGGGGTCCCGGCGCCGGCACCGGCCGCCGCGGCGAACGCGGGTTCAGTACGCAGTTCGTAGTAGTAGATCTCCTCCAGCGCGGACTCCACGCCCTCGATGTCGGTGTCGTGCTTGTGCGGCGGGTAGCTGGACCAGTTGCCCGCCGGCGTGATGACCTCGCACGCGATGATCGAGTCGGCCGCCACCGCGTCCGGCGTACCGAAGTTCTGCACCTGCCGCGACGCCTGCCCGGCGCCGCGCAGCTCCACCCCGACCGCGTCCGCGGGCACGTAGGCGCACGGGAAGGCCCGTCGCGCCGTGGCGTGCGGCAGCGCGATGCGGCCGTCGGTCAGCGCGGTCACGGTGAACTCGGCGTCGCGCCCGACGTACGCCGAGTCGGTCGGGCCCGCGAACGGATCGACGCGACCGGCCAGGTCCACCGCGAACGCCTCGGCGCCCGCCCCACCGGCCCCGGCCTCGGACCCGACCCGCGCCGTCACCCGGAACGACCCGGCCAACGGCAGCACGATCCACTCCCAGGCGCCGGTGGCGACGGTGCGGGACTGACCGGCCGCCAGGGTCGCGGTGCGCAGCCCGGTGCACTGCCATTCGGGCAGGTCACCGGGGCTGATCACCAGGTCGTACGCGCCATCGCCCGCGGTCCCGGACCGGCGGAACCACTCACTCATGACTGCTCCTTCGTCGGCGGATCGAGATGTCCCGGCCCGGGCCCGTGCACCAGGGCCGCGGCGCGGTCGACGGCGCCGGCCACATCACCGTCGGCCGGATAGAGCAGGGTGCGCCCGACGACGAGGCCGAGCGCGGTCGGGCTGGCGAGGGCCTGCGCCCACGCGGCGTACGCCTCCTGCGCCCGCTCCCCCGGGTCGCCCCCGAGGAGCAGTACCGGCAGCGTCGTGGCGTCGAGCACCCGGTCCATGTCGGGCACGACGGGCAGCTTCAGCCAGGTGTACGCGCTGGTCGCCCCTAACCCGGCCGCGACGTGCATGGATCGGATCACCGAGTCGGGGTCGAGCAGGTTGCGCACGGCGCCCGCGGCGGACCGTTGCGACCAGAACGGCTCCACCATTGCGACCAGCCCGCGGTCGGCGAGCTCGGTCACGGCGCGGGCGCTGGCCTCCAGCGTCGCGGCTGACGCCGGGTCGGTGAGGCAGATGCGGGTGAGCATCTTGCCGCCCTCCAGGCGGTTCGCGGCGATGGCCTCGGCGGTGTAGCCGGTGAAGCGGTCGTCGAGCTCGTACGCCGCCCCGGCCAGACCGCCGCGGTTCATCGAACCGAAGGCGACCTTGTCCTCCAACAGGCCGAGCAACAGCAGGTCCTCCAGGATGTCGGCGGTGCCGAGCGCCCCGTCGACGCCCGGCCGGGACAGCGCCACCGCAAGACGGCGCAGCAGGTCGGGGCGGGAGGCCATGGCGTCGGCGTCGCCGGCCACGGCCAGGGCGCCGCGAGCCGGGTGGTCGGCCGCGATGATGAGCAGCCGGCCGTCCTCGCGCAGCAGCCGGCGACGGCGCCGGGCCGTCCAGGCGGCGGTGACGGCGTCGGGGTGTTCGGCGCGGCGCCGCGCGAGGCCGGCGATCGCCGCGTCGTACGGCGTGCCGAGCAGCGGGGACCCGGTCACGGCGTCACCCCGGCGCGCCCACCGGCCGCCACCAGGGCCGCGACCTGGGCCTCGTCCGGCATCGCGGTGGCGCACTCCAGGCGGGAGGCCACCAGCGCCCCGGCGGCGTTGGCGAAGGTCAGGATGCGCTCCAGGTCCCACCCCGACAGCAGCCCGTGGCACAACGCGCCGCCGAACGCGTCGCCCGCGCCCAGGCCGTTGACCACATCGACGGGCGTCGGCGGCACGACCACACACTCGCCCGCGGCGGTCTTGCCGAGCACGCCGCGCGGGCCCATCTTGACGATCGCGATCTCCACGCCGCGCTCCAGCAGGGCGTCGGCCGCCCGCTCCGGCTCGGTCTCGCCGATGGCCACGCGGCATTCCTCGCGGTTGCCGACCGCGACCGTGCACTCCTCCAGCGCGGCGCGGATCTGCCCGGAGGCGTTGGCCTCGTCGTCCCAGAACTGGGGCCGGTAGTCCAGGTCCAGCACCGTGTGGGTGCCGCGGCCCCGGGCGGCCCAGGCGGCGCGATGCGCGGCCCGGCTCGGCTCGCGGGACAGGCCGGTCGCGGTGGCCCAGTAGACGCGGGCCTCGCGGATCGCGGCCAGCGGCATCTCCTCGGGGGTGAGGAGGAGGTCGGGCGCGACGGGGTGGCGGTAGAAGTACAGCGGGAAGTCGTCGGGAGGAAAGATCTCGCAGAACGTCACCGGCGTCGGATAGGCCGTCACGCCCCCGACGTAGCGGTCGTCGACGCCCAGCTCGCGCAGGCTCCGCTTGACGAATGCTCCGAAGGGGTCCTCGCCCGTCGCGCTGATCAGCGCCGACGTGTGCCCATAGCGCGCGGCGGCGACGGCCACATTCGCGGCGCTGCCGCCCAGGAACTTGCCGAACGTGGTGACGTCCTCCAGGCCGAGGCCCACCTGCATCGGGTAGAGGTCGACGCCGCACCGACCGATGGCGATGAGGTCGTACGGCGCCTGGGCCTGCCCGGTCATCGTCTCGCCCTTCCTGCGGGGTGCATCCTCGGCATCTTGGCCGCCGTGGGCCGCCGTGGGCCGCCGTGCCGCCACTGGCCTTGCCGTCCCGCCAATTTCTTGGCCGTCCCACTGCTCCCACCCTGCCGGACGCGCCGGGCAAGTGTCAAGACTTTGTCAGCACATATTAACGTTAGGCCGTGACTGGCAGGTAGGCGGCTCGCGCGCAGTACTGTCCGTCCGCAGCCGACAGACCCCCGGCCCAACCGCGCCGAGGGTCTGCTCTGTCAACGGTCCCGGTGCCAGAAAGCGGGGTGTCAGCGGTCCCGGTATCGGCCAAGCGGGGTGTCAGCGGCCGCGGTTCTTGCGTTCGTCGAGGATGATCGCAACCACGATGATCGCGCCCTTAACGAAGATCTTCATGAACGGCGAGACGCCCATGAGGTCGAGACCGTTGTCGATGACCTGGATGATCAGCGCACCGACCAGGGTGCCCCAGACGGTGCCGACACCGCCGTTGAAGGACGTGCCGCCGATGACCGTCGCCGTGATCGCGTCCAGCTCCAGCATCTGGCCGAGCGTCGGCTGACCCGAGCCGACCCGGGCCGCGAGGATCATGCCGCCGAGGCCCGCGAGCACACCGATGAAGGTGTAGATGCCGACCTGGACCCGGCCGATGTTGATGCCGGACACCCGGGCGGCCTGGTCGTTGCCACCCACGGCATAGACGTGCCGGCCGAACCGGGTGCGTTCCAGGATCACCCAGGTGATGACCGCGACGATCGCGAGCAGCCAGATCGGCACGGGGATGCCGAGGATGCTGCCCTGGCCGAGGAAGTTGAACTGCGGGTGCAGGTTGGAGACGGGGCGGCCGTTGGTGTAGATGTACGCGAGCCCGCGAGCCATCGACATCATGCCCAGCGTCATCACGAACGGCGCGATCTTGAAGTAGGCGATGATCGAGCCGTTCACGAACCCGACCAGAGCCCCGACGACGAGCCCGGCGACGATCGAGACGAAGATCGGCATCGCCGGGTAGTTGAACTGCGAGCCGGCCGTGCCCTGAATCTGGGCCAGGCTGCCCGCCACGACGGCGGCCAGCGCCACCGTCGAGCCGACCGAGAGGTCGATGCCCTTGGTGATGATGGCGAACATCATCCCCAGCGCGATGATCGCGACGGGCGCGACCTGCACGATGATGTTGAAGATGTTCTGCGGGCCTAGCGAGTTGCCCTTGGTCAACACGGCGAAGGTGATGACGACCAGGGCGAGCACCAGGACGATCCCGTATTTGCGCAGGATCGCCCCGGCGTCAAGCGAGCGACGCTCCTCCTCCGGGGCGGGGGGCGGAGGGCCCGCCGGAGCGGGCGCAGGGGCGGGGGTAGACGTGGACATCGCAGCCCTTCCTCACACGGACACGGCCGTGGTGTCCAATTGCATGATCTTTTCCTGGGTCGCCTCGGCCCGGCTCAATTCGCCGGTGACGTCGCCCTCACACATCACGAGGATGCGGTCGCTCATGCCGAGAACCTCGGGCATCTCCGAGCTGACCATGATGATCGCCTTGCCCTGTCCGGCCAGCTTGCTCATCAACCGGTGGATCTCCGACTTCGCACCGACGTCGATGCCGCGGGTGGGCTCGTCGATCATCAGGATGTCGGGCAGGGTCAGCATCCAGCGGGCGATGAGCGCCTTCTGCTGATTCCCGCCGGACAGGTTCTGGATGAGCTGATCCAGGTGCGGTGTCTTCACCCGCAAAGCGGCCCGCTGGGCCTCGGTGTCGGTCTTGATTCGGGCACGCTGCAGCAACCACTTCGGGCTGTACTTCGGCAGGGCCGCCGCGATCATGTTGTCGCGGACCGACAGCACGCCCATGATCCCGGTGGCCTTGCGGTCCTCGGTCAGCAGCGCCAGATCGGCCCTGATCGCATCGGCGGGGCTGGTGATCTTCACCGGTTTGCCGTGCACGAGAATCTCGCCCGACTCGGCCTTGTGAATGCCGAAGATCGTCTCCAGCACCTCCGTGCGACCGGCGCCCATCAGCCCCGCCAGGCCGAGGATCTCGCCCCGGCGCAGCTGGAAGCTCACGTCCTTCACCAGCGGACCGCGCCGCAGACCGCGCACCTCCAGGACGACCTCGCCGATCGGCGCCTCCTCCTTGGGGAACATCTGCGTCAATTCGCGGCCCACCATCAACGTGATGAGCTTGTCGCGGTCCAGCTCCGCGGCGGGCAGCGTCTTGATGAGCTGGCCGTCCCGGAAGATGGTCACGTAGTCGGAGATCTTGAAGACCTCGTCCATCTTGTGGGTGATGTAGATGATCGCGACATTGCGCTCGGTGAGCTTGCGGATCATCTCGTGCAGGTGCGCGACCTCGCGCTCGGTGATCGCCGAGGTCGGCTCGTCCATGATGATGAGGCGAGCGTCGTAACTGATCGCCTTGGCGATCTCGACCATCTGTTGCTGGGCGACCGAGAGCGACTTCAACTGGGCCTTGGGATCGATGGTGATGCCCCACTCGCGCAACAGATCGCGCGTCATCGCGTCCATGACCCGGCGGCTGACCAGGCCCCAGCGGTTCTTGGGCTCGCGCCCCAGATAGATGTTCTCCGAGACGGTCATCTCCGGCACGGGGGCGAGCTCTTGATGGATCATCGAGATGCCGAGTCCCAACCCGGTCTTGGTATCCCGGATCTTGACGTCCTGCCCCTCGAAAGTAATCGTGCCCGCGTCCTCGGCGTACATGCCGATGAGCACCTTCATCAGGGTGGACTTTCCCGCCCCGTTCTCCCCCATCAGGGCGTGCACGGTGCCCGGTCGGACTTCCAGATCGACGTTGTCGAGGGCCACGACACCCGGAAAGGTCTTCCGGATGCCCTTCATCTCCAGTAGATATTCGTCGGCCATGACCTCTCACGCTTCGGGTGTCGGCGACATCGGCGGGTACGGCGCAGCGAGCGGGCGCTCCTGATGCGCGGGGGTGGGGCCTCGTGTCGAGACGGGCCCCACCCCGCGGCGTACGGCGACCGGCTACGGCCGGCGCCAGGTCACTTGGCGGCGAACTCGTCCGCCTTGTCCTTCGTCACCAGCTGGTAGGGCACGTTGACGAAGCCGGGGACCTTCTCCTTGTTGTAGAGCTGCACGATCGCGTCGATCCCGCCGGCGCCCTGGCCCTTGGCGTCCTGGAACACGGTGACCGCAAGCTCGCCGGCCTTGAGGGCCTTGAGCGCATCGGCGGTGGCGTCCACGCCGCCGACCTTGACGCTGGACAGCTTGTTGGCGTTCTTCAGCGCCTGGATCGCGCCGAGCGCCATCTCGTCGTTGTTGGCGCAGATCGCGTCGATCTGCTTGCCCGACTGCAGCCAGTTCTCGGTGATCGACAGGCCCTTGTCGCGCTTCCAGTTGCCGGCCTGCTCCAGGACGACGGTCATGCCGACCTTCTGCGCCACGTCCTTGCAGCCCTTGGTGCGCTGCACGGCGGCCTCGTTGGCCGGGTCGCCGATGAGGATCGCGACGTTGCCCTTGTTGTTCAGCTGCTTGGCGAGCTCGGTCATCTCCAGCGTGCCGGCGACGATCGAGTCGGACCCGACGTACGGCACGCCGTCGGGGCGGCCGGTCGGGTTGCGGTTGACGTAGGCGAGCGGGATGTTGGCGCCGGTGACCTTCTGGGTCATCGGGGCGGCGGCGTCCGTGTCGACCGGGATGATCAGGATGCCGTCGACCTTCTGGGCGACGAAGTTCTCGACCTGGCCGAGCTGGGTCGCGGCGTTCTCCTCGGCGGAGACGATGTCGACCGTGACGCCTGCGTCGGCCGCGCGCTTCTTGATGCCGTCCGCGACGTTCTGCAGGAACTGGTCCAGGATCGGGAACGCGACACCGATCTTCAGCTGCTTGCCGTCCTTGGGCTTGATCGCGGGGCCCATCGTGTACGTCGTGCTCGCGGCGGGTGCCCCGGCCGCGGGGGTGCTGCCCCCGGCGCTGGTTCCGCTGCCCGAGCCCGTGGTGGTCGGCGCGGCGGTCGAGCCGCAGCCTGCCAGGAGTCCGGAGGCGGCGAGCGCGACGCCCGCCATCTTGAGTCCGTGCTTCATTGCCACTTCCCTCTCTGGCCCGACGAGGTGTTCCCGCCTTCGCCGATCGTCCGGCCACGTCATCGTGACCGATCATCAGCGACCGTAGTCACCCGTAGGGATGGATGTCAATACATATGAACAATGTCGTGACGCATCACGCAAACCGGCCGATGGGCCCCGACGCGCGACCCCGCAGCGCTGGACAGTGAGCGGGCGGGGCGTCAGGCGCCGAGCTCCTTGGCGATACGTTCGCGCATCGCGACGTGGATGTCATCGGCGCGCTCCTCCCAGCCGAACACGCAGACGCTGACCGGCCCGTCGTAGTCGGTCTCGCGAAGGTAGCCGAAGACCTCGTCCCAGGGGACCTCGCCGTTGCCGATCTCGTTGTGCTGGTGGATCCGGGCGTCGACGCCGGGCGGGTTGACGATGTAGCGGTTCCCGACGTTGGCCAGGTGGTTGTAGACGTCGGCGATGTGGACGTGGCGCAGGCGGTCCCCGGCGTAGGCCATCATCGCGGCCGGGTCGCCGGCGCCCTGGCTCAAGTGGTACAGGTGCGGGCAGCAGAACTCGTAGTTGAACCAGTCCCGGTCGACACCGCGGACGATCCCGACGGCGCGCTCGTTGGTCTCGACGAAGTCGTAGGGGTGCGCCTCGATGGTGCACTCGATGCCGTACTTCTCGAAGTCGGGCGCGAGTTCCTCGATGCTCCTGAAGAACTGGTGCTCCGACGTGAGCGGCTGGGTCGGGTCGCCGGACAGCTCGGTGGCGATCAGCGGCACCTCCAGCTCGTGTGCTATCTGCAGCAAGCGCCGGAAGTTGCGGACCTGCACCTGCCGTTCCTGCTCGTCCGGGCTGGCCCAGTTGAACACCGGGTTGAAGGTCCAGATCTGCACGCCGGTGCTGGTCATCGCCGCCTTGACCTTCGCGATCTCGGCGCGGTCGACCTTGGGGTAGTGGTGCCACTCATGGAAGTCCCAGCGGGGGCTGAGTTCCAGGTACTCGTAGCCGAGGTCCGCGGCCTTCTGGCACTCCTCGGCGACCGAGAGGTGCGGGTGGTACATGCTCGGGTCGAGCAGGATCTTCACCATCGTCGAGGGTCCTCTCAGGCGCGTTGTGTGGGTTAGTCGCCGGTCAGGATGGCGGTTCTGAGCGTGTGGGCCGCGATGGTGCTGGCCGTGCGGGTGAGCAGGCCCCATAGGGTGTGCGCGCCGTGGCGGGCGAGTTCCATCTG
>JAIUNK010000078.1 GCA_020161845.1 Actinomycetota bacterium
GCCACGTTTATCCGTTGACTAAACTACGGGGGCGTCGCTGCAGGTGGCGAGCGGTCACTGGTGCAGTTCGTCGCTAGGCTCCCGGGTCGTGGCCGGTGATGAGGACGTCGCACAGCGTGACTTGATGACGCTGGTGGTGGACGACGCGGGATCGGTTGTGGCGACCGAGGTGATCTGGGAGCCTTACCGGCTGCTGGGTGCCGACGGCGAGGTCGTGACGGCGGTGGCGGGGTACTTGCAGGAGTTGCAGGCCTCGGGTCGTTCGCCGGCGACGCAGCGCTCGTACGCGTTGGATCTGTTGCGCTGGTTCCGGTTCCTGTGGGCCGTTGGTGTGCCGTGGGCGCAAGCGACGCGGTGCGAGGCTCGCGACTTCTGCCGGTGGTTGGCGCTGGTCGACAAGCCTCGCCGGTCGGTGGCGGCGAATCGGCCGACGGGAGTGGTGAATCCGGTGACGGGCAAACGGTCGCCGGCAGGTAAGTACGCGCCCTCGACGTTGGCCCATAGCGAGACGGTGTTGCGGTCCTTCTACGCCTTCCATCTTGAGGCCGGTACCGGTCCGATCGTGAACCCGTTCCCGCTGGTCCGGGAGCGGGCCGGCGGTCGGGCGCACGCGCATCACAATCCCCTGGAGCCGTTCGGTCATGAGCGCGTAGGCCGCTACCGGCCTCGGCTGGCGCAGCGGGTGCCGCGACGGATCCCGGACGAGCGGTTCAACCAGATCTTCGCGCAGTTGCGATCGGATCGGGATCGGGCTCTGGTGGCGTTCTGGGTCTCGACCGGAGCTCGGGCGGCGGAGCTGCTCGGCGTCCGCGGCGGGGACGTCGATCCGGGACAGCAGCTGATCACCGTGGTGCGTAAGGGGTCGCGGGCCGTGCAGGCGTTGCCGGCGAGTGTGGATGCCTTCGTGTGGCTGCGGTTGTATCAGTGCTCGCTGGGTTCGTCGGTGCCGGTCGGGGCGGATGACCCGTTGTGGTGGACCAGTCGGGGTACGCCTCGTCCGTTGACGTACCACGCGGCCCGGGCGATGTTCATGCGCGCCAATGAGGCGCTGGGGGCGAACTGGTCCTTGCACGATCTGCGGCACACGGCGGCCTATCGGATGGCTCGCGATCCGCTGCTGCCGTTGTGCGACGTGCAATGGGTCCTGGGTCATGCGCACCTGTCCACGACCCAGGTGTATCTGACCCCTGCCCCCAGCGAGGTCATCGCCGAGGTGATGGCGCACCATCGCCGCCTGGTCGAGGAGGCGCAAGCCCGTCGACAACCAGGCCCGCCCGTTGCCCCGGGCGGTGGGCAGTACCGGCCCGAGTCCCTGGCGGCGTTGTTCGAGCGGACGGCACGATGACGCCCGCCGCAGGGACGACGTCGGCGCGTGTGACCGCCGTTCCAACTGCCCTTTGCGGGCCTGACATGCAGCAATTACATCGGCGCTATCCCCCTCGGGCGGTCCCGGCCGTGTGGCCGGGAACCTGCGTAGGCAAGGATCAGTTGTTGGCTCGACTGTGCGCCCCACCGTTCATCACCGAAGCGGCCGTGGTGGCGCGCCGTCGGGGGCTGATCTCAGTGATCGAGTGGCTGGCCGGCCAACCAGGCCAAACCTGGCAGGAGCGGTGGATCGCCAGCGGCGCCGAAGCGCAGGGAAACGCCGAGTGGTGGCGGCCTCGGATCGACCAGTTGCAGGCCGGCAGCCGACGGTACGGTTCGTCGACGTCGGTGACCAGCAACCTGCGGGTGGCCCTCCTCCTACTGGTCTGCGCCGATGCGATCCGTCCCAGTCTGGGCTGGCTCCTAACGCCACGTTCCCCGCAGTCCCTGGCCGACGACATGGCCCGCACCCGCGACCCGGAGGGGTTCGCCGAACTGGCCGCACGCTGTCATCCGTCCTCGACGGGTCGGGCGATCAAGGGTGCGGAGCTACGGCGAGCCGCGGTCATCCTGGCCGCCAAGGGCGGCAGCATCGGCGACATCGTGGTCGGCGACTGCCTGGAACTGAAGGCCCAGCTCGACCACAACTCCCGACGCAAGAACAACGGCCTGGGCTTGTACGGCGTCCTGGTACAGATGGGTGTCTTCGGACCCGAGGCCCCTTCCACGCTGCGGGCGTTCGCCACCTCCGGGCAGCTGAGCCCCGCGCAGATGCTGGACCGGTATGGCATCGTCTGCGACGAGGTCAGGGCGCTCTTGAACGAGTACCTGCTCGAACGCGCGCCCACGCTGGACCACACCACGCTGCGGAGCCTGGCCTTCACCCTAGGCAGGCTGTTCTGGCGAGACCTGGAATTGCATCACCCCGGCATCAACTCTCTTCACCTGGACCCCGAAGTGGCCGCAGCGTGGAAGCAGCGAGTCCTGGTCAGCATCAAACAGACCACCATGGCCGACGGAACCATCGCGCAGACCCCACGCGTCCGTTCCGATGGCCACGCCCAACTGGGCCAGGTCCGAGCCTTCTACCTGGACATCGCCGAGTGGGCCATGGAAGAACCAGCCCGATGGGGGCCGTGGGCGGCGCCGTCACCGGTCAGACGCGAAGAGGTGTCCCGCTTCAAAGAGCAGCGCCGACGCAAGTCGCGCATGGACGCCCGCACCCGAGAACGCCTCCCGGCGTTGCCGGCACTGATCGCCCGCGTCCACGCCCAGGCCAAAGCAGCGGCGCGCCGGCTCGAGGCCGCCCGGGCGACTGCCCCCGGCGGCGCATTCACCGACCAGGACGAGATGCTCTACCGCGCCCCGGACCGAGGTGTACCCACGGCCCGGATTTGGGCCGAGGACCCCCTCACCGGCGTACGACGCGATCTGTCCGGCGAGGAGGACCGTGCGTTCTGGACCTGGGCGGCTATCGAGACACTGCGCCACACCGGGATTCGCATCGAAGAACTGACCGAGCTCAGTCACCACAGTCTGGTCCAGTACACCCCACCGGACAGCAGCGACGTGATCCCGCTGCTGCAGATCGCACCATCCAAGACCGACGTTGAGCGGCTGCTCGTCGTCAGCCCCGAACTCGCCGACGTGCTCGCCGCCGTCATCCACCGCATCCGCCGACCGGGCGGGGCGGTGCCTGCCGTAACCTCCTACGACTCACACGAACGGGTCTGGAATCCACCCATGCCGCTGCTATTTCAGCGGCGGTTCGGGCTCAACGACCGGGCCATCCCGGCAGGCACCCTGCGAGACTGGATCTGCCAGGCAGCCTCCGAATCCACCACGGCGACCGCCTCCGCCAACAACGGCTCCCCGCTGCGGTTCACTCCCCACGACTTCCGTCGGATGTTCATCACCGATGCCGTCCTCCACGGCATGCCCCCGCACATCGCGCAACTCGTCGCCGGACACCGCGACATCAACACGACCATGGGCTACAAAGCGGTCTACCCGCAGGAGGCCATCAACGGACATCGAGCCTTCATCGCCCGACGACGCGCACTACGTCCCAGCGAGGAATACCGCACCCCGACCGACGCCGAGTGGCAAGAGTTCCTGGGTCATTTCGAACATCGAAAGGTCGCCCTGGGCACCTGTGGACGCTCCTACGCCACCGCCTGCATCCACGAACACGCCTGCCTGCGGTGCCCTGTCCTGCGACCCGACCCCGGCCAGCGGCAACGTCTCCTCGACGTCCGCGACAACCTGATCGCCCGCATCGACGAAGCCCGCCGCGAAGGATGGCTCGGCGAGGTCGAAGGGCTACAGATCAGCCTCGTCGCCGCCCGGACCAAGATCGCCCAACTCAACCAGATCGCTCCTGAAGGACCCCATGATCACGGCGCCGCCGTGCCGACCTGCCCCCGCTGAACACGAAGT